>NC_019966.1:3232458-3878949 GCF_000328565.1 Mycobacterium sp. JS623 | reverse complement strand
AAAAGATGCCGCCGCGCACCGGCTGGTAGATCGTCGCTCATCCGGCCGACGATAGGAACATCAGCTGTGCAGATGCAGCCGTTCGCCGTGCACCCCGAACAGCGTGATCGCCTCGACGGGCTCGTCGACGACCCCGAACCAGTGTGGTGTCCACGTTGAAAACTCAACGGCCTCACCGGATTTGATGACGAAGTCTTTCTCGCCGAGAATCAGCCGCAGCCGGCCGGACAGCACATACATCCAGTCCTGCCCTTCGTGCACGGGTAGTTCAGCGGGCGGGGTGCGCCGACGGGCGTTGATCTTGATCTTGTAGGCGTGCAGACCGCCCGCCGGGCCATGGCGGGTCAGCGGCCAGTAGGTGATGTCGTTGTGGGTGTGTGAGGCGCCCCGAATCCGGGGATCCTCCGCCTCGGGTGAGCGCAGCAGCTCGTCGGTACTCACCGACAATGCGGCGGCCAGTCGGGGGAGGTGGTCGAGCGCAAGCCGGCGCTTGCCCGACTCAAGCCGACTCAGTGTCGACACGTCGATACTGGAGCGGCTGGCGACGTCCTCGAGCGTCAGCCCCCGCTGGCTACGCAGTTGCCGCAGGCGCTGCCTGACCCGTAGATCAAAGTCGTCTTCCGAGGTTTTTGCCTCCATGGCAAAACAGTTTGATTGATTCGCGGGAATTTGGGCAAGCTCGGGGCATGGATGCGATTTGGGAATGCGTCGTCGTAGGCGGCGGCGCCGCGGGTTTGAGCGCGGGACTGGTGCTGGGTCGAGCCCGGCGTCGCACGCTTCTGGTCGACGCGGGCCACCAGAGCAACCTCGCGGCCCACGGAGTCGGAGGATTACTGGGACACGACGGCCGATCGCCTGCCGACTTGTACGAGCAGGGGCGCAAGGAGCTTGCCGCTTACCCGAGCGTCGAAGTGCGACGCGGTGAAGTCGTGTCTGGCACTCGCGACGGGGAGTTCTTCGCGTTGGAGCTGGCCGACGGCCCGCGCGTGCGGACGCGTCGAGTGCTGCTTGCCACCGGCATGGAGTACCGGCCGCCAGAGGTGAAGGGGTTGATGGAATGCTGGGGAAGGTCGGTCTTCCATTGCCCCTTCTGCGACGGCTGGGAATTGCGCGATCAACCTCTTGCGGTGCTCGCGCGGGGCGAGAAGGCGATTCATTCGGCATTGCTACTGCGCGGCTGGACGGATGACCTGGTCCTGTTGACCGACGGTCCCGCCGACCTGAGCGATGATCATCGAGGCCGGCTGGCCGACGCTGGGGTGAAGATCGACGAGCGGCCGGTGGCTGAACTGATCTCATGCGATGCGGAACTGGAAGCCGTGCAGTTCTCCGACGGCGGCCGGTTGGAACGTCGAGGCCTGCTCGCCGCCACGACGCTGCATCAGCGATCCCGGCTCGCCGAACAACTCGACGCCGAGCCTGGCGAGTCGACGCCGTTCGGCGAGACGCCGGTGAAGGTGGATGGTCTGTGCCGCACGACGACGCCGGGGGTTTTCGCGGCAGGCGACCTGAGTACCCAACTGCCGCCCTCGGTCGCTTCAGCGATCGCGGCGGGCTCGATGGCCGGAATGTCAGTGGTGCAAAGCTTATTGGCCGACGAATGCGGATTGCCCGTCCCAGATTGGAGCGAACATGTCGACGCCTGATGCCAAGGAGCAGTGGGAGCAGCGCTACGCCGAGAGTGACCGGGTCTGGAGTGGTCGCGTCAACGTCAGGTTGGCGGAAGTGGTCTCACCGCTGGCTGCGGGCCATGCGCTGGACCTGGGCTGCGGTGAGGGCGCCGATGCCTGCTGGCTCGCCGAACGTGGCTGGACTGTTGTCGCAGTTGATATTTCAGATACCGCGCTGCAGCGCGCGACGGCCGCCGCCGAGGCCAAGGGGTTGGCCGACCGGATCGAGTTCGTCCAGCACGATCTGTCCGAGAGTTTTCCGGACGGCACTTTCGACTTGATCTCCGCGCAATTTCTGCATTCGATGATTCCGTTCGATCGGCCGCGGCTGCTGAGGCGCGCCGCAACCGCGGTGCGTCCGGGCGGGGTGCTGCTGATCGTCGACCACGCGGGACCGCCGCCCTGGCCGTCGAAACTCGACCATCATCACCACGAATTCCCCAGCGCTGAGGAGGTCATAGGTGCGCTCGAACTCGGCGACGATTGGGAGCGCGTGCGTGTCGACACCGTTGAGCGCAAGGCCAAGGGTCCCGATGGCGAGATCTGGCCCTGGGTCGACAACGTCATCGTGCTGCGGCACCGTTAGCCCGCCAGCGTCGGTACTCATCCGGCATGCAGCGCGCACAAGGACGGTAGCCCGCGGCGGATTCTCACTTCGCGTCGTGGAAGACGAGTCCGAGGGTGAACCGTTCACCGGAGCGGACGGCCGAAACACCATGCCGCACAGGGGATGCCGACCAGCCCCTGGTCGACTCAACCGGCCGCTCGCGCGTGGTGAACGCGAAGCCGTGGCCGAACGGCAGCATCGTCGCGGTGCCGCGGGACTGTGCGCGCGGACGCTGCTCGACGAGCAGGAACTCACCGCCGGTGTGGTCCCCGCCCGGTTCGCTGAGATTGATCACGACCTGGAGCGGAAACACCAAGTCGCCGTAGAGGTCTCGATGCAGCGCGTTCCAGTCGCCCTTGCCGTACTTCAGCAAGATCGCCGTCGACTTCTTCTGGCCCGCGTCATGACACATGTCCAGCCACTCGTCGAGTGTGTCGGGCCAGGGCGCCGTCCGGCCCAGCTTCGTCCACCAGTCCCTGGCGATGGGCAGCAGCCGGGGGTACAGCGCCTGCTTGAGCGATTCGATGGGTTCGGGGTAGGGCTGTTGGAAATACCGGTACTCGCCCTCCCCGAACCGATAGCGACGCATGTCGATGGTCGCGCGGAACAGGTGGTCGTCTGGATAAAGGCCCCGGATCTTCTGCGCTTCGGACTTGGTGAGCAGCTGGGGCAGCACGGCACCGCCAAAGTCGTTGACCTCTTTGGTGATTGCTTCCCAATCGCCGGAGTCGACTCGTTTCTGCCATTTCGTCGCTGTCATCAGAACAACCTCGCCGCCTTCACCTCGCTCGGCTCCTCCAAATCCAGCAGATATTGCTTGCGATTGAGCCCGCCCGCGTATCCCGTCAGTTTGCCGTCGCGTCCGACCACGCGATGGCATGGGACGACGACGCACAGCGGGTTGCGTCCGACGGCCTGCCCGACCCCTTGAGGCGTCGTGCCGTCGGCGAGCGCCGCGGCCAGTTCGCCGTACGTCACGGTCTCGCCGTAGGGGATGGTGCTCAAGAGCTGCCAGACGCGCTGCTGGGCTTCGTCGCCGTGCAGCCTGGTCGGCAAGTTGAAGCCGCGTGTGCGACCGGCCAGATAATCGGTCAACTGTTTCCGCGCCGTCGCGAGCAGCTGGTCCGAATCCGCATCAACCCGCGGCCCGAACGTGTCCTCGCCGAGCCGGTACCAGTGATTACGGAAGTACAGACCCGTGAGCGCGTCGCCCTCGGCGACTATGGTGAGCTCGCCGAGCGGGCTTTCGATTGCCGCATGTCGAGTGTTCATACCCGGTAGACGCGGCAGCTGCACAGAACGTGAGATCGTCGAAGACGACAATTGTCGAGACAACAACGGCAAGGAGAACATCGCTCCTTGCCACTTCTAACTTATAACGGACTGGGGGGCTTGCGGCAAGACCCCGGTCATGCCGCAAAATCGCTGGGCTACGCCAGAAGTCAGTGCAACAGGGGGAATGTGTCAACCCGGGACTACGAAGACGAATTGGAAGCCGAGCGCAGGTATGTGGCAGCGCTATATGAGCGACTCGACGCTGAGCGCGCGCGTGTGAAGGATCGGTACCGCGCGGCATTGCGGGCGCCCGTCGACGCCCAGAACGGTGGGACGCTGGTGGATCGGGATGTCCAGGTACGCGCACACGCCAGAGAAATGGCGCGACTGAACGTAGCGGACCCAGGGCTGTGTTTCGGCCGGCTGGACAGCGTGTCCGGCGAACGCTCCTATATCGGCCGCATCGGCCTGTTCGACGAGGAAAACGCCTACGACCCGCTGTTGCTCGATTGGCGGGCACCCGCGGCCCGGCCGTTCTACGTCGCCACGGCCGCCAACCCGGAGAACATGCGCAGGCGCCGCCAATTTCACACGCGCGGGCGCCAGGTGGTCGAATTCACTGACGAGGTGCTCGGCCGCCCGGGCGGGAATGAGCGTGGTGGACGAGGGGATTCGGCCCTGCTCGCGGCCGTCAGTGCGCCGCGCGGTGACGGCATGCGCGACATCGTGGCGACGATCCAGGCCGAGCAGGACGAAATCATCCGGCTCGATCACAATGGGGTGCTGGTCATCGAGGGCGGCCCGGGTACCGGAAAGACGGTCGTCGCCCTGCATCGCGTCGCGTACCTGCTCTACACGCAGCGGGAGAGGATCGAACGCCATGGTGTGCTGGTGGTCGGGCCGAATCCGGCGTTCCTGAACTACATCGGCCGTGTGCTGCCTTCGCTTGGCGAGACGAACGTCGTGTTCATGACGACGGGCAACCTGATGCCCGAGCTGAACGCCACCGCCGAGGACAGTCCAGATATTGTGCGGCTCAAGGGCTCTCGCGAGATGGTCGCAGTGCTTGCGGCTGCGGTCGCGGAGCACCAGCGACTGCCGCAGGAGCCGATCGAGATCGGCCTGAAAGACGTCACGGTGCGGATCAACGCCGAGATCGCCGAGTGGGCCATCGAGGAGGCGCGCGCCAGTGGGCTGCCCCACAACGAGGCCCGCGCGGTGTTCAGTGAGATCGTCACGTACGTGCTCACCGAGCGGGCGATCGCTCTGGTGGGTCGCGGCTGGCTGACCCGAAAGGACGGTGAAGCCTGGGAGAACATGCGCGCGGACATGATCGCCGAGCTCGCGAACAACGACGAGTTCACCGCCGCCCTCGACGAACTGTGGCCGATCCTGTCGCCGGAATCAGTGCTTGCAGAGCTGTACATGTCTAGGGACCGATTGCAGGCCGCCGGCGCCGACCAGGCGCTATGGCGCGCCGACGGCGAGGGCTGGACGGTGTCGGATGTGCCGCTGCTCGACGAGCTCGTTGAGCTGCTGGGCCGCGATAAGCCCGCCGACGATGCCGCCGAGCGCGAACGCAGGGCCGAAGCGGAGTACGCAGCAGGTGTGCTGGACCTCCTGGTCAGTCGCGAGGACCTGATGGACGACGAGGATCACCTGCTGGCAACGGACATGCTCTACGGCGAAGACCTCGCCGAGCGGTTTGTCGAGCGCGACAACAGGGACCTCGTCGAGCGCGCCACGTCCGATCGCGACTGGACCTACCGGCATGTCGTCGTCGATGAGGCGCAGGAGCTGTCCGAGATGGACTGGCGTGTGCTGATGCGACGATGCCCAAGTCGGTCGTTCACGATCGTCGGCGATCTCGCCCAGCGTCGCTCGGAAGCAGGAGCGCGGTCGTGGGACGCGGTGCTGGAGCCCTACGTGCCGGGTCGCTGGGTCTACCGATCGTTGTCGGTGAACTACCGCACCCCCGCGGAGATCATGACCGTGGCCGCAGCGCTGCTCGCCGAGTTCGCGCCGGGAGTGCAACCACCGGAGTCAGTTCGCGCATCCGGCGTGCGGCCATGGGCCAAGCGAGTCGCCGAGGCCGAATTACCCGCTGCCGTAGCCGAATTCGTCGACGACGAAGCCGGCCGCGAAGGCACCTGCGTCGTGATCGGTCCGCCCGACGTGCCGGGCGCAGTGGCGCCCTCGGAGACCAAGGGATTGGAGTTCGACGCCGTCCTGGTGGTGGAGCCGGAACGGATCCTGGCGGACGGCCCGCGCGGCGCGGCGGAGCTCTACGTCGCGCTCACCCGTGCCACCCTACGCCTCGGTGTGCTGCATCGCGCTCCACTGCCGCGGGCGTTGTCCGGCCTGGTCAATAGCCCGTGTGGATAGCCGCATGCACCCGTCGTAGGTTTGTGGCATAGTCGAACATATGTTCGAAGGCGTTGAGGATGGCGAGCTCATCGAGGTGATGGGTGAGGCGACTCGTGAGGAGTCGACCTCGATCGCACAACGCCTGGCCGCCGTGGCCGAGTTATATGTCCGGCGTCGTGGTGCGTTGGCCGAGTGTCAGTGGTGGTGTGCTGATGACTGTGACGCGGTGGCCGCCGAGGTTTCGGCGGTGCAGAACATCAGCCATGACCGCGCGGTGAGTCAGGTGCAGTTCGCCTGCGACCTGTGGCATCGGCTGCCCCGGCTGGCGCGGGTGTTCGTCTCCGGGGTGATCGATTTCCGGTTGGTCGCAACGATCATCAACCGCACCGAGAACGTCGATGCGGCGGTGATGCCTGAGTTGGATGAGGCGATCGCGCGCCACTGCCAAAAGTGGATGAAGCTGTCCGGGCCAAAACTGCGGGATCGGGTCGATCAGTGGGTTGCCAAATTCGATCCCGCCGGGGTGCGGATGCCTCCCAAGACAAAAGACAACCGCTACATCCACATCGACCCAGCCGGCCCGGGCACGGCCGGCGTCTCGGGCTATCTGGATGCCGCCGATGGGGCAGCGCTGGATGCCCGGTTGGATGCGTTGGCGGCCACTGTGTGTGAGAACGATCCGCGCACCAAAGAGCAGCGCCGCGCCGCTGCGGCCGGTCCGCTAGCACGCCTGGAAGCCAGCCTGGCCTGCCGATGCGGATTAGACGATTGCCCCGCCGCCGCCGAACGCGCCGCACTCGATGCAGCGGTGATTCATGTGCTGGCCGAACAGGGGACCGTCGAGGGTGCCAGTAACGCGCCTGGGTATCTGCCCGGGTTCGGGATCCTGCCCGCCGAGTCGGTGCGCGAGCTGGCCTCGAGCGCCAACCTCAAGCCCATTGTCGTGCCGTCGGCGACCCCGGATCCGGGGTATCGACCCTCCGCGGTGACGCGAGAGTTCGTGAAATGGCGGGACCTGACGTGTCGCTGGCCCGGCTGTGACCGGCCAGTCGATAAGTGCGACCTTGACCACACCGTGCCCTATCCCGCAGGGCTCACCCACGCGTCGGATCTCAAGCACTATTGCCGTATCCATCATTTGATCAAGACGTTTCACGATGGCTGGACCGAGCAGCAATTGCCCGACGGCACAATCATTCTCAGCGCCCCGACCGGACACAGCTACGTCTCCGAAGCCCACGGCGCCGCCCTGTTCCCGAGCTTGGGCCAACCCATCGACGCGCCCGGGTTGCCGACCGTCGAGGAACCCAGTCCGTATCGCGAGCTGATGATGCCGCGGCGCAAACAAACCCGCGAACAAAACCGCCGCGACCGCATCAACGCCGAACGTCGCGAAAGAACAGAACTCATCGCCGAAGAAGAACGACAACGGCAAGCCTGGCTCGCCGCCAACTACGAACCACCACCGTTCTGACGCGGATTCCACGGCGTTAGGCGTGGCGTCCAGGCAGGCACATTGCGGCGATATTCCTCGTACTGCTCGCCGTAGGTACGGACCAAGGTCGGCTCCTCGTACCAGTGGACGAAGGACGCTGTCGCGATCCAAAAGAGCGCGGCGTAGAGCACGAGCCAGAGACTGTCGAACAATAATGCCTGCCCGAGGACCGCGGTGAGCAGGCCGACGTACATCGGGTTGCGCACGAATCGGTTGAAGCCCGTCACGACAAGTCGCTCGGTCGGCGCGACGGGCATCGGTGTGCCACCGGCCTTGGCGAATTGGATGAACGCGTGGATCGGCGGGATGAGGCCGACCACGATCAGCATGACACCGAGCACCACGCGCAACGGTGGGCTGGACCCCGGGATCTGCCAGTGGGTGATCAACCACGGGCCCAGCCCAGCGAAAGTGCCGGGGGCCGCCACAAAGAAGGCCGCCGACCCAACCGCTGCGGTCGAGGTTCGCACCTAGCCAGTATTGGCCGCGATCTCCGCCAATTGGGTCAGTCGGACGCTGTTGCCGGACGGATCACGGAATCCGCAGTCGACGCCGTACGGCATCTGGTGTGGCTCTTCGGTGAATTCGACGCCGCGGGCCTTCATTTCCTCATAGCTGGCCTGGCAGTCCTCCGTGGTGAGGAAGACGGTTCCGGCGAAGCCCTTCGCGGTGAGGTTGAGCACCTCCTTGCGAGTGGCTTCATCCATCACCGGCTCGCCGGGGACGGCCATCAGCACGATCGACACATCGTCCTGTCCGCGGGGACCGACGGTCAGCCACCGGAACTCGCCCATCTCCTCTGGAAATGAAACGTCTTGGCGCACTTCCATACCCACCTTTTCGGTCCAGTACTTCAGTGCCACTTCTTGGTCGTGTACCCACAAGTGGGCGCTCGCGATTTTGATCATGCGCACGACGCTACGGTCGGCCGGCGCCGCGCGTCTTCTCCCCGTGTGCTGTCTTGACGCGGCTGTCGGCGGGCCGGCGCGTGTCACGACGCAGGATGCAGCTGGGCACCCGCGCGTAGATCGCGGCGGGCGGCATGCTGGCCCGATACGCGGCGGGCGGCTTGCCGTAGACCCTGGCGAAGCTGGTGGTGAATGACCCAACGCTCTGCAGGCCGACCATCACGCAGATGTCGGCCACCGAACGGTCGGTGTACCGCAGCAGCGCTGCGGCCCGCTCGAGGCGTCGCGACTGCAAATACGAGCGCGGCGACTCGCCGAAGGTCCTGGTGAACATCCTGCTGAAGTGGGCCCGCGACAGCCCGGCAGCAGCGGCCAGATCGTCCACGGTGATGGGCTCGGCGTAGCGCGCGTCGACCAGATCCTTGGCCCGCTGCAGATACCGGGCAGGCGGAACCTGCGTCATGCGATCATTATGGTGCGGATGAGTTGGCTGGGCGGCCGCGGACTATGCGCCAATCCACGGGGGACAGGTGCGGCGGATGGTTCGAGGAAAGTCCGGACTTCACAGAGCAGGGTGATTGCTAACGGCAATCCGAGGTGACTCGCGGGAAAGTGCCACAGAAAATAGACCGCCACCTTCGCGGTGGTAAGGGTGAAACGGCGCGGTAAGAGCGCACCAGCATTCCGGGTGACCGGAGTGGCTAGGCAAACCCCACCCGAAGCAAGGCCAAGAATGTCGCAGGAGGGGTGCGGCAGCGCAGACGCCCGAGGGCTGCTCGCCCGAGTCTGCGGGTAGGCCGCTTGAGGCACCCGGCAACGGTGTGTCCAGATGGATGGTCGCCGCCTTGCCGCCGTGGTTGAACGCGACGGCGAGGGACAGAATCCGGCTTACAGGCCAACTCATCCGCCCGCTCGGCCTAGCGCTTTTTGCGCACCGAGCGGTCCAGCTTCTTCAACGCCTTGTCGAGTTGTGCCCGAGACCGGCGCGCCAGATCGTCTTCGAGTTGATAGAGCAGCCCATAGGTGAAGGTGTCCTCGCCCGCGGCATGCGCGGCCTCAGCCTGGTGACTCAGGTGGGTGCGACTGACGACGCTGTCCTGGTGGTCACCGAGCAGCGTCTGAATCGTCTTCGCGCGCCCGGACACCTTGCCGGCGCCGGTCGCGGCCGCGGTGTACCGAAGTCGCTTGGCGCCCTTTCGGATTCGATGCAGTGCCTCGTCGCGGTCCTCCTCCGCCGCATGCGCGGCACGCTTGGCCGCCTTGCGCACCCGCCGGTAAGCCGAGTCGATCGTCAACTCAACGGGCTCTGCACCCGGTGGCGCCGGCGGCGGTTCTGCGGCCACCAGGGCCTCCAGCGCGTCGAGCAGCCGGAAATAGCGCTGCGAACGCATCGCGATCAGCGATCGTCGCCATCCGGACTTATAGTGCTTCTTCGCACCGTCCACCAGGCGCTCGCGCACTGGCCCGCGCACCAGCTCCTCGGGTAGTTCGTCGAGCGTCTTTTCGTAACGCTCGGCAAGCACTTCGGCATCGCGGGCTACGCCCAAAACTGCGGCCAATTGCCGCAACTCGTCGAGGATCCACGCATCGTCCGTGATGCCGAATGCCCCCTCAGATGCCTGCAAGAGGCTGCGGATTTTGCGTGTGGTCACACGCATCTGGTGCACCGAGTCGTAGACGTCGGCCCGAACCGCCCGATCCCATTCCACGAGCTGCTCGACTTCTTCGGCCACCGCGCGGTGCACCGGGTCGGAAGGTGGCGCAACCGCATCCGTTGCTTCGGCATCCTCACGATTGAGAACCCGGGCCAGCTTCGAACCGTGGGCTGCAGGCGCCGCCCCTGCGTCGAGCAACCGGTGTGTCAGCCGATCCAGCAGGTCGCGGTTGCCATCTTCGGCCAGCTCCAACTCCCACTCGCGCCAGCGCTGCTCGGAATCTTCGTCGTCTTCGGCGCGCGCCACGACGTTGTCGTCACAGAATTCCGCCACCGCGGCGCCCTCTGGTCCGTAGAGCATATCGACAGTGCGGCTGGTCGAGATGCGTGCGACGGGAGCGACAGGCCGGTCCCGCACGATGGCCGCCACGACGTCGAGCAGTTCCTCCGGCACCGTGTCACTAATGTCGTCGCCAAGCGGGTGACGCACCTCGGTTCTGGCATCCGGTCCCGCAGGGAGCTTGAGATGCCAACCCGCGTCGGTGCCCCCGGTGCGGCGGCGCAACGTGACACGGCGCGCGGCCAGATCGTGGGCCGGCGTGTCGAAGTAGACCGCCTCGAGCTGCTGCACCGGCTTGCGTTCCACACGCGCGACGGACGACAGTCCCTCGAACGACGGACTCACGGTCGACTCGACAACCTCGAACTTGCGCTCGACCTCCAGATACCTGGAATTCGCCTGGTCACTGGATTTCGCCATAGTGCAAGAAGTGTCCCTTCGGTGCCGCCCGCGATGGTTAATGGGCGGTGCACAGATTGCCACACGAAGGTGAACACGCTCCTAGGACGCTCGGCGGAACTCCCCGGCCTCGTCCCAGGCCCGGCGCTCGGCCGCAAACGCCACGGCCTGCTGTTGGCGAAACGCGGTGATTCCGGCGTCGTTGTCGATCAGGAATTCTTGGTAGTCGCCGAGGGAGAACTTCCCGTCGTCGATCGCGACCTCGCCACGCCCCGCGGCCATCTCGGCCCTCAGATGCAGCAACTCGTCAGCACTCACGGGGTAGAAGCTGATTCGGTCGAAATACCGTAGCAGCCACGGTGTTCCGGGCTCGAACGACTGGGCATTCCGTGGATGACAGTGATTCCAGACCTGGGTGGTGCGACCGACGAACTGATAACCGCCAGGGCCCTCCATGCCGTAGATGCATAAGTACGCACCGCCGATGCCGACGGCATTCTCAGGTGTCCATGTGCGCGCGGGGTTGTACTTCGTGGTGACCAGCCGGTGGCGTGGATCCAGGGGAGTGGCGACGGGCGCGCCCAGGTACACGTCACCGAGGCCGAGCACCAAATACTCTGCGTTGAACACGATGTCGTGCACCTGCGCCGCATCATCCAGACCGTTTATCCGCCGGATGAACTCGATGTTGTCTGGGCACCACGGCGCATCGGCTCGCACGCCATGCATATAGCGCTGAATGGCTTCGTGCGTCGCCGGGTCGTCCCACGACAACGGCAGCCGGACGGTGCGGCTCGGCACGACGAGCTGATCCGACGCCGGCATCTCGCCGTCAAGGCCCGCCAGCAGATCGCTCACTTCAGCGATCGACAGCACCGCAGGATCGAACTGCACCTGTAGCGAGCGCACACCGGGGGTGAGTTCTGTGATGCCCGGAATGCCTTGTGCGAGCAGGTGTTCGTACAGCACATGCACCCTGGCCCGCATGACAAGGTCGAGCACCATCGGCCCATACTCGATGAGCACGCCGCCGTCGCCGGCACGACGCAGCGTCACTTCGGTACCGTCGGACGCGGTGAAGCGCCTCAGCACGCCGTCGTCGTTGTCGCTGGAAGTCGAGATCACCAGAGGAAACGACGCGCGCCGGTCGGCGTCGATGGTGCGCAGCGAAGGCGCCCGTTCGGCGCGCACCGGAACGAATCGCACCGCATCGCCCGGTGCCATCTGACCGAGCTTCCAGCGCTCACCGCCGACCACGGTGACCGGGCAGACGAACCCGCCGAGGCTGGGGCCGTCGGGCCCGAGCAGGATCGGGGTGTCGCCGGTGAAGTCCAAACTGCCTACGCAGTAAGCATTGTCGTGAATGTTCGACGGATGCAGCCCGGCCTCACCGCCATCGTTGCGTGCCCACTGCGGTTTCGGGCCCACCAGTCGCACGCCGGTGCGATCGGAGTTGAAATGAACCGTGTAGTCGGTCCCGACGATCGTGTCGATATCGGCACGGGTGAAGAACTCGGGTGCACCGTGTGGGCCTTCTGTGACGGCGATCTCCCAGCGGTGCCCGATGCTGGGCTGCTCGTCGATCGCAGCACGCGTGGGGCGGCTGTTGAGCGGTGCTGGGTCTGGGACCGCCGTGAGCACGTCACCCTCGCGTAGCGGTCTGCCGTCGTGGCCGCCGAATGTGCCAAGTGTGAATGTGGCTGTACTGCCCAGGTATTCGGGCTCCTGCAGGCCACCAGCCACCAGTACGTAGCAGCGCATGCCGGGACCGGTCATCGTCGCGACGTCCAGCACTGAGCCGGCAGGAACTGCGATTGACTGCCATTGCGGAACCGGCGTCCCGTCCAGCACCACCGCCAGGGGTGCGCCGGTGATGCATACTCGTCCGCCGTCCGGAAATCTAAGGGCCGGACCGCCTCTCGTGCATTCGAGGCCTGCGGCGCCTTCGGGATTGCCGAGCACCCGGTTGCCGATCCGGAACGACAGGTCGTCCATCGGTCCTGATGGCGGCACACCGACGTGCCAGTACCCGATACGGCCGGGCCAGGCCTGCACGGTGGTCAGCATTCCCGGCCGCACCACCTCGATGGCGCTCATCCGGCCGAGATCACCATCCGCACCGGCGTCGGGTTGAATCCGTTGCAGGGATTGTTGATCTGCGGGCAGTTCGACACCAGCACGAGCGTGTCGCGGTCGGCCCGCAACGACAGCGACTTTCCGGGAGCAGAGAGCCCGTCGACGATCCCGAGCGTGCCGTCGGCCTCGACGGGGACGTTCATGAAGAAGTTGATGTTGGGCACGATGTCGCGCTTGCCAAGCCCCCACTTGGCACCCTCGGCCAAAAAGTTTTCGGCACAAGCGTGTTGGTGCACGGTGTGATGGCCGTAGCGCAGCGTGTTGGATTCTTTGGAGCAGGCGCCTGCGATCGTGTCGTGATTGCCGACGTCGTCGGCGACGATCGTCATCAGCGGTGTGCCGTCGGCGGCCCGCAGCACCGAGCCGGTGGACAGGAAGATGTTGCGCTGTGCGGCGATGGTGGCCTGCCCGCTGTAGCGGAGCCGGTGGTCGACCTCATCGCCCGCGACGCCCCAGAGCAGCGTGTCGACCGCCTGATTGCCGTGCAGGTCGATGATCTGCAGCGTCTGACCGGCCCGCACGATCGCAGACCACGGCGCGCACGCCTCGACCACCTCGTCGCCGATCACGGCCAGTTCTGTCGTGGTCATTTGGTGTCCTCACTGGGTTGTGCTGCGGCCCAAGTGCTTTCGGTGTTGAACAGGGCACGCAAGTATTCGGGTTCGTCGTTGACCGCTGCGGTGAGCTGTTCACCTGCGCCCCACGCCAGCACGTCGAGACCGGTCAGCGCCGGGTCGGGATCGAGCGGGTGGGCGGTGTTGACGAGCGCGACCACCACGGGCAGATGAATCAGCAGATCGACCGCGGCGCCGGGTCCGGCCGACCCAGTGAACCCCAGTGCCCCGTCATCGCCGACGCGCACGCCCTTGAACAACGACACCGACGGCGCAACGTCGCGAATATCAAGACCGTGTTTGGCGGCGGCCAACAGCATCTTGGCCCGTCCAGCATCGGTCATGCCGCACAACGTGTCGTGGTGGGCCGAGCTGTCCGCGACCACGGTCGCCAACACCCGGCCCTGGTCGGACAGCAGCGGATGGCCGACTCCGAGGTATGCCTGCCACGGCACCTTCACGGTGTCGGCCACATTGAGCCGCTCCCATGGTGCGTCGGACCGGAAGAGCAGCAGGTGGGCACACGCGCCGCCGTCGGGATCGATGAGCCGAAGGCGCGTACCGCGGCCGAGGACTCTGGCCGCGTACGAGCCAGGCGGAACGGCTTCGGCCCACAGCAGGCGTGCCGGGTCGACGTCGCGCGGCGTGGCGGGAATCCGCATGGTGGCGGTGTGTACCTGAGACCGGGCGTGATCGCGCGCGCCAGTCGTTGAGTCGGTACTCAAGGTCGGCTCCTGTCCGAATATCTGTCACTTGAAAGTTTTCAGCGCAGCGATTCCACCGGCGTATCGCGGCTGTTACGACTGCGTTGACTGTATTTCTATCAAATGACAGGTATTAGGGCTAGCCGGGGAAAAAGCAGTCCAACCGCGGCCAGGGCGCTGGCGAGGATGGATAAGCCGACCTGGATCACAGTCAACTTGTGTAGACACTCCGCGCGCTTCACAGCCGCAGAAGCTTGCGGTGGTTGCGGATCTACGTCGCCCCCTATCGCCGATGTCCTGAGTATGGCAAGCACGGTGCGAGAATGTGGCCATGAGCAGCGACGGCCGTGGACGCCCGAGGCTCGAGCAGTCGCGGCGGCCAGGCAAGACCGCGCGTGAGGAAATCCTCGACGCGGCGGCGGAACTTTTCACCGACCTGGGCTACGCCAGCACCTCGACGCGACGGATCGCCGACGCGGTCGGCGTGCGCCAAGCCTCGCTGTATCACCACTTCGCCACTAAGGACGACATCCTCGACGCGCTGCTGACGGGCACCGTCGACGTGCCGCTACGGTTGGCCGCCGAACTGCTTGGCGAGACGGGACCCGCGGCGCCGCGGTTGCACGCCCTGGTGGTCGCCGACGTCACGCAGCTTTGCGCCAGCCGGTGGAATCTGGGCGCGCTGTATCTGCTTCCCGAGTTGCGCCTCGACCGCTTCGAACAGTTCCGACTGCTGCGTGCCGAACTGCGCGCCCGCTACCGCAGTCTCGCCGCCGACGTCATCGCGGAATACGACGGGCCCGCCGACGCCGACGACCTACCGTTTCGACTGGTCGAATCGGTGATCAACCGGCGCTCCGACGACATCGATTGCCCCGACGAGCAACCGTTGGTGATTGCCGACGGGGCGCTGAGAACGCTGGGCTTCGACGGCGACTTCGCCAAACTTCACAAGGCAACCGCGGCGCGGCTCGGGTTTGCCGATACAGTCCAAGTGTGACCGAATTCCAGACCATCAAGTTCGAGCAGTCCGGGCCCATCACGCGGATCACGTTGAACCGCCCCGATGCCGCAAACGGCATGAACGACACCATGACTCGCGAACTGGCCGACGCCGCCAAGCGCTGTGACTCGCCGGCCACCAAGGTCGTCGTCATCACCGGATCCGGCCGATTCTTCTGCGCCGGAGGGGATCTGAAGTCATTCGCGGCCGCCGAGACTCGCGGTCCGTTCATCAAGGGCGTGGCCGATGATCTGCATCGCGCGATCTCCACGTTCGCGCGAATGAACGCGGTGGTGATCACCTCAGTCAATGGTGTCGCCGCCGGCGCAGGGTTCTCGCTCGCGATCACCGGCGACCTGGTGCTGGCGGCGGAGTCCTCGTCGTTCACCATGGCCTACACGCGCGCCGGGCTGAGCCCCGACGGCAGCTCGTCGTACTACCTGCCCCGGTTGATCGGCATCACCAAGACCAAGGAGCTGATGCTGACCAACCGCACGCTCGGGGCGCAGGAGGCGTCGCAGTGGGGTCTGGTCACCGAGGTGGTGCCCGACGCGGAACAGGCCGCCCGCACCGACAAGCTCGCAGCCCAAATGGCCGCCACCGCAAGCGAATCCAACGGGGGCGTGAAGAACCTGCTGTTGTCGACGTTCTCGGCCGGACTCGAAGAACAGATGGAACTCGAAGGCCGGCTGATCGCGAAGCTGGCTGACTCCGCCGATGGCCGCGAGGGCATCGACGCATTCCTGGCGAAGCGGAAAGCCGAATTCGCCTAGGGCCTAGAGCCTAGAAGGAGTGCTCCTCTGCGGGGAATGCCCCGCTAGCCACCTCGTTCGCGTATTGCACTGCGGCGGTATGCAATTCGCTGCCGACGTCACCGAATCGCTTGACGAACTTGGCCGTCTTGCCGCTCGTCATCCCTGCCATGTCCTGCCAGACCAGCACCTGCGCATCGCAATTCGGCCCCGCGCCAATACCGACGGTCGGAATGGTCAGCTTGCCTGTGATCTGGGTGGCCAGTTCGGCAGGCACCATCTCGAGCACAACGGAAATGGCTCCGGCTTCCTGCACAGCGATGGCGTCGTGAATGGTCTGCTCGGCAGCATCACCGCGGCCCTGCACTCGGAAGCCGCCGAGGCCGTTGACGCTCTGCGGGGTGAAGCCGATGTGGGCCACCACCGGAATTCCGGCCTGCGTCAGCGTGGCGATCTGCTCGGCGACGCGTTCGCCGCCCTCCAGCTTGACCGCATGCGCACCGGTTTCCTTCAGGAACCGGGTGGCGGTGGCCAACGCCTGCTGTGGGCCCGCCTCATAACTGCCGAACGGCATATCCGCGATCACCAGCGCGTGCGGTGCGCCCCGCACCACGCCGCGCACCAACGGAATGAGCTCGTCAATGGTCACTGGCACCGTGGTGTCGTAGCCGTAGACGACGTTGGCAGCGGAGTCGCCGACCAGCAGCACCGGAATCTCTGCGTCGTCGAAAACACGGGCGGTGGAGTAGTCGTAGGCCGTCAGCATGGCCCACTTGTGGCCCTCGGCCTTCCATTTCTGGAGGTGATGGGTGCGCACTTTGGCGCGCGGTTTGGAATCGGCAGCACCGTAAACAGTCTGCTCAGACATCATTGTCCCTCGTGGTTTCGTCGGGGTCGATCCTCGTGGCCCTTTGGGTCCCCGGGTTCGTCTGACGTTTACAAGTCTGCCACCCCGATGTCGGAAAGTTAAAAGGCACGTTAAGTGGATTTCCTCACACCTCGCGTGACCACGCATAAGCTTCCCGGCATGCAACGGCTCAGCGGACTCGACGCCAGTTTCCTCTACCTCGAAACCGCCAAGCAACCATTGCATGTGTGCTCGATCCTCGAGCTCGACACCTCGACCATGCCGGGCGGTTACACATTCGACCGGCTGCGCGACGCGCTGAACCTGCGCATCAAGGCGATGCCGCAGTTTCGCGAGAAGCTCGCCGACAGCCGATTCAACCCTGACCATCCAGTGTGGGTGGACGACAAGGACTTTGACGTCGACCGGCATCTGCATCGCATCGGCCTGCCTGCGCCAGGCGGCCGACACGAGCTGGCAGAGATCTGCGGGCATATCGCGTCACTTCCGCTGGACCGCAGCAGGCCGCTGTGGGAGACGTGGGTGATCGAGAACATCGCGGGCACCGACGCGCACGCCGGGGGCCGGTTGGCGATCATGACCAAAATGCACCACGCCGGCATCGACGGTGTCACCGGCGCCAACCTGATGTCGACCCTGTGCAGCACCGAACCGGACGCGCCCGCGCCCGACCCGGTGGACGGCGTCGGCGATGCCAGCAGCCTCGAGATCGCGGTCAGTGGCGCCGTCAAATTCGTCACCCGGCCGTTGCGCCTGGTCAACGTGGTGCCGACCACGCTGTCGTCGGTGGTCGACACCGTCAAACGCGCCCGCAGCGGGCTGGCGATGGCCGCACCGTTCGCCGCGCCCAAGACCTCGTTCAACGCCAACGTCACCGGCCACCGCAACATCGCGTTCGCCCAACTCGACCTCGAGGACATCAAGACCGTCAAAAACCACTTCGGCGTGAAGGTCAACGACGTCGTGATGGCGCTGGTTTCCGGGGTGCTGCGGAAGTTCCTTCAAGACCGCGGCGAACTGCCCGACAACTCCCTTGTCGCAATGGTTCCGGTGTCCGTGCACGAGAAGTCCGATCGGCCCGGCCGCAATCAGGTGTCGGGCATGTTCGCCAAACTGGAGACTCACATCGATGACCCGGGCGAGCGGCTGAAATCCATCGCGGAGGCGAATTCGGTTGCCAAGCAACATAGTTCGGCTATCGGGGCGACGTTGCTTCAGGACTGGACCCAGTTCGCCGCGCCTGCGGTGTTCGGTGTGGCCATGCGTGTCTACGCCAGCAGTCGGCTGACAGAGGCGCGGCCGGTGCACAACCTGGTCATCTCCAACGTGCCAGGCCCGCAGGTGCCGCTGTACTTCCTCGGCAGCGAGGTCAAGGCCATGTACCCTCTGGGCCCGATCTTCCACGGCTCCGGGCTGAACATCACCGTGATGTCGTTGACCGGCAAGCTCGATGTCGGCATCGTGTCGTGTCCCGAGTTACTGCCCGATCTATGGGACATGGCCGACGACTTCGAAGTGGCGCTGAACGAGTTGCTCGACGCGACGAGGTAAAACCGGCCGTCGCCAGGGCAGACGCGCGGTCATGGCAGCATGTGAAGCCATGAACCTCAAGATCGGGGTCCTCGCGACCATCGCTGCCCTGCTGCTGGGCGGGTGCAGCAACGTGGTCGAGGGGCGCGCCGTCATCTCGGCGCCCCGGCCGGGCACACCGATCCAGTGGGCGCCGTGCAAGTCGGCCGTCTCCGAAGAGGCGCGCATCCCCGCGGGTGCCGAGTGCGGCCTGCTGTCGGTGCCCGTCGACTACAGCAAGCCCGACGGCGACGTCGCCCAGATCGCGATGCTTCGCATCAAGGCGACGGGCGAGAAGGTCGGCTCACTGGTCGTCAACCCCGGCGGACCGGGAGAGTCCGGCGTCGAAGCCGCCGCGTCGATGGCCCCGACGCTGCCGCAGTCGGTGCGTGAGCGATTCGATCTCGTCGGCTTTGACCCTCGCGGAGTCGCCAACTCGGTGCCCGCGGCGTGGTGCAACTCCGATGCCGACAATGACCGGCTGCGTGCTGACCCGACAGTGGAGTACACGCCCGAAGGTGTCGCGCACATCGAGAAGGAGAACAAGGAGTTCGTCCAGCGCTGCGTCGACAAGATGGGCAAGGAATTCCTGGAGAACCTCGGAACCGCCAATGTGGCCAAGGATCTCGAGGCCATTCGCGCCGGTCTCGGCGACGACAAGCTGACCTATCTCGGCTACTCGTACGGCACCCGGATCGGGGCGCTGTACGCCGAGGCCTATCCCGACAAGGTCCGGGCGATGATCCTCGACGGCGCCGTCGACCCCAATGCCGATCAGATCGAGGAGGAGATCCGCCAAGCCGCCGCGTTCCAGAAGGCGTTCGACAACTACGCCGCCGACTGCGCCCAGAGCCCTGACTGTCCGCTGGGCACCGATCCCGCCAAGGCGACCGACGTCTACAAGAGCCTGGTCGACCCTCTGGTGAAGGAGCCGGCGAAGACGAAGGATCCTCGCGGGCTGAGTTATAGCGACGCGATCGTCGGGACGATCCTGCCGCTGTACTCACCGAACCTGTGGCGTCATTTGACCCAGGCGCTGTCCGAACTCCGCGACGGCACGGGTGACACCATGCTCGCGATGGCCGACCTCTACATGGGTCGCGACGCCAAGGGGCACTACAACAACTCCACCGACGTTCGCGTCGCGGTCAACTGTATGGACAAGCCGCACATCACCGACCGCGCCAAGGTGGTCGACGAGGACCGCCGCGTCCGCGAGGTCGCGCCGTTCATGAACTACGGCGAGTTCACCGGCCTTGCGCCCCTTGACACCTGCGCGTTCTGGCCGGTGCCGGCAACGGGCGATCAGCATGAGATCACCGTGAAAGGCCTGCCCCCGATCCTGGTGGTGTCGACGACCAACGACCCGGCAACGCCGTACAAGGCGGGCGTCGACCTGGCTCAGCAACTGGGTGGCACGTTGCTGACGTTCGAGGGAACTCAGCACACCGTTGTCTTCCAAGGGAATTCCTGCGTCGACAACATCTCGGCGCGCTACCTTGTCGACGTGACCGTGCCGCCGCCGAACACCCGATGCTGACCATCACCACCGTCGGCGGCGCCGACGTGCCCGAGCTGATGCCGATGCTGCGGGCCTACTGCGACTTCTATCGCGTGGAGCCCTCCGACGAGCGGTTGGCCGCGTTGGTGGCCGCATTGATCGACGATCCGTCCGAGGGACTTCAGCTCATCGCGCGTGATACCGATGGAAAGCCACTAGGTTTCGCGACCATCTACTGGACATGGCAGACGCTGTACGCAGGCCGGGTCGGGGTGCTCAACGATTTGTTCGTGGTGCCGGCGTCTCGTGGCACGGGTACCGGTCGTGCGTTGATCGAGCGCTGCGTGGAACTGTGTCGCGAGCGGGGCGCCGAGAAGCTGGTGTGGGAGACGGCGCCCGACAATGCGACGGCGCAACGCCTTTACGACGGTATCGGCGCCGAAAAGTCGACCTGGTTAACCTACGAGCTAGACGCCCGATAACAGCAAGGTCACTGTTGTATCCCAGGCGCAGACCCGCGGCGGTCAGTCATGCGACCATGTTCGCCATGTGGCGGGCGGGCAGGGTGAATACAGTGCTGCTCGCGATCTCCCTGATGTCGGCGATCGCGTGCCCTGCGGCATGGGCGTCGCCGGAAGGTGAATCGCTGCAGGAGTACGGCCAGCCGCCGGTGTGGGGAAGCTGCGAGCGGTTCGTCGGAGACACGTCCGCAATCCCGACCGCGCAATGCGGCACGGTGTCGGTGCCGGTGGATTACGCCAAACCCGAAGGCGCCCAAGCGCAATTGGCGGTCATCCGGGTCCCCGCGTCGGGCGATCGGCTCGGGGTGCTCGTCGTCAACCCTGGAGGACCGGGCGCATCGGCCGTCGACACCGTCGCCGGCATGGGCGCGTCCCTCGCCAACACCGACATCACCCGCAGGTTCGATTTGGTCGGCATCGATCCGCGCGGCGTCGGCCACTCCACCCCGGAACTGCGCTGCCGCACCGACGCCGAATTCGACGCGTACCGCCGGGAACCGATGGCCGACTACAGCCCTGACGGCGTCGCCCACATCGAAGCCCTCTACGCCCAAATCGCCGAACAGTGCACTCAGCGGATGGGCAACGAGTTCCTCGCCAACGTCGGCACCGCGTCGTCGGTGCGTGACATGGACGTGGTGCGCTCGGCGCTCGGCGAGAACCAGATCAACTATCTCGGTTTCTCTTACGGCACCGAAATCGGCGCCGCATACGCGCAGCAGTATCCTGATCGCCTCCGGGCGATGGTGCTCGACGGTGCCATCGACCCCAGCCTCGACCCGATCGCCAATAGCATCCGCCAAATGGCAGGTTTCCAAACGGCTTTCAACGATTACGCCGCCGACTGCGCACAGTCGACCGGCTGCCCGCTCGGTACCGACCCCGCGAAATTCGTCGACCGCTTTCACGAGTTGGTCGATCCGCTGGTGAACAAGCCGGGCTGGACGTCGGATCCGCGCGGCCTGAGCTATCAGGACGCGATGACCGGTACCGTCAACGCGCTGTACTCGCGGCGCTACTGGCAGTACCTCACCAGCGGTCTGCTGGGCCTGCAGCGTGGCACCGACGCAGGAGATCTGCTGCTGCTCGCCGATGACTATCAGCATCGCGATGAATCGGGCCACTACAAGAACCTTCAGGACGCGTTCGCCGCGATTCGCTGTGTCGACTCGCCGTACTCGACCGACCCCGCAGTGTGGGCCGACGCGGATCGGCAGATTCGCGAGGCCGCGCCGTTCATGGAATACGGCACCTTCACCGGGTTCGCCCCGCGCGACCTGTGCGCGATGTGGCCGGTGCCGCCGACGTCGGCCCCGCACCCGGCCTCCTCGCCGGGGCCCGGCAAGGTCGTCGTCGTCTCCACCACGCACGACCCCGCCACCCCGTACCAGGCGGGCGTCGACCTTGCCCATCAGCTGGGCGCCCCGCTGATCACATTCGACGGCACCCAGCACACCGTGGTGTTCAACGGAGACGAATGTGTCGACACTGCGGTGGTGAATTACTTGGTCGACTCCGTCGTCCCGCCGGACGGTCTGCGCTGCTAGCGCTAAACGCAGCGCCCGTGTAACACAGATTTAACAGCGCGAACCTACGCTGCGGTCATGGATCGGCAGAAGGAATTCGTGCTGCGCACGCTGGAAGAACGCGACATCCGCTTCGTCCGGCTGTGGTTCACCGACGTACTCGGATACCTCAAGTCGGTCGCGATCGCACCCGCCGAACTCGAAGGCGCCTTCGAGGAGGGCATCGGCTTTGACGGATCGGCGATCGAGGGCTTTGCGCGCGTGTCCGAAGCCGACATGGTGGCCCGGCCCGATCCGTCGACGTTTCAGGTGCTGCCGTGGACCAGTAGTTCGGGCATGCACCACTCGGCGCGGATGTTCTGCGACATCACGATGCCCGACGGTTCACCGTCGTGGGCCGACTCGCGACACGTGCTGCGCCGCCAGCTGTCCAAGGCCAGCGACCTCGGCTTCTCCTGCTACGTGCACCCCGAGATCGAGTTCTTCCTGCTGAAGCCCGGCGAGGAGGACGGCACGCCGCCGGTGCCTGCGGACAACGGCGGCTACTTCGATCAGGCCGTGCACGACGCGGCACCGAACTTCCGCCGCCACGCCATCGATGCCCTTGAGCAGATGGGCATCTCGGTGGAGTTCAGCCACCACGAGGGCGCGCCGGGCCAGCAGGAGATCGACCTGCGCTACGCCGACGCACTGTCCATGGCCGACAACGTGATGACGTTCCGGTACGTGGTCAAGGAGGTCGCCATCGGCGACGGGGTGCGAGCCTCGTTCATGCCCAAGCCTTTTGCCGAACACCCCGGCTCGGCCATGCACACGCACATGAGCCTGTTCGAAGGCGAGACCAACGCCTTCCACAGCCCCGATGACCCACTGCAGCTTTCCGATGTCGCCAAGTCGTTCATCGCCGGCATCCTCGAGCACGCCCAGGAGATCAGCGCTGTCACGAACCAATGGGTGAATTCCTACAAGCGGTTGGTGCACGGCGGTGAGGCGCCGACGGCCGCATCGTGGGGCGCGGCGAATCGCTCCGCGTTGGTGCGGGTGCCGATGTACACGCCACGCAAGGCGGCATCGCGTCGCATCGAGGTGCGCAGCCCCGATTCGGCATGCAATCCGTATCTGACGTTCGCTGTCCTGCTGGCCGCTGGGTTGCGCGGGATCGAGAAGAACTACGTGCTCGGCCCGCAGGCCGAGGACAACGTGTGGAGCCTGACTGCGGAGGAACGCCGTGCGATGGGCTACAAGGAGCTGCCCGGTAGCCTCGGCGTCGCGCTGACCGAGATGGAGAACTCCGAACTCGTCGCGGAAGCCTTGGGGGAGCACGTGTTCGACTACTTCCTGCGCAACAAGCGCGCGGAGTGGGAGAACTACCGCAGCCACGTCACCCCATTCGAGCTGAAGGCCTACTTGTCGCTTTAGCGGGCGCGCACAGTAACGTCGGGTTGTGGCCAAACCTGCGACGCAGCGTCCCAAGCTGCCCAGCGTAGGCCGGCTCGGGCTGGTCGAATCCTCCGCGACCGCGGACCTGGACCGGCTGGGCTGGAACAGCGACGCACACGTCGAGCTGTTGTGGTCGCTGTCACGCGCACCCGATGCCGATAACGCGCTGCGCGCGATGGTCCGGCTCGCCGATGCCGTAGGAGCAGACTGGGCCGAACTCAACCAGGCGCTTGTCAAGGACAAGGCGCTGCGGGGCCGGCTGTTCGGTGTGCTCGGTTCGTCGCTGGCGCTCGGCGATCACCTGATCGCCCATCCCGACTCGTGGCGGCTGTTGGCGGGCGCCGTCACGCTGCCGTCCGCCGCCCAACTGCGGACCATGTTCGCCGCGGAGGCCGAAAAGGCAAGCGACACAACGGCTGCACTGCAGCCATTGCGGGCGCTACACCGCGACCGGCTGCTGGTGTTGGCCGGGCTGGACCTCGCGCCAACGGTCGAGAACGAACCGGTGCTGCCGTTCACCACCGTCGGTGAGCACCTCTCCGATATCGCTGATGCCGCCCTTGGCGCCGCGCTGATCGTCGCGACCCGATCGGTGGCGGGCGGCGACGAGTCGCCGCGGCTCGCGGTGATCGCGATGGGCAAGTGCGGCGCGCGCGAGCTGAACTACGTCAGCGACGTCGACGTCATCTTCGTCGGCCAGACCGCAGATGCCCTCGAAACCAGGGTGGCCGGCGAGATGATGCGGTTCGCCGGCGACGCCTTCTTCGAGGTGGACGCGGCGCTGCGTCCGGAGGGCAAGCACGGCCAGCTGGTGCGCACGCTGGACAGCCATATCGCCTATTACCAGCGGTGGGCCAAGACGTGGGAGTTTCAGGCGCTGCTGAAGGCTCGGCCATCGGCGGGCGATGCCGACTTGGGCAGGCAATACATCGAGGCGCTGATGCCGATGGTGTGGACCGCCAGCGAGCGCGAGGACTTCGTGGCCGAAGTGCAGGCGATGCGTCGGCGGGTCGAGGAACTGGTGCCCGCCGGGGTGCGGGCCCGCGAGATCAAACTCGGCACCGGCGGGCTGCGTGACGTGGAATTCGCCGTCCAACTGCTGCAGATGGTGCACGGCCGCAATGACGAGGCGCTGCATGTCGCGTCGACGGTCGATGCGCTGGCCGCCCTGGGCTCCGGCGGCTACATCGGCCGCGATGACGCTGCGAATCTGACCGCGTCCTACGAATTCCTGCGGCTGCTCGAACATCGGCTGCAGCTGCAGAGGCTGAAGCGCACGCACATGCTGCCGGACGAGGACGACGACGAGGCGCTGCGCTGGCTGGCGCGGGCAGCGCACGTTCGCCCCGACGGGCGGCACGACGCGCAGGGAGTGCTGCGCGAGGAACTCAAGCGGCAGAACATGCGGGTGTCGCGGCTACACGCCAAGCTGTTCTATCAGCCGTTGCTGGAATCTGTTGGCACAGTTGGCATTTCTGGAATTTCCGGGGGCATGAGCCCCCAGGCCGCCGAACGTCAGCTCGCTGCGCTCGGGTATGAGGGCCCACAGAGCGCGCTGACCCACCTCGGCGCCCTCACTGGCCACTCCGGCAGGCGTGGCCGCGTGCAGCAGATCCTGCTGCCAACGCTGCTGGATTGGCTCTCCGACACGCCGGACCCGGATGCCGGCCTGCTCGCGTACCGGCGGATCAGCGAAGGGCTGGCCGACCACCGGTGGTACCTATCGACGCTGCGCGACGAAGGTGCGGTGGCCAAGCGGTTGATGCAGGTGCTCGGCACGTCTGCCTACGTCCCCGATCTCCTGATGCGGGCACCCGAGGTAATCCAGCAGTATGCCGACGGGCCCACCGGCCCGAAGCTGCTCGAAGTCGACCCTGACGGCGTCGCACGCGCGCTGATCGCCTCTGCGGACAGGCATCCCGAACCGGTGCGGGCGATCGCTGCGGCACGCACGCTGCGGCGCCGAGAGCTCGCCCGCATCGCCTCTGCCGACCTGCTCGGCATGCTCGAGGTGACCGATGTGTGCAACGCGCTGACATCGGTGTGGGTGGCCGTGCTGCAGGCGGCATTGGAAGCCGTCATCCGCGCCAACACCCCGAAGGACGGCGTGCCCGCGCGCATCGCGGTGATCGGAATGGGCCGACTCGGCGGCGGCGAACTCGGCTACGGGTCGGACGCGGACGTGATGTTCGTCTGCGACCCGTCTCCGGGTGTCGACGACTCCGTCGCGGTGCGTTGGTCGGTGACGATCGCCGAGCAGGTGCGCACGCTGCTGGGCACACCGAGCGCCGACCCGCCGCTCGAGGTCGACGCCAACCTGCGGCCGGAGGGTCGCAATGGACCGCTGGTGCGCACGCTTGCGTCGTATGAGGCGTATTACGCGAAGTACGCGCAGGCGTGGGAGGTTCAGGCGCTGCTGCGGGCGCACCGCGTCGCCGGCGATCTGGATCTGGGGGAGCGCTTCCTGTTGATGATCGACAAGACCCGCTATCCGCCGGGCGGCGTATCGGCAGAAGCCGTGCAGGAGATCAGACGCATCAAGGCGCGCGTCGACGCCGAACGGCTGCCGCGCGGCGCAGATCCCAACACGCACACGAAGCTGGGCCGCGGAGGGCTGGCCGACATCGAGTGGACGGTCCAGCTGCTTCAACTACGCCATGCGCACAAAGTGCCTGCGCTGCATAACACTTCGACGCTGGCCACTCTCGACGCCATCGGGGGGGCCGAGCTGATCGCCGAGGGGGACGTCGACCTGTTGCGGCAGGCGTGGCTCACCGCGACGCGGGCGCGCAACGCGCTGGTGTTGGTGCGCGGCAAGCCGACAGATCAGCTTCCGGGTCCCGGACGACAGCTCAATGCCGTTGCCCTTGCTGCGGGTTGGGGCAGCGACGACGGCGGCGAGTTCCTCGACAACTATCTGCGGGTGACGCGGCGGGCGAAGGCGGTTGTACGAAAGGTGTTCGGCGAATGAGGCGCAGCGCATGAGTATGGACTTCGGGTTCGATGTGATCAGTGCGGAGGAGTACGACCGTCAACGCGTGCTCTACGAGCCGCTGACCGCGGCGATCCGCCGGCTCATCGATGCGGGCATCCACACCGATGTCGACGAAGCAACCGCTCGCGAGGCGCAGGCCGCGATCGAGACGGTCACGGCGACACTCGAACACAAGAAGCGCACCGCGGCGAACACGCTGCGCCATGAGGACACCGGGCGTCCATTGGCGTGGGCCAATCCCGCTGTCGGAGTGCGCAATGCGATCGCCCCGCCGATGATCATTCACCACGAGGCAGACGGCGGGGCCTGGAGCGAGTTCACGCTCAGCGGAGCCTACGAGGGTCCGCCCGGATGGGTGCACGGCGGCATCTGCGCGCTGGTGCTCGACCACATCCTGGGCGAGGCGGCCAGCGAGGGGCTGACCCAGCCTAAATTCACCGGCACCATCACACTGCGCTACCTGCGCGGCACGCCGCTGGGTCCACTGCGCGCCGAGGCGTACATCGACCGGACCGAAGGCGTGAAAACCTTCGCGCGTGGCTATCTCAGCGACGCTGAAGGCATCACCGTCGAGGCCGATGGCGTGTTCATCAGGCCGGCGTGGGCCAGGGACGCCGGATGAAGTTTTACGTCAGCACGGCGTTTCTGGACACCAGCGAGGTCATCGAAATCGCCAAGGCCGCCGACGATCTCGGCTACGACGGGATGGGCATCCCCGACCACGTCATCAACCTCGAGACGCTGAAAACCCCATACCCCTACACGAAGGACGGTAAGCGTCGCTGGGAGGCGTTCACCGACTGGCCCGATCCCTGGGTGATGATCGGCGCGATCGCACTCGTCACTTCGCGGCTGCACTTCGTGACGACGGTGTACCTGCCCGCTATGCGCGATCCGTACTCGGCAGCGAAATCGATTGGTACGGCGGCCTGTCTGGCCGGTGGCCGACTGGAGCTCGGCATCGGTGTCGGCTGGTGTGAGGAAGAGTTCACCTTGATGGGTCAGCGCTTCGACCGCCGCGGCAAGCGTACCGACGAGATGCTCGAGTTGATGAAGGCGTTGTGGCAGCCGGGCTGGACCGAATTCGACGGCGAGTTCTATTCGGCACCACGACTCGAAATGGAGCCGACGCCGCCGCACATCCCGATCTACGTCGGCGGCCTGAGTGACATTGCGTTA
The DNA here is from genome assembly GCF_000328565.1 of Mycobacterium sp. JS623. Classification (NCBI taxonomy): domain Bacteria; kingdom Bacillati; phylum Actinomycetota; class Actinomycetes; order Mycobacteriales; family Mycobacteriaceae; genus Mycobacterium; species Mycobacterium sp. JS623. The sequence goes on along the minus strand of NC_019966.1, from coordinate 3,851,426 downwards.
AAGCGTGCAGCGCGCCACGACGGATGGATCGGCGACCTGATCACCACCGACCGGGCCATCGAACGGGTCAACCGGCTGCGCGAACTGCGCGCCGAAAATGGTTTGACTATGCACGATTTCGCGATCTTGACGCCACTGACGGACGCTTTCACGCCGGAGCACTACGAGCGTGCGGAGGCGAACGGTATCACTGGGATCATCACGATGCCGTGGATGTTCTACAGCGGTCCAACGGCATCGCTCGCGGAGAAGATCGATGGCATGCGCAAGTTCCGCAAGGACCTCGGCCTAGGAGGCTAGGGCGACGGTTTTGGTGACCACTCCGCCATGACCGTCGTCGGCGGTGATGGCGAAGCGGTCAACGAATCCACCAACCGCCAGGGCGTTGGGCGTGTACTGGAACAGCCCGTTGCCGATTTCGATCACCTTCCCACAGAACGGTTGTGTCGCTGTGAAGGTGACGGTGTCATCGTCGGGATCGACCGCGCTCACCTGAATCAGGTGATAACCCGCATGGGTGACGGTCACCTGCGGCGGACTATTGGCCGCATCGGTGTCGATCACAGAGGTGTCGCGCGCGCTGATCTGCACCAACGACGAATGCCAGGTATCCGTGACATAGATGCGATCGCCGCTGACAGCCAACGCATTTGGCATCCCATGGATCGGTACGGCGGTGATTCGGCCGGTGGGCAGATCGACGATCGACAGCTTGCTGGTGAAAGTGGCGTCGAAGCCCGGGCTCGCCAGGTACACCTGGTCGCCGTTGTCACTGACCGCGACTGCGCAGCCGCCAACGGGCAGGGTGTCATTGACCTCGCCGGTGGTGGCGTCGATGACGGTCGTGCTGCCCGGGTGCGAGCTGTCGTAGGCCCCTTCGTTGTTGGCCACGTAAATTGGCCTGTCATCCGGCGACACCGCGACAGCGGTGGGGTAGTAGCCGGCGGGAGCGACGGTGATCAGATTGCCGCGCGCGGCGATCACCGACACGCTGTGCGTCGACTCGCCGCCGTAGAAGCCGTAATCGGTCACAAAGGCTTGGCCTAGGGTCCCGGCCACGGCGTAGGGATGACCGCCGACCTCGATGGTGCGGACCACGACGCCTTCGATGGTGTCGATCACGCTCACGGTGCCGTCCTGGTTGTTGGCCACGTAGAGGTCGGCGCCGACGACGGCCATGTGGAACGGGCGATCACCCACCGCGATGTACTCGGTCGTCTTCTCGATCGGATCTATCACCGCAACACTGCGTCCGGCCGGATCCGCCACGTAGAGCCGCTGACCGTTGGGCCCGATGACCACGCCCTCGGGCCGGAAGGTCAGAGGAATCCGTGACAGAGAGTTGTCCGCAGTACGGACCACTGTGATCGCCGCTTCGTCGACGAAGCTCGTCACGTAGACCTGGTCGCCGCGAGAACTGACGGCTAGATCCGCGGGCACTACGCCCAGTGGGATCTCCGCCGTCACCGCGTAGGACGACACCGTCTTCATCGACACCAGCGGAACCGAAACGGGCACAGTGAGTTTGTCCCGCTTGCCCTTCGAACGTGTGATAGTGAAGTTGTCGCGCCGCTCGTTCATCGAGGCGCCGTCCGCGACCGCCCGGTGCCGTGCCGCGGCGGCCGGCCGATAGGCCCACAGGCCCGTTGTCGCGTTGATCATCACTGTGCCCTTGGCGGGAGCGCTGGCGCCGTACGTGTAGCCCTCGACGGCGCCGCCACAGTTGCCGGTGATCACGCCGGTCTGCGGATCCGGCCTTTGCATCGCCGAGTCGGCATCCTGTGGAATATCGGTGTGGCGCGGGCAGATTGGCACCGTCACCGTGATGTACGCGCTCGCACCGCGCGGGTCGACGGCGCGGAAGCCAAACGTTTCCTCGCTTGCCGCGGTGTCGTCGCGCTCCGACGGGTACGGAACGTAAGTGAAGGTGCCGTCCCAGTCGATAGTCACCGAGCCGCGCCGCGGGAAAGGGGCGTCGAGTGTATATGTCAGCCAATCACCGTCCGGGTCAACGATATTCGGCGACACGGTGACCGCGCCCGTGGTCGGATCGGGCGGCCATAACCGCGGCGGAGCGACCGCGACAGGAACCTGATTGTCGTTGATCCAAGTCACGAGGGAGTCGAGCGACCCGCCCAGGCCGTCGGTGGCGCTCACTATGAAGCTGTCGGAGTCGGCGTTCACCCGGGCGTGCGGTGTATAGCGGAACATGCCGTATCCGAGGTCGGCGACCTCCCCGTCCCGCGGCCGGGTGAATGACAACGCGAAGGGAGCGTCGTCCGCACCGACGGTCGCCTGGTAGGTGACCGCACCGGTGACGCGATCGCATTGCCCAACCTGATGCACCATCAGCACCGGACCCGCGTCGGCCATCGACCCAGTGGACATTGATCAATCATCGACCACTGGTTGCTGAAGGGGAATAGGGTGTTTCCCTAGATTTAGCTGCTACATGATCTGATCAGCTAATTAACGCTGCTGTTGGTTAGCTATGCGTATCTATACACGTTCGCTATTCATTGACGCCGGCGACGGGTTCGCATCGAATCGAGCGCGTAGGCGCCGGGCCCGGTGAACACCAGCAGGAAGAAGGCGAAGCAGAACAGAATCGCCGCCAGCCCGCCGTTTCCGCCCATCTGCGGCGGCACTATCGGCCACAAGCCCTTCGGCTGGTGTTGCCAGAAATAGGTGACGGCCATGTGACCCGAGGCGATGAACGCGGCGATCCGGGTGAACAGCCCGACCAGAATCAGCAGCCCGGTGACCAGTTCGATGACACCGGCGTACCAGACCGGCCAGCTGCCCGTCGGGATTCTGAACGCGATCGGCCAATCGAAGACATGCGATGTGCCGAACAGGGTGAACATCAATGCGAACACGATGCGGAACAGACTCAAGACAGCGGGAGAGTACGAATTGAGGCGTGCATCCACTTTCGTCGTCATGCAGATGACCCTACGGTCCTGAGGTTGCGCAGGGAATCACACGCCGGACGTCGCGCGGCCGGTGGGCATGGGAGCACCGACCGCACGACGCGGCTCCCCCCATATACAGACGCTAGGGCCGGACCGGTCGAGAGGAATCGGGCGTTTCCCTAGCCTTGCCCGAAAGCGTGAAGGAAATGTTTTGGCTGTTGCAAGTAATTGGGCTGCGTCCGGATGGGCACCGTGAGTCCGTCGCGGTTCACAGCAAGTTGACAGGCCATTCGAGCGCCGCCGAGCTTGTTTTCGGGCCCAGAATTACTCCCTACGGCTGTTCAGGATTCGTCGCTGCGGATCCGGTCGATACAGGGGGAAGCAATGTCTGAGTTTATGTTCATGATTCCGATCGTGCCCGGCAAGGAAGAACTCGATCGCCAGGCGCTCGACGAAATGGTCGGCGCTCGACGCGATGAGTTTGAAGCAGCCTTACGCGAAGCCGGGCTGACGCGGCAGATGGTCTGGCATCAGCAGACCCCTGATGGCGCAGTCGCGGTCGTCTATCTGGAAGGCGACGATGCGTTAGCAGGGATGCAGAAGTTCTCATCATCTGATGCGCCGTTCAACACATGGTTCCGCGATCAAATGAAAGAGGTCCACGGCGTCGACATCTCGGCTGGCGGTCCGCAGGTGGACAAGGTTCAAGACTTCAGCGTGTAGCGGCACCCCGGCCGCAACGCAGACGCGGGGCGGAGGAAATCCTCCGCCCCGCGTCTGTCAGACGATTTAGACGTCGCGTCGGCGAGCCGACTTAAACGTCGTAGTAGAGCGCGATCTCGTACGGGTGAGGCCGGATCTGCACCGGAAGGATCTCGTTCTCGCGCTTGTAGGAGATCCAGGTCTCGATCAGGTCCTCGGTGAACACGCCGCCCTCGGTGAGGTAGTCGTGATCCTCCTCGAGGCGATCGATCACGGCCGACAGTGAAGTCGGCGCCTGCGGGATGCTGGCGGCCTCGTCCGGCGGCAACTCGTAGAGATCCTTGTCGACCGGGGACTGCGGCTCCATCTTCTTCTTGATGCCGTCCAGGCCGGCCATCATCATGGCCGCGAACGCCAGGTACGGGTTGCCCGAGCTGTCCGGGCAACGGAACTCGAGGCGCTTGGCCTTCGGGTTGTTGCCCGTGATCGGGATACGCACGCAGGCCGACCGGTTGCGCTGGCTGTACACCAGGTTGATCGGGGCCTCGTAGCCCGGCACCAGGCGCTTGTAGGAGTTCACGGTCGGGTTGGTGAACGCCAGCAGCGACGGCGCGTGGTGCAGGATGCCGCCGATGTAGTGGCGTGCCGTGTCCGACAGGCCGGCGTAACCCGACTCGTCGTGGAACAGCGGGCTGCCGTCCTTCCACAGCGACTGGTGGCAATGCATGCCGGAACCGTTGTCGCCGAACAGCGGCTTGGGCATGAAGGTGACGGTCTTGCCGGCCTGCCACGCGGTGTTCTTGATGATGTACTTGAACAGCACCAAGTCGTCGGCCGCGTGCAAAAGGGTGTTGAACTTGTAGTTGATTTCGGCCTGCCCTGCGGTGCCCACCTCGTGGTGGCCGCGCTCGAGAACGAAGCCGGAATTCTGCAGGTTCGTGCACATCTCGTCGCGCAGGTCGACGAAGTGGTCGTAGGGGGCGACGGGGAAGTAGCCACCCTTCGGACGGACCTTGTAGCCACGGTTGGCGCTGCCGTCGGACTCGACCGCCTCACCGGTGTTCCACCAGCCGGCCTCGGAGTCGATTTCGTAGAACGTGCCGTTCATCTGCGAGTCGAACGCGACCGAGTCGAAGATGTAGAACTCCGCCTCAGCACCGAAGTACGCGGTGTCGGCGATGCCGGTGCTGGCCAGGTAGTTCTCGGCCTTGCGGGCCACGTTGCGCGGGTCGCGGGAGTACGCCTCACGGGTAAACGGATCGTGCACGAAGAAGTTGAGGTTCAGCGTCTTGGCGGCGCGGAACGGATCGATCCGAGCGGTGTCGGGGTCCGGCAGCAGCATCATGTCGGACTCGTGGATCGACTGGAAGCCGCGCACCGACGAACCGTCGAATGCCAGCCCGTCCTCAAACACGCTCTCGTCGAATACCGAAGCCGGGACCGAGAAGTGCTGGACAACACCGGGGAGATCGCAGAACCGGATGTCGACGTAGGCAACGTCTTCGTCCTTGATCTGCTTGATGATGTCGTCGGCGGTCTTTTCTGCCACTGAGTTGTCTCCTTATTTCTGGTAAACCCGCGGGTTGACGCTATGGACACGATGTTGCATGGTCGTCAACCGCATGTTGCGCTGAAGTTACGCAATTTGCCTGCAGCGGCGGCCGATGGGCCTTCAGAAGGCCCCGCTTATCCTGACAGTATGGCCCGCGAGATTGGGTCCTGGCTGTCGGGTCCGTCTTCGGAGTCAGGCGGACAGGGCCAAGAACCCAACGAGTACCCGGGCCAGCGGCTGGGTTTGCCGCAATCCGGACCCAGATCGCTTGCCCGGATGGGCAGGCGCATCGCGGCGCTGTTCCTTGACTGGTTGATCGCCTACGGGCTGGCTGCCCTGGCGATGTCGTTGGGTTTGGTGTCGATGCCGTGGATGCAATGGGCGATCCTGGGCATCTGGCTGGTGCTGGGTGCAGTATCGGTTCGGCTGTTCGGCTTCACGCCGGGCCAGTACGCGTTGGGCCTGATCGTCGTCCCGGTCGATGGCCGCCAGCACGTCGGTTTCGGCCGAGCCGTGGTGCGCGGAGTGCTGATCGCGGTGGTGATTCCGCCGCTGATCACCGACGCCGACATGCGGGGCCTGCAGGACAAGGTGACGAATACCGCCGTCGTAAAGAGATGATGAAAGTCAGCTCTGCTTGATGCTCTTCGCGCAAGCGCTCATCGACGGCGGACGGTGCGCTGCACGTTGCGCATCTTGGCCTGCCCCGGCAGCGGGCCCTTCGGCATCGCGGCCGGTCCGGCCTTGGTGCCAAGCGCCGCCAGCCGCGATTCGAGCGAGTCCATCTGCTTGACCGTGATGTTCGCGGGCAGTTTGTTCAGGTGGCGTTCCAGCTTGGACAGCGGTACCTCGCCCTCGCCGTTGCCGACCATGATGTCGTAGATCGGGGTGTCGCCGATCAGTCGTGCCGTGCGCTTCTTCTCCTGGGCCAGTAGGGGTTTGACACGGGTCGCCGAGCCTTCGCCGACGAAGATCACGCCGGGGCGGCCGATCACGCGGTGCACCGCGTCGAAATGGCCGGTGGCCGCAACTCCTGGGGTGACACGCCACTTGCCGCGCAGATTGTCCAGCGCCCACGCCGCGGCGCCGGTCTGCCCGTCGGCCTTGCGGTATACGGATTTCTGCGCGCGACGGCCGAAGATGATGAAGGCCACCAGCGCACCGAGCACGACGCCCAGCGGAATCATCATGTAGCCGGTGAACCCGCCGGAGAGAATCCCGAACGCCACGGAGGCGCCAACGATCAGCACGAACGCACCGATCATGTAGGGCAGCAGGCGCTTGTCCTCTTTGCGCTGAATCTGGAACGCCTGCCACAATTGGCTGCGCCGTTCCTTGGAGGCCGCCTTGCGGGTCGCCTTGGCCTCGGCCTTGGCAGCCTTCGCCGCAGCGGGGTCACGGGGTTTTGCCATTAGTTCAGGATACGGAGTCGGATGTCGCCGCCGCTGCGGCTCCCGAAGGCCGAGCCGCCACGGCTTGCCCGTACAGCCTGCCGGCCCGATACGACGATCGGACCAGGGGACCGGCCAGCACTCCGGCGAAGCCGAGGCCGTTGGCGAACTGCTCGTGCTCGACGAACTCGTCGGGGTGGACCCAGCGCTCCACCGGGTGGTGGCGCACCGACGGGCGTAGGTACTGCGTGATCGTGACGATGTCGCAGCCGGCGTCGTAAAGATCAACAAGCGCGGTGCGCACCTCCTCGGGAGTCTCGCCCATGCCGAGGATCAAATTCGACTTGGTGACAAGGCCGAATTCGCGGGCCGCGGTGAGCACGCTCAGGCTGCGCTCGTAGCGAAACGCCGGGCGGATCCGCTTGAAGATCCGCGGCACCGTTTCGACGTTGTGCGCCAACACTTCTGGACGGGCCTCGAAGACCTCCTCCAACAGCGCGGGCTCGCCGTTGAAGTCCGGGATCAGCAACTCGACGCCGGTGTTGGGGTTGAGCTTCTTGATCGTGCGCACGGTTTCGGCGTACAGCCAGGCGCCGCCGTCGGGCAGATCGTCGCGGGCCACCCCGGTGACGGTGGAGTAGCGCAGCCCCATCGCAGCCACGCTCTCGGCAACCCGGCGCGGCTCGTCGCGGTCGAGGTCGGCGGGCTTTCCGGTGTCGATCTGGCAGAAGTCGCAGCGCCGCGTGCACTGCTCGCCACCGATCAGGAACGTGGCCTCACGGTCTTCCCAGCATTCGAAGATGTTCGGACAGCCGGCTTCCTCGCACACCGTGTGCAGACCCTCGCGCTTTACCAGCGCCTTGAGCTCCTTGTACTCCGGGCCCATCTTCGCCCGGGTCTTGATCCATGGCGGCTTGCGCTCGATCGGCGTCTCGGCATTGCGGACCTCGAGGCGCAGTAGTTTTCTGCCTTCCGGAGCCGGAGGGCCGGCGACATTGGATTCAGGAGCGACTGTCACTACGTCAACGCTACTACCAGGCGGCCATCGAGCGCGTCACACACGGCGTCGGCCATCAGGGAGAGGACGTCGTCGACGGTGACCTGGCGGCCCAGCTCAGCGGTCAGCGAGGTGACACCGGCGTCGGAGATGCCGCACGGCACGATCGCGCCGAACGCGTCGAGGTCGCAGTCACAGTTGAGGGCGAAGCCGTGCAGGGTGGTCGCACGCGACACCCGGATACCGATGGCGCCGATCTTGCGTGCCGGTCGCTTGCCGTCCGACGGCACCCACACCCCCGAGCGGCCCTCGACCCGGCCGGTTTCCAATCCCAGCTGCGCGCACACCTTGATCATCGATTCCTCAAGGCGCCGAACGAAATTCACCACATCGAGCGGTTCGGCGAGCCCGATGATCGGATAGCCGACCAGCTGGCCGGGGCCGTGCCAGGTGATCTTGCCGCCGCGGTCGGTGTCGACGACGGGAGTGTCGTCAACTGGGCGTTCCTCGGGCAGCGTGCGGCGTCCAGCGGTGTACACCGGCGGGTGCTGCAGCAGCAGCAGGGTGTCTGGGCCGCCTGCGACCCTGGCGTCGGCGAGTTCTCGCTGCAGCTGCCAGGCGGCCTGATAGTCGAGGGTGCCGAGCCGCCGCACGTCGACCGGCGTTGTCGCCGATCGAATGGATGCCGCCATGGCATAGACGCTACTCGTCACGTGTTGTTCGGAGCCGTCGCGAACGCCAGCGCTTCGCCGATCGTGTTGTGGTGGAAGTGAAAGCCCGCGCGTTCCAGCGCCGCCGGGATTGCCCGCTGCCCCCCGAGCAGACCCTCGTCGGCGAATTCGCCGATCAGCGTGCGCAGTGCGAACCCGGGGGCGATCAATGGGGTCGGCCGGTTCACGGTGCGACCGAGTGCGGCGGTGAACTCGGCGTTGGTCACGGGGGCAGGCCCGGTCAAGTTGACGGGACCCGATACCTCGTCGTGCTTGATCGCGAACAACAGCGCCCGGACCTCATCCTCGAGGCTGATCCACGGCATGTACTGGCGCCCGTTACCCAGTCGGGCGCCGAGCCCTAATGAGAACAGCGGCTTGACCCGGCTCAGCAGTCCGCCCGCCGGCGCCAGCACCAGGCCGGAGCGTGCCAGCACCACCCTGGTGCCGTCATGCTCGGCGAACGACGTCGCGGCTTCCCAGTCCGCACAGAGCTGGGCCATGAAACCCTCACCGGCAGGGGCGGTTTCGTCGACGGTGCGACCGCCGGTGTCGCCGTAGTAGCCGACCGCACTGGCGTTGATGAGCGTTGGAACCCCTGCCTCGACCGCAGCGGACGAGAGCACTTCGGTCGGGCCGATGCGGCTGTCGCGCAGGCTCTGTTTGAACGCACCCGACCATCGCTTCTCGCCGATGTTGATGCCGCACAGGTTGACGATCGCATCAACACCGTCCAGTGCGCTCGAGTCGAACTCGCCGGTGTCGGGGTTCCAGAACACCTCGTCGGCATTCGACGGAGCCCGCCGCACGATCCGCAGCACCCGGCGGTCGGTGGCGCGCAGCGCGTAAACCAGCGCCGAGCCGATCAGGCCAGAAGACCCCGCAATCGCGATGACGGCGTTGGTCACGACGCCCTATAGCCCGAGATCGGCCTCGAAGGCACCCTCTTCGAGGCGGCGCTTGATGGTCGTCAGGAAGCGTCCGGCATCGGCGCCGTCGATCAGCCGGTGGTCGTAGGTCAGCGGCAGGTAGCACACCGACCGCACGCCGATCGACTCGTTGCCGTACGCGTCGGAGATCACCCGCGGCCGCTTGACGATCGCGCCGGTGCCCAGCATCGCCGCCTGCGGCGGGACCAGGATCGGGGTGTCGAACAGCGCGCCCTGGCTGCCGATGTTGGTGATCGTGAACGTCCCGCCGGACAGCTCATCGGGCTTGAGGTTTCCCGACCGCGCACGCTCGGCGATGTCGGCGATCGCCCGTGCCAGGCCGCCCAGTGAGAGATCGCCGGCGTTGTGGATCACCGGAGACAGCAGGCCTTGCTCGGTGTCGACCGCGAAGCCGAGATGCTCGGCGTCGTAGTAGGTGATCTCCTTGGATTCCTCGTTGTAGCTGGCGTTGACGTTCGGGTGGATCTTGAGCGCGTCGATCACCGCGCGGGCGATGAACGGCAGATACGTCAGTTTGACGCCTTCGCGTTCGGCGAAGGCATTCTTCGCCTTGGCTCGCAGCGCCACGATCTTGGTCATGTCGACCTCGTGGGTCTGCGTCAATTGCGCTGTGGTCTGCAGGGATTCGCGGGTCTTCTTCGCGGTGATCTGACGAATCCGGTTGGCCTTCTGCGTGGTTCCGCGCAGGTGGGCCAGCGCAGGTGCCGGCGTCGCTGCGGCGGCGGCCGGTTTGGCAGGGGCCGCAGCAGGGGCGGCTTCGGGTGCCGGGGCGGCAGGAGCCTTCGTGGCTTCGGCCGCGGCGAGCACGTCCTGCTTGCGGATCCGTCCGCCGACGCCGGTGCCCTTGACCGACGCCAGGTCAATGTTGTTCTCGGCAGCCAGCTTTCGCACCAGCGGGGTGACGTACGGGCCGCCGTCGACCGACGGCGCCTCCGCCGCGGGTGCGGCCTTGGGCTCGGGTTTGGGTTCGGGCTTGGGCTCGGGTTTGGGTTCCGGCTTGGCTTCGGCGGCCGGCTCCGGCTTGGGCTCGGGCTTCGGTTCGGGCTTTGGTTCGGGTTTGGGTTCCGGTTTCGGCTCGGGGGCCTCGGCCGCCGCGGCGCTGGCGTCGCCGATCTTGGCCAACTCGCCGCCGACCGAGACCGTGTCGTCCTCTTCGGCGGTGATCGACAGCAGCGTGCCCGCCACCGGTGACGGGATCTCGGTGTCGACCTTGTCGGTGGACACCTCGACCAGCGGCTCGTCGACCTCGACGGAGTCGCCGACCTTCTTCAGCCAGCGCGTCACCGTGCCCTCTGTGACAGACTCGCCAAGTTCGGGCATCTTCACCGACGTGGCCTCACCGCCGCCGGACGAGGCCGCCGCGGGTTTGGCCGGTTCGGGCTCCGGCTCTTCCTCGGCTGCAGGCTCCTCCTGCTCCTCGGCCGCCGGTTCGGGCTGCGCCGCAGGCTCCTCCGCAGGCTTCTCCTCTTCGGCGGCCGGGGCCTTGGCTTCGCCGTCGGATTCACTTGCATCGCCGATCACCGCGAGCTCACCGCCGACCTCCACGGTGTCGTCTTCCTGAGCGACGATCTTCGTCAGCACACCGGCGGCCGGTGACGGGATCTCCGTGTCGACCTTGTCGGTGGACACCTCGAGTAACGGCTCATCCTGTTCGACCGTGTCGCCCTCTTGCTTGAGCCAGCGGGTGACAGTGCCCTCGGTCACGCTCTCACCGAGCGCGGGCATCTGAACGGAGATGGCCATATGTATCGACTCCCTCGCTCTCTCGAACGGTTCAGTTGGTACGGGTCGAATGTCGGCTCCCATCCTGTCACGTCTGCCGACGCAGTTCGCCGCAGACCTGGGGTCTGAAAGCTCTGGCACTATCGATAGAGGGTGAAAGAGAAGGAGCCGAGCCCAGGTGGGACTGTTCGACAGGTTTCGGGGTGGTCGCCAAGCGCGGGGCGCAGCCGGCACGGACCCCGCGGCCGACCTGCTGTACATGCAGAAGTGGGTGGCCGACCACGTCGGCGTTGAGGCCTTCGTCGAACCAAGAACCACCGTCACCGATGTCACGGTCGTCCTGGTGGCCGCCGACGGGGAGTGGACCCGCCGCAGGGCCGGAGGGGACGCGGGTGCGCGGCGGCTGAGCGAACGGCTCCGGATTCCTGTCTACGACGTCCAGAAGATGGGCTATCCACAGCGGATGCGGGATTACGACGCGCGCAGGCGGATCGAGCGCGACCGCGCCCTTCGTGAGGAGCTCGAGGGCTGATACGGTACCAGCGGTCCCACTAACTGTGCGGAGGTGCCATGGCCGAGATCACCGAGAGGTTCGTCGACAGCACTGACGGGGTGCAAATCGCGGTCTACGAGGAAGGCAATCCCGATGGGCCGACACTGGTGCTGGTGCACGGCTGGCCGGATTCGCACTTCCTGTGGAACGGCGTCGTGCCGCTGCTGGCCGACCGCTTCCGTATCGTGCGCTACGACAACCGGGGCGTGGGGAAATCTTCTGTGCCCAAGGCTGTTTCGTCGTACACGACGTCAAGTTACGCCGACGATTTCGCCGCTGTGATCGATAGGGTGGCACCGGGACAGCCGGTGCATGTGCTGGCGCACGACTGGGGTTCGGCTGGCATGTGGGAGTACCTATCCCGTTCCGGTGCAAGCGATCACGTCGCCTCGTTCACATCGATATCCGGCCCGAGCGCCGATCATTTGAACCGATTCATCATCAGCAGCCTGCTGCGTCCGTACCGTCCACGCCGTTTTCTGCAGGCGCTCAGCCAGCTGCTGCGGCTGTCCTACATGGGCTTTTTCTCGGTACCCGTGATGGCGCCACTGGTGGTGCGGCTGTTTCTGGCCGACGGTCTGCGGCGCGCATTGACACTGCGCGACGGCATTCCTGCCGAGCAATTGCACCATTCGCCGACATACAAGTCCGACGCTGTCAACAGCATGAAGGTGTACGGCGCCAACTACTTTCGCGCGATACGATCGGCGCGCAACGACCACTACGTCAATGTGCCGGTCCAGGTCATCGTCAACACCAAAGACCCGTTCGTGCGACCGCACAGCTATGACGCGCTGAAGAAGTGGGTGCCGCGACTGTGGCGGCGCGACATCAAATCCGGCCACTGGGCGCCGATGTCGCATGCGCCGATGATCGCGAGGTCGGTGCACGAGCTCGTCGACCATCTCGAGGGAAAGCCGTCGTCGCGCGCTCTGTTGCGCGCACAGGTCGGCTGTCCACGCGAATACTTCGGCCACACACTGGTTTCCGTGACCGGCGCGGGCAGCGGTATCGGCCGCGCGACGGCGCTGGCGTTCGCCCGCGAGGGCGCCGAATTGGTGATCAGCGATATCGACGAAGCCTCCGTCAAGGAGACGGCCGCACAGATCACCGCGCGCGGCGGCGTGGCGCACGCCTACACCCTTGATGTCTCCGACGCCGACGCTGTCGAAGAGTTCGCCCAGGAGGTGAGCACCGAACACGGTGTGCCTGATGTCGTGGTCAACAACGCAGGGGTTGGCCACGCGGGACTGTTCCTCGACACGCCCGCCGAGGAATTCGATAGGGTGCTCGACATCAACTTCGGCGGAGTCGTCAACTGCTGCAGGTCCTTTGGCCGCCGACTCGTCGACAGGGGCACCGGCGGGCACATCGTCAACATCTCGTCGATGGCCGCGTATTCGCCGCAACAGTCGATGAATGCCTACTCCACCAGCAAGGCCGCGGTGTTCATGTTCGGCGACTGCTTGCGCGCCGAACTGGATCAGGCCGGGGTCGGGCTGACGACGGTCTGCCCGGGTGTGATCAACACGAACATCGTGCACACCACGAGATTCGACGTGCCCGCTGGGAAGCAGGCAAAGGTGGAGGCGCGTCGCGCGCAGCTCGAGAAGGCCTTCGCCGCACGCAGATACGGTCCCGACAAGGTCGCCAAGGCGATCGTGTCGGCGGTCAAGAAGAACAAGCCGATCCGGCCCGTGGCGCCGGAAGCGTACTTCGTCTACGGCGTTGCACACCTACTGCCGCAGGCGATGCGGAGTTCCGCCCGCGCAAACGTGATGTAGCGAGCCGTCGGCCGGCTGCCGCCGGGTCAGCCGTTTTCGGCGATGTCTTCGAGCACCGCGAACATCGTGCGCGTCGGCACACCGGTGCCGCCCTTGCCGGTGTAGCCCCACGGTCCACCGGTGTTATAGGCCGGGGCCGCAACGTCGATGTGTGCCCATTGCACCCCGTCGGCGACGAACTCGCGCAGATATGTGCCAGCGACGAGCATGCCCGCATAGCGAGACCCGCTGACGTTCGCCAGGTCGGCCACCGTCGACTTCAGGTCATCCTTCAACTCTTCCGGCAGCGGCATCGGCCAGCCGTTCTCGCCCACCTCCTGCGATCGCTGGGCAACCCGGTCGCGGAACTCGTCGCTGCCCATCACACCCGGCGTGCGGGCGCCGAGCGCCACGGTCTGCGCGCCGGTCAGCGTCGACGTCTCGATCAGGTAATCGGGGTTGTCCTCGCAGGCCCGCACAATCGCGTCGGCCAGGATCAACCTGCCCTCGGCGTCGGTGTTGAGCACCTCGACGGTGATGCCGCCGTATTGGGTGAGCACGTCGCCGGGCCGCTGAGCGGTCGCCGATGGCATGTTCTCGGCCATCGGCACGGTGGCGATCACGTCAATGGGCAGTTGCTGCTTGGCGGCCAGCACCACGGTGGCGATGACCGCGGCGGCGCCGCCCATGTCGGAGGTCATGTGGTGCATGTTGGCGGCGGGCTTGATCGAGATGCCACCGGTGTCGAATGTGATGCCCTTGCCGACGAGCGCGACGGTCTTGCCGCCACGCTTCGTGCCGCGGTGCGCAAGCCGGACCAGCCGGGGTGGTCGCGACGAGCCCTTGCCGACGCCGATCACCCCGCCGTAGCCCTCCTTGGCAAGGGCCTTGTCGTCGAGCACCTCGACCTCCAGGCCCGCCGCTTGACCCAAAGCCTTTGCGCGCTCGGCGAATTCAGCGGGAAACAGGTGACTTGGCGGGGTGTTGACGAAATCTCGGGCGGTGGCCACCGCCGTCGCTATCGCAGTCGCGCGTTCGGCGGCGGCCTTCGTTTTGGCCTTGGTATCGGCTGTCAGCGCCGTGATCTCACGCAGGCCTGCGTCCTTGGGCGCGGTCTTGGCGCTTCGAAAGTCCGTGAACCGGTAGGCGCCGAGGATCAGGCCCTCGATGGTCGCGCCAAGGTCGATGTCCGACAGCGTGGTGATCACCGTCTCGGTGCCGTTGAGCGAGCGCGCTGCCGCTCCCGCGGCGCGGCGGATCACGTCGGGCGGCCACTGGTCGCGGTCCTTGCCCAGTCCGACAGCGAGGACGCTGCCCACCGGCAGCGAGGGTACGACCACGCGGGTGACCTGGTCGGAGCCGCCCTTCGCGCCGAGCGCCCGCAGCGCGACGGCTATCTCGCCGACGGCCTCGGCGTCGAGGAACGGATTGCCGACGACGGTTGCGGTTGCGTTATCATCCTGGCCGCTCACCACCGCCACGATCAGCACCGCCGAGTCGTCCTTGCGTTTGGGCAGTGTCGAGGCGACGGCGACTGCGGGGGCCTGATAACCGGAATTTGCAGAGCTCACGAGTGCTAACCCTAGCTGTCAGCGGGCAAGGTGCAGGTCGTAGGCCATCACGGGCTCCTCGAAACCCTTGAGTGTCAAGGGATCCAACGGGATGGCAGGCCAGTCTGGTAGCTCGTCGCGGACGTCAGCCGATGCCAGGATCTCGCCCGGCGCCGCTGCCGCGACCAGGCGGGCCGCCAGATTGACCGGGGTGCCGAAGTAGTCGCCGCCTAGCGCCAGCACCGAGCCGTAGCCCAGTCCGGCGCGGACCTGCAGTCCGGCCTCACGCGCACGCGGGTACTCGACAAGGTCGATCGCTACCTTCGCGAGCAGCTCGGGAGTCGACGTCACCCACATCACCTCGTCGCCGATGAACTTCACTACCCGTCCGCCGTCGGCGTGTACGAGGTCGCTGACGGCGCCACCGAACTCGAGAAGCAGATCAGACAACTCGTTAGGTGAAAGTCGCTGCGTCAAAGCGGTGAACCCGGACAGATCTGCGAACCCGACGCCGCATGTCACGCTTGCCGACGCGTCGCTGATGATCCGCTCGAAATACGTTCGGGCACTGGTGATCTGATGGCGCCACACGGAATCGATCAGCGCGGAGAGACCAGGAACCAGCTCCGCAACGGCACGGTACGCGCGCGCCGTGGTGAGCTCGTCCTGACTGTGTGTCATGAGCAGGTCGGGTTCTGCGATCCGAACCATGGTCCCGCTGGCCTCGGCAAGCCGGGCCATCGATGCACCGACCACCCGCAGAAAGTTGAGCGCCGCGTCGTCGCCGGCGATCTTCCTGAGGTTGACCCACGTTGCCAGCCCGTCGACGTCTGCCTGGCTCATCAGCGGGGTCTGCGGATCGGTGACTGACAGTCCCAGTACGTCCCATGCCTGCGCGACATCCTCGACCGGGACTCCGAGGGCTTGCGCGGCCGCGTCCAGGCTGTACACCGGGGGACCCGACCACTGCAGAACGTCGCCGGCCAGGCCGAACAAGCGGCCGCGGCGCTCGGCGGCGATCATCTCCTCGGCCGTGAACCCGAGACGGTCGAGGTAGTCGATGAGTCCTGCGCGGTCACGTGCGTTGGCGATCCCCGCGGCTTCCAGCGCGTCGAAGTCGACCACCTGCAAAGTGTGTCAGGGGACCTCCACCTTAGGGTGGTTTCCCGTGAGCGAACTCCTACACGGCCCCCTCGAGGAACGCCATCGTCAACTCGGCGCGAGTTTCGCGGAATTCTCCGGCTGGTTGATGCCCGTTTCGTATGCAGGCACGGTCAGCGAACACACTGCGACGCGCACCACGGTCGGCCTGTTCGACGTGAGCCATCTGGGCAAGGCGCTGGTGCGGGGGCCCGGGGCCGCCGAGTACATCAACTCCGCGCTCACCAACGACCTTCGCCGCATCGGCCCCGGTAAGGCGCAATACACGTTGTGTTGCAGCGACTCCGGTGGCGTGATCGACGACCTGATCGCCTATTACGTCAGCGATTACGAGATCTTCCTGGTACCCAACGCCGCCAACACTCCCGCCGTCGTTGCGGCACTGCAGGAACGCGCGCCCGCGGGCCTGACCATCACGGACGAACACCGCTCTTATGCGGTGCTCGCGGTGCAGGGCCCCGAATCGACCAAAGTAGTGGGCGGGTTGGGCTTACCCACTGACATGGACTACATGGGTTATGCCGACGCCGAATTCGCCGGGGCCCCAGTTCGCGTGTGCCGCACCGGCTACACCGGCGAACACGGTTACGAATTGCTGCCGACGTGGGATCAGGCCGGCGTGGTCTTCGACGCACTCGTCGATGCCGTCGGTAGTGCAGGTGGCGAGCTGGCAGGGCTCGGCGCCCGCGACACGCTGCGCACCGAAATGGGTTATCCGCTGCACGGCCACGAACTGTCGTTGGAGATCTCGCCACTGCAGGCGGGGTGCGGCTGGGCGATCGGATGGCAAAAGGATGCGTTCTGGGGACGCGACGCGCTGCTCGCCGAAAAGGAGGCCGGCCCGAAGCGGGTGCTGCGCGGACTGCGCGCCGTTGGCCGCGGAGTGCTGCGCCCAGACCTCGCGGTCCTCGACGGCGACACTCAGATTGGCGTGACGACCTCGGGAACCTTCTCCCCGGGACTGAAAATCGGCATCGCGCTTGCGCTGATCGACACCGACAAAGAGATCGCCGACGGGCAACACGTCTCGGTGGACGTGCGTGGCCGGGCCGTCGAATGTGAAGTCGTCAAGCCGCCGTTCGTCGAGGCAAAAACCCGCTAGCTAGCGGATATACAATCGCTGCATGACTGACGGCCCCCTCGAATTCACCGTTGAGCGCAATGCGACGCCGGTGAGCGACGAGGTACGGGCCTCGATTCTGAATGATCCGCCGTTCGGTCAGTTCCACACCGATCACATGGTCTCGATCGACTACGTCGACGGCAAGGGCTGGCACAACGCGCGGGTGATCCCGTACGGGCCGATCGAACTGGATCCCTCTGCGATCGTGCTGCACTACGCGCAGGAGATCTTCGAAGGGCTCAAAGCCTACCGCTGGGCCGACGGCTCGATTGTGTCGTTCCGACCGGAGGCCAATGCCCGGCGGCTGCGCTCGTCGGCGCGCCGGCTGGCGATCCCCGAGCTGCCCGAAGAGGTCTTCATCGAGTCGTTGCGACAGCTGATTGCGGTCGACGAGCCGTGGGTGCCGCGTGCAGGCGGCGAGGAGTCGCTGTATCTGCGGCCCTTCACCTTCGCCACCGAGCCAGGCCTTGGGGTGCGGCCGGCCAACGAATACCGCTACATGGTCATCGCCTCGCCCGCTGGCGCGTATTTCAAGGGCGGCATCAAGCCGGTCAGCGTGTGGCTGTCGACGGAGTATGTGCGCGCCTGCCCCGGCGGCACCGGTGCGGCGAAATTCGGTGGCAATTACGCTGCGTCGCTGCTGGCGCAGGCCCAAGCCATCGAAAACGATTGCGATCAGGTGGTGTGGCTGGACGCCGCCGAACGCCGCTTCGTCGAAGAGATGGGCGGGATGAACCTGTTCTTCGTGTTCGGCAGCGGTGGCACGGCCAGGCTGGTGACGCCAGAGCTGAGCGGTTCGATCCTGCCAGGCGTCACGCGAGATGCCTTGCTGCAGTTGGCAACTGACGCCGGGTTCGCGGTCGAGGAACGCAAGATCGATGTCGACGAGTGGCAGAAGAAGGTCGCGGCAGGTGAGATCACCGAGGTGTTCGCGTGCGGCACCGCCGCGGTGATCACCCCTGTCGCCAGGGTCAAGTACGGCGACGGCGAATTCACCATCGCCGACGGCGGGCCCGGCGAGATCACCATGGCCCTGCGTGACACGTTGACCGGCATACAGCGCGGCACGTTCGCCGACACGCACGGCTGGATGGCGCGCCTCTCCTAGCCGATCTTGCGGCCCGCTGGCGGGTGCCACCGGCCGTCGACGACTTCACGCTTGGGCGCGTAGAGCCGCGTCGTCACGCCCAATGGTCCCAACGGCGCGGGCAGCCAGTTCGATTCACGGTCGGGACCGGGGCTGCCGTGTTGCAGGTACAAATCCAGCGACCCGTCAGCGTTGTAGGTCAACGCGTTTCGATCGCCGATGGCGAACCGGTTCAGCTCGTTGGCCACCTGGTAGCCCTCTGCGTCGTACATCGTCACCGACCAGAACGCGTGGGCGGGTGGCAGTTCGTCAGCCTCGAAGTGGATGACGTAGTTGTGCTCTCCGGCCAACGGTTGGCCGTCGGCGTCCGCGGTCAGAAGCGGGTAAACCGCGTCCTCGGGTTGGTTGGCGCCGAGGCCGACCAGAGCCACGACCGCGCGCCGCAGGTACGCATTCCCGTACACCCCGACGGTGTCCGTCAACGTCATCCAGCCGTTGACACTGGGCGCGAGGGTAGGAGCTGCGGCCAGCAGCGCGGCGAGGGCGTCATCCTTGCCTGCCTGGATCTCCGTCCGCTGCGCTGCGTCGAAACGGTTGGCGTCAAAAGGTTTACCCGCGTCGATCCCGAGGTGGCGCAGGCGCGCCAGCATGGAGAAGTCGGTCGAGTGCGGCGGGTTGACCGTCATCAGGTCTGCCGCACGAGCCAGGTAGTCGCGCGTGCATGCCGTTGACCACCCGCAATGGCTCGGTGGTGACGTCAACGCTGGAATCGATGGACTGCGCCGGGCTTTCGCGAAGCGGGGTGATCGAAAATCCGTCCTGCACCTTGTTCACGGCGGCGTAGTCGTCGGGACCGTTGGTCTGCGTGCGGCCGATGATCCACACGTATGGGGTGGGCGCGTTGAGCACCGGTATCCCTGCGGGCAGTTCGCCGGGCTCGCCGGGTCCGACGACGACGAACTGCTGCTCACCGGTGCCCGTGGTGCGTTTACCCGGGCTGGCGAAGACGTCGGTCCACATGTCGAGCATCGGCAGCAGGTAGTACCGATCGTCGGTGTCGGGTGCGCTCAGCACCACCGGCCCCGAGGTCAGGTCCAGGAACGCCGACGAGTACAACGTGTCGAAATTCGGCCCGCACCACGGCGCGAAAATCGGCGTCCGGATATTCACGGATGTGGTGGAACGTGTTGGCAGGCCCGAAGCCCGGCTTTGTGCCCTCCGGGGTGTTGACGAATTGCTTCCGGGTGACGTCCATGGTCACCAACGGATAGAAGTAGATGAATGCTTCGTAACTCAGCGTGCGCAGATCTACCGACAACGTGCTCACAGTAGTCCCTTCGTGGCCCGATGCCACGAATTCGGTGGCACCGCAACACTACCCGAGCTATCCGGCGCTGACGGCCAGTCCGACAGCGGCCACCGTCGTCGTCACCTCGATCGCAGCGCCCAACACGTCGCCCGTGATGCCCCCGAATCGGTGCACGCAGTGCGCGACCAGCGCCACACCGCAGGCGACCGCGACGAGTACCGCCACCGGCCCCTGCCAGCGGCGCGGATCGGCAAGCGCCGCCAGCGCTGCGGTCGCGATGACCCAGAGCAGTGCCACCGCGACCGGTTGCGTGCCCGCTGCGTACGCGCCAAGCGAACTGCCCTGCGCCGCAGGCACCGAGCGCCTGCAGGCCGTGACGGCGGCAACCCGGCCCGCGGTGACAGCGACGACCACCGCGAGCACACCCAGATGCGTAAATGCCAGCGTCTGCAGCAGGATCGCGATCACCACGGCGGCCACGCCGAACGGCCCGGCCGAACCGTCGCGCATCACCTGCAGTGCGCGTTCCGGCGGTCCATAACAACCCAGTGCGTCGACGGTGTCGGACAGCCCGTCGATGTGCAGGCCGCGCGTGGCGAGCAGCAGGACGGCGACCGCGAGCGCCCCGCCAAGCGCGTTGCCGGCGCCGAATCCCAACGCCGATACCCAGACGACACCGCCTGCCAGCGCCCCGAGCGCGACGCCGACGACCGGCAACGCAGTGATGACGCCGCGGCTGACGCCGGCCGAGCTGCGTATCGGCAGGACGGTCGCAAACGCGAATGCGCCTGTGACCGAACGGATCACGTGCTGACGCCCGCCTCGTCGAAGGTGGCCATCGACGCCAGCGCGGCGACGGCTGCGCGCAAGATCGGCAGCGCGACCGCGGCTCCCGTGCCTTCGCCCAGCCGCATCCCCATGTCGATGATTGGCTCGAGGTCGAGGTGCTGCAGCGCGAGCGTGTGCGCCGGTTCGGTGGACCGGTGCCCGGCCTGCCACCACCGCCGCGCACCGGGCGCCAACCGGTCGGCCACCAACGCGGCAGCGGTCACCACCACGCCGTCGAGCAACACCGGTGTGCGGCGCACCGCGGCCTGAGCGCAGAACCCTGCCATCGCGGCGAAGTCTGCGCCACCGCAAACCCGCAGCAGCCCAACAGGATCCGACGCAAGTCCGCGGGCCCGGTACAGCGCGTCGCGGATTGCGGCGGTCTTACGTGCCCAGCCCGCATCGTCGATACCGGTGCCTCTTCCGACGACGGCGACGGGCTCGGAGCTTGTCAGTGCAGCGATCAAAGTGGTTGCTGCCGTGGTGTTTCCGATTCCCATATCGCCCGCGATCAACAGGTCGGCCCCGGAATCGACTTCCTCATCGGCGATGGTCCGGCCGGCCTCGATAGCGGCTGCCGCTTCCTCGGCGGACAGCGCATCCTCGACCGCGATGTTGCCGCTGCCACGGCGCACCTTGTGCGCACCGATCGAGGGCGACAGCGGCTCGGCCGCATCCACCGAGATGTCGACCACCCGCACGCTCGCCCCGGCCGTCTCGGCGAGCACGTTGATCGCGGCGCCGCCCGCGTCGAAGTTGGCCACCATTTGCGCGGTGACTTCTGCCGGATAGGCGGAAACGCCCGAGGAGGTGACGCCGTGGTCGCCGGCGAACACGACGACCCGCGGGCGTTGGAACTGCCGCGGGGGACACACTCCCTGACACGACGCCACCCACACCGACAGGTCCTCGAGCCTGCCGAGCGAACCGGGCGGCTTGGTCAGCCGGTCCTGGCGGGTGCGCGCCGCGGCGGCCACCTCAGCATCGGGCGGGGTGATGGTGAACTCGGTCACGAGGCAGCCTTCACGGTCAGGGGTTGCCCGGCGACGACGAGCACCACCTGGTCGCACAGGGTTGCCAACTGTTGATTGAGGCTGCCCAGCTCGTCGGCGAACCGACGGCCCGACGCCGTGGGCGGGACAACCGTCAGCCCGACTTCGGGGCTGACAAGTGCCAGTGGTGCGCCGAATGCGTCGACCGCGTCGATCAGGTCAGCCACGTCGGCCGTCACCGAGCCCACAGTCCATGCGTCGCGGCGGTCCATCGCCGCTGTCAGCCAACCACCCATGTCATCGACGAGCGTCGGCGTCGCGGCCTGCGCACGCAATTGCCTTGCCACGTCGGGTGTTTCGACCGTCGACCAATGCGATGGGCGGCGGGCCCGATGGGCCGCGATGCGCGCCGACCAGTCGGCGTCATCATCGGGCGCGGCGCCGGTGGCCAGGTAACACACCTGCTGCCCGGCGCCGGCCGAATCGGCGATAGCCGTTTCCGCCCACCGCGATTTACCCGACCTGATACCCCCGAGCACCAGTGTGCGCACGGGGCGGTCAGGCGGCATCAAGAGACACTGTCGCCGCGATTGACCTGCGGCCGCGGCGCGCGCATCCGGCGCAATTGCGAGGCCCGGCTGGCGGCGTAAAAGCCGAGCTTCCAACCACTTTCGGTGTTATCGGGGAACTTTGTGTCGACGAGCTTGTTCACCTTGCGGCCAAGGAACAAGGCGTCGATCAGCATGATGACGATGAGTACCGGCATGGCGAACGAGAGCGGTAGCTGCACCGCGGGCGACGGGACCGACAGCATGATGAAGATCAAGCCCAGTGCCGCGGGCATGAACAGCCCGAGCAGATTTCGGCGCGAGTCCACCACGTCACGAACGAAGCGGCGCACCGGGCCCTTGTCGCGCGGCAGCAGGTAGGCGTCCTCGCCCGCCATCATTTTTTCGCGGCGTTCGGCCATGTCGGCACGGCGTGCGGTGCTGGCTGCCTTTTTCTCCTCGCGAGTGAGCTTCGCGCCCGTCTCCTTGCGGCGCTTGCGCGCTTCCGCGGCGGTCATCGGGGCGGGCGCGATCGGGCCACGCTTACCTTGGTCGCGTTTCGGGGTCGGCCTGCCCTTGGGAGCCGTACCGGCGCGCTGCGGGGTCGCGTCGACCGCGGAGTCGGCCTCGTCGGCGGCCTTGTCCAAGTCCGAGTTGTCTTTCTTGCGGCCCAGCAGCTTCACGGGTGCCAGATTAGTCTGCCGTGGTGCATGTGTTGATCGCGCCCGACTGCTACGGCGACAGCCTCACAGCGGTCGAGGCCGCCGAGGCGATTGCACACGGTTGGCGGCGCGGCCGCCCCGACGATGCGCTGACGCTGGCCCCCCAGTCCGACGGCGGCCCTGGCTTCGTCGGCGTGCTGGCGGGCCGGGTCGGCGAGGTGCACACCCTGCGCGTCAGAGGACCACTGACCGACGAGGTGTCCGCGGAGTGGGTGCTCGACCCGGACCCGCCGCGGACGGCCTACATCGAATGCGCACAGACCTGCGGGCTGGGCCTGCTGGGCGGCCCGCCGACCGTGCAGACCGCGCTGGCCGCGCACAGTCGCGGCGTCGGTCAGCTGATCGCGGCGGCAGTGGCAGCCGGCGCAGGGCGCATCGTCGTCGGGCTGGGCGGCAGCAGCTGCACCGACGGCGGGCGGGGCCTGATCGAGGAGCTTGGCGGGCTCGCGAAGGGTCGCGAGCTGCTGGCGGACGTCGAACTCATTGCCGCCACCGACGTCGAGCACCCGCTGCTCGGGCCGATGGGCGCCGCGGCGGTATTCGGACCGCAGAAGGGCGCCGACCCCGACACCGTGCGCGTCCTCGAGCAGCGACTCAGTGACTGGGCGGTGCAACTCAACGCGGCGGCGGGTCGCCCCGTCAGCGAGGAACGGGGTGCGGGGGCAGCGGGAGGCATCGGCGCCGGGTTGCTCGCGCTGGGCGGCCGACGCGAATCCGGCGCCGCGATCATCGCCGAACACACCCGGCTGGCCGACGACATCGCCGCCGCCGAGCTGGTGATCACGGGCGAAGGCCGATTCGACGACCAATCGTTGCACGGCAAGGTGGTCAGCGCGCTGGCCGCGGGCGCGCGGTCGCATCAGATCCCGGTGCTGGTGCTCGCAGGCCAGGTCACCCTCGACGAGGCGGCGCTGGCCGACGCCGGCATCGCGGCCGCCTACTCCATCACCGACCACGCGGGGTCTGTGAAACTGGCCATCTCCGATGCGGCTAACCAACTCGAAGAGTTGGCCCAGGTGACCGCGACGACCTGGGGATAAATCGGGAATAGGGCCGAAACAAGGTACCGTTGAAGGAGTGGACCCAACGGTCTACCCACGAACATGCACAGGGGAGATGTAATGACTGTTCAGGACGAGACGGCCACCAGCACCCACGGCGCAATCCTCACCGACGCCGCCGCCGCCAAGGCCAAGGCGCTGCTGGATCAGGAAGGTCGTGACGACCTGGCGCTGCGCATTGCCGTCCAACCGGGCGGGTGCGCCGGCCTGCGCTACAACCTCTTCTTCGATGACCGCTCCCTAGACGGTGACCTGATTTCGGAGTTCGGCGGCGTCAAGCTCACTGTTGACCGGATGAGCGCCCCTTACATCCAGGGCGCCACGATCGACTTCGTCGACACCATCGAGAAGCAGGGCTTCACCATCGACAACCCGAACGCCACCGGCTCCTGCGCCTGCGGCGACTCGTTCAACTGATTCAGTACTGACCGGCCGTCCGCGGCAGGTACGAACACACCAGGGTCTCGTTGTCCTGAGCCAGCACCTGAGCGACGGCCTGTTGTTCCTCGTCTTTTGGCGCTTGGGTGCGGGTCGACCCGCTCGCGGGAGCCACTTTCATGGTGAACAGCACCTGCGCCTGATTGGGCGACAACAGCACCATCTTGTCGATCGACGTCACCTCGGCTTGGCTGTACTGCTTCCGGAACGCGTCGCTGCTGAGGCTGGCCAGCGCGAGATCTGAGCGGTGCTCCTTGACCGCGTCGTACAGCCCGCACAACGTGTGGCGCGCGACGGTTTGATCGTCGCCCTTCGACAGCGCATTCAGATACTCCTGGATCGCGGCCTTGACCGACGCGTCGGTCAACGCCGTGTGGCCGGAGGCGTTGTCATTGCGCGACGCGAAAACAATTGCGCCGATTAATGCTGCGACCACAACAACCGCCGCCACCACCGCGACGATCGGCCACCAGCGCCGTTTCGGATATCGCAACGGCGGTGGCAGCATCGCAGGATAGGGCGACGGCACATTTTCGGGATAAGGCTGCGGGGGATACCTTTGCGGGCCGACCGGTCCAGCGCCGTATTCGGGCGGGTACTGGCCAGTCATATATTTGCTCCCCCGAGATGTGTTGAGGAATTTGCCTGTCTACAGTGACCGGGCGGGCACTTGTAGGCAGGTTAGCGCACTGCCTGCGAGCATCCCCTGGGTAAGATTATCTAGACGGTTTAATAAATGAAGGGTGACGTTTCGTGACCATTGCGGTGACCGGATCGATTGCGACCGACCATCTCATGCGTTTTCCGGGCCGGTTCAGCGAGCAGCTCCTGCCCGATCACCTGCAGAAGGTGTCGTTGAGCTTCCTCGTCGATGATCTGGTCATCCACCGCGGCGGCGTGGCGGGCAACATGGCGTTCGCGATCGGCGTGCTCGGCGGAGACGTCGCACTGGTCGGCGCCGCTGGCAAGGACTTCGAGGACTACCGGCAGTGGCTGACGGCGCACGGCGTGGACTGCGACAGCGTGCTGATCTCCGACTCGGCGTACACCGCGCGATTCGTCTGCACCACCGATGAGGTGATGGCGCAGCTGGCCTCCTTTTACCCGGGGGCGATGTCGGAGGCCCGCAACATCAAGCTGGCAGACGTCGTATCACGAACGGGCGCAACCGATCTGGTGATCATCGGCGCCAACGACCCTGACGCCATGTTCCTGCACACCGAGGAGTGCCGCAAGCTGGGTCTTGCGTTCGCCGCCGATCCCAGCCAGCAACTCGCCCGGCTGTCTGCCGAGCAGATCCGCCAGCTGATCGACGGGGCGACCTACCTGTTCACCAACGACTACGAATGGGACCTGCTGCTGCAGAAGTCCGAGTGGTCGGAGGCAGAGGTGATGCGCCAGATCGAAATGCGCATCACGACGTTGGGGGAGAAGGGTGTCGACATCGTCGGCCGCGACGGCACCTTCGTCCACGTCGACGTTGTGCCCGAGACCCACAAGGACGATCCGACCGGTATCGGCGACGCGTTCCGTGCCGGCTTCCTCACCGGCCGCAGCGCCGGGCTGAGCCTCGAGCGGTCCGCGCAGCTCGCATCGATGGTCGCCACGCTGGTGCTGGAGGCACCAGGTCCGCAGGAGTGGACGTGGGACAAGGAAGCTGCCGTGAAGCGGTTGTCCGACGCCTACGGTCCCGAGGCAGGCGCGGAGATCGGCGCAGCCCTTTAGAGCTGGACGGGGTAGGTCGGCTCGCTGATCTGTGGCGTCACACTGTGCTCGACGAAGATGGCGTGCCACAACATGAAGATCAGCACCGTCCACAGCCTTCGGCTGTGATCGCTTGCGCCGGTCCGGTGTTCATCAAGCATGGCCCGCACCGCCGCAAGGTCGACATGCTCGCCTGCCTGTGACGCGGCGATGATGGCATACGCCCAGTCCATCAATTCGCCGGCGCGCAGCCAGTGTCGGATCGGGACGGGGAAGCCCAGCTTGGGCCGGTTCAGCACATGGGCGGGAACTATGGGCTCCAGCGCCTTGCGCAGTGCGAATTTCGTTGTGGCCCTTGTGATTTTCTGATCAGCCGGCAGCCGGGATGCGACCGCGAACACCTCGGGATCCAGGAAGGGCACCCGCAGTTCGAGTGAATTGGCCATCGTCATCTTGTCGGCCTTGACCAGGATGTCGCCGCGCAGCCAGGTGAACAGGTCGATGTGCTGCATGCGCGCCACCGGGTCCCACCCGTCGGAGGTGGCGTAGACCGGCGCGGTGATGTCGGTGTGCGTCCATTCTTCGCGGAAGCCCGGCAGCACCGCGCGCAATTGGGCGTCGGAGAAGCTGCGCGCGTTGCCGTAGTAGCGCTCTTCGAGGGTCAGCGAGCCGCGGTGCAGCAGGCTCTTGCCGCGCATGCCCTCCGGCAATGGCTTGGACGCCTTGCCAAGCGACCGGCGAACCGGCCGCGGCAGGAGGTCGAAAGGCTTCAGCGACAACGGTTCCCGGTAAATGGTGTAGCCGCCGAACAGCTCGTCGGCGCCTTCACCGGACAGCACCACCTTGACGTGTTTGCGCGCCTCGCGGGCAATGAAATACAGCGGTACCAGAGCCGGGTCGGCGACGGGTTCGTCCAGATACCAGACGATTTTGGGCAGGGCGGCGACGAACTCGGCCTGGTTGACCACCTTCGTCACATGTCGTGCGCCGATTGCCTCGGCCGAGGCCACCGCGACGTCGACCTCGGAGAAGCCCTCCCGCTCGAAACCGGTGGTGAAGGTGATCAGCCTCGGGTTGTGCCGCATCGCCAGCGCCGCGATCGCGGTGGAGTCGATGCCACCCGATAAGAACGCGCCGACCGTCACGTCGGCCCGCATGTGCTTGGCGACCGAATCCTCCAGCACCGAGGTGATCTCGTCGTAGCGGCCCTGCTGACTTCCGTTCACGAACGGCACAGCAGCGAACCGCGGGGTGAAGTAACGGGTCACTTCCGGTGGCTTGCCCTGCCGCACACGGGCATAGCTCCCGGATTCCAGCCGCCTGATGCCGCGGTGCAGCGTCTCGGGTTCGGGCACGTACTGCAGCACCGTGTAGTGCTGCACGGCCCTGGGATCGAGGGCGTCGTCGATTCCTATCGCCGCCGCCAGGTCCAGTAGGCACTTCTTCTCGCTGCCCACCACCGTGCCGCCGGAACCCGTCGCCATGAACAGCGGCTTGATCCCGAAAGGATCACGCGCGCAGAGCATTTCCTGCTCGAAGGTGTCCCACAGTGCGAACGCGAACATACCGCGAAGCCGGGTCAGCGCGTCGGTGCCCCAGTAGTGGTAGGCCGCGACGATGGCCTCGCCGTCACCGTCGGTGTGAAACACGGCGCCGAAATCGGAGCGCAATACTTCGCGTAATTCCAGGTAGTTGTAGATCTCGCCGTTGAAGACGAGCACATAGCGGTCCGGAGACTCCTCGGGGCCCCAGCGCAACGGTTGATGACTGTGCGCGATGTCGATGATCGACAGCCGGTTGAAGCCCAACACGACGTGGTCATCGGACCAGGTGCCCGGTTCGTCCGGACCGCGGTGGCGCATGAGGTGCGAGGCGCCGGAGACGGCGTCGACCAGCGCGTCCGTGACGTCAGCGGACGGGTCGGTCAGCAGGGCCAGCAGTCCGCACACCGGGCCAGTATGCCGAATGCTGAGGTGTAGTGAGACCGGCACCTGGCGGTGGTCTACGCTGCGTAGTATTCGCCTGGTCCACCGACTTCGTAGGAGGCTCCGACGTGGCACCTCGCCGCCTGAAGGTGTTGGCGTTGTCAGTCGTCCTGGGTGGCACGGCTGTGCTGCTCAGCGGGTGCAGCTGGTCTGAGGTGGCCGGCCTGGGGTGGCCCGAAGGCATCACGCCCGAAGCGCATGTGAACCGGGAGCTCTGGATCGGCTCACTGATCGCGGCGCTCGTCGTCGGTGTGATCGTCTGGGGCCTGATCTTCTGGAGTTCGGCGTTTCACCGCCACAAGAAGGGCGACACGGAGCTGCCGCGCCAGTTCGGCTACAACATGCCGCTGGAGCTGGTGCTCACCGTCACGCCGTTCCTGATCATCTCTGTGCTCTTCTACTTCACCGTGGTGGTGCAGGAGAAGATGTTGCACAAGGACCCCAATCCCGAGGTCGTGATCGACGTCACCGCATTCCAGTGGAACTGGAAGTTCGGCTACCAGAAGATCAACTTCGGCGACGGCACCTTCACCTACGACGGCGCCGACCCCGAGCGTAAGAAGGCGATGCTGTCGAAGCCCGAGGGTGTCGACAAGCACGGCGAGGAAATCGTCGGCGCCGTGCGCGGGCTCAACCCCGAGGACCGTCAGTACCTGAACTTCGACAAGGTCGAGACACTGGGCAGCTCCACCGAGATTCCAATCCTGGTGCTGCCCACCGGCAAGCGCATCGAGTTCCAGATCGCCTCGGCCGACGTGATTCACGCGTTCTGGGTGCCGGAGTTCCTGTTCAAGCGCGACGTGATGCCCGATCCGAAGGCGAATCACTCCGACAACGTCTTCCAGGTCAGCGAGATCAACAAGACCGGTGCGTTCGTCGGCCGGTGCGCGGAGATGTGCGGCACCTACCACTCGATGATGAATTTCGAGGTGCGCGTGGTGGAGCCCAACGACTTCAAGGCCTATCTGCAGCAGCGCATGGCCGGCAAGACCAACGCCGAGGCGCTGCAGGCCATCAATCAGTCGCCGACCGCGATCACCACGCATCCGTTCGATACTCGCCGGGGTGAACAGGCCGGCGTGCCAGCGCAAGCCAGCAAGTAGGGACATCAGATGCACATCGAAGCCAGATTGTTCGAGTTCCTGACAGCGTTCTTCATCCTCGCGGCGGTGGTGTATGCGGTGCTGACCGCGATGTTCCAGTACGGCGGCGTGGAGTGGGCGGGCACCACCGCGCTGGTGTTGACGTCCGGCCTGACCTTGATCACCGGGACGTTCTTCCGGTTCGTGGCCCGCAGGCTCGACACCCGGCCCGAGGACTACGAGGACGCGGAGATCAGTGACGGCGCCGGCGAGCTGGGCTTCTACAGCCCGCACAGCTGGTGGCCGGTGGCCATTGCGCTGTCCGCGTCGGTCACCGCCGTCGGCGTCGCACTGTGGCTGCCCTGGCTGATCGCGGCGGGCGTCTGCTTCGTGCTTTCGAC
The DNA here is from genome assembly GCF_000328565.1 of Mycobacterium sp. JS623. Taxonomy (NCBI): domain Bacteria; kingdom Bacillati; phylum Actinomycetota; class Actinomycetes; order Mycobacteriales; family Mycobacteriaceae; genus Mycobacterium; species Mycobacterium sp. JS623. The sequence goes on along the minus strand of NC_019966.1, from coordinate 3,822,180 downwards.
GGCCGCGGGCCTGGTCTTCGAGTACTACACCGGCCCTGAAAAGCACTGACCCCAAAAGGTCACAATCGGGACAACAGTTCGCCCGCTAACCGCGCTGTGAGATTCGTTCACGCGGTCGCTTTGGGTAGTGTTGCCGGGGCACGGTCAACCGCGCCGCAGATGTAGTCGAGAAGGATAGGCGTAATGAGCGGGCCCCCAGGATCGGACGAAGGGGCGGAATTCGCCCCAGGTCAGGAGCCGGGCGACAAGTCCATCCCGGACCAGTCGGCGGCACCCGAGACCGGTGAAACGGAGTTCTACTCGCAGGCCTATTCCGCGCCGGAGTCCGAACAGTTCACCAGCGGCCCCTACGTGCCCGCGGACTCGTCGCTCTACGACTACGACAGCTATAACCCAGCCCCCGAACTGGTCGACCCGGAGCGCCCCCCGCGCTGGCCGTGGGTGGTCGGCGTGGCAGCCATTGTCGCCGCAATCGCGCTCGTCGCCTCCGTGTCGGTGCTGGTGACCCGGACCGACACCAACAACCTCGCGACCCCCGCGACGACCACGAGCCCACCGCCGCCAGTGCAGGACGAGATCACCACGACGACCCCGCCGCCTCCACCGCCGCCACCGCCGACGACGCAGGCGCCACCGCCGCCCCCGCCGGAGACCGTCACGGTGACGCAGGAGCCGTCGCCGCCGCCCCCTCCGCCGGCGGCCGAGGCGCCGCCTCCGCCTCCACCTGCGACCACGGCTGCGCCACCACCCCCGCCGACGTCGACCACCCCGGCGGGGCCGCGACAGGTCACCTATTCGGTCACTGGCACGAAGGCGCCCGGTGACATCATCACCGTCACCTACATCGACGCCTCGGGCCGCAGTCGCACCCAGCGCAATGTGTACATTCCGTGGTCGCTGACGGTGACGCCGATCTCGCAGTCCGAAGTCGGCTCGGTGCAGGCGTCGAGCCTGTTCCTGGTGAGCCGGCTCAATTGCTCGATCACGACGAGTGACGGCACGGTGCTCTCGTCGAATACCAACAATGCCGCGCAGACAAGCTGCTGATGCCTGAAGACCCCACCACCGCGGGCCGTTCGCGGTTGCGTACCGGCCTGGATACCGCCGAATTCGACCGCACCGACCGCATTTTGCTTGGTGCCTGCGCCGCCGTCTGGCTGATCGCCCTTGGCGCGGGAGTCGCGGCGACGGTGGCGCTCGTCGACCTGGGAAACGGGCATGCGCAGTCCACGGGGGAGTCCGACACCCCTTGGCTGCTGTATGTCGTGATCGCGATCTCCGCCGTGGTGATCATCGGCGCGGTGCCGCTGCTGCTGCGGGCGCGCCGCGCTGCGCTCGAAGAGCCGCCGCCGCGTGCGCGAGCCCCGATGCGGGCCGCCCCGGCCGCTCCGGCGCGTGGTGCTGAGGCCCCGACGGAGAAGATCCGAATCGGCGCGACGACTTCCGCCGGCCTCAGCTATCCCACGCGTGAGGCCATTCGTCCGCAGCCAAATCCGCTGGCGGCTGCGGTGGACCAGCTTTGGCTGCGGTGCGCCGTGGTCATTGCGATCGCGATGGGTGTCGCGATGGTCGCCATCGGCATCGCGACTTATCTGATGGCCGTTGACCACAACGCGGTCGCGTGGGCGCTCTACATCCTCGCCGGCATCGTCACGTTGGGGATGCCCGCGATCCCGTGGTTCTATTTGCGCGAGCTGCGCGCGTTGTTGGCGCAATAACCCACGAACACCAACCTAGGCCTCTAGTGGTGGCCGTTCGTCTGGCCGTTACCGGAGCCGTTGCGCTCCTGGTGCTCACGCAATGCGGTGAGCGCCTTGCGTTCTGACGCATGCGCGGCTTCCGTCAACGCCTCGTTCTCGGAGAGCGGGTCGGCGGTCAGGAAGCTGCCGCTACCCGGCGCGCCGGCCGAGCCCAGCTTGTTCATCCGCTTGGGCACCGCTGCGCCCTGGTACTCCAACGGAATCGGATGGCCATGCTCATCGACCGGTCCGAGCGGCTGGTGCAGCTCGATGTAGGCGCCATGCGGTAGGCGCTTGATGATGCCGGTCTCGATGCCGTGCTCGAGCACCGCACGGTCGCTGCGTTGCAGGCCGACACACCACCGGTAGGCGATGTAGTAGACGATCGCCGGCAGCACCACCATGCCGATGCGTGCGATCCACGTCGTCGCATTGAGGGAGATGTGGAACTTCCACGCGATGACATCGTTCATCGCCGCCAGAGTCAGCACCATATAGAACGCGATCGCCATCGCACCGATCGCGGTGCGCACCGGCACATCTCGCGGTCGTTGCAACAGATTGTGGTGAGCCCTGTCGCCGGTCACCTTCTGCTCGATGAACGGGTAGGCGATCAGCAGGGTGAACACCAGGCCCATGCCCACCGCCACGCCGACGACGGCGGGGATGGTGTGGCCGAACGGATAGAACTCCCACGGCGGCCAGATACGGGCCAGGCCCTCGGTCCACATCATGTAGAAGTCGGGCTGGCTTCCTGCCGACACCTGGGATGGCTTGTAGGGGCCTAACTGCCAGATCGGGTTGATCTGCAGCAGGCCGCCCATCAGGCCGAGGATGCCGGTGGTCATCGCGAAGAACGCGCCGGACTTGACGGCGAAGACCGGCATCACCCGGACGCCGACGACGTTGCGCTCGGTGCGGCCGGGGCCGGGGAACTGGGTGTGCTTCTGGAACCACACCAGAGCAAGGTGAACACCGATGAGCGCCAGGATGATTCCGGGGATCAACAGGATGTGCAGCGCGTACATCCGGGGCAACAGCACACCGTCCGCGGAGCACTGGTATCCCACCCCGCCGCACGGGAAGTCGCCACCGAACAGCGCCCAGTGCATCCAGGTGCCGACCACCGGAATGCCCATCGTGATCGAGGACAGCGCGGCGCGCAGGCCGATGCCGGACAGCAGGTCGTCGGGCAGCGAGTAGCCGAAGTACCCCTCGAACATCGACAGGATCAACAGCAACGAGCCGATCACCCAGTTGGCTTCACGCGGCCGCCGGAAGGCGCCGGTGAAGAAGATGCGGGCAAGGTGCACCATGATCGCCGCGGAGAACATCAGCGCCGCCCAGTGGTGAACCTGCCGGACGAACAGACCGCCGCGCACCTCGAAACTGATGTCGAGGGTGGAGGCGAAGGCCTTGGACATCTCGACACCGCGCAGCGGCTGATACACGCCGTTGTAGGTGACCTCGGCCATCGACGCGTCGAAAAACAGCGTCAGGTACACGCCGGTGATCAACAGCACGATGAACGAATACAGTGCGATCTCACCCAGCAGGAAGGACCAATGGGTGGGAAATACCTTGTTCAGCTGGCGACGCACCGCCGCCGAGGGGTGATACCGCGAATCGATCGCATCGCCTTGTGCGGCAGCGATTTCAGCCAGATTCGGCTTCGGCAATGTCGGACTCATGACTTGCGCTCCCAGAATGCCGGTCCGACGGGTTCGATGAAGTCACCGTTGGCAACCAGGTACCCGTCTTGATCAATGGTGATGGGCAGCTGCGCCAAAGCGCGCGCAGCCGGACCGAATATGGGCCTCGCGAAGTGCAACGCGTCGAACTGCGACTGGTGGCACGGGCAGAGGATTCGATAGGTCTGTTGCTCGTAAAGCGAAGAGGGGCAACCCAAGTGCGAGCACACCTTGGTGAACGCGAACAGCTCGCCGAAGTTGAAGCTTTCCTGGCCCTTGCGCTTGACCACTCTGGGCATGTCGACCGGCTTGATGCGGATCAGCATCACCGGGTTGCGCACACCCATCGCGATCTCCGAAAGCCGTTCGTGTGACTCGACAGTGGTGCCGTCGCCGTCGGACTCGCGCCACGGGAACACCGTCTCCATGCCACCGGCGTCGATGTCTTCAGGGCGCATCTTCACGAATGGCGATTCGCCGGGCCTGCCGGTCGCGCGGGCCATGTAGATGGTTTCGCCCTTGAATCGCGGGGTCCAACCCGACGTCCACAGCACGGCCTTCTTGCCGTCCGCCGTCTGCACCACCGGCTTCCACGGGTTCTTGATCAGCCCACCCATGAATGCGACTAGCGTGCCGAGGCCGAAGGCACCAAGGCCGACGCCAAGCGAAAGGCCAATCAGCTTGCGCCGCTTGATGGTTGACAACTCCAACGCATCAGTCAGGTTGGCCGCGACGGTTTTGCGGTGGATCTCGGGAGATGCGCCGTCGTGGCGTTCCTGGATCGAGATCTCCTCGGGGATGAACTTCTTCTGGAACAACACCGCACCGATGCCGATCGCCAGAATCGACAGCCCGAAGGTCAAGCCGTAAAGCGGGGTGGCCAGGTCGTACCACCAGTGTCCCGGATCGCCGCCGCCCTTGTACTCCCACGGCCAGAACAAGAAGATCAGCAACAGTGCCAGACCCGAAAGTCCGCCCAGCAGAAGCCAATACGCAACCGAACGCTCGGCGCGCTTCTCGGCCTTGGTACCGGCGACCGGCCAGCGGTCTTCCTTGAAGACGGTGTCGACGCCGTCGAGCTTGCCGCCCAGGTCGACGAGCTGCTCACGGGACATCGAAGCAAGTTCAGCGTCGGTCGGCTGCCCGGGCGCGCCCTGCTGGCCCGCGGTGTCGGTGCCCTTGATGTCTGACGTTTCGCTCATGCCCGCGCTCCGATCCACAGCGCCGCGCCGATGACGGCCACGATGCCGATAATCCACATCGCCATGCCCTCCGACGACGGTCCGAAGCCGCCAAGGCCGTAGCCGCCCGGGTCAGGCGCCTCGGTCGCCATCCGGACATAGGCCACGATGTCCTTCTTCTGTTCAGGGGAGAGCTGCCGGTCGGAGAACTTCGGCATGTTCTGCGGACCGGTCAACATCGCGGTGTAGATCTGCGCGGGCTCGGCCTCCGAGAGGTCGGGTGCGTACTTGCCCGATGACAGCGCGCCGCCCTTGCCGGTGAAGTTGTGGCACGACGCGCAGTTGAGCCGGAACAGGTCGCCGCCGCGGGCCACATCGGAGCCGAGCAGGGAATGCTGGGCGATGGCCCCGTTGTTATCGCGGGGAACCGTTGGGCCACCGCCGTTGGCCTGCACGTAGGCGCCAAGCGCGTCGATCTGCGACTCGTCGAAGATCGGTGGCTTGCGGGCCGCCTGAGCCTCACCGCGCATCGCGGGCATCCGGCCGGTCGACACCTGGAAGTAGACGGCCGCCTCACCGACGCCGATCAAGCTGGGCCCGCGGTCCGGCACGCCTTGCAGGTTGACGCCGTGGCAGCTGACACACGAGGTGTCGAACAGCTGCTTGCCGGTGCGCAGCAACGCCGACGACGACTCGTCGGCGACCGCGACCTGGGGTGTGGGGGTGAGGGTGGCCGCCAGGCCACCGGCGACTGCCAGTCCGACCAGCAGCAGCAGTGCTGCCGATAGACGCCGGCGCAGCCGACGGCGGTTCAATGTCGCCGGCCGTCCGGCTCCGCGGGACTTGTCGGTCATCGAACTCCTTCTAAACGGACGCATCGGCGAGACCCGATTAGCGGACACATCAGCGAGCTGATCATCGGACACATCAGCGAGCTGATCATCGGACGAAGTAGATGGTGGCGAACAGCGCAATCCACACGATGTCGACGAAATGCCAGTAGTACGAGACGACGATCGCCGCGGTGGCCTGCGCCGGGGTGAACTTACTCATCGTGGTGCGCGCGAGCAGGAAGATGAACGCGATCAGACCGCCGATGACGTGCAGGCCGTGGAACCCGGTCGCCAGGTAGAACACCGAGCCGTAGGCGCTGCCCGGAATGGTCGTTCCGTGGGAGACCAGGTGGTAGTACTCGTAGGCCTGGCCGCCGACGAAGAACGCGCCCATCAAGAACGTGATGAAGTACCAGCGCCGCAGCCCGAACACGTCGCCGCGCTCGGCGGCGAACACACCCATCTGGCACGTGAACGACGAGGCGATCAGCACCAGCGTCACCGGCACGGCCTGATACAGGTTCAGCTCGGTGGGGTGCGGAGGCCAGTCACCTGCGGCCTGGGCACGTGCCGTGAAATACATCGCGAACAGCCCAGCAAAGAACATCAGCTCGCTGGACAGCCAGACAATGGTGCCGACACTGACCATATTGGGCCGGTTCAGCGAATGTACTCGCGACGTGATGGCGGTTCCCGAGGTCCCTACAGCGCTCGTCACAGGAGCAAGTATGACGCTTTGTAGTTGTTGAACTCCACCCGGGTCAGGCAATTAGTGATAATCGGCGGGTGACTTCTTCCGACGCTCCGACGTGGCCCCAGGTTCTCGGCCGCTTGACCACAGGTCAGGCGCTGCTCGGTGGACAGGCCGCCTGGGCGATGGACCAGATCATGACCGGCGCGGCGACTCCCGCGCAGATCGCGGGCTTCGGCGTGGCGATGAAAATGAAGCGGCCGACGTCGGGTGAGGTGACCGAGCTGGCCGACACGATGCTCAAGCACGCACGGCGAGTGCCGACCGATCTACCGGGGGCGATGATCGGCAACGACACCGTTGACGTGGTCGGCACCGGCGGCGACGGGGCAAACACCGTCAACCTCTCGACGATGGCGGCGATCGTGGTGGCCGCGGCCGGAGTTCCGGTGATCAAACACGGCAACCGGGCGGCATCGTCGCTGTCCGGCGGCGCCGACACGCTCGAGGCGCTCGGCGTGCGCATCGACCTGGGGCCCGACGATGTCGCCCGCAGCGTGGCCGAAGTCGGCATCGGCTTCGCGTTCGCCCCGCAGTTCCATCCGTCGTACCGGCACGCGGGGGTGGTGCGCCGCGAGATCGGGGTGCCGACGGTCTTCAATCTGCTTGGGCCGCTGACCAATCCGGCCTCACCACGAGCAGGCCTGATCGGCTGCGCATGGGGCGAACTTGCCGAGGTGATGGCCGGGGTGTTCGCCACCCGCCGGTCCAGCGTGCTGGTGGTGCACGGAGACGACGGGTTGGACGAACTCACCACCACGACGACGAGCACCATCTGGCGGGTGCAGGCCGGCACCGTCGAGCGGCTGACTTTCGATCCGGCGGCCTTCGGGTTCGCGCGTGCCCACATCTCCGAGTTGGTCGGCGGCGACGCGGAATCCAATGCCGCGGAAGTCCGTTCGGTGTTCAGCGGGGCGAAGGGTCCGGTCCGCGATGCGGTCGTACTCAACGCGGCTGGCGCGATGGTGGCTCACGCGGGTCTAGCCAGCGACGCCAAATGGGTGCCCGCCTGGGAGTCGGGACTGGCCCGCGCCGCCGAGGCGATCGACTCCGGGGCGGCCGAAAAGCTGCTCGCGCGTTGGGTGGGGTTCACTCAAAAGGTCTGAACCCAGCTTCTGTTCGGCCGCCGCGCGGGCGGATCTGGCCGTTGCCGCCCACTGCGCCAAGCGTCCCGCCGCCGCGACCGGTGATGCCCATCCTGGTTCGGCGCGCACGATGCGCACGCCGGGCTGGGCAAGCCAGCGCGTAATCAGCGCGGTCTCCTCGACAAGCGCACCGCCAAGCGGGGCCGTCGTCGGCAGAACCGCTTGTGCGCCAACGCAAATGGCGTTGATAACCGGCATGGGTGGCACACCGCGACTGGCGTTGCCGGCCGCGGCCAGCTGGCCGTACCGGATCACGGCGAGGTGCCAGCCGCCGTCGCCGTCCGGGCGGGCGGCGACCAATTCGTCGACTGCGGCCAGCGCCCGCAGCCGTTGGCCGCGCCACAGCACGTCGATGGCCGCGGCGGCGTGGTCGCGCATGCGGGCGGCAGTTTCATAGCGGTTGCGCTCGGCCAGGTCGGCGATGTGCGCGAGTACCGCATCCAGCGCACGGCTGTCGCCGCCTTCGATCAGCTCGACGGCACGGGCGGGCGCGGCGGCGTATTCGGTTCCGGTGATGCCCTGCGGCGCGGGGCATGGCGAGAGCTCACGCTCGGGACACGCATGCAGCGAAAAGCGGCCAAGGCGGGTGGTGCAGGTGCGTACGCCGGTGAACCGGGCCAGCAGCGCGGCGGTCTCAACGGCGTCGGCGCGTGCCCGAAATGGCCCAATTGCGGTGTTGCGCTTCGGTGTTCGCACTGTGGAAAACCGCGGGAACGCCTCGTCTGTCAGTGCCACCCACCACCAGCGGCGGGGAAACTTCGAGCGGCGGTTGTACGGCGGTGCATGCGCGGCGAGCAGTCGCAGTTCGCGCACTCCGGCCTCGAGGTCGTGTGCGCACTCGACGTGATCGACGGCCGTCGCCAGAGACGCCATCTCCTTGATGCGGGTGCGCGGATCGGCGCCGTTGAAATACTGGCCGACCCGCCTTCGCAGATCCACGGCCGTCCCGACATACAGTACCTCGGCCGACGGTCCGCGGAACAGATAGACGCCTGGGCAATGCGGCAGCGCCTTCGCCAGATGCCGCTTGCTGCGCTGGGCCGGTGTCACATCGGGCAGGTAGGACCGCAGGTCGGTGTAGGTGTGCACACCCTGGTTGCCGACCCGCTCGATCAGGCCGTGCAGCACGTCGACGGTCGCGCGGGCGTCGTCGAGCGCGCGGTGTGTCGGGGTGGTGGTCGCATTGAACAGCCGGGCCAGGGCGGACAGCCGCACGCTTGGGGCCTCGTCGCGGGTGAGCACCCGGCGCGCCAGCTTCACCGTGCACAACACAGCGGGCTTGGGCCAGGTGATGTGGAGGCGTTCGGCGGCCGCGCGCAGGAAGCCGATGTCGAAGCCGGCGTTGTGCGCGACGAGAACCGCGCCGCGGGAGAACTCCAGGAACGATGGCAACACCGAATCGATGGTCGGGGCGTTGCAGACCATGGCCGTGGTGATGCCCGTGAGGGCAACGATCTGTGGGGGGATGCTGCGGCCAGGGTCGACGAGCGTGGCCAGCTCGCCGAGCACCTCACCGCCCCGCACTTTCACCGCCCCGATCTCGGTGATCGCGTCGTGGCCCTCGCCCGACGGCCTGCCGCCGGTGGTTTCCAGATCCACGACGACGAAGGTGGTCTCCCGCAGCGAGACATCAGCAAGCGGATCGACATCCGCGAAGCTCAGCTGCCCCATGCGCTGAAGGTAGGCACTGACTCCGACAGCCACGGGTTGCCACGCGGAGGGTCAATTACTCGGCGTTGCCTGTCGGTGCCTGGCGATACCGTGCGGACAACACCGATCGAGAGGACAGCCAAATGGGCACGGTGAAGATCGACTGCGACGACTGCGCGGTGCGCGGTCCCGGATGCCAGGACTGTGTCGTCAGCGTGTTGCTCGGCGTGCCCGAGACGTTGCTCGACGACGAGCGCAAGGCGCTCGAAGTGCTCGCCGACGTCGGCCTTGCGCCGCGGCTGAGGCTGGTGCCGATTCGCCGGGTCAGCGATTCTGGCGTGGCGTAACCACATTCGTTTACGGGGTCGTTGATAACGATCTCTGAGGCAGCTGTTAAATTTGCGTCTTCTGTTGGACAAGGCCGATGCCGTTTCGTAACCTGTCTGAGACCTAAGAGCAGTTCGACGCGGTTTCGTCACGGCATCTGAAGGACGCAAATCTTGAGGCTCGCCCGCACGCACCGGTTCACCCGTCGTTTTAAGCGACCCCTAATTGGTGCGATAGCAGGGTTAACGGTGTTCGGCGGCATTGTCGCTGGCAATGTGCAGGCCGACCCCGCTGATGACGCGTTGGCAAAACTCAATGAGTTGTCTCGGCAAGCCGAACAAACAACGGAAGCGATGCATTCGGCACAGCTGGATTTGAATAACAAGCTGGCAGCGCAGCAGGCCGCCGAAGCAAAACACGCGGCCGACGTAGCAGCGGTCGACTCCGCGAAATCGCAATTGGCAACGTTCCAGATGTCGGTCGACAAGTTAGCTGCCGCGCAATACATGGGCGGCAGGACCGACGGCCTCGACGCGATGCTCACCGCCAGCTCGCCGCAGGGTCTGATCGATCAGCTCGCGGTCCAGCGTGTGATGGCGTCCGAAATGTCGGCGCAGATGAAGAGCTACCGCGACATCGGCCAGCAGGCCGCGCTCGCCGAGCAGGCATCCGCCAAGTCCGCCGCCGACGCCAAGACCGCCGCCGAGCAGGCTGCCGCGGTGCGGGCCGACCTGCAATCCAAGCAAAGCAAGCTGCAGGTGCAGATCGCGATCGTCAAATCCCAGTACGAGGTACTGACCCCCGCCCAGCGTGACGCGCTCGCGGCCCTGCCGCCCATTCCGGCGCCACCGCCACCGGACGCGGCGCCGCCGGCTGATCCCAACATCTTGGCTGCCCCGCCAGAGGGCATTCCGCCTGGTGACGTGGCACCGCCGGGTGCCGAACCCGGGGGCGGATCGCCCGAGGCGGCCACCGTCATCCAGGCCGCGCTGAGCCGGATCGGCTCTCCTTACGTCTGGGGCGGCTCGGGCCCGGGCCAATTCGACTGCTCCGGACTGGTGATGTGGTCCTTCCAGCAGGCAGGCATCTCGTTGCCGCACTCCAGCCAGGCGCTCGCTCAGGGCGGGCAGCCGGTGTCGATGGATCAGATGCAGCCGGGCGACCTGGTGACGTACTACTCCGACGCGTCGCACGTAGGCATCTATATCGGCGACGGCATGATGGTGCACGCCTCGACCTTCGGCGTGCCGGTGCGGGTCGCCCCCGTCGACAATGCGCCGATCCACAACGTCCGCCGCTACTGACCGTCGCCGGCTCGCGGCGATTCTGATCACCGAGCTGGTCTGTGGGCTGTTGCTGGTTGGCAGGCCGCCGTCGGAACCGGCGCACCCTGTTATCGCCGCACCGGCGTCGCTCACCACACCCACTTCTGCGTCGAGCGCCGAGACCCTCGACGATGGGCGCACTGTTCACCTGGTGGGCCTTGGAGCGCGCACGGCGCCACTGCTGGCCCGTATCGCACCGGAGATGAACGGCGCCGCGCGGGCTGTCACGGAGTTCTGGGGTGCCGACTGGCCGCGTGACGTCGTCATCGTCGCGGCCGGCACGGACGCCGAGTTCGGCACGCTGGCAGGCGGTGGCCCCGACGTCGCGGCCACCACCACTGCCGAACGCATCATGTTCGCCCCTGGCGCGACGGCCATGAGCGATGCGTCATTGCGAATAGTGTTGCGCCACGAGCTTTTTCACTTCGCATCGCGCGCGGTGACTGCTGCCGACGCGCCGCGCTGGCTAACGGAAGGCGTCGCCGATTTCGTCGGCCGCCCGGCAATGCCACGACCGCAGAATGCCGCGCAGTTGGCGCAATTGCCCACCGACGCCGAATTGAGCGACCCGGGCCCCGCAGGGTCGCAGGCCTACGACCGGGCGTGGTGGTTCACTCGGTTCGTCGCCGACGCGTACGGCACCGAGGCGCTGCGGGCGCTGTACGTGCGGGCCTGCGCGCCGGGACATCCGGACCCCGCCACCGCCGTGCGTGACACCCTCGGCGCCGACCTGCCGACGGTGCTCGCGCAGTGGCGGCACTGGATGTCCGGTTAGCCTGTCTGGCAATGAGCCGGGTTCTGCTGGTTACCAATGACTTTCCGCCACGCCGCGGCGGCATCCAGTCGTACCTACAAGAACTGGTCGACCACGTGGTTGCGGCGGGGACGCACACGCTGACGGTCTATGCGCCCAAGTGGAAGGGTGCCGACGAGTTCGATCGTGACGCCGCCTACGAGATCACCCGCCACCCCGGCACGCTGATGCTGCCCGCGCCATCGGTGGCCGGCCGGATGCGCGAGCTGATCAAGCGGCACGACGCCGAGACCGTGTGGTTCGGTGCCGCCGCGCCGCTGGCGCTGATGGCGCCGTTGGCCCGCGACGCGGGTGCAGGCCGCGTCATCGCCAGCACCCACGGCCACGAGGTCGGCTGGTCGATGCTGCCGGTGGCCCGAACTGCGTTGCGGCGCATCGGAACTGGAACCGACGTGGTCACCTACGTCAGCCAGTACACCCGCGGCCGGTTTGCGTCGGCATTCGGTGCGAAGGCCGCGCTCGAGCACCTTCCGCCGGGCGTGGACACCGACCGGTTCGCGCCTGACGAGGTAGCTCGAGCGGAGCTGCGCGCCCGCTATCGACTGGGGGAGCGGCCGGTGGTGGTGTGTCTGTCACGACTGGTGCCTCGCAAGGGCCAGGACATGTTGATCCGGGCGATGCCCGCGATCCGCCAGCGCGTGCCGGGCGCCGCGCTCGTGATCGTCGGCGGCGGCCCGTACCTGACCTCGCTGCGGCGGCTGGCACACAGCTTCGGCGTGGCCGAGCACGTCGTGTTCACCGAGGGGGTGCCCGGCGACGAACTGCCTGCGCACCACGCGCTTGCCGACGTCTTTGCGATGCCATGCCGCACCCGCGGTGCTGGCCTGGACGTCGAGGGCCTCGGCATCGTCTTTCTGGAAGCATCGTCGACGGGTGTGCCGGTTGTCGCAGGCCGATCCGGCGGTGCACCCGAGACAGTCGTCGACGGCGAAACGGGAGTGGTGGTCGACGGCTGGGACGTCGGAGCGATCGCAGCGTCGGTCAGCGATCTGCTCGCCGACCCCGACCGCGCCGCGCGGATGGGCGAAGCGGGCCGGCGCTGGGTCGTCGACAACTGGCAGTGGAGTGGCAAGGCGCAGCGCCTTGCCGAGTTGCTTTAGCTGTACAACGCGTCGATGTCGCTGGCGAACTTCTCGGCGACCACATTGCGCTTGACCTTCAGCGTCGGCGTCAGCTCACCGGTGTCCTCGGTGAAATCGACTGGCAGGATGCGGAACTTGCGGATCGCCTCCGCCTTGGACACCGCCTGGTTGGCCTCCTTGATGGCCAGCTCGATTTCGGCCATCAGATCGGGATCGGTAGCCAGATCGCCGACTGTGGCTCCTGCGTCCTTGCCGTGGCGCTGCTTCCAGCCGGGGAAGGCCTCGGGGTCGATGGTGATCAGCGCGGCGATGAACGGTTGCGCATCGCCGACGCACATCGCCTGACTGATCAGCGGGTGCGCGCGCAGCCTATCCTCCAACAGCGCGGGCGCGACGTTCTTGCCACCCGCGGTGACGATGATCTCCTTCTTGCGACCGACGATGGTCAGGAAGCCGTCGTCGTCGATCGCGCCGAGATCGCCGGTGTGGAACCAGCCGTCGGAGAAGACGGCCTCGGTCTCTTCCTCGTTGTGCCAGTAGCCGCTGAACACCACGCCGCCCTTGACGAGTAGTTCATCGTCGTCGGCTAGCCGCATGCTGTTGCCGGGCACCAGCTTTCCGACCGAGCCGACCTTCACGTCGTCGATCCGGTTCACGGTGATCGCCGCGCTGGTCTCGGTGAGCCCGTAGCCCTCGTAGATGGTCAGGCCGACGCCGCGGTAGAAGTGGCCGAGCCGTGCGCCCAGCGGAGCCCCGCCCGAGATCGCGCCGCGGCAGTTGCCGCCGAGCGCGGCACGCAGCTTGCCGTACACCAACCGGTCGAACAGCGCATGTTTGGCGCGCAACAGCAGACCGGCACCGCCCGAGTCCTGAGCCTGGCTGTACTCGATGGCGGTGTTGACCGCGCGCTCGAAGATCGCACCCTTGCCGTCGTTGCGCGCGTTCTGCTCGGCGGTGTTGTAGACCTTCTCGAACACCCGCGGCACCGAAACCACCAGCGTCGGTTTGAACACCCCGAACGTCGGCACCAAATTCTTGATGTCACTGGTGAACCCGAGCGTCACCTTATTGGCGAAGCACGCCAACGTGATCGCACGCGCCAGCACGTGCGCCAGCGGCAGGAACACCAGCATCCGCTCGCCCTTGTCCAGCAGGGCGGGGAAGCAGTCCTTGGCGCCGCGGATTTCGTACATCAGATTGGAATGGGTGAGCTGGCAGCCCTTGGGCCTGCCGGTGGTGCCCGAGGTGTAGATCAGCGTCGCAGGCGCGGCCGACGAGATGCCCGCCAGCCGGTCGTCCAGTTCTTTCGGGTCGACGGACTTGCCGGCCTCGGTCAGCGCCTCCAGCGCAGGCGTGCCCGAACCGTCGATCCGGTACACCTTGCGCAGGCTGGGCAGCTCTTTCTCGAGGTGCTCGATCTTGTCGGCGTGCGCATCGGTCTCGGCGAAGATCAGCACAGCGGCGGAATCCTGGAGTACGAATCGCACCTGTTCGGCCGAGCTGGTCTCGTAGATCGGCACCGTGAGAGCGCCAACGGCCAAAATCGCGAGGTCCAGGATCGGCCACTCGTAGCGGGTCGCGGAAAATACCGCCACCCGGTCGCCGGCCCTTACGCCCTCAGCGATCAAACCCAGTGCGGCCGAACGGATCTGGTTGGCCGCCTCCTTGCACGTGACGTCGGTCCATGCACCATCGACCAGGCGCTGGAAGATCACGTGGTCCGGATCGTCGCGTTCGTGGCTGAACACGGAGCTGACGATGCTGTCGTGCTCACCGACGGTGAACGTGGCGGGCACACTGAATTCGCGCACGATCTAGACCTCTCGGGGGATTACTAGCGACTTTGCCGTCCACAGCCTAGTCGGCCACCCTCGGCGGTGGTCGATGCGTATGTGAAGCTTGTATGCCATGAACAGCATCCAGATCGCGGACGAGACGTTCGTTGCGGCCGATCCCGCCGAGGTGGGCCGGGCCATCGGCGACCCCGCGAGCTGGCGCCGGTGGTGGCCCGACCTGCTGCTGACAGTCGTCGAGGACCGCGGAGCGGCGGGGCACCGCTGGACGGTGGCCGGCGCGCTGACCGGGACCATGGAGATCTGGCTGGAGCCCGTTCTGGACGGGGTGGTGCTGCACTATTTCCTGCACGCTGAACCCGCGGGGGTGGCGGCGTGGCAGCTGGCCAAGATGAACCTGGCGAGGATGAATCATCGCCGCCGGGTGGCGGGTAAGAACATGGCGTTCGAGGTGAAGCGGACACTCGAGGCGACACGCCCGGTGGGCGTCTCGCGCCTGGCCTGATACTTCGGCCGAACCACGCAGGGGGAGGTAAGTTTTTATCGTGGCGGACAAGACGGCGCAGACCATCTACATCGATGCCGATCCTTCAACGGTGATGGACGTCATCGCCGACATCGGCTCCTACCCGGACTGGGTCGCCGAGTACAAGGAGACCGAGGTACTCGAGGCCGACGCCGAGGGTTATCCCAAGACCGCTCGCCTGGTGTTGGACGCCACCGTCCTCAAGGACACCATGGTGCTGGCCTACGACTGGCCCGCCGACCGCGGATCAGTGAAGTGGAGCCTGGTGTCCAGCTCGTTGCTGAAGTCGTTGGACGGCGCATATCGGCTGTCGCCCAAGGGTTCTGGCACCGATGTCACCTACGAACTCTCGGTCGATCTGATCATCCCGATGATCGGGCTACTCAAGCGCAAGGCCGAGCGCAGGCTGACGGATACCGCATTGAAGGACCTCAAGAAACGAGTAGAGGCTGAGTGATCTCCCACCACCCCGACCCGATGTGAGTTCGCGTGCCCCGACTAACGCCCGGATCAGTCTCTTCGTCGGCAAGGGCGGGGTAGGTAAGTCAACATTGGCCACCGCCACCGCGGTGCGCGACGCGCGCGCCGGGCAGCGGGTGCTGATCGTTTCGACCGATCAGGCGCATTCGATCGGCGACGTGCTCGGCACCACCGTCACTCCGACCGGTCTTCGTGAGCCCACCCGGGTGCTGGCCGACGACGCCGACGTCGGTGGCGGCTTCCTCGATGCGCTTGCCCTGGACACGCTCGCGCTGCTGGAGACGCGGTGGCGCCAGATCGCAGGCCTGCTGTCCGGCCGTTTTCCCGAGTCGGATGTGGGAGACATTGCCCCAGAAGAACTTTCGGCGTTGCCGGGCATCCAGGAGGTGCTCGGCCTTCACGAGGTCGGCGAACTCGCCGCGTCGGGAGACTGGGACCACGTGGTGGTCGACTGTGCGTCCACCGCTGATGCGCTACGGATGCTGACGTTGCCCGCGACCTTCGGGCTGTACCTGGAGCGCGCCTGGCCGCGGCACAGACGACTGTCCACCGGTGCCGACGATGCCCGCGCCGCGGCGATCATCGAACTCGTCGAGCGCATCCATGCCGGCACCGAGCAGCTTGGGTCATTGCTCACCGACGGCGAACGCGTCAGCGCATACCTGGTGATGACGGCTGAGCGGGTGGTCGCGGCGGAAGCAGTCCGCACGCTGGGCTCGCTTGCCCTGATGGGCGTGCGGGTCGACGAGCTGATCGTCAATCAGATTCTGATTCAAGATGATTCGTTCGAGTACCGGAATTTGCCCGAGCATCCTGCCTTCGATTGGTACTCGGAGCGCATCTCCGAGCAACGGGTGGTGCTCGACGAGCTGGACACCACCATCGGTGATGTGAAGCTCGTGCTCGTTCCCCACCTCGCGGGGGAGCCGATCGGCCCCAAGGCGCTCGGCGAATTGCTCGACAGCGCGCGGCGGCGCGACGGATCGCCACCGCCGGGTCCGCTGCGGCCGATCGTCGACCGGGAATCCGGAACTGGACTCGAATCGGTGTACCGGTTGCGGCTAGAGTTGCCGCAGGTCGATTCCGCCGCATTGACGTTGGGACGGGTCGACGACGACTTGATCATCGGCGCAGGCGGTATGCGGCGCCGGGTTCGGCTGGCATCTGTCCTGCGGCGGTGCGTGGTGATGGATGCGCAGCTAAAGGGCAGTGAACTGACCGTGCGATTTCGACCGAATCCGGAGGTGTGGCCAGCATGACCGATGGCCACGCCGACGCCGCAGGCGCGGGGCGGCGACATTCTGATCTGGCTCCCGAACTACGGCAGCTGGCCCAGGCCATCCTCGACAAGCTCGACCCTGCGGTGCGACTGGCGGCCGCGCGCGCGGCAGGCACCGGCGATGGTCCCGGCAAGTGCCAGCAGGTGTGGTGCCCGGTGTGTGCGCTCGCGGCTCTGGTGGCCGGTGAGCAGCATCCGCTGCTGGACGTCATCGCCGAGCACAGCGTCGCGCTGCTGACGGTCGTCCGCGCACTCCTGGAAAACGGAGCGACCGGGGCGCCGGGCGCGACCGGGCCTGGTGAACCACCGCCGGACAGCCCGCCCCCACCGGGCGGTCCGAGTGGTGGTGAACCCTCGCCGAGCGGCCCGGGACGCTATCAGCACATCCCTGTCACGGTGGAAGAGTAAGCGCTCCGCGTGTGGTCGCATCCACACCGCGTAGGTAAAGTTGTCGCAAAGCACCGTCCGGTGCTCCGTTATGGGGAGGGCCCATGTGGTACTGGCTTTTCAAGTACATCTTCATGGGCCCTTTGCTGTCGCTGCTCGGACGTCCGAAAGTCGAAGGGCTGGAGCATGTTCCGCACTCCGGTCCGATGATCTTGGCCAGTAATCACCTGGCCGTCGCCGACAGCTTTTATCTGCCTCTCGTGGTGACCCGGCGAATCACCTTCCTTGCCAAGGCCGAATACTTCACGGGCACCGGCGTCAAGGGCTGGTTCCAGCGGTGGTTCTACACCGTCGCCGGGCAGGTGCCGATCGACCGCACCGACGCCGACAGCGCGCAGAGCGCACTGGACACTGCCCAGCGGATCCTGAGCGAAGGCAAGTTGCTTGGCATGTACCCCGAGGGCACCCGTTCGCCCGACGGGCGGCTGTACAAGGGCAAGACCGGCCTCGCGCGGCTGGCGCTGGAGTCCGGTGTTCCGGTGATTCCCGTCGCGATGATCGGAACCAACGTCGTCAACCCGCCGGGCAGCAAGATGTGGCGCTTCGGTCGCGTGGAGGTCAAGTTCGGCAAGCCGATGGACTTCAGCCGCTTCGAGGGGCTGGCAGGCAATCGGTTCATCGAGCGCGCGGTGATCGACGAGGTGATGTACGAGCTGATGCGGCTGTCGGGCCAGGAGTACGTCGACCTCTACGCCGCCGACGTCAAAGAGGGAAAAGGTGAGGCGGCTATCAAGCCGCCGGCGCGGATGCCGGAAGCAGCTGCGGGCTGACGGACCGATCGGCTGAGCGCGCGGACACCGTGCCTGCCACCGCGATCACCGCGATCGCCCACCACAAGTAGGAACCACCGGCCAGCTGGCGCAACAGCGACGCCGAGGTTTCGTGGTGCTTGGGCATCAGCGGAATCGGCGTCCACACCATCAGCGCGACGCCCGCCAGTGTGATCAGTCCCAGCGCCAGGTGCCGACGCCGATAGGCGACGACCGTCGAGACAACCACCGTCGGCAGCACCCACACCCAGTGGTGCGACCACGACACCGGCGACACCACCAGCCCGAACATCGCGACACAGACGAGGGCCAGCACGGGTTCGCCTGCGCGCAGCACCCGTCGCGCAGCCCACACCGTCAGGCCCAGCACCGCAAAGCAGGCCAGCGTCCACACGACGAATCGCTCGCCCTCTCCGAGGCCCATTCGGGCCAGCGCGCCTGCGATGTTCTGGTTGGTGTTCAGCGTCACCGTGCCGATGCGATCGGTGTTGCGCACGGTTTCGGTCCAGTACTGCCAGGAGTCGCGCCATGCCAGCGTGAACCCGGCGAGGGTGGCCACCACCGCTGACGCCGCGGTCACCAGCAGCGCGCGGGTGTCGCGGCGCAGCAGGAAGTAGAGCAGGAACACCGCGGGGGTGAGCTTGAGCGCGATCGCGATGCCCAGCAGCATTCCGCGCGGCCACGGTGTCTTGCGCGGCACGCAGTCGGCGATGACGAGGG
Organism: Mycobacterium sp. JS623; assembly: GCF_000328565.1. Lineage (NCBI taxonomy): Bacteria > Bacillati > Actinomycetota > Actinomycetes > Mycobacteriales > Mycobacteriaceae > Mycobacterium > Mycobacterium sp. JS623. The sequence continues at coordinate 3,803,627 of NC_019966.1, read as the reverse complement.
TCATCAGCACGACGTTGATCTGGCCGAAGTCGAAGTTCGACCGGATGGGTTCCAGGTAGATCATCGCGGGCGCCACGATCGCGCCCGCCAGCCAACAGCGCCGCAGCCAGGCAGGCTCCGAGGTGATCGAGGTCTGCGGCCAAACCTGCAGCCCGGTCAGCACGATCACCATCGATGCGATCAGCAGCACCAGCGTGGTCACAGTGATCGCGACGCTGGCGACGTTGAGCGACAGCCACGCGAACGGTGCGAACGCGACGGCGGCCAGCGGCGGGTAGGTGAAGGGCAGGTCAAGGCCGATGAGGGTGTGAAACATCGCACCGTCGGCATACAGCGGCCGGTGGTCGAGCCAGGCCCGTCCGCCCATCCGGTAGACCTCGATGTCGATGCGGTACGGGATGTGGCCAAGCACCCGCCAGCCCGCCCACACCAACGCCGCCACGGTAAGCAGCTGGAACAGCCGCCAGGCGAGTGTTGGCCACAAACCAGCCCCGCCGGGCGACCGCCAAGTACTCATGTCGCAGACCAGCGTATCGGTGCCCACCGGCGAGTCGGGCGGTATCCCGACCCTGACACGCGCACGTCGGCGTAAGTTTTCTGCGTGCACGCGACGTTCGACCTCAATCTCTCGATCCCGCACGGGCGGCTGCCGCTGGTGTTCTGCCTCGTCGCGTTCATCCTCACGTTCTTCGTGACCCGCACGATCGTGCGGTACATCCGAAGCCACGCGGGCAGCGATGCGCCCCGTAAATGGTGGCAGCCGCGCAACATTTCCGCGGGCGGCGGCATACACATCCACCACGTGGTGATCGGCGTGGTCTTGGTCATGGTCTCCGGCATCTCGATGGTGACATTGGCGGTCGACGGGGGAGTACCCGAATTCACGGTCGCCGCAACCTTTTTCGGCATCGGGGCAGCTCTGGTGCTCGATGAGTTCGCGTTGATCTTGCATCTGCAGGACGTCTACTGGGCTGAGGACGGCCGCACGTCGGTGGACGCGGTGTTCGCCGCGGTCGCAGTGGCCGGCCTGCTGATACTGGGGTTCAATCCACTGTCGTTCTTCGACGTCACGATTTGGCGCGAGGACCAGTCTCTGCAGGCCAGGGCGTTGGTGATCGCGGTGGCTGTGCTGACGCTGCTGTTCGCGGTGGTGGTGCTGCTCAAGGGAAAGGTGTGGACCGGTCTGGTCGGGATGTTCATCACGCCGCTGTTGTTTCTCGGGGCCGTTCGGCTCTCGCGGCCACACGCGCCGTGGGCGCGCTGGCGCTACGGCGACAAGCCCCGCAAGATGCACAGGGCGTTGGAGCGAGAGCGCCGGTTACGCCGGCCGGTCGTGCAGGCCAAGCTGTGGCTGCAGCACGTGATCGCCGGCGAACCGCACTTTCCTGACGACCGTGAGGTCGATCAGCAGCTCGACCGCGAAATCCACGCCGCCGCAGCGCCACGGCCGACGACCAACCGCGAAACGGCTCAGGTGTTGTAGGCGTGAGGTATTTCTACGACACGGAGTTCATCGACAACGGCCGCACCATCGAGTTGATCTCGATCGGCGTGGCCGCCGAGGACGGCCGCGAATATTACGCCATCTCAACGGAATTCGATCCGGAGCCCGCAGGCAGCTGGGTGCGCAAGCACGTGCTGCCCAAGCTGCCGTCGCCGGCGTCGCCGCTGTGGCGCTCACGCAGGCAGATTCGGACCGAACTCGAGGACTTCTTCGGCGTCGACGGCGACGAGCCGATCGAGCTGTGGGCGTGGGTGGGTGCCTACGACCATGTGGTGCTGTGTCAGTTGTGGGGGCCCATGACCGACCTGCCGCCTGCGATCCCACGCTTCACGCGGGAGCTGCGGCAGTTCTGGGAGGACCGAGGATCACCGCGGATGCCGCCGAGGCCGCGTGACGCGCACGACGCATTGGTGGACGCCAAGCACAATCTGGTCCGATTTCGCTTGATGACCGGTGGCGAAGTGCCAGCCCAGCGGTAATAAGCAGGTATCGGCGCCCGTTACCATGAATGGGTGAACTGGACCGTCGACGTACCCATCGATCAGCTGCCGCCGCTGCCGCCGCTGCCGGATGAACTGCGGCATCGGCTGGACGCCGCGCTGGCCAAGCCCGCGGCACAGCAGCCCAGCTGGGACGGCGAATCGGCAAAGGTGATGCGGACAGTTCTGGAGAGCGTTCCGCCCGTGACGGTGGCCGCGGAGATCGAGCGGCTGAAGGCTCTGCTGGCCGATGTGGCCCGCGGTGAGGCGTTCCTGCTGCAGGGCGGCGACTGCGCAGAGACGTTCGTCGACAACACCGAACCGCATATCCGGGCCAACATCCGCACTCTGCTGCAGATGGCCGTGGTGCTTACCTACGGCGCGAGCATGCCGGTGGTCAAGGTGGCGCGCATCGCGGGCCAGTACGCCAAACCGCGGTCCTCAGACATCGATGCGCTCGGCCTGAAGTCCTACCGCGGCGACATGATCAACGGTTTCGCTCCCGATCCAGCCGCACGCGATCACGACGCATCACGTCTGGTGCGGGCCTACGCGAACGCCAGCGCGGCGATGAACCTGGTGCGCGCGCTGACCGCGTCGGGCCTCGCGTCGCTGCATCAGGTGCACGACTGGAACCGAGAGTTCGTCCGGACCTCGCCCGCCGGTGCGCGCTACGAGGCACTCGCCAGCGAGATTGACCGCGGGCTGACGTTCATGAGCGCCTGCGGCGTTGCCGACCACAATCTGCAGACCGCCGAAATCTACGCCAGCCATGAGGCTTTGGTGCTCGACTACGAGCGCGCGATGCTGCGGCTGTCCACCGACTTCCCCGTCGAGGAGCCCGAGCCGCGGCTGTACGACCTGTCCGCGCACTACGTGTGGATAGGGGAGCGCACCCGTCAGCTGGACGGCGCGCACGTGGCCTTCGCAGAGGTGATCGCCAATCCGATCGGCGTGAAGCTCGGCCCGACTATGTCGCCGGAGCTGGCAGTCGAATACGTGGAACGGCTCGACCCGCACAACATCCCGGGACGGCTGACCCTGGTGACGCGGATGGGCAACAACAAGGTGCGCGACGTGCTGCCGCCGATCATCGAGAAGGTGCAGGCCACCGGTCATCAGGTGATCTGGCAGTGCGACCCGATGCACGGCAACACCCACGAAAGCTCGACGGGCTACAAGACCCGCCATTTCGACCGCATCGTCGACGAGGTGCAGGGCTTCTTCGAGGTGCACCGGGCGCTGGGCACGCATCCCGGCGGCATCCACGTCGAGATCACCGGCGAGAACGTCACCGAATGCCTCGGCGGAGCGCAGGACATTTCCGACTCCGACCTGGCGGGTCGCTACGAGACGGCGTGCGACCCGCGGCTCAACACTCAGCAATCATTGGAGCTGGCGTTTCTGGTCGCGGAGATGCTCCGGGACTAGTAAGGCGCCGAGCCAAGTCAGCGCTGAGCCGGTCGATGTCGACGGGGCGGCCGCGGTAGCCGATGTAGGAGTCGGGGCGCACGACGAATGCGCTCGGTGCTGTGATCCCGTACTGACGGTGTGCCGTTCGTGTCGGATCACCAAGTGCCGCAGGATGATCCGCGAATCGTTCGGCGCTGATCACGCGGGCTTTCACCAACCCCGGATACGCCTGCTCGAGTTGTTCGGCGATCCGGCACAGCTCGACGGCCGGCCGCGCATCGTCGTCGAGTCCGGTGAACAACAGCACGGTGTGATGCGTGCCGCGGAACACCTGGTAAAGACGGCCCTGTTTGCCGTCGATGGTCACGTCGGCTTCGCGGGCCCGGTCGCCGGGCGCAGGCGCGTTACGCCATCCGGAACCGTCCTCCGCATTGAGTGCGCTGTCCGGATAATGGAGGCGCAATTGGGCGAGCAGGCCGATGAACCGCCTGCGTACCCAGGATCGGGTCAGCAAGTGGCTGGCCAATATGGGGGCAACCCGGCCGCGGGCCAGGCGGGCCAATGGATTCTGCCCGCCGAAGACGGAGAAGAGTCGATCGGTGGTGTTGAGCAACTGAACGCCGATCGGGTGGCGCTCCGCCTCGTAGCTGTCCAGCAGAGACTCGTCGGCAACTCCGCGCTCGACGTGTGCGAGCTTCCAGCCGAGGTTGTATGCGTCTTGAATACCGGTGTTCATGCCCTGTGCACCGGCGGGGCTGTGCACGTGCGCGGCGTCGCCGACAAGAAACACCCGCCCCTCGCGGTAGCGCGGCACAGTGCGACTGTGCACCCGGTACCGGGTCACCCAGTGCTCCTTGACGACGGTTGCCGGGAAGGGGACCCGTTCGTCGACCATCGCTTGGAATTCTTCGTGACTCGGTTCGCTGTACTCGGCGCTCGGGCCCTCTGGTCCGGGAGGGAAGTTGCCGAAGATCCGGTAACGGTTCTCGCCAGGCATTGAGAATGCCGCAAAAATTCCTGCGGGACTAGGGAATCCGTATAGCCCGCCGTGTGGCAGCTTCCAGTCGAGTTCGGCGTCGGCCATGATGAACTCGTCGCGGTACGTTGACCCTGAGAACGGGATGCCCGCCGCCTTGCGGACTGCGCTGTGCGCGCCGTCGCATCCGATCACCCACCGGCATCGCAGGGTTTCGATCGAGCCTTCCTCGCTGCGCAGCGATACGGTCACGGTGTCGCCATCCTGTGTCAGGTCGGTCAGCGCGTGTCCGCGGTCGATTTCGACGCCTTGCCGGCTCAGTCGTTCGGTGAGGATGCGCTCGGTGTCCTGCTGGGACAGCGTCCGCGGTTCGGGATAGGCGGTGTAGTTCTGTGGCCCGGTCAACTGGTCTGCGAAGTCCAGCTCAACGGTCTTCTCGGCGAACGTGATAGTCAGGCTCGACGCCGAGGTGCCTGCCGCGAATGCCTGGTCGACCACGCCCATGTCGTCGAGGATCTCCAATGTCCTGGGCTGCACAACCAGCGCACGGGAGGTCGTCGCAGGCGCGGGCCCGCGATCGATGATCCGCGGCAGCACGCGATGGCGCGCGAGCTCGTTCGCCATCGTCAAGCCGGTCGGCCCCGCGCCCACGACCAGCACTGGAACCACAGATTCTGTCATCACCATTCACCTCGTTGAGATCTCATCGGTCGTTGAATTCGTATCACTACGACTGTAGTACTAGCGGCGACGCGAATCAACCCGTCGAAGCAGTTCTGGGTTATCCGAACGAGTCAGGGATGGCGACGCTGACCGGCGTGCCTTTCGTAACTGCGCGCTAGATCAACGTCGCGATGTTGCTGCCGAGCGTCCAGGCTGCGGCCGCGATCAGTCCGGTGAGTGTCAGCACGGCGACCACCCAAAACACCAACGCCCTCTTGGAGCGTTGGCGGGCCCAGTAGAACTCGTCGAGGTCGATCCCGGCGAATTGGCCTGAGACGGCCTGATATTCGGGCTCTAGCGGTTGCCAATCGTCACGGGTGAGTTCGCGTGTGTGTTGTCGGGGCGCGGGCACCTGCGGCGCCTGCGGCCGTGCCGTTTTGGTGGTCGTGGCTTCCTGCTGGGTCTGTATATGACTGTGCTGCAACGCGGCCGACAGGTGCTGCGCCGAATTACGCGGGGCGGGTACCCGAAACGGCGGCAACCCCAATTGGTCGACGATCGAGTCGAGTTCGGCGGCCATGTCCTGGGCGTCGGCGTACCGGTCGGCGGGCTCCCGTGCGGTGGCGTGGGCGACCAGGTCATCGAATTGCGCTGGCACACCGGCGATCACCCGGCTCGGGGGCGAGACGTCGTTGTCCATCCGTTGGTACGCGATCGCGAGTGCCGAGTCGCCGGTGAACGGCGTGACTCCGGTCAGCAGCTCGTAAGCCAGGATCCCCACGGAGTACACATCGCTGCGGGGGTCGGCATCGCCGGTGCTGACCTGCTCGGGGGACAAGTATGCGGCGGTGCCCAAAATCACGCTGGCGGAGGTGATCTTGGCCTCGGCGACTGCTCGCACCAAACCGAAGTCGGCGATCTTGACATCGCCGTCGTCGGAGATGAGCACGTTCTCGGGCTTGATGTCGCGGTGCACCAGCCCAGCGCGATGCGCCACCGCGAGCCCGCCCAGCACCGGACGCAGCACCGCGGCGACAGCGTGTGGTGGCATCGGGCCGCGCTCCCGCAGCAGCTCCCGCAGTGTGCCGCCCTCGATCAGCTCCATCACCAGAAACGGATGCTGACCATCGATGCCCTGGTCGTAAACCGCCACAAGGCCCGGATCCTTCAACCGCGCCACGGCCCGCGCCTCACGCTGAAACCGCGTCAGGAACTGGTGATCGCCGGCGTATCGGGACTCCATGATCTTCAGCGCGACCGGCCGGTCCAGCCGCAGATCGAGCCCGCGGTAGACGGCGGACATGCCGCCCGTCGCGATCATCGCCTCGACGCGGTACCGGCCATCCAGCACGGCCCCCACAAGCGGGTCGAATTGCTGGTAGGCCTCCACCGAACACATGTTACGAGTCGCCCCTTACGTCCTAGACTCAGTGCGGTGAGCAGCATTCCGGCCGCCGACGATGTTCTAGACCCCGGCGAGGACGTGTACGACTTGCCAGCCGTTGCCGATCTGCTCGGGGTACCCGTGACGAAAGTGCACCAGCAGCTGCGCGAAGGACACCTGGTCGCGGTGCGGCGCGCGGGTTCAGTGGTGGTCCCGAAGGTCTTCTTCGACGACACCGGCCACGTGGTCAAGCCCCTGCAGGGGCTGCTCGTGGTGCTCCATGACGGGGGCTACCACGACACCGAGATCGTGCGCTGGCTGTTCACCCCTGATCCGTCGCTGACGATTAGGCACGACGGCAGCACCGAACGGCAGGCTAATGCGCGTCCGGTGGACGCTCTGCATTCTCATCAGGCCCGGGAAGTGGTGCGCCGGGCTCAGGCGATGGCGTACTGACGGCTCGCCGTGGCGGCGCACTAGTCTCAGGCGCGTAAAACAACGAATACCACGCCACCGCAGCGCATGCCGTTGCGAGCAGCACGTGAATCCATGAGTACATGCCGTGCGCTCCGTCCGGCTTCCATATCACGGTGATCCACGTCGAAAGGCCCGCAATCACGGCGATCGCCTGCCGCGACTGCGTCAGCGCGGCCGCCACGGCGAGCGGCCAGGTGTAATACCACGGCAACGCGGCAGGAACGAACAGCACTACGACGACCATCACCGATGCGACGCCGATCAGCGCCTCGCGGTCGGTGTGTCGAAATCTCCACCACAGCAACGGAAGTGAGATCGCGATGATCGCGATTCCGATGATCCGGTTGACATCGAGCACCGCGTAGAAGTTCACCGGGAACAGCAGGCTGCCGAACACGTTGACCAGATTCGCCGCGGCAGTGGGCACGGTCAGCCAGTTGATGATCTTGACCGAGCCGGCCAGTGCGGTCAGCCAGCCGAGCCCGACGCCGGCCAGCCATGACAACACGGCGAACACCGCGACGAATATTACTCCCGACGCCGCCGTCGCCACCGCGAACGCCCTCACCGGCTGGTATCCGCGCGCGTCGCGCAGGTGTCTCATCCAGACCCACACCATGAATGGAAGTGCCAGTCCCGCCGTGGCTTTCACCGCTACAGCCACCGCGATCAGTCCCACGCCCCAGATATGTCGGCCAGAAAACGTCAATGCGATGCCTGCCATCATCAGGCCGACCATCAGCATTTCGTTGTGCACGCCGCCCATCAGGTGGATGATCACCAACGGATTCAGCACGCAGATCCACAGTGCGGCAGCGCCGTCGGCGCCGACATGACGGGCTACCCGCGGTGCCGCCCATATCAACAGCGCAAGGCCAGGCAGCATGCACAGCCGCAACACCATGGTCCCCGCCACCACGTCGTTGCCCACCAACATGGTGACGAACTTGGCGACCAGAATGAATGCGGGCCCGTACGGGGCGGTCGTGGTGGTCCAGATCGGACTCACGTTGTCCAGCAACGAGTTCGGATTGTCGATCGGGCCGACGACGTAGGGGTCGAAGCCGTCGCGCAACAGTGCGCCCTGCGCCAGATACGAATAGGTGTCGCGACTGAACACCGGAACACTCAGCAGCAGCGGCGCCAGCCAGAACCCGGTCGTCGCCACCATCGTGTATTCGGTTGCAGTGCGGTCGATTACCCGTCGGCCCAGCCACAGCCAGGCGATCAGCATCAACGTCACGCCGATCCACAGCAGCACCGACGACAGCACCAGGCCGTGCCCGAACCGAAGCCAGGACACGTGCAGCGACTCCAGAAGTGGATCGTGTAGACGGGTGCTGCCTGCGCCGAGGCCGCCCGCGGTGATCAACACCGCGCCGATCGCACCCAGTAGCGCCGGCCGCGCCTGGGGTGACGCCGCGAAGGAGCTCAGCTGCCAAAGGTGGTGCGCCGGGCCGGCTTTCGGGGCCCGCGTCGATGTCGGGGTTGTCATGCGCCTAGGCGGACCGGTTCGCGGCCAATCGTGCGAGCTCGGCAAGACCGACCTTGGCCCGAGCGTCGATTTGTGCGGCGGTGAGAATTTCCAGCGATCGACGGGTAAGTGAGTCGATCCGGCCCTCGACCGCTGCCAGTGCCCCGACCGATTCGATGACAAGACACAGCTCGCGCACCTGGGCGTCTGTCAGCTCGGTTCCGATCGAGGTACGCAATAGCTTGGCCGCGACGGGGTCGACCTTATCGGCTCGCTCGACCGCCTCGGCCAACAACACCGTGCGCTTACCGGAGCGCAGGTCGTCGCCGGACGGCTTGCCCGTCACCGCAGGATCGCCGAAAACGCCGAGGACGTCGTCGCGCAATTGGAACGCCACGCCGAGGCTGGTTCCCAGCTCGTGGAACGCGGCGAGCACGTCGGGCCGGTCGGCCGCGGCTGCGGCGCCGAATTGCAACGGCCGGGAGATCGTGTAGGACGCGGTCTTGTAGACGTTGACCGTCATCGCCGACGCCACCGACTCGGCTCCGCTGGATTCGGCGACGATGTCGAGGTACTGCCCGCCGAGCACTTCGGTCCGGATCGCCGACCAGACGCGCCGCACCCGTGCCTGCGCGTCGGGGGCCAGGTCGGCGGTGGCGACGATGTCGTCGGCCCACACCAGCGCGAGGTCGCCAAGCAGAATCGCCGCGGAAATCCCGAACTGCTCGCATGATCCGTGCCATTGGCTGCTGCGGTGCTTTTCGGAGAACAGCCGATGCACGGTCGGCAGCCCGCGACGAGTGGCCGACGCGTCGATCACATCGTCGTGCACCAGCGCGCACGCGTGCAGCAGTTCTAGGGCCGAGAACAGGCGCAGCATCGACGGATCGGCTGGATTCGTGTCATCGTCCGCAACTGCCCGCCAGCCCCAGTAGGCGAACGCCGGGCGCAGCCGTTTGCCGCCGCGCAACACGAATTCTTCGAGGGCGGCGGTCAACTCGGCGTAGTCGGGGCCGATGTACGCGGCGTCACTGCGACGATCGCGGAGATAGTCCCGCAATTGATCGGTGACGGCGCCGGCCAGCTCGACGGCTGACGGTGCCGCTGCATCCACGCTCAGCGGGCGCCCCTTTCTGCAAAGTCAGTCTGTAGTACTCGCCCCCGAGTGCATTCCACAGTAGAGCGTGCGACGGGTTTTGTACCAAGCCAGGCCCCCGACTCACCAGCGCCCTTCGCTGACAATGCGACGTTTCAGGAAGGACGCGGCGAGCGGTCGCGGCTGTAATACGCCACCCCGCCGATGATCCCGGCCACCAAGAACGACGCGATACCGAGCCAGATCGCCGCACCGGTGAACGAGCGGGCGCTGGGATCGGTGTACCGGGCCTGCGCGTTCATAGTGCTGACTACCCCGGGCCGCAGCTTCCACTCGACGACATCCGACGACACCTGGGAGCCGTTGGTCGACGTCACCTCGCCCGGGAACGCGACGGACAGCGACACGTCGGCCTCGGGGTCATTGAGCGAGGTGAGGTCGGCACGGCCCTCCAGGATCACGAGATCGCCTGCGCGCCGCAGCGAGATGTCGACGCCTGCGGCGTCCCGGTTCATGTTCGCCAGCTGGGGCAATTCGGCGAAGGTCAAATCGGAGAAGACCGCCTGCGAGCCAACGTAATCGTCTCGGTCGTAGTCAGAAATCGCTACTTTCTGGGCGAACGGCAGGTTGTTGAGCAGTTGCGGACCCTTGTCGTCAGCGTTACGCGGTTTGGCGGACGCGACGATCTGCCCCGACACCCGGTCGTCCGGCGACACCGTGATCGATGCGCGGACGCGCACGCATCCGACGGCCATCGGCACGACGAGCAGCAGCAGCAACATGACGGCGAGCTTGCGGAACCGGCGTGAGCGGGCGGGCACCTGGTCATCGTGCCAGACCCGGCCCGCTCACAGTGGTAGTGCCCGGCCCAGGATCGCGAAGGCGCGCGGATCGCCGGCGAAGTGATAGCCGCGGATGATGTCGGTGAACCCGAGCCGCCGATACAGCCGCCACGCCCGGTTGGATTCGCCGTTGATCTCCGGCGTCGACAGCAGCACGTGCGCCTCGCCTCGGCCGGCGAGCAGTCGCCGCGCCAGCGCCTCGCCAAGGCCACGACCCTGCGCGTGCGGCGCGATGTGTAGCTCGGTCAGCTCGAAGTAGCTGGTCATCAGCTCCGCGATCCGCATTCTGTCCGCGCCGACTCGGTGCAGGCCTGCCACCACCTGCTGCTGCCACCACTGGTCCGGTGCGCCGCAGTACCCGTACGCGACGCCCAGCAAGGGAGCAGCGGCCAACGCCGATGCAGAGCGGTCGGGGGCATCCGCGAAGTCGCCGTGATCTGGCACCTCGACTGCGGCGACGCCCTTCCAGCCATGCCTGCGGGTGTGCTCGACCCACATCGAAGCGCGCTGATCCTCGGTGCCGCGTGGGTAGCGCATGGCATCGACATACACCGAGAGCGCGTCACCGAGCCGCCGTTGCATATCGCCCGGCGACAGATCAATGAGAAATGTCGCCAACTTCTGATTGCCCTCTCTCGGTGTCAAGCGTTTCGTCCACACCATTATTGGATGGGAGAGGTACTGGCTCACAGTCACCACGCTCGTCATAGAATCGTCCGTCAACTAGGTGGTACGGCTCAGATTGACCTCGTATCATGACTGTTAGGTGCCCGTAAGCGCGAGCACGCACGAGTTTGAACGTTTTTAGACGGCAGGGCCGGCAAGGAGGGACGAATGCCACTCTCCGATCATGAGCAGCGCATGCTCGATCAGATCGAGAGCGCGCTCTATGCCGAGGACCCCAAATTCGCCTCGAGCGTTCGTGGTGGGACTCTGCGCGCACCTTCTGCGCGGCGTCGTCTGCAGGGCGCCGCGCTCTTTGTGATCGGGCTGGCCATGCTGGTGTGTGGTGTCGCGTTCAAGGCCACCATGATTGGCAGCTTCCCGATCCTGTCCGTAATCGGCTTCTTGGTCATGTTCGGCGGCGTGATCTTCGCCATCACCGGGCCGCGCGTTGCCGGTGGCCGTGGTGGTTCGGCAGCTGAACAGGGTGTCCGCCAGAAGCGAGCCAAGGGCTCAGGCGGATCGTTCACCAGTCGGATGGAAGACCGCTTCCGCCGCCGTTTCGACGAATAGGCCAGCCAGAGTGAAGGGGTAGCCCACAGGGGCTGCCCCTTTTTCGTGCCTGGATACACGACGGGACACGCCGCAGCGACACGACGCTTCACGATCTGACACGCCCTTCCACAGAGAACGGCCCCACCTGCGTGGGTCAGCGCCCCACCACGCCCCACCAGCGCTTCCGACCCTTCGACCTGCGCGTTCGGTTCCACACCCACCCTTTAGTCCGCGACGGTTGCGGGTCGAGACGCTCCCCTGATGGGACAGTGTGGGGACATGTACGAATCTCCGATCCGCAACGGGAGCAAAGTGGGGGATTGTGGGGTAAAGTGGCGGACAACGGAGCGACCGGGGTTCCGTGGTGGTAGGAGGTGGCGAGATGTTTCTCGGCACCTACACGCCGAAGCTCGACGACAAGGGGCGGCTCACGCTGCCCGCCAAGTTCCGCGACGCGCTGGCAGGAGGGTTGATGGTCACCAAGAGCCAAGATCACAGTCTCGCCGTCTACCCGCGCGCCGAGTTCGAAAAGCTGGCTCGACGGGCGTCGCAGGCCTCACGGAGTAATCCCGAGGCCCGGGCGTTCCTACGAAACCTGGCCGCCGCCACCGACGAGCAACATCCCGACGCACAAGGCCGGATCACGTTGTCGGCCGATCATCGCCGCTATGCAAACCTTTCGAAGGACTGCGTGGTGATCGGATCGGTTGACTACCTGGAGATCTGGGACTCGGCGGCATGGCAGTCATACCAGGAGACCCACGAAGAAAACTTCTCCGCGGCCACCGATGAAGCTCTACACGACATCATCTAACCGGACCGTTGATGCGGCCCATGCCCGTGCAACGTGGCCTCTGCCCGAACCGGCCCTGGCGTACTTCCCCAACGCCAGGTCCGTGCTCTCGGACAGGGACCTCGGTGCAGGGGCCTTCATCAAAGAGGTTGCGATGGGCTCGAATTCAGGCGAGCACGGACACCTACCGGTCCTCCTCGACCGCTGCGTCGAGCTACTGACTCCCGCGCTCACCCGCCAGCACGGCGACGGCGAAGGCGCCGTCCTGATCGACGCCACCCTCGGGGCAGGCGGACACGCCGAGCGCTTTCTCACCGAGCTGCCGGGCCTGCGACTCATCGGGCTCGACCGCGATCCCGACGCGCTGTGGATCGCAGGCGAGCGGCTTGCACAGTTCGGCGACCGAGTCATGTTGGTGCGCACCCGCTACGACGGCATCGAGGGTGTGCTGACCGAAACCGGTTACTGGACAAGCCAAGTCAACGGCATCCTGTTCGACCTCGGGGTGTCATCGATGCAACTGGACCGCACCGCGCGCGGGTTTTCGTACTCGGCCGACGCGCCGCTGGACATGCGGATGGATCCGGATGCGGAACTGACCGCAGCTGAGATTCTGAACACCTACGACGAGAAAACGCTTGCCCGAGTGCTGCGCGAGTTCGGCGAGGAGCGGTTCGCCGGTCGCATCGCCGCGCACATCGTCCGTCGCCGCGCGAAGCGGCCGTTCGCGCGCACCGGCGAGCTGGTTGAGTTGCTGTATCAGGCGATCCCCGCGCCTGCTCGCCGCACCGGCGGGCATCCCGCCAAGCGCACCTTCCAGGCGCTGCGCATCGTCGTCAACGGCGAGCTGGACTCGCTTCGGGAAGCCATCCCCGCGGCGCTTTCAGCATTGGCGCCCGGCGGCCGGATCGTCGTGATGGCATACCAATCGCTGGAAGACCGCATCGTCAAAAACCAATTCGCCGCCGCCACCGCATCTCGCACCCCGCCCGGGCTTCCCGTCGAATTGCCCGGCCACGGACCGGAATTCGTCGCACTGACCCGCGGCGCCGAACGTGCCGGGCCCGAGGAGATCGAACGCAATCCGCGTAGCGCACCTGTGCGGCTACGGGCACTGGAAAAGGTGGGGGGTTGACCATGAGGGCACGCAAGCCTGCATCGGTACGCGGTGGCGACGAAAAGCGTCGAAGCCGCAACACCAGCGGCCGCCAGGCGGACGCGCCGCCGCGCCGGCGCAAGCCGACGCGGGAACAGCGCCCGCAGCGGTCGGCGCCGGCGACCAATCCGATCCCGCGGCCCACCGACGCTCCGGCCCGGCCCAAGAACGCCAGTCAGGCCAAGGCGCGCGCGAAGGCGCGAAAGGCCAAGGCGCCCAAGGTTGTCCGGCCGCCATTGCGTGAACGGATCATCGTCAGGCTGTCCTCCATCGAACTCAGCCCGCGCGCTCTTGTGGCGAGGGTGCCGTTCGTCGTGTTGGTGATCGGGTCGCTCGGCGCCGGCCTCGGGGTCACGCTGTGGCTGTCCACCGACGCCGCGGAGCGCTCATATGAGTTGAGCCATGCCCGTGACACGAATCAGGCGCTGCTGCAACAGAAGGAAGCCCTTGAGCGTCAGGTGCTGGAGGCGCAGGCCGCGCCTGCGCTGGCCGAAGCGGCTCGCAACCTAGGGATGATCCCGTCGCGGGACACCGCGCATCTGGTGCAGGACGCGTCTGGGAACTGGGTCGTGGTTGGCACGCCCAAACCCGCACAGGGTGTCGCCCCTGCACCGCTGAACACGCCGCTGCCCGAAGAGGGCCCGCCCGCGCCGCCGGCCCCGCCAGCGCCCCGCGTGGTTGAGCCCCGCGAGCTCACCGTCCACATGCCGCCGCGGGTGCCTGCGCCAGCCGCTGCGCTGCCGGGCACCGATCGGTCGGTGCCGGCCACGTCGGCCGCGCCGCTGGCAGCCCCGCCGGGTGTCGAGGTGCCGCACGCCGTGACGGGGCAGACGCCGGCGCTCGGCCCTGCGGTTGCGCCGGCAGCGCCGGCCGACGTACCCGCGGCGCCCGCCGCCCCAGCAGCGCCGGTTCTGGGCGCTCCTCCTGTGCCGCTTGACGCGGGTTCGCCGCCAGCGGCCCCGGCCCTGACCGCGCCCGTTCCCGGCGCACCTGCATGAGCCGCGCCAACGATCGGGGCCGTGGCCAGGGCAGGCCGAAGGCACGCAAGACACAACCTAACCAGGAACGTTCGGCCAAGGCCCGCCGCACCCGGGAACCGGCGACCGAAAACGGTTTGCGCAGTGCGTCGTTCGTGTTCCGGCATCGGACTGGCAACGCCGTGATCTTCCTGGTGCTGCTGATCGCGGCCGCGCAGTTGTTCACGCTGCAGGTGCCAAAGGCAGCGGGCCTGCGCGCCGAGGCGGCGGGGCAGCTCAAGGTCACCGACGTGGAGAAGGCCGTGCGCGGCGCGATCGTCGACCGCAACAACGACAAGCTGGCATTCACCATCGAGGCCCGCGCGCTGACGTTCCAGCCGGTCAAGATCCGCAAGCAGCTGGAAGAAGCCAAGGCGAAGACGCCCGAGGCACCGGACCCGCAACGCCGGTTGCGCGACATCGCCGCCGAAATTGCGTTGCGGCTCAACAACAAACCCGATGTCCCGACCGTTTTGAAGAAGCTCACCAGCAACGATTCGTTTGTCTATCTTGCGCGGGCAGTTGACCCGGCCATCGCCGACGCGATCATCACCAAGTTTCCCGAAGTCGGTTCCGAGCGTCAGGATTTGCGCCAGTATCCCGGCGGCTCTCTGGCGGCCAACATCGTCGGCGGTATCGACTGGGACGGTCACGGCCTGCTGGGGCTTGAGGATTCACTCGACGCCGAACTGGCGGGCACCGACGGTTCGGTCACCTACGACCGCGGGTCCGACGGCGTGGTGATCCCCGGCAGTTACCGCAACCGGCACGACGCGGTCGACGGCTCGACGGTGATGTTGACACTGGACGACGACATCCAGTTCTACGTCCAGCAGCAGGTGCAGCAGGCCAAGGAAATGTCCGGCGCCAAGAACGTGTCGGCTGTCGTGCTGGACGCGAAAACCGGTGAGGTGCTTGCGATGGCGAACGACAACACGTTCGACCCGAGCCAGGACATCGGCCGTCAAGAGGACCGCGACCTTGGCAACCCGTCGGTGTCCTCGCCGTACGAACCGGGCTCGGTGAACAAGATCGTCACCGCGGCCTCGGTCATCGAGTACGGGCTGTCCAACCCCGACGAGGTGCTGCAGGTGCCGGGCGACATCGAAATGGGCGGTGTCACAGTGCATGACGCGTGGGAGCACGGCGTCACGCCGTACACGACCACGGGAATCTTCGGCAAGTCCTCCAACGTCGGCACACTGATGCTCGCGCAGCGGATCGGGCCGCAGCGCTACTCGGAGATGCTCGACAAGTTCGGGCTCGGCCAGCGGACCGGTGTCGGGCTGCCGGGCGAGAGCGCGGGCCTGGTGCCGCCGATCGATCAGTGGTCCGGCAGCACTTTCGCGAACTTGCCTATCGGCCAAGGTCTTTCGATGACGTTGTTGCAGATGACCGGGATGTATCAGGCGATCGCCAACGACGGTGTGCGCATCCCGCCGCGCATCATCAAGAGCACCATCGCCGCCGACGGTACCCACAAGGACGAGCCGCGGCCGGACGGCATTCGGGTGGTGTCGCCGCAAACGGCTCAGACGGTTCGGCAGATGCTGCGCGCGACACTGCAGCGCGATCCGACTGGCGTCCAGCAGGGCACCGGTTCACTCGGTGCAGTCGACGGATATCAGATCTCCGGCAAGACGGGAACGGCTCAGCAGATCAATCCGGGCTGCGGGTGCTACTACGACAACGTCTACTGGATCACGTTTGCGGGCATGGTGCCGACCGACGACCCGCGCTACGTGATCGGCGTGATGGCCGACAACCCGCAACGCACGGCCGACGGCCAACACGGCACCACGATGGCGCCGCTGTTCCACAACCTCGCGGCGTGGCTGCTGCAGAGGGAGAACGTCCCGCTATCGCCCGATCCGGGTCCGCCCCTGACGCTTCAAGCCACCTGAGCGAGGGGACACGAGCGGCCAGGCCGGTACTGTGTCTACGCCATGAACCCGCGTCCCAACCATCCCGTCGGCCAAGTGCTGGGACGGCTGGCTGAGCAGGTACTGGCCGTACCTGCCGGCGGGGTCGCGGTGCCAGACGTGCGGGTCACCGGTGTCACACTGAGAGGCCAGAATGCGCAGCTCGGCGACCTGTTCGCGGCCCTGCCCGGGGCGTCCTCGCACGGTGGGCGCTATGCCGCCGACGCGGTGGCTCGGGGCGCTGTCGCGGTGCTCACGGACCCGGCGGGCGTCGAAGCGATGGGCGATATCGCGGTGCCCGTGCTGGTTCATCCCCACCCGCGATCGGTGTTGGGCGACCTCGCGGCGACGGTGTACGGGCATCCGTCGGAACGGCTGCGCGTCATCGGCGTCACTGGGACGTCAGGCAAGACCACGACGACGTATCTGGCCGAGGCCGGGCTGCGGTCAGCCGAGCGGGTGGCGGGGCTGATCGGCACCGTCGGTGTCCGCATCGACGGACGCGACCAGCCCAGCGTGCTGACCACGCCGGAGGCGCCGGATCTGCAGGCGCTGCTGGCGGTGATGGTCGAGCAGGGCGTCGACACCGTGGTGATGGAGGTGTCCAGCCACGCGCTGACGCTTGGCCGCGTGGACGGTGTGCAGTTCGCGGTCGGTGGATTCACCAACCTGTCGCGGGACCACCTGGATTTCCACCCAACGATGCAGGACTACTTCGCCGCCAAAGCCCGCCTGTTCGACCCCGAATCACGTTCGCACGCAAGTCTTTCCGTGATCTGCGTGGACGATGACGCGGGACGGGAGATGGCGCGTATCGCCCATCATCCAGTCTCGGTCAGCGCAACCGGACGCGACGCCGACTGGCGAGTGGAGAACATCGAGTCCGTCGAGCTCGGCGCCCAGGAGTTTCTGGCGGTCGACCCGGCGGGCGTGCATCACGGGCTGCGGATCGGGCTGCCCGGTCACTACAACGTCGCCAACTGCCTGCTGGCGGTCGCGTTGCTGGATGCTGTCGGGGTATCACCGGAACAAGCGGCGCCGGGGCTGCGCAGCGCTACGGTGCCCGGCCGGCTCGAGCCGATCGACCGCGGCCAGGACTTTCTCGCGTTGGTCGACTATGCGCACAAGCCCGGGGCGCTGCGTGCGGTGCTCGAGACGCTGCGCGCCCAGAGTGGCGGCAGGCTCGCGGTGGTGTTCGGCGCGGGCGGCAACCGGGATCCAGGGAAACGGGAGCCGATGGGCCGCGTCGCCGCCGAATTGGCCGACCTGGTGGTCATCACCGACGACAACCCCCGCGACGAGGAACCCGCCGCCATCAGGGCCGCGATCATGGCCGGCGCACGGGGTGGACAGGCGCAGGTCGTCGAGATCGGTGACCGCCGCGAGGCCATCGACTACGCCGTGGTGTGGGCAAAATCGGGTGACGTGGTGCTGATCGCGGGCAAGGGTCACGAGGCGGGCCAGACCAGCCATGGCCAGACCCGGCCCTTCGACGACCGCGAAGAGCTTGCTCGGTCTCTTGAAGCGCACGGGCGCTGCACGTGATCGAACTGACCGTCGCCCAGATCGCCGACATCGTCGGCGGTCAGCTCGTCGACATCTCGCCGGAGCAGGCGGCGGCGACGCGCGTCACCGGGACCGTCGAATTCGATTCGCGCGCAGTCACTCCCGGCGGGCTGTTCCTCGCGCTACCGGGGGGCCGTTCCGACGGACACGACTTCGCAGTGGCCGCAGTGGGTGCCGGCGCCGTTGCGGTACTGGCAGCACGGCCGGTGGGGGTGCCCGCGATCGTCGTCGAACCCGCGGCCGCCCGGGACACAAGTGCCAGCGTGCTCGAGTTCGATACCGATGGCTCTGGGGCCGCGGTGCTCGCGGCGCTGGCGCGGCTCGCGGCCGCGGTCGCCGCGGAACTCGTCGACGGTGGGCTGACGATCGTCGGGGTCACCGGCTCGTCCGGCAAGACCTCGACGAAGGATCTGCTCGCCGCGGTGCTCGGCCCGCTCGGCGAGGTCGTCGCACCGCCTGGCTCCTTCAACAACGAGCTCGGCCACCCGTGGACGGTGCTGCGCGCGACCGAGTCCACCGATTACCTCGTGCTCGAGATGTCGGCGCGCCATCCCGGCAACATCGCCGCGCTGGCCGAGATCGCACCACCGTCCATCGCGGTCGTGCTGAACGTCGGCACCGCGCACCTCGGTGAGTTCGGTTCGAGAGAGGCCATCGCGGCTACGAAAGCAGAACTGCCGCAAGCTGTTCCGGCGTCCGGCGTGGTGATCCTCAACGCCGACGACGCCGCAGTGGCCGCGATGGCGGACAAGACGGCCGCGCGGGTGGTTCGGGTCGGCCGCACCGCCACCGCCGACGTATGGGCCGATGCGGTCACCCTCGATGCGTTGGCCCGGCCGCGGTTCACGCTGCACACCGCCAGCGGAAAGATAGACGTCGCACTGGCCGTGCACGGCGATCATCAGGTGTCGAATGCGCTGTGCGCCGCGGCCGTCGCCCTGGAATGTGGCGCCAGCCTCAACCAGGTGGCCGACGCGCTCGCGGCCGCGGGCCCGGTGTCCAAACACCGCATGGCCGTCGCCACCCGCGGTGACGGTGTCACGGTCATCAATGACGCCTACAACGCCAACCCGGACTCCATGGCGGCCGGGCTGAAGGCGCTGGCCGCCATCGCCAACGAAGGCGGACAAAAACGGCGCAGCTGGGCCGTGCTCGGGGAGATGGCCGAACTCGGTGACGACGCAATATCCGAGCATGACCGCATCGGCCGGTTGGCGGTGCGATTAGATGTGTCTCGACTCATCGTCGTGGGAACCGGGAGGTCTATGAGCGCCATGCACCACGGGGCGGTGATGGAGGGATCGTGGGGAGCTGAATCGACCATGGTCGCCGATGCCGACGCCGCGCTGGCATTGCTGCGGGCCGAACTGCGGGCAACAGATGTGGTGCTGGTGAAAGCCTCGAACGCGGCAGGGCTCGGCGCCCTTGCCGAAGCACTGGTCACCGAAGTCGTTCGCGGATGAGGCAGATCCTCATCGCCGTCGGCATCGCGCTGACGGTCTCCATCCTCCTCACGCCGGTGCTGATCCGGCTGTTCACCCGGCAGGGCTTTGGCCACGAGATCCGCGAGGACGGGCCGCCGAGCCACCACAAGAAGCGCGGCACGCCGTCGATGGGCGGCGTCGCGATCGTCGCAGCTATCTGGGCCGGCTACCTGGGCACGCAGTTGATCGGCATCGTGATGGACGGCAGGGGGCCGTCGGCCTCGGGCTGGCTCGTGCTGGGCCTCGCCACGGCGCTCGGCACCGTCGGCTTCGTCGACGACCTGATCAAGATCCGGCGCGCGCGCAACCTCGGTCTGAACAAGACCGCCAAGACCATCGGAATCCTTGCCGCGGCCGTGCTGTTCGGGATCCTGGCGCTGCAGTTCCGCAACGCGGACGGCCTGACGCCGGGCAGCGCCGAGCTGTCGTACGTGCGCGAGATCGCCACGGTGACGCTCGCGCCCGCGATCTTCGTGCTGTTCTGCATCGTCATCGTCAGCGCCTGGTCGAACGCGGTGAACTTCACCGACGGCCTCGACGGGCTGGCAGCCGGGGCGATGGCGATGGTGTGCGCGGCCTACGTGCTGATCACGTTCTGGCAGTTCCGCAATGCCTGCGCGACCAGCCCCGGCCTGGGCTGCTACAACGTGCGCGATCCGCTGGACCTTGCGATCATCGCGGCCGCCACCGCGGGCGCATGCATCGGCTTCCTGTGGTGGAACGCCGCGCCGGCCAAGATCTTCATGGGCGACACAGGCTCGCTGGCGCTGGGCGGCATCATCGCCGGGCTGTCGGTGGCCAGCCGCACCGAAATGCTGGCGGTCGTGCTGGGCGCGCTGTTCGTCGCCGAGGTGACCTCGGTCGTCGTGCAGATCATGACGTTTCGGACGACCGGGCGCAGGGTGTTCCGAATGGCGCCGTTCCACCACCACTTCGAACTCGTCGGCTGGGCGGAAACCACGGTCATCATCCGGTTTTGGCTTCTCACGGCGATCGCCTGTGGTCTCGGTGTCGCGCTCTTCTACAGCGAGTGGCTGACCACCGTCGGAGCCTGACATGGACCTGTCGGGAGCCGAGGTTCTGGTGGCCGGTGCCCGCGTCACCGGACGCGCGATCCTTGCGGCGCTGACGCCCCTTGGTGTGCGTGCGACGCTGACCGACGACAGCCCGTCGATGCTGACGGAGTTCGCGCAAAACGGCGTCGAGGTGATCGACGCGCCAAACGCCGCCGAGCGGATCGCCGACTACGACCTCGTCGTCACCAGCCCCGGCCTGCCGCCGGAGGCGCCGGTGCTTGCCGCTGCCGCCGCCGCGGGCGTGCCGATCTGGGGCGACGTCGAATTGGCTTGGCGGCTGGACACTTCCGGCCACTACGGGCCGCCGCGGCGCTGGCTCGTGGTGACCGGCACCAACGGCAAGACGACCACAACGTCGATGCTGCACGCGATGCTGGTCGCGGGCGGTCGCGAAGCGCTGCTGTGCGGCAACATCGGCGACCCGGTGCTCGACGTGCTCGATCAGCCTGCGGAGTTGATGGCCGTGGAGTTGTCGAGCTTCCAGCTGCACTGGGCGCCGTCGCTGCGGCCGGAAGCCGGCGTGGTGCTCAATGTGGCCGAGGACCACCTTGACTGGCACGGGTCGATGGACGCCTATGCCCGCGACAAGGCACGGGTGCTGGACGGCCGCGTCGCCGTCGCCGGGCTCGACGACCCGGTCGCGGCCGGTCTGCTGTCGAGTGCCGCCGCGCAGGTACGAGTCGGCTTCCGGCTCGGTGAACCCGGGCCGGGGGAGCTGGGGGTGCGCGACGGTGTGCTCGTCGACAACGCGTTCGGCGAACAGTTGCGGTTGGCAGACGCGGCAACGATTCCGGTAGCCGGCCCGGTGGGCGTCCTCGACGCGCTTGCCGCGGCGGCGCTGGCGCGGGCCGTCGATGTGCCGCCGGGGGCCATCGCCGATGCGCTGGCCAACTTTTCGGTCGGCCGGCACCGCGCCGAGGTAGTCGGAGTCGTCGACGGCGTCACGTACGTCGACGACTCCAAGGCCACCAACCCGCACGCCGCGCAGGCATCGATCGCCGCGTATCCGCGGGTGGTCTGGATCGCCGGCGGGTTGCTCAAGGGCGCATCGGTTGACGAACTCGTCGCCGGCGCGGCGAATCGGCTGGTCGGAGCGGTGCTGATTGGCAGGGACCGCGACCTGATCCGGGATGCGTTATCGCGACACGCCCCGGATGTCCCCGTCGTCGAGCCTGTGACGGGGGAGGATTCTGGGGTGCATGGGACAAATGTGACTCGGCTGATGACCGCGGTGGTCGACGCGGCCCGAGGGTTGGCGAGCGCAGGCGACACCGTGTTACTGGCTCCGGCCGGTGCGTCCTTCGACCAGTTCAGCGGCTACGGCCAGCGCGGCGACGCGTTCGCTGCGGCCGTGTCCCAGCTGTCTCAGCCGTCCCGGTAGCCCGCCGTGAGCAACATCCTGACCCGGTTGCGGCACCGGCGGACCAAGCCGAACACAGAACCCGCCGCAGAAGCCGAGGCCCGCAGCCCGCGCACCCGGTTCGGCGCATGGCTGGGCAGGCCGATGACGTCGTTTCACCTCATCATCGCCGTCACCGCGCTGCTGATCACGCTGGGCCTGACCATGGTCCTGTCGGCGTCGGGGGTGCACAGCTACGACCAGGACGGCTCGCCGTGGGCGATCTTCGGCAGGCAGGTGCTGTGGACCGTAGTCGGGCTGTTCGCGTTCTACGTCGCGATGCGGATGCCCGTGCAATTGATGCGCAGCATGGCGTTCAGCGCGTTCGCGCTCACGATCGTGATGCTGGTCTTGGTGCTGGTCCCGGGAATCGGCCACGAAGCCAACGGTTCTCGCGGTTGGTTCGTGATCGCCGGCTTCTCGATGCAGCCCTCCGAACTGGCGAAGATCGCATTCGCGATCTGGGGCGCCCACCTGCTGGCGGCCCGGCGCCTGGAACACGCATCGCTGCGCGAGATGCTGATCCCGCTGGTGCCCGCCGCAGTCGTCGCGCTGGCGTTGATCGTCGCTCAGCCGGACCTCGGGCAGACCGTGTCGCTTGGCATCATCCTGCTCGGATTGCTGTGGTACGCCGGCCTGCCACTGCGGGTGTTCCTGTCCTCACTGGTGGCGGTCATGGCCTCGGCGGCCGTGCTCGCAGTGTCCGAGGGCTACCGATCCGATCGGGTGCAGTCCTGGCTGAACCCCGGTGCCGATACTCAGGGCTCGGGCTATCAGGCCCGTCAGGCGAAGTTTGCACTGGCCAACGGCGGTGTCTTCGGCGACGGGCTTGGACAGGGCACCGCCAAGTGGAACTATCTGCCCAACGCCCACAACGACTTCATCTTCGCGATCATCGGCGAGGAACTCGGCTTCGTCGGCGCGGTCGGGCTGCTGTGCCTGTTCGGGCTGTTCGCCTACACCGGAATGCGGATCGCGCGGCGCTCGGCCGATCCGTTCCTGCGGCTGCTCACCGCGACCACGACGCTGTGGGTGCTGGGCCAGGTGTTCATCAACGTGGGTTACGTCGTCGGCCTGCTACCAGTGACGGGCCTTCAGCTGCCACTGATCTCTGCAGGTGGAACATCCACGGCCACAACACTTTTGATCATCGGCATCATGGCAAACGCGGCTCGTCACGAACCAGAGGCGGTAGCCGCGCTGCGGGCAGGGCGCGACGACAGGGTCAACAGGCTGCTGAGGCTGCCGCTGCCGGAGCCGTATGTGCCGTCGCGCACCGAGGCGCTGCGGGACCGACTGCGCACCCGTCCCGGCGCCAAGGGGGCCAAGCCGCGCAGGCAGGACCCCCCGCGCAAGTCCAAGCCCATTGCGGACAAGAAGCGCAAACCCCATCCGGCCGACCGTCAGGTGCGGCGCTCAGGGCATCATGGAGGCGCCCAGCGACAGCGCCGGGCCAGAACATTGGAAGGTCAGCATTACGGGTGAGCATTTCGGTCCCTCGTGGGCAGGAGCGTAGCGGCCGGGGGATATCCGTGGTCCTTGCCGGCGGCGGCACGGCGGGGCATGTCGAACCCGCGATGGCCGTGGCCGACGCCCTGACCGCTCTTGACCCGGACGTGCGGATCACGGCGCTTGGCACCCACCGGGGGCTGGAAACGCGGCTGGTGCCCGAGCGCGGATATCACCTCGAGCTGATCACGCCGGCACCGCTGCCGCGCAAGCCGTCGGGTGATTTGGTCCGGCTTCCTCTGCGGGTGCGGCGCGCGGTCAGACAGACCCGCGCGGTGCTCGACACCGTCGACGCCGACGTCGTGATCGGGTTCGGCGGCTACGTCGCGCTGCCTGCGTACCTGGCGGCGCGCGGCGGCCCCCTCCGACGTCGTCGTGTTCCCGTCATCGTGCACGAGGCCAACGCGAGCGCGGGCTGGGCCAACCGCGTCGGAGCGCGATCGGCGCAACGAGTGTTGTCGGCGGTGCCAGATCCCGGTCTGCGCCGCGTCGAGGTCGTCGGCGTGCCGGTGCGGGCCGCGATCACCTCGCTGGACCGGATGGCATTGCGCGCGGAAGCGCGGGCTCACTTCGGCTTCGCCGACGACGCAAAGGTGTTGCTGGTGTTCGGCGGTTCGCAGGGCGCACAGCGGATCAACCAGGCCGTCGCCGGTGCCGCCAAAGACCTTGCCGTGGCCGGCATTTCGGTGCTACACGCGCACGGGCCAAAGAACACCCTTGACCTTCGCGAGCCGACCGACGGTGACCCGCCTTACGTCGCGGTGCCGTATCTGGACCGGATGGACCTGGCGTATGCGGCTGCCGATCTGGCCGTCTGCCGGTCGGGCGCGATGACGGTCGCCGAAGTGACGGACGTCGGCCTGCCCGCCGTTTACGTACCGCTCCCGATCGGCAACGGCGAACAGCGGCTCAACGCGCTGCCCGTCGTCAACGCCGGCGGCGGCGTCATCGTCGAGGACGCCGACCTGACTCCGTCGTTCGTCGCCGATACCGTGCCACGGCTGCTCAACGAGCCCGGCAAGCTGCAGGCGATGACGGCTGCCGCAGCGCTCGCGGGCCATCGAGACGCCGCGCAGCGAGTGGCAGAGGTCGCGCTCGACGTCGCGCGCCGTGCCCGCGAGCGAAAGCGGTTGCGGTGAACGCGAATTCGCTGCCCGACGAACTGCAGCGGGTGCACATGGTCGGAATCGGGGGAGCGGGCATGTCGGGCGTCGCCCGAATCCTGCTGGACCGCGGCGGCCAGGTGTCGGGTTCTGACGCCAAGGAGTCGCGCGGCGTCGTGGCATTGCGGGCGCGTGGTGCAGCCATCCGCATCGGGCACGACGAGTCCTCACTGGATCTCTTGCCGGGCGGGCCGACCGCGGTGGTGACCACGCACGCCGCGATTCCCAAGACCAACCCCGAACTCGTCGAGGCCCGTCGCCGCGGCATCCCGGTGATCCTGCGGCCTGTCGTACTGGCCAAGTTGATGGCCGGGCACAAGACGCTGATGGTCACCGGCACCCACGGCAAGACCACGACGACGTCGATGCTCATTGTGGCGTTGCAGCACAGCGGTTTTGATCCGTCATTCGCGGTGGGCGGCGATCTCGGCGAGGCCGGCACCAACGCACACCACGGCAGCGGGGACTGTTTCGTGGCCGAGGCCGACGAGAGTGACGGGTCGCTGCTGGAGTACACCCCCGATGTCGCGGTGGTCACCAACATCGAGGCCGACCATCTCGACTTCTTCGGCAGTGCCGAGGCCTATTGCGCGGTGTTCGACGGATTCGTCGAGCGGTTGAAACCCGGTGGCGCGCTGGTGGTTTGCACCGATGACCGCGGCGCGGCAGGTCTTGCCGAGCGCACTGCAGCGCTCGGAATCCGGGTGCTGCGTTACGGCAGCGACGCCTCTCAGCCGCTGGCTGGCACCCTTCTGGAGTGGGAACAGCAGGGCACCGGAGCGGTCGCGCACATTCAGCTGCACGGCGAACCGCACCCGCGGGTGATGCGACTGGCGGTGCCGGGCAGACATATGGCGCTCAATGCGCTGGGCGCGCTGCTGGCGGCCATCGACATCGGCGCACCGACCGACGCCGTCCTCGACGGTCTCGCCGGTTTCGAGGGGGTGCGGCGGCGCTTCGAGCTCGTCGGTACCACCAACGGTGTGCGGGTCTTCGACGACTACGCCCACCACCCGACCGAGGTGCATGCCACGCTGACGGCCGTGCGTGCGGTGGCCCAGCAGGGCGACCCCGGGTTTTCCGGCCGATCCATCGTGGTGTTCCAACCGCACTTGTATTCGCGGACAGCGACTTTCGCACGTGAATTCGGCCAAGCTCTGAGCGAAGCCGACGAGGTTTTCGTGCTCGACGTCTACGCGGCACGCGAGCAGCCGATGGCGGGCGTGAGCGGGGCGATGATCGCCGACCACGTCACGGTGCCGGTCACCTATGTGCCCAACTTCTCGGCGGTGGCCGAACGGGTGGCTGAGGCCGCCGACCCCGGCGACGTCGTGGTGACCATGGGAGCGGGCGACGTCACGATGCTCGGCAAGGAAATCCTTGCCGCACTTCGGGTTAAGGCCAATCGCAGCGCGCCGGGCGGGTCGGGGAAGGCGTTCCGATGACCGGGCCGACCGAACCGACGGAACAGGCTGACGGCGAAGACGCGGCGGAAGTTCCGCAAGAGGCCCCGCAAGAGACTGTGGCGCCCGCGGCCGCCGCCGATTACGAGGGCCCGCGGCGGCGTGCGCGCCGCGAACGCGAAGAGCGCCGCGCCGCCCAGGCCAGGGCCACCGCGATCGAGAACGCCCGCCGCGAGGCCAAGCGGAAAACCATGGGCGGACCGCCGGAAGAGGCGAAAAGGCTTGGCCGCCGGACGGTTCGGGGCCTGAAGGTGCTGATGTGGTCCGCGCTGGTCAGTGTCGTGCTGGTCGGCCTTGGTCTGCTGCTGTACTTCACGCCGATCATGGCCGCGCGCAACATCGTCGTGGTCGGGCTCGGAGCGGTGACGCAGGAGGAGGTCACGGCGGCGGCCGCCGTTGCGCCGGGTACGCCGCTGCTGCAGGTCGACACCGACGCCGTCGCCGAACGCGTCGCAGCGATCAGGCGCGTGGCAAGCGCACGGGTGCAACGCCAGTACCCGTCGACGCTGCGCGTCACGGTCATCGAACGGCTACCGGTGGTGGTGAAGGACTATCCGGACGGCCCGCACCTGTTCGACAAGGACGGCGTCGATTTCGCGACTGCACCGCCCCCTGCAGGCGTGCCCTATCTCGACGCCGACAACCCCGGGCCCAGCGACGCGCCGACCAAGGCTGCGCTGCAGGTGATGACGGCGCTGCGACCCGAGGTCGCGGGACAGGTTGGCCGCATTGCGGCGCCGTCCGTCGCCGCCATCACGCTGACGCTGACCGATGGCCGCACTGTGGTGTGGGGGACCACTGACCGCACGGAAGAAAAGGCGCTCAAGCTGGCCGCGCTGCTCACCCAGCCGGGTCAGACCTATGACGTCTCGAGCCCGGACCTGCCGACGGTCAAATAGCTACTGCTTGGCGGGCGGTGGGAGCCTGGGCTCAGTGTCGGGGAGTCGGTGCGTGCGCGAATGCGGTGGAAGGTTGCGCGGAATTTCTCAACACGCCGTTCGGCGCGCCTGCGCCGATACCCCGCGACCTCGCCCTACCGTTCTGGTTGCACGAAACAACTTGACATAACTATAACCCTCTGGTTGAGGTTGAGAGTTTGCCAAAGGGTTTCGCGCACAGAATGGCAACCAGGGAGGAACACGATCATGACCCCCCCGCACAACTACCTAGCCGTGATCAAGGTGGTCGGCATCGGCGGTGGCGGCGTCAACGCCGTCAACCGGATGATCGAGCAGGGCCTCAAGGGCGTCGAGTTCATCGCGATCAACACCGACGCTCAGGCGCTGTTGATGAGCGACGCCGACGTCAAGCTCGACGTCGGTCGCGACTCCACTCGTGGTCTGGGCGCGGGCGCCGACCCCGAGGTCGGACGCAAGGCGGCAGAGGACGCCAAGGACGACATCGAGGAGCTGTTGCGCGGTGCGGACATGGTGTTCGTCACCGCGGGCGAGGGCGGCGGCACCGGCACCGGCGGCGCGCCGGTGGTCGCGACCATCGCGCGCAAGCTCGGTGCGCTGACGGTCGGCGTGGTGACTCGGCCGTTCTCGTTCGAGGGCAAGCGCAGAAGCAATCAAGCCGAGGCGGGCATCACCGCGCTGCGCGAAAGCTGCGACACCCTGATCGTCATTCCCAACGACCGGCTGCTGCAGATGGGCGACGCTGCCGTGTCATTGATGGACGCATTCCGCAGTGCAGACGAGGTGCTGCTCAACGGCGTGCAGGGCATCACGGACCTGATCACCACGCCAGGCCTGATCAACGTCGACTTCGCCGATGTCAAGGGCATCATGAGCGGCGCCGGCACGGCGTTGATGGGCATCGGTTCGGCGCGAGGGGATGGCCGCGCGCTCAAGGCGGCCGAGATCGCAATCAACTCGCCGCTGCTGGAGGCGTCCATGGAGGGCGCCCAGGGCGTGCTGATGTCGATCGCCGGCGGCAGCGACCTTGGCCTGTTCGAGATCAACGAGGCCGCCTCGTTGGTGCAGGAGGCCGCGCACGCCGAGGCCAACATCATCTTCGGCACGGTCATCGATGACTCGTTGGGCGATGAAGTCCGGGTGACAGTGATAGCCGCCGGCTTCGAGGCCAGCAGCGCTGGCCGCAGACCCGTGGTGGGTGTCGACGCCGCCGCGGTCGCGCCCGCCAAGGCCGGAAAAGTGCGCACGCCGCTGTTCGAACCTGCCGACGCGGCCAGCGTGCCGGTGCACACCAACGGCTCGACGGTCAGCATCGGTGGCGACGACGACGACGATGTCGACGTGCCGCCTTTCATGCGTCACTGACGCGCGTACGGATACTGGGCCAGTGAGCGTTCGTATCCGTCGCGTGACCACCACCCGCGCCGGTGGCGTCTCGGCGCCGCCGTTCGACACCTTCAACCTCGGCGACCATGTTGGCGACGATCCGGCGGCGGTGGCCGCCAACCGCAAGCGACTCGCGGCTGCGCTCAAGTTGGACGACGACCGCGTGGTCTGGATGAACCAAGTGCACGGCGATCACGTGGTAGTGGTGGACGGCCCAGTGGAGGCGGCCGTCGACAATACCGATGCATTGGTCACTACCACGCCACGATTGGCTTTGGCGGTGGTTACCGCAGATTGTGTTCCAGTTTTAATGGGCGACGCGCGTGCTGGGGTGGTGGCGGCCGTTCACGCGGGCCGCGTCGGCGCACAAAACGGCGTCGTCGCCAGGACGGTTGAGGCCATGCTGGAAGCTGGAGCACGGGCCGGCGACATCTCGGCGCTGTTGGGTCCGGCGGTCAGCGGAGCCAACTACGAAGTGCCGGAGGAAATGGCCGCCGAGGTCGAGGCCGCGCTGCCCGGCAGCCGCACGACGACCTCGCGGGGCACGCCGGGACTCGATCTGCGAGCCGGAATCGCCAGGCAACTAACGACTTTGGGCATCACGGCCATCGACGTCGACCCCCGCTGCACCGTCGCGGACCGCAACCTGTTCAGTCATCGCCGCGATGCTCCGACCGGACGGCTGGCCTCATTGGTGTGGATGCAATGACCGCGATGGCTAGTGGGCGTGAAATCGAACTGGCTGATGCGCTTGCCGCGTTGCGCGCCCGCCTCGCGCGCGCTGCGAAGGCTGCCGATCGCAATGCAAATGAAATTGAAATGCTGCCTATTACGAAATTCTTTCCGGCTAGCGATGTTCTTATATTGCACAAGTTAGGGTGCCTCGAATTTGGTGAATCGCGCGAACAGGAAGCGTCGAATAAAAGCGCGGAAGTCGGTGCCGTGTTGGGCGCGCAGCCCATTCGCTGGCACATGGTCGGACGGATTCAGCGCAACAAAGCGCGCTCGATCGCGGGCTGGGCCTATGCGGCGCACTCGGTCGACAGCGCCAAGCTGATCGCCGCTCTGGATCGCGCCGCCGTCGAGGCGCTGGAACACGGCAGTCGGCCCGAGCCGCTACGCGTTTACCTCCAGCTGAGTCTCGACGGCGACGAGTCGAGGGGCGGCGTCGACATCGGTCGGCCCGATTCCGTGGATGAACTCTGCGCGGCCATCGCGGCCGCGGACGGGTTGGAGTTCGTCGGGCTGATGGCGATCCCGCCCTTGGACGCCGATCCCGACGACGCGTTCGCGCGCCTGCACGAAGAAAAGGAACGGGTGCAAAAGTCCTATGACCAGCGGCTCGGACTGTCGGCGGGCATGTCCAGCGACCTCGAGAGCGCGGTCAAACACGGTTCCACGTGTGTGCGTGTCGGTACCGCGCTAATGGGGCAACGACCGCTAACGTCACCCTGAGTAGTCACTCTAGTCACATCATCATCACAGACACCACACGTTTCGCGAAGCAGAAGGGTCCCACCGATGAGCACACTGCACAAGGTCAAGGCCTACTTCGGTATGGCGCCGATGGATGACTACGACGACGAGTACTACGAAGACGACGACCGCGGTGCCGCGCGTGGCTACGCCCGCCGTGGCCGCGAGGACCGGTTCGACGACGAGGGCTACCTGGATCGGGCTGGCCGCGGCTACGACGACCGGCTGGCCGCACGTGACTACGACGAGCCCACGGGCTACCGCGGCGGGTACCGCGACGAGGACCGGTTCGAGGCACGGCTGCGCGGCCCGCGGGACTTCGACCGGCCGACGCCCAGGTTCAGTGCCCTGCGCGGCTCGACCCGCGGCGCGCTCGCGATGGACCCGCGGCGGATGGCTGAGCTCTTCGAAGCGGGCAGCCCGCTGTCGAAGATCACCACGCTGCGCCCGAAGGACTACAGCGAGGCCCGCACGATCGGCGAACGCTTCCGCGACGGCACCCCGGTGATCATGGACCTGGTGTCCATGGACAACGCGGACGCCAAGCGGCTGGTGGACTTCGCGGCAGGCCTGGCATTCGCGCTGCGGGGTTCATTCGACAAGGTGGCGACGAAGGTCTTCCTGCTCTCCCCGGCCGATATCGACGTCAGCGCCGAGGAGCGCAGGCGCATCGCGGAGGCCGGCTTCTACGCATATCAGTAGGGGTCACGAACGACAGGTAGGCTGGCGTCGCGCTTCGCAATGTGACCAGCTGCGAGCGCTGTATCGAATGTCACACATCTGCCCGTAGTGAGGTCGGCTTCAGTTGGCGCTCTTCTTCGAGATCCTTGGTTTCGCGCTGTTCGTGTTCTGGCTGCTGCTCATCGCGCGGGTCGTCGTCGAGTTCATTCGGTCGTTCTCCCGCGATTGGCAACCCAAGGGCCTGACCGTGGTCGTCCTCGAGGTGATCATGACGCTCACCGATCCGCCTGTGAAACTGCTTCGACGGCTCATCCCGCAGCTCACGATAGGCGCCGTCCGGTTCGATCTGTCGATCATGGTGCTACTGCTGGTGGCGTTCATCGGCATGCAGTTGGCGTTCGGCGCCGCGGCCTGAGAACCGGCCTGCCGTCGCATCTTTGGTGATCGCGGCGGTAGCCACCGCACGTTTGCCGAGGCTCATTTTCGTCGGCGCAAGTCTGTCGAATGATTGAAATTCGTTCTTAAAATTCATCCTCTCCTGCAACCGCCGGGTCTGGTGTGACAGGATGGACGCCAGTTACGTTCCAGTAAGGCTCTACACTTTGAGATCGGTTGACGGTCCAGAACTCCAAGGGGGCAGACAATGCCGCTCACACCAGCCGACGTCCACAACGTCGCGTTCAGCAAGCCACCGATCGGCAAGCGCGGCTATAACGAGGACGAGGTCGACGCCTTTCTCGATCTGGTAGAGAACGAGCTGACTCGGCTCATCGAAGAGAACGCCGATCTTCGTCAGCGCGTCGCAGAACTGGATCAGGAGCTGGGCACCGCCCGGTCCGGTGGCGGCGGACAGCCGACCACGGCCATCCCGCTGTATGAGCCCGAGCCGGAGCCGGCACCCACGCCCGCGCCGCAGCCGGTCTACGACGCACCGCCGCCGCAGCCCGCGGCCCCGGTCAGCGAGGACAGCCACATCAAGGCCGCCAAGGTGCTGAGCCTGGCCCAGGACACCGCGGACCGGCTGACTGGCACCGCGAAGGCCGAGTCGGACAAGATGCTCGCCGACGCCCGCGCCCAGGCCGATGCGATGGTCAGCGAGGCCAGGCAGACCGCCGAGACCACGGTGGCCGAGGCCCGTCAGCGCGCCGACGCCATGCTGGCCGACGCCCAGACCCGCTCGGAGGCGCAGCTGCGCCAGGCGCAGGAGAAGGCCGACGCCCTGCAGGCCGACGCCGAGCGGAAGCATTCCGAGATCATGGGCACCATCAACCAGCAGCGCACGGTGCTGGAAGGCCGGCTGGAGCAGCTGCGCACCTTCGAGCGCGAATACCGCACTCGACTCAAGACCTATCTGGAATCGCAGCTCGAAGAGCTGGGCCAGCGCGGTTCGGCCGCACCGGTCGATTCCAGCGCCAATAACGACGGCGGCGGCTTCAATCAATTCAACCGGGGCAACAACTAGCCCTCCGGTTCCTCGAAAACGTCGCGACTACCACCTAGGGTTGGTCAATGCTGATCGTTGCGCTTGTGCTCGCCGTCATCGGCCTCGCGGCCTTGGTCACCGCCGTGGTCACCAGCAATGAGCTGATCGCCTGGGTCTGCATCGCGGCCAGCGTGGTCGGCGTGGTGTTGCTGATCATCGACGCGCTGCGGGAACGGTCCAAAGGCGACGTGCCCGAGTCAGCTGCCGAAGAACCGGACGCCGAAGAACCCGCCGAGGACTACCCCGAAGAGGCGCCCGTCGCGGAGGACGACGAGACCGAGGCACAGACCACCGCCGTCGAGCAACGCGATGAGGACAGCAACAGCCGTTAAACCGTTGGCGCAGCGAGCAATTCGCGCACTTCGTCGTCGGTGACCTGATGGAAGTCTTCAAAAACCTGGCCGACGGCTTCAAATCCCGGTGGCATCGTCGCGCACACCACGTCATCGGCCTCCTCAGCCAGCTGCTGGCACGCTGACGCCGGGCCCACCGGCACCGCGACCACGACTTGGGCCGGGTCAGCGGCGCGCACGGCGCGCACGGCGGCGAGCATGCTGGCACCGGTGGCGATGCCGTCGTCGACGAGGATCACGGTGTTGCCGGCGATGTCGACCGGTCCACGGTCGCCGCGGTAAACACTCTCACGGCGATGAAGTTCCTCGGTCTCCCGGTCGATCGCGGCCTGGAGTTGCTCAGTGCTGATGCCGAGATTGCGCACCAGGTTGTCATTCACCACCACGCCGCCACCTGTCGCGATGGCGCCCATCGCGAGTTCCTCCCATTGCGGCACACCGAGCTTGCGCACCAGGAAAACGTCCAGCGGCGCGTGCAGGAACGACGCGACCTCCCAGCCGACGGGCACGCCGCCACGCGCTAGGCCCAGCACTACGAGGTTGTCCCTGCCGCGATAGGACGCCAACTCCTCAGCCAGGACATGGCCGGCATCTCGGCGGTCCCGGAAGGTGCGGTTTGCATGTCGGCGGGCGAGCCCGCTCCATCCGCTCATCGCGATCTTTCGACATCGGGGACAATTTCAGGGTACTCAGATATATGGGCATCGAATACGAAAGCGTCGTTGAGGATCCGATCGCAGACGTCTTCGCGTGGCACAGCCGCCCCGGTGCGATGCCTCGGTTGGTGCCGCCCTGGCAGCCGATGAGGGTGGTGGCGGAGACGACGTCGCTGGCCGACGGGCGCGCGGTGCTCGGCCTGCCGGGCGGACTTCGGTGGGTAGCGCAGCATGATCCGTCGGCCTTCGATCCGCCGCACCGGTTCGTCGACGAATTGTCTTCGCAGGGCCCGTCATCGTGGCCCGCGCGGGTCATCGGGTGGTGGCGGCATACGCACGAGTTCAGCGAGGCGACCGGTGGCACACGGGTCTACGACCACGTCGACACCTCGGTGCCCGCTGCGGCACTGCGTTCGACGTTTGTCTATCGGCACCGGCAGCTGGCGCAGGATTTGGCCGCGCATCGCGCTGCCGGATTGGGCCCAACAGTCGTTGCGATCACAGGCGCGTCCGGTCTTGTCGGCTCCGCATTGTCGGCATTTCTGAGCACCGGTGGGCATCGCGTCATCCGGCTCGTGCGTCGTCCCGCACGCAATGAGCTTGAGCGACAATGGAACCCGGATAGTCCCGCACCGGATCTCTTATCAGGTGTCGATGCGGTCCTACACCTGGCGGGCGCGTCGATCGCCGGGCGGTTCACCGATCGTCACATGGCCGCGATTCGTGACAGTCGCATCGAGCCGACGCGTAGGCTCGCCGACGCCGCGGGTTTGACCGGCGACGGCCCGGCCACGTTCATCAGCGCATCGGCGATCGGCTACTACGGGTTCGACCGCGGGGATGCGCTGCTGAGTGAGGAAAGCGTGCGCGGCGACGGTTTTCTGGCCGACGTGGTAGCCGACTGGGAGGCGGCGACGACGCCCGCCGCGGAGTCAGGACTGCGCGTGGTCAACGTGCGCACGGGGATCGTACAGTCGGCGCGCGGTGGCACATTGAAGCTGATGCGCCCGCTGTTCGCGGCGGGGTTGGGCGGTCGGCTTGGCAGCGGGGAGCAGTGGTTGTCGTGGATCGGGCTCGACGACCTGCTCGACGTCTACCACCGGGCGCTGTACGACGCTCGGTTGAGCGGGCCCGTCAACGCCGTCGCACCCGAACCCGTGCGCAACGCCGACTACACCAGGGCGCTCGCAGGGGTGCTGCACCGCCCGGCGAGACTGCCGGTGCCGTCGCTGGGTCCACGACTGTTGTTGGGGGAGCAGGGCGCCCGCGAGTTGGCCGCGGCTAATCAGCGGGTGGTGCCGACCAAACTGACTACGCTGGGCCACCGGTTTCGGCGATCAAAGCTCACCCACGCGCTGGCTCACGAACTCGGACAGGGCTGACGCGCCACGTGCGTGAGGAATCCGCGCACCAAGCCGCGAATTCTGTTGCCTGCGTCACCGGCGAGTTCGGTTGTGCGCTCACGTAATTCGTCGTGACTGAGGCCGGCCCCGA
This sequence comes from Mycobacterium sp. JS623, assembly GCF_000328565.1. Taxonomy (NCBI): domain Bacteria; kingdom Bacillati; phylum Actinomycetota; class Actinomycetes; order Mycobacteriales; family Mycobacteriaceae; genus Mycobacterium; species Mycobacterium sp. JS623. Next base: position 3,769,108 of record NC_019966.1, on the reverse strand, counting down.
CAACGTCGCCATCGCGGTCGTCGGCCAGCCACACGTCCAGCAGCTCGGCGTCGATCTCAGGGTGAAACTGCAGCGCGAGTGCACGACCGAGCACGAACGCCTGCGACGAGTTCGCCGTCCTCGCGATCTCGGTGGCACCCGGCGGCAGTGTCCATCGGTCGAAATGCCATTGAAACCACGGCCCGCCGGGCACCAGTTCGGGGTTGTCGGTTTCGACGTTATACCAGCCGATCTCCGGAACGGCCGACCGCGCGACCGATCCGCCGAACGCCTGGGCGAGCAGCTGGCCGCCGAAGCACACGCCAAGCAGTGCCACGCCGGCGTCGGCGGCGTCGCGCACAAGTTGTGTCTCGGCGCCCACCCAGGTGCGTTGCAGCGCCTCGTCGTAGACGGGCCAGCGCGCGCCGAGCGGAACGATCACGTCATAGCCGGTCGGGTCGGGGAAGGTCACGTCGGCCGCGGGGCTGTCGATGCGTTCGGCGGGCACGACTTCGAAGGTCTCGACGTCGAAGCCGGATTCGGTGAACGCGTCGCCCAGCAGGGCTTCGGTTGCGAGGTGTTCGTTTACGAGGAATAGGACTTTGGGCGCCACGGGAAGACATTATTTCTTCGGTGGCAGGGGTGGCGCATCGTCAGGGGCGAGTTCGGCGGCGATCTTGCGGAACAGCGGATCGGCGGCGTTGTCGTAGTCGCCCTGGTCGTCGAAAGCTTCAGGGGCAAAGGTGACTGCGGCGGCGATTGCGATCTTCTGTGAAGGTAAATAGGCCTCGATGGCGCCGTAGCCACCGAACATCGGGTTCTGCACCAGCCAGTTGCCGGTGATGACAATGCCGAGACCGTAGGTGTAGGCGTCGGTCATCTCGTCACAGGTGGTGCAGCCCGGCTGTTTATGGGTCTTGCCGCGAAGGCCGGTGGACACCATCTTCTGGTAGGAATCGGGGGTGAGCAGTCGGCCGGACCCGATGCCTACCGCGGTTGCCTCCATGTCATAGATGTTGGTGGTTTGGATCGCGCCGTGGGTGATCGTCCAGGACGGGTCCCAGAACGTCGACTCCTCGTAGAACGGTGTGCCGGTGGGGATCTTGAGGAAGGCCCGGCGTTCGGAGCTGAATGCGTGAAGGACGGGCGACGGAATCTCTGGGGTCAGGCTGTTGGTCGTGTTTGTCAGGCCGAGTGGACGAAGAACCTTGTCCGACAACAGCTTCGACATCTCCTGGCCGGTGGCTTTCTCCAGCGCCAGTCCGAGCAGCACATAGTTGGTGTGGGCGTAGTTCCAATTGGTACCGGGCGCATAGAGCAGCGGCTGGTCGATGGCATACCCGAGAATGTCGTGGACGGTCCAGCGCCGGAACGGGTTTGCGTAAAGGGCGTCGTTCATTGCGGTGTTGCCAATGACGTAGTCGACGTAACCCGACGTCATCTGGGCCAGCTGGCCGAGCGTGACTTTGTCGGCATGGGGTATCTCGGGAAGCCACTTCGACAGCTTGTCGTCGAGGCTGACCTTCTTCTCGTCGACGAGTTTGAGCAATAGCGTGGAGACATACGAGATCGCGACGGCGCCGTTGCGGAAGTGCATGGCGGTGCTCGCGGGCACTCCTGTCATGGATTCGCCGACAGCATGGGTGACGATTTCCTTGCCGTCGATGGTCACACGCACGATGACGGCCTTGAGGTGCCTTTCTTCCATGGTGTCGCGGACGATCCGCATCACGGCGTCGGCCTTGGCGGTGTCGGTGGTCGAGGTCGGCGTCGCGGTTGGCAGTGCGCCGGGCGCGCAGCCGGTCAGCATGGCGAAGGCGCATGCGATCGCGAGGAGACGCCTTACGGCGGGCATGTCCGGAGTTTTGCAGAGCCGTCGCGCGGGATTGCGACTTTCTGGGTATCCAACAGCGTGTCCAAGCTGACCAACTGGCTTCTGACGGAGTCGCAGCGGGGTAATCCCGATTCGGACCTGCCTGCATGGTCCGAGGGCAGTCGGGCAGCGGCGCTGATCGATGGGGCGGCTTACTTCGACCGTCTTGTCACCGAAGTCGAGGCGCTTGGCCCTGGCGATCATCTGTTTTTCGCCGACTGGCGTGGCGACGCCGACCAGAAGCTGCGCGAGCGCGGACCGACTGTCGGAGAACTGTTCCGTGCGGCGGCGGAGCGGGGAGTGATCGTCAAGGGACTCATGTGGCGCTCGCACCCCAACAAGTTCCAGTTCAACGAGGAGCAGAATCGGCACCTAGGTGAGGCTATCGAGCGGGCCGGCGGCGAGGTGCTGCTGGATCAACGGGTCCGCATCGGCGGGTCGCATCATCAGCGACTGGTCGTCATCAGACACCTTGGCGAACCGGCGCTCGATGTGGCGTTCACCGGTGGCATCGACCTTTGCCACTCCCGGCGCGACGATCCGTCGCACCTCGGCGATCCGCAGGCGGTGCGGATGTCGAGTCGCTACGGGGACACTCCGCCGTGGCATGACGTGCAACTCGAGCTCCGCGGCCCGGTGGTCGGCGCGCTAGACACCTCTTTCCGCGAACGATGGACCGCGAAGGCTCCGTTGAATCTGCTCGATCCGATCGGGTGGATACGGGACAAGGCGCAGGGTGCGGACGTGACACCGGGCGCGTTGCCGGAGAAGCCACCGGATCCGCCGCCGTGCGGACCCCACACAGTGCAAGTGTTGCGGACATACGGCGACGCGTTGTTCCACTACGAGTTCGCAACGAGCGGCGAGCGCAGCATCGCGCGGGGATACACGAAGGCGGTTCAGCGCGCGAAGCGGCTGATTTACCTGGAGGATCAATATCTTTGGTCCGAAGAGGTCGCGCAGCTCTTCGTCGACGCGCTGACCGCCAATCCGCAGCTGCATTTGGTTGCGGTCGTGCCGCGGTACTTCGACTTGGAGGGCGGACTGGGCGGGCCGCCGACTCTGGTGGGCCGGCATCTCGCGATCGATGAATGCCGACGTGCCGGGCCGGGGCGTGTGCACATATTCGATGTCGAAAACCATTGTGGCACACCGGTATACGTGCATTCCAAGGTGTGTGTTCTTGACGACGAGTGGGCCTGCATCGGCAGTGACAACTTCAACAGACGGTCGTGGACGCACGATAGCGAGTTGTCGTGTGCGGTGGTGGATGACACCGGTGAGTTCGCGCGTGACCTCCGATTGCGGCTGATGCGAGAACATTTGGATCGCGCCGCCGATGGCAGCGAGGACGGTGGTTTGGTCGATCCGGCGAGCGCGGTCGACGAGATCGTCGCGTCCGCGCAGGAGTTGGACAGGTGGCACGAGTCGGGAGGCTTGGGACCTCGTCCGCCGGGCCGGTTGCGGGTGCACAAGGCCGAACGGCTCCATCCGATCAATCGCATGTGGGCCGAGCCTGTGTACCGGTTGCTCTATGACCCCGACGGCCGGTCGTATCTCGACCGGGTCCGGCGGCGGTTGTGAATGCGGCCGGTTAACATCCACGTCAATTGGGCAATCCTTCGAGGTGTCGGATCGGAACGATTGGTTTCTCACGGATGCCGAACGCGGCAATCCAGCGTCGAAGCTGCCGGCGTGGTGCGAGGGCAACCGGGTTGAGCCGCTGATTCACGGCGCGACGTACTTCGATCGGCTGGCAGCCGAAGTAGAGGTGTTGCGCGCCGGCGACCACCTGTTCTTCACCGACTGGCGCGGCGACCCGGATGAGAAGATGCGCGACGACGGGCCGACCATCCGTGAGTTGTTCAGCGCGGCGGCCAAACGAGGAGTCGTGGTGAAGGGCCTGGTTTGGCGCTCACACCTGGATAAGTTCGCCTACAGCGAGGAGGAGAACCAGCACCTCGGCGAGGCGATCGAAGAGGCCGGGGGCGAGGTGCTGCTCGATCAGCGGGTCCGGTTCGGGGGCTCGCATCATCAGAAGCTGGTGCTGCTGCGGCATCCAGGGGAGCCGTCGCGGGATGTAGCGTTCGCGGGCGGGATCGACCTGTGCCACTCGCGCCGGGATGACGCGGCGCATCGGGGTGACCGGCAGGCGGTGCAGATGTCGCCACGTTATGGCGAGCATCCGCCGTGGCACGACGTGCAACTGCAGCTGCGAGGGCCGGTGGTCGGCGCTCTGGACCTGACCTTTCGGGAGCGGTGGAATGATCCCGCCCCGCTGGACATGTTGTCGCCGATCGCATGGATCGAGGACAAGCTGCGTGGCGCAGACCTGAAGCCGGGCAGGCTGCCGGAGCAGCCACCGGATCCGCCGGAGTGTGGCCCGCACGCCGTGCAGGTGTTGCGCACTTATCCCGATGCGCATTTCGAATACGACTTTGCACCGCGTGGAGAGCGCAGCGTTGCGCGGGGCTACAGCAAGGCGATGCGGCGGGCTCGGCGGTTGATCTATCTGGAGGATCAGTATCTGTGGTCGAAGCGGGTGGCGCAGTTGTTTGCCCGCGCGCTGAGGGATAACCCCGAGTTGCATCTTGTCGCGGTGGTGCCGCGGTTCCCGGATGTCGACGGGCGACTGTCATTGCCGCCCAACATGATTGGCCGGCGACAGGCGATCGAGGCGTGTAAGGAAGCCAGTCCGGAGCGCGTGCATGTGTTCGATGTGGAGAATCACGAGGGCACGCCGGTGTACGTGCACGCAAAGGTCTGCGTGGTCGATGACGTGTGGGCGTGCGTCGGAAGTGACAACTTCAACCGGCGATCGTGGACGCATGACAGCGAATTGTCTTGTGCGGTACTGGATGACACCGGCGAGTTCGCACGCGACCTTCGGGTGCGGCTGATGCGTGAGCATTTGGATCTTGATGACGCCGACCGGCTGGATGATCCGGGCGCGGCGGTGGAGGCGATGGCGGCTGCCGCCGAAGCGCTGGATAGGTGGTACGCGTCCGGGTGCAGTGGACAGCGGCCGCCGGGTCGGTTGCGAACGCACCATCCCGAACGCCTCGGCATGCTCACGCGGCTGTGGGCCGGGCCTGCGTATCGGATGATCTACGACCCGGACGGTCGGTCGTATCGCGATCGACTCACGGGCAGGCTGTAAGGCAGTTCGCGCGGCTGATGACGATGTCGGCGAGGCGCCGGCTTGCAGTCGGGCACCCATTTCCGCACTGGATGCGAAGTGATGATCCAGGGTCGAACCAATTTCGCGCTGGCCCAGACGTTCTCGGGCCGTGATATCCGTGCACGTAAGCAGAATTGGGACGACCTTGGGGTTGTCTCCCATCGTGGTAGTCAGTTGTTCAATCGCATCAGGCAGCACGCTGACGGTGTTGGTATAGATCAAGCGGCAGTAGCCCAGTGCTCGATAGTTCTCCCACATCGCCGCAAGATTGCGTTCGGCGAGATTGTGCTCCCATGGTGGGGGATATGCCATGTCAGACGAATGCTCGATCGGTGAATGCACGCTTGTTCACCCGCGCAGAGAGCGCTCAAAACCACTGCCAGATAGGGAACCTCGGGCTGTCCTTGCGAGTCATCTTCGGCTGGCTCGACGCCCATACTGGCACTACGGGATGAACGCTGGACGATCGGCGGTCGACTGGCGTAACCACCACCGTATCTAACTAATACTGCAGCAAAATCCCACCGGCCGACACGGAGGCCAGCTACTACACTCAACACCCGAGACCAGCCGCCGGCTGAGTTTCTCACACCACGAAGTCTCCGGACTCGCCGGGGCGGCTCACGGAAACTCCTTGACCGACTGGAGATTCGAGACACGGCTTGGGTTGTCCTTGGGGTAGGCAACTTTTCCGAAAGGCCGATCCTTGTCGTCTGCGAACGCACGTCCGAACGTCTGGGTCCATATGACTTTCTTTCCGAGCTTGACCGACTCTGCCCAGAGCGTGGCGTCTTTCGTTAGAGGAATGCGGATACCTGGCGTCTCCAATTCGACTTCGAACAACCGCGTGTATCCGGGATGAGCGGTGACGGCTGCCATAGGCGAGCACGTCTTCGGCGGATGGCTTCACGTTCGACGCCTCAAGGGCTGCTGCGAGTCCGGGGTTGATGTTCGGACTACCGTCCGGGTGAAGGAACGGGCACGTTCCGCCTCCGCGGTTGTTGAAGTGATGGAAGTTAGGTATCCACGCGCGAAACAGGAGTCCGGGATCAAGCGCGGATCAGCGATAAGGAGTTGGCGATCAAATGCTCGGAAACCCACGGTGACAATGGGTTCCACGGGCGTGTCAGAGAGGCTGGCCATTGTCGGGAGCCGCGAGCCGTGATCGTGTCCAGGGAGATTCTTGAACTGTTGATTGATCGCGCCGGTGCTGTCCTTCATGACTGCACGTCGCTCCTCCAGACCGGGCGCGCTCAATAGCTGTGTCCACCGCCGCTTGAGCGTCGATTCCGATGGTGAGTAGACCCACGTCCGAGTCGGAAAAACTTCGGGCGAGAACCATGGCATCATTTGATCCGTCGTCCGTCATTCATCCCACGCCGTTTCAGCTGCGGCAGTGAACGGTGCCGTCCACGCCGTCCTGACTGGACGCCACACCTCGGAGTCAAGTCGAGGCGCTTGCAAGGCAGAGAACTTGTCGGCTCGCCGGCCGTGCAGGGATACGTGGTGGAGATTCGCGGGAGTCTCTGATGATGTGCTAGGACCCCGGACGAAGATGCCTATCGCGAGTGGTTGGCGGACGCCAGGCAAGATCCGAGTTGGGATGTCGGGAGTCTGTCCTTCCGGCGACAGGTCGATTATCCAACCGTCACTGGCTTTCTCACGCATGTACCGGCGCATGCCTGTGAAGGCCGGCCGCCTAGTGAAGGACGTGAAGAGAGGTCTGCCGGCGGGCGTGACCTTCGGCGGAAATAAGTGAGGCCCGAACTAGCAGCCGTCCACATGCCTCCGGTTGCCGAATCGCGCTCCGAGGTCATCTACGCCAGACGAACTTCCCTGAGCGGGCATCACTGCGGGGTTATTAGGTGGTGCCGTTTGGTTTTCGGACGGGGGACAAGGCTGTCTTTAACGTGTTCGGCGGTCAGCTCGTGGCGGGAGGCGATACCGAGCTTGCTGAAGATCTTTCCGAAGTGGTACTCGACGGTGCGCGCACTGATGAACAGCTGGCCGGCGATTTCAGTGTTGGATCGGCCCTCGTATGCGAGGCGGGCGATCTGGCGTTCCTGAGCTGTGAGTTGTGGGGTGCTTTGGCCCGTGCGCTTCTGGATCCGTTCGCCGGTAGCGAGGAGCTCTCGGTCGGCGCGGGCTGCGAATGCTTCGGCGCCCATCGACTTGAACATGTTTTCCGCCATGCGTAGGGAAGTGCGGGCATCGACCCGTCTGCGCTGCCGACGCAGCCATTCGCCGTAGATGAGGTGGGCGCGTGCATGGTGGACGACCATCCTGCTCTTGCCGAGCAACTCGATGGCGGCGACGTAGTGTCGCTCGGCGCCGGGCCCTTCGGTGATCAGCGCTTGCGAGCGTGCCCGGATGCCGCGCGCCCAGGCCGAGGTGCTGAGCATGGTTCGCTCGTCCAGCTGCGCAAACGCTGTTCGGGCGGCATCGGAATCTCCGCTGCGAACTGCGGCTTCAATGAGTTCGGGCAGAACCCAGGACCCGTATCCAAGGACGTCGCGGGCTGCCGCCTGTCGGGCGGCGTTCAGCGCTTCGGCGTACCGGCCCAGGCCGTTGTGCAGCACCGCATCGGCGAACTCACGGTTGACGCTGAGCGTGTCCTGCGAATCGCTGTCTGGATCGTGCGATACGGGCACTTGCGGAGCGTGGCCGCGCCAGGCCGCCAGCAGGACGGAGAAGTCCTCCACCGGGGCATTCCCGGTGATCGCCGCAATGGTGTCTGCCTCTTCGATGACCGCTTGAGCGTCGTCGAACTCGCCGGCGAACATGTGATGGCCGGCGAGGTAGTTCAGGGCCAGCGGTAGCACGCGAAGCGAGCCCGCATCGCGGGAAATCCGCACCTGCCGGCGAGCGAGTGATCGACATGATTCGTCGTCCCACAGCCCCATGGCGGTGTTACATGCCAGCCACAGCCACTGGGTGTCGTCCTCGGAGATGTCCTGGGACAGAAAGGCATCGAGGGCACGTTCGAGCACTGGCACCGACGCGGCGTACCCGTGGACGGTCTGGATTGCCAAGCCGTCAAGCAGCAGATCGACCGCACGCGGGGGTTGGGGGGCGTGCGCGGCCCCTAACGCAGCGGCGGCAGCGGCAGCGAGCAGACCTTTACCGCTCCCGTCGTGGATTCGCATCGCCGCCCACAGGGCTTCGAGGTATGTCTCGCGAGCGAGGGCGCTGTCGAGCGGCTCAAGCTTCTTCGCGGCAGCCAAGAGGTCCGAGACGGAGTGGTCAGCTCGCAGTCGACTGAAGGTGATTCGCGCACCAAGCCGTTCGAGTAGAGCCCGTTGAAGCGCGGACAATGGAGCGGACGCGGCGTTGGCCAGTAACGCCATCGCCTTCTCGGGTGCGCCGGCGTCAAACTTGAGCTGCGCGGCCGACAGCGCCCGCGATCCCCGGGTGACGGGATCAGGCGTGAGCATCGATGCGCTTTCAAGAAACGCCGCGGCCGCCGCCAGGCCACCGCGGGCCTTTGCCCGCGCCGCGGATTGTTCGAGTTCTGCGGCGATGTCCTCGTCGGGCCCGCTGGCCGATTGGGCGCGATGCCACGCGCGGCGATCAGGGTCTTGCGCAGCATCGGTCGCGCCGGCCAGGGCGCGGTGAACGTTCTGGCGATCAGCAACCGGTGCTGTCCGGTAGATCGCGGAGCGGACCAGCGGATGCCGGAAGGCGACACGAGCGCCGATCGACACCAGCCCCTCCCGTTCGGCTGGGGCGGCAGCGTCGAAACCGATGCCCAGATCACTGGCCGCCCGCCACAGCAGCGCGGGATCGCCGTGCGGGTCGGCGGCAGCCACCAACAGCAGCATCCGCGTCGGTGCCGGCAGAGTCGCGATGCGGCGGCGGAAGCTGGCCTCGACCCGATCCCGCACCGGCACGCCCTGAGGTAAACCGAAGCCGCCGGCCAGCCCCTCTGCCGACCAGTCGTGTGGCAACTCCAGCAGGGCGAGCGGGTTGCCCGCAGATTCGGCGACGATGCGCTCGCTCACCTGCCCGTCGAGCTTGCCCGGAATTGCCGACATCAGCAGTGTGCGAGCGTCCACATCAGCCAGCCCGGTCAGGTTCACTTCCGGCAGCCCGGCGAAGGGATCGGTCTCGTCCCCGTCGCGGATCCCGACGAGGAATGCGACCGACTCGCCGTAAAGACGGCGGGCCACGAATGCCAGCGTTTGGGCCGAAGCCTGGTCGAGCCACTGCGCGTCATCAATCAGGCAGAGAAGCGGCTGGCTCTCGGCCTGATCGGACAGCAGACTCAACACGGCAAGGCTGACCAGGAATCGGTCCGGCGGTGGTCCGGCGCGCAGACCGAAGGCGATGCGCAGCGCGGCCGCCTGTGGCTCTGGAAGGCGGTCGAGGTGATCGAGCATCGGTCTGCACAGTTGATGGACCGCGGCGTAGGGCAGTTCCATTTCCGACTCGACCCCGTCGGCGCGGGCCACGTGAAAGTCCGGGCCTGTTTCGGCGGCGTACTGCATGAGGGCTGATTTACCGATCCCGGGTTCACCGCGCAGCACCATCACCCGGCTGCGGCCAGACCGGGCCTCGGCGATCAGGGCGTCGATCAGCCGGCACTGCTCGTTACGGCCGCGCAGCATCATGGCAGGCCTCCTTCTAAGCCCTCAGCCGCCCATTGTCCGCGCCTACGGTCCGCCACGCGTCGGCACGGATGAACGAGCGCATCTCCACTGGGCACTTACTGGGGTCACACCGATGCGACCAGGCCCCGTCTTGCCGGACGCTGCTCGCAGAGGCATCGGCCTCACCACCGCGTCACACCGCTGACTAGTTCCGGAGGAGCAGCACATGCCGTTCGTCAACGTCAAACTCGTTGAAGGCGTCTTTACCGAAAAGCAGAAGCACGACATGGCCGCGAGACTCACCGACGTCATGGTCGAGTTCGAAGGATCTGAGGCATTCCGCGAGGTCGTCTGGGTCCTGATCGAGGAGCTGCACCCCGACGGCTGGCACATCGGCGGCGAGCCCTTCTTCGGCCCCGCCACGCTGATGAGTGTGCTGGGACGTTCCAAAGCCGCCTACGACGCTATCGACGGCACCCCGACCACCCATGACGAATTCGTCGCCGAGTCACCGGTCATCCCCCGCTAGCCCCGCCCTCTCAACAGCCACCCGAATCGCGGCGAACTCAAGGGAAACACCCATGTCCTACATCTGTCTCAAGGGAAACACCACCGACACCGTCGAGGGCGGCGACCATCTGCTGCTGTTCGGACTGTTCACCAAGCTCAGCAAGGCCGCAAGGGTTCATCCGCCGCCGGGCGGAGCGGCCGTGACGACGTCGGTAGGTATGAGCGCGCGACAGGTGGCCAGCATGCGAGACGCTGAGAACCTGGCCAGCGCCTGGAATGCGGCCCTGCACGTCGCGGTGGACGGCCGCCCGTACCTCGAGCTCGAGACAGCCCAGGGCCCGGAGCGCGTCGACCTGGTACTCGCGGCTAGGTTCGGCCACCCGCGCGGCCCTGAGACGTCCTGAGAGCTGCCCACCGCTGGTGTCCGCCCACCACACCTTCGGCACCCACTCCCGCTTCTCCCAACGAGCCCGACCACCCATCGTCGACCAGATCGCCGCTTGCTCAGTCCACTGAGCAGCGCCAACCTCCGAACCCGCAGTCAAGCCACCCGAAAGGACACCCAATGACCATTCTCACCGAAAGCCCCGACGTTTCCCGGATCGAGGCCCTCGTCACCCAGGGAATGCACCGAATCGGCGACCACGAGGGTCCCTTCTCCCTGCACGTACTGGGCTTGGGAAAGACAGCCGCCAACGTCATCGAGAGCATGGTCGCGTCGGCTGGTTATACCGGTGTCGATGTCGTCGCTGTCGCGCTCGCGCGGAGGAACTGATGACGGATCATTTGCGAGCGGGAATCATCGGCACCGGATTCATCGGGACTGTGCACGCCCACGCAGTTCGAGCGAGCGGGGCAACGGTGGCCACGGTGGCGGCGTCGACGCCACGTAGTGCAATCGAAGCCGCCGAGCGGCTCGGGGCCGCGGCGGCGGAGACAGCCGAGGCGCTCATCGACGCCGACGACGTTGACATCGTGCACATCTGCACGCCGAACGACCAGCACCTACCGCTGGCCCGCCGGGCCCTCGCCGCAGGGAAGCACGTCATCTGTGAAAAGCCGCTTGCCACAAGGCTCGAAGACGCCCGCATGCTGACGGCCCACGCTGCCGAGCGCACCTCTGTGGCAACCGTCCCGTTTGTGTACCGCTACTACCCCTCAGTGCGTGAAGCCCGCGCCAGAATCACCGCCGGCAACGCTGGCGCACTGCGGCTGCTCCACGGTTCGTACCTCCAGGACTGGCTTGCGGATCCGGCAGCCACGAACTGGCGCGTCGACCCGGCCGTCGGCGGCACCTCCCGCGCGTTCGCCGACATCGGCGTGCACTGGTGCGACCTGATGGAATTTGTCACCGGGCATCGGATTACCAGGCTGGCCGCCCGCATGATCCGCTCTGCGGGCCGTACAACCGAAGACGGCGCCACCGTGTTGTTCGACACCGATCGCGGCGCATCCGGCAGCCTGGTGGTCAGCCAAATCTCACCGGGCCGGAAGAACCGGCTGTGGTTCTCCCTGGACGGCGAGCACGCGTCCTACTCCTTCGACCAGGAAGCCCCCGAGCACCTCTGGATCGGTACCGCTACGCAGAACCTGATACTGCACCGCGGCGCCGACGCCCAATCCGAACAGGCGCAGCGATATTCGGTGCTCCCGCCCGGCCATCCTCAGGGCTACCAGGACTGCTTTAACGCCTTCGTCGCCGACACCTACGCCGCGGTGCGCGGTGACCGGCCCGACGGTCTGCCCACCTTCGTCGACGGCCTGCGGGCCGCTGCCATCTCCGACGCCGTAATCCGGTCCGCCGCGACAGAAAACTGGGAGGAGGTAGCGGCATGAAACTCGGCTTCCTCACCGCCTGCCTGCCCGACCGTAGTCTCGACGACATCGCCGCTTGGGCGTCGAAGACCGGTTTCGAAGCGCTCGAAGTGGCCTCCTGGCCCGCGCGGGGCAACCGCCCGTTCACCGCTAGCCACTTGTTGATCGAAGACTTCGAGCAAAGTGGAGCCGACCGGGTGGCCGATCTGTTCGATCGGCACAGTCTGACCCTTTCCTCGCTGGCCTACTACGACAACAACCTGCACCCTGATCCGGTCGAGCGGGACGCCGTCAATCGGCACGTCGCTGCGTGCATCGACGCCGCGGCGATGCTCAGCTGCCCCACCGTCGGCACGTTCGTCGGACGTGACCCGACCAAGACGGTCGCCGAGAATCTCCGCGACGCGGAGCGTGTCTTCAAACCCCTCGTCGACCATGCCGGCGAGCGGGGCGTGAAGATCCTCATCGAGAACTGCGTGATGGAGGGCTGGCACCCGGACGGCTACCCCGGCAACCTGGCCTACTCGCCCGAGCTGTGGGAGTGGATGTTCTCCCTCGGCCTCTACCTCAACTACGACCCGTCGCACTTGATGTGGATGGGCATCGACCCGATCGAGGCCGTCCGCCCTTACCTGGACCGAATCCCGCACGCACAAGCCAAGGACATCGAGACATTTCCCCACCTGCGCAACCGATTCGGCTATCCAGGCAAAGCGGTCGACCGGCCGGACCCGTGGGACGTCGGCTGGTGGCGCTACCGAGTACCAGGCCTCGGCGCGGTCGACTGGCGTCGCTTGGTCGACGCGCTCTACGAGGGCGGCTTCGACGGCGTGCTGTCGGTCGAGCACGAGGACCCGATCTGGGGCGGCACCGAGGACCGTATCGAACTCGGCTTGCAGATCGCCCACCGAACCCTGCGCCCGCTGATCGTGGCGTGACCGAATGGCTGATGAATGAGATCAAATGAGAAACCTCAACGACAGGTGGCGGTCTCCACGGGAGGCGCTCTTGGGCTTATGCGAACCCTTGCCCGCGAGCTGGCGCCCCGAATCATCGGAGTCAACACGACCAATCCGACCGACGCGGATAGCCCGATGTCCAACAACGGGTTCGGCGGCACGCGGCTGGAGGAGAACCGGGAGCTGGGTGATGCCATACGCGGCAACCTCATGCCGGTCGAGCCGATGCCGATACCGATGCAAGACATTCCCCATGTTGTTGCCTGGTTGGTCTCAGACGAGGCCAAGCGGGTGACGAGCAAGGCGTTGCCCGTCCATGCCGGGTTTGAACTCAAGAAACGAGAGGTTCTCATATGACAACCACCATGAATGCTGTTCTGCTTCCCGGTGATCGGCAGGTAGAGATCAATGAGCGGCCGATCCCGGTGCCGGGGCCAGGCGAGGTACTCGTCCAAACCCGGGCCTCCGCTATCTGCAGAAGCGACATGGGTCTCTACACCGGTCAATCCCACATCGTCGGCGGCGCGTCCGCGGGGAAGGGCCTGGTGGTACCCGGCCACGAACCCGCGGGAACTGTGGTCGAGGTGGGACCCGCAGTGGCGGGTGTCGAAGCGGGCGACCGCGTCGCCGGCTACCTGCCGGTCGGCTGCGGACACTGCGAATATTGCAACAGCGGCTACATGATGCTTTGCGCGCAATGGCGGTGTCTCGGCTTCGACATCGACGGCGGCGATGCCGACTTCTTCGTCGTGCCCTCACGCAACTGCCTGCCACTTCCCGACGAGGTGTCCTTCGTAGCGGGCGCACTGATGACAGACATGGTGGGTAGCCAGTACCACACCCAGAAAGTGCTCGAAGTGCGCGGCGGCCAGACCGTGGCAGTGGTCGGCCTGGGCCCGATGGGGGCGGCGGCAGTGGTCGTCGCGAAGGCGCTGGGCGCCCGGGTGATCGCCGTCGACCTGATGCAGACGAGGTTGGAGCTTGCCGGCGCACTCGGCGCCGACAGCACAATTAACAGCTCGGAGAGCGACGCGCTCGCGCAGATACTAGAACTGACCGGCGGGCGGGGAGTGCATAGCGCCATCGACTGCTCAGGCTCGCCGATTGGCCAAAACCTCTGTCTGAATGCGGCGGCCAAACTGGGCGCGGTGGCCTTCGTCGGAGAGTCGCGAGCCACCGAAATCAACCCCAGCGACCAAATCATCCGCAAGCTGCTCACCGTGGTCGGCGGCTGGTACTTCCCGCTCGGCGAATGGGCCGAGATCGTCCGTCTGGTCACCGAGCAGAACCTGCCCGTAGAGCAACTCGTGACGCACCGGTTCCCACTCAGCGAAGCAGCAGAGGCCTTCCGCGCATTCGACCAACGCGAAACGGAAAAGGCCGTCTTCACCTGGGGTGGTTAACCACCGACCAGGTACATGATCCGGCACCAGTGCCCCGCACCTCGACACATCAAAGGAGTCACCATGTTCCGCTACACCGCAGAGATCCTGCCCTACCACGATTACCCACTGGAGGACTCGATCCGGGAATTGGCCGAGATCGGCTTCACCGAAGTCAACCTCTGGTCATCGGCGAGTCCGCTGGCCTCCCACGTCAATCCGGGAGACGACCCGGGGAAGATCCTGTCGATCCTCGCGCGCTACAACGTCAAACCTTGCGGGCTAACGATGTACGGCAAGAACCAGGAGCAGATGCTGGAGCGCATCGAATTCGCGCGCGAACTCGGGATCGACACCGTGATCTTCGACTGCGAAGCGAACTACAGCGATTTCGTCTCCAGCTTTCTGCCGCCCCTGGTACAGGCCGCCGAACGCAATGACGTCCGAATCGCCGTCGAAAACCACCTTACGGTTCCGTTCAGCGCCGACTTCGAGGCCGGGGGCAACGAGGACAAGCGTTGGGACGAAGGGGTGGACAGCCTCGACCAGATCAAACGGCTCATCGCCGACATCGATCACCCCAATCTCGGGGTCTGCGTCGCCCCACCGCACCTGTGGGTAATGGGCGAGACGATCAGCGACGCGATCACCTTCCTCGCCGAGCGCAAACGCCTCTTCTACTACTACATCTGGGACATCGATCTGGCCTACCGGCACGGTGTCGACGGCCTAAATTTCGGCCCAGGCGAAAATCAGCTACCGCGTCCAAACGGCCGCCTCGACCATACCGTCCCGCTCGCGGCGCTGAAGCAAGTGGGGTTCGAAGGCCCGGCCAGCCTGAAATGTCATGGCACGCACGGCTGGTCGATGAAGAAGGTCACCAACGAGCTGGCGGCGGCCGATGCCTACGTGCGGTCCTGCTTAGCGCGCATCTAACAAGCGAGGCAACGATGAATGCTCACATAATCAGCCGCAGGCGATTCCTCAATTACGCCGGTGTGGCCGGTGCTGTGGCCGGTACTGCCGCCCTTTCCGGATGTACGCTCGGACTTCCGGGCGATACCCACCTCAGCGAGTCGGGGCGTCCCTCAGGTCTGCGCGCGTTGTATGCCACCGTTGAAGCCAACGCAGCAGCAGTCCAGAGCCTGCTTCCGGCCTTTCGCGAGGCCTTCGGTTTTGATCTAACGCTGGATACCCAACCCTACAACGCGCTCCAACAGAAGGTCTTCTCCGAACTCGCCACGCACAGTTCGTATTACGACATCATCATCGTCGACACACCCTGGGCCCCGACGCTCACACACGTCCTCGAACCGATGAGCAAGTATCTGCGCGATCCGAAGCTCAACCAGCTGGCTGATCCCGCTATCGACGACTTCGTGCCGAAGGTGTTCTACGACTCGGCCGTATTCAAGGTGGACGATCCCGCAGTGCACTACCCGGACTCCGAAGCCACACCCAACATCGACGCGATCACCTCCAAGGGTTTCGAGGTGCTGGGCCTGCCCATCCAAGCAAATGTGCTGACGATGGGCTACCGCAAGGACATATTCGACGACGCCAACGAGCAGGTGGCGTTCCGGCAACAGCACGGCCGCCCACTGACCGTGCCGGAAACGCTCGATGACCTCATCACGGTCGGTCGGTTCTTCACCCGCCCGACGCAGCGCCTCTACGGGACGACCCTGATGGGCGGCGTCGGGGACTGGGCCGCATGCGAGTTCAAGAGTTACCTTGCCGCCTTCGGCGGTGACGGCCACATGCTCACCGACGACCTACAGATGGCGTTCGATTCGCCTGCCGGAGTGCAAGCACTGCAATTCATGCGCGATCTCGTAGACAAGTACAACATCGTTCCACCCGGCAGCGAATCGGCATCGTGGGACGACACCGCCTCCATGTTCGACGGCGGGCTGACCGTCATGAGCAGCAACTACCACACCTTCGAACTAAGTGACACCGCGAAGGGGGGCGAGATCGCGTACGCCGTCGTACCTAAAGGATTGGCGAGAGGGCCCCATTTCGGCTCGTATGTGCTGAGCATCAACAAGTACTCACGGTTCAAAGAGTGGGCCTACCAGGCGATCACATGGATCACCGCCGCTAATCAACAGATGACGATGGTCGAACAAGAGCTCCACCCGACGCGGACATCCGTGTACAACAAAGCCGCCAACGACGCCCACCTCACAAACAAGTACGGCAACTTCTACGACGCGCTGGGCAAGTCACTCAACGTCGGTGTCGGACGACCCCGTCTCACCAACTACACCGAAGTCAGCCACGACATCGCGGTGCAGGTGAACAACGCGGTCGCAGGACGCGTCAGTCCGCAATCCGCGCTAAAGGCGGCGGTGGCCGACGTGAGCGACAGCCTCCGAAAAGCCGACTACACCGTTCCATCGAACTGAGAGGCGGGTGGTCTCATGACTTCCCAAACACGTACCGAACCGCCCAGCACTAACCATCCACTCGTGGGTGACGACCGCCCCGAATCATCACGGCGCAAAGGCACACTCGCACGACGCGGACGATCGATCGGTTGGGCACTTTTGTCACCGGCGATGATTCTATTGCTGGCGATGACGGTAGGTCCGGCCATCTTCCTGATCTATTCCAGCCTGCACAACATCCAGTTGTTCGGTGGCGAGAGCCGCTTTGTCGGCTTGCGCAACTTCCAGGAATTGCTGACCGACGCTGGGTTCCACCACAGCTTGCTGGTGACGTTGGCCTTCGTTGCGATCGCCGTCGCTATCGAATTGGTCATCGGAGTGGCGCTCGCAATGGCACTGGCGCCGAAGACCCGAGCCAACGGCGTGGCCGCCACGCTACTGTTGCTGCCGTTCGCCGTGACGCCGGTCGTGTCGGCAATGGTGTTCAAACAATTGATCGATCCGAACTACGGATGGGTCAACTATTACCTGTCCAAAGTTGGGCTGCTTCCTCAAAATTTTGACTGGCTGGCCAATCCGAGCACCGCCTGGATCGCATTGGTCGCCCTGGACGTCTGGCAATGGACGCCGTTCGTGGCACTCATCATCCTGGCCGGCCGGCAAACTCTGCCACAGGAGTGCTACGAAGCTGCATCCGTAGACGGATCCGGGCCCTGGCAGACATTCCGGTACATCACGCTTCCCATGCTGACGCCGTTCCTCGCGATCGCCGTTGTACTGCGGTCGATCCAGGCGTTCAAAACCTTCGACTCTTTCCAGGTGCTCACCGGCGGCGGCCCAGGCGATTCGACCGAGATCATCAACCTAGGCATCTACCGCACGGCACTACAGAGCTTCCAGATCGGCGCGGCCTCGGCGGTCGGACTTGTATTCCTCCTCATCTTGTCAGCACTCGTACCCCTGTTGCTTCGCGTCGTCGGACGCAACGCCGAACCGGAAAAGGGATGACCCATGACCACGCACAGTAACTTCAGTCGCCTCCCCCGCTACGCCGGACGGTCCCTGCTCTGGCTGGCGCTGCTAGTCGCCATGGTGCCGATCGTGTTCCTGGTCATCACTTCCCTCAAGCCGGAAGGCGTGACGAGAACCATCCCACCGACATGGCTGTTCGATCCCACTATCGAGAACTACAGCTCGGTTCTGTCCATCGGCGCAGGCAGTTCGGTGACGTTCGGGCGGCTGCTGTTCAACAGCGCAGCGGTGAGCATCGGCGCGGTCATTCTGACGATTGCAGTCGCCGTACCCGCAGCATATGCGCTGACACTCAAGGAGTTTCGACGCAGCAAGGGCGTGTCATCATGGATCCTGTCCACCTACATGTTCCCACCGATTGTCGCCGTCATCCCGCTGTTCATCATCGCCGGCAACATTGGGGCGATCGACACATATCCGGTGCTGATCATTCCCTATGCCGCGTTTAACCTGCCCATCGCCATATGGATCCTGCGCAGCTCATTGGAAAGCATCCCGATCGAGGTACAGGAAGCAGCCCTGGTCGACGGCGCCAACCGCCGCCAAATCGTCTGGCGCATCCTGACTCCGCTGTTGATGCCCGCCGTGGCGACAGCCGGCATCATTTCGTTGATCCTGTCGTGGAACGAGTTCCTGCTGGCACTGTCGCTGACTCGGGCCGCCGCCAAGACGAGCCCAGTCGGCGTGCAGGAATTCACCGGTCTGTACGGAACGCAGTGGGGCAACTTGACCGCGGCCTCATGCATGATCGCCGCCCCGATCGTCGTCTGCGTGCTAGTTCTGCGACGCCGGGTGGTCTCCGGCCTGGCGTTCGGCGCCGTCAAATAGCCGCCGACACGCGAACTCCGCGTACACCGCTTGCTCAGTCAAACCCCCACGAAAGGACATGCTATGGCCGCTGTACAGTACGTCAACGCTTCACGGATCTTCGAGGGAAACCCGATCCCGGCCGTGAACGAATTGGACCTCGATATTGCCGACGGCGAGTTCATGGTGCTGGTCGGCCCCTCCGGATCCGGAAAGTCGACCGCGCTGCGGATGATAGCCGGGCTCGAAGACGTCGATGAAGGCGAAATTCGCATCGGCGGACAAGACGTCTCCCAGAAACCGCCCAAGGACCGCGATATCGCGATGGTGTTCCAGAACTATGCGCTGTACCCACACATGACCGTCGCCGAGAACATGGGCTTCGCGCTCAAACTTCAACGCGTGTCCAAAGATGAACGCAATGCCAAAGTTCGTAGAGCGGCCGAACTGCTCGATCTGGAGGCCTACTTGGACCGTAAGCCCAAGGCACTCTCCGGCGGTCAACGCCAACGTGTCGCAATGGGACGAGCGATCGTCCGCGAACCGAGTGTTTTCCTGATGGACGAGCCGCTATCCAACCTCGACGCCAAACTGCGCGTGGAGACGCGCGCCAATATCGCGGCACTGCAGGCACGGCTGGGCACCACCACCGTCTATGTGACCCACGATCAGGTCGAGGCCATGACCATGGGCGACCGCGTCGCTGTACTGAAGGGCGGAGTGCTGCAGCAGGTCGACGCGCCACGCAACCTCTACGCCCGCCCCGTCAACGCATTCGTCGCAGGGTTCATCGGGTCGCCGGCGATGAACCTGCGCTCGGCCGCCCTAACTGAATCAGGCGCACGGCTGGGCAACACGGTTATTCCTCTATCACGCACGATCATTGACGCGGCACGCACGGCCAACCTCAGCAGCATCACACTCGGCATACGCCCAGAAGCGTTCTCGCTGACTTCAGATGAGGAGGGAGTTCGACTCATAGTCGACCTGATCGAGGAGCTCGGTGCCGACGAATACATCTACGGCAGGCTCGCCAGCGACGATCCCGTTGCCGAGAAGAAATTCGTTATCCGCGCCGACGGGGACGTGTTGCCTCGTATCGGCGATACCATCAGCGTCGCTGTACGCCCCGAGCAGACACACGCATTTCACCCTGATACCGGACTGCGGCTCGACTAACAATACAACCGACATCCCTGCGGGCGAATACCGGCTCGTCAGATGAGCCACAACCCGGCGGGCAAGCTCTTGCTGGGCAGCGTCTCGCAGCAGCTTTTATTGGAGTGCCCCAAGCCGGTGTTGGCGGTCAAACCCGACGAGCTGTAAGAACAGCGCATGGAGACCGACGCCGCGCCGGCCGAACGTCGATCGTTCCTGCTGACCGGCGAGGGCTGGCCGTACCTGCTCGTCCCGTTCATCCCGGTCGCGGTCGTCTTCGAGTTGATGCACGCCAACGCGGTGCTGGTGTTCTTCGCCTCAGCCCTGGGCGTGATCCCGACGGCGGCGTTGATGGGACGCGCCACCGAGGAGCTGGCGGCGCGGTCGGGGCCCGGCATCGGCGGCCTGCTGAACGTCACGTTCGGCAACGCCCCCGAGCTGATCATCGCGTTGTTCGCGCTTGGCGCCGGGCTGCAGGAGGTGGTCAAGGCATCGCTCGTCGGATCGATTCTGGGCAACGTCCTGCTGGTCCTTGGGATGTCGATGCTGGCGGGCGGCCTGAAACGGGAGCGGCAACGCTTCGAGTTGCGCGCTGCCACCGCCCAGTCGCTGATGCTGCTCCTCGCGACGGTCGCGTTGGTGATGCCCGCGATATTTCAGCTGGTCGCAGGCGGCGGCCTGCCCAAACCGACGGCCACGGCCGTGGCGTTTCCCGGCGATCTTGAGGCGTTGTCGGTCGGGGTCGCCGTCGTGCTGCTGTTGTCATACGCCGCAGGGCTGGTGTTCTCGCTGAAAACCCACGCTCACCTGTTCAATCCCTCCCACGACGAAGACGACCATGGCGGCGAACCGTGGTCGGTGCGCAAAAGCGTGCTCATGCTCGCCATCGCCGGGTCCGCCGTCGGATGGATGTCCGAGATCCTGGTGCACTCGATCACCGAGGCGTCGGACGCCATCGGGCTCTCGCCGTTCTTCGTCGGCGTGATCGTCGTGGCGATCGTCGGCAACGCCGCCGAACATTGGGTCGCGGTGTATTTCGCCACCCGCGACAAGATGGACATCTCCATCAACATCGCCGTCGGTTCGGCCGCCCAGATCGCCCTGTTCGTGGCTCCGGTGTTGGTGCTGGCGTCATTCTTCCTCGGGCCGTTCCCAATGGCGTTGGTGTTTAACGGGTTTGAGGTCGGAGCGATCTTCCTGGCGATCATCATCGCCAACGAGGTCACCCAACGCGGCGAGTCGACGTGGTACGAAGGCCTGCAGCTGCTGGCCATCTATGCCGTCCTCGGGCTCACGTTCTATTTCGTGTGATCCCCGTCACCAGCTCACCGTGCCGATTGTCTCGCGGTGAGCACCAGTTTTCACTGCGATAACGTCGCGGCAAAAGAGCACGAAACATTGCTCGACCACCATTGTTTCGTGGCGGTGACAAGGACTGCGTGCTCGTACTGCGGCGTCGGCTGCGGTATCGAGGTGCAAACCGCCGAAAAGGACGGCAAGACCGTCATTGCCCGCGTCTCCGGTGACAAGTTGCATCCAACGAACTTCGGCCGGCTATGCACCAAGGGCGCCACGCATGCCGAGATGATGGCGGCCGACGACGGCCGGTTGAAGTCCGCACTGTTGCGCCCGACCCGCGCCGACGAACCCGTGCCGACGCCCGTCGACGACGCTGTTGCCGAGGCCGGTCGACGGCTGCGCGCGATCATCGACGAGCACGGCCCGGACGCCGTCGCACTCTACGTATCCGGTCAGATGTCGATCGAGGCCCAGTACCTGGCCGCCAAGCTGGCCAAGGGATTCATCCAAACCGTGCACATCGAATCCAACTCGCGGTTGTGCATGGCCAGCGCCGGCGCCGGATTCAAGCAGTCGCTCGGCGCAGACGGCCCACCGGGGTCGTACACCGACTTCGATTGCACTGACTTGTTTTTCGTCATCGGCTCCAACATGGCCGACTGCCATCCCATCCTCTACTTGCGGATGGCCGACCGCCTCAAGGCCGGCGCCAGGCTGATCGTCGTCGATCCCCGTCGCACCACCACCGCCGAGCATGCTGATTTGTTCCTACAGATCAAGGCAGGCACCGACCTGGCGCTGCTGAACGGAATACTGCACCTGCTGGTCGAAAACGGTGATATCGACACCGAATTCATCGCCGAGCACACCGAGGGCTGGGACGCCATGCCTGCGTTCCTTGCCGACTACCCGCCGGACCGGGTCGCCGAGATCACCGGCCTCGCCGAATCCGACATCCGCACCGCCGCGCGCATGATCGCCGATGCCGGGGAGTGGATGAGCTGTTGGACGATGGGGCTCAACCAGAGCACGCACGGCACCTGGAATACGAACGCGATCTGCAACCTGCATCTGGCCACCGGTGCGATCTGCAGGCCCGGCAGCGGGCCGATGTCGCTGACCGGCCAGCCCAACGCCATGGGTGGCCGCGAAATGGGTTACATGGGGCCCGGTTTGCCGGGGCAGCGGTCAGTGCTCTCGGCGGACGACCGTGCCTTCGTCGAGACGCAGTGGGGTCTGGAGCCGGGCACCATCCGCAGTGACGTCGGCCCCGGCACCATCGACATGTTCGAGCAACTCGCTGACGGCACGATCAAGGCATGCTGGATCATCTGCACCAATCCCGTTGCCACCGTTGCCAATCGGAAGACGGTGATCACCGGGCTTGAGAACGCGCACCTTGTGATCACCCAGGACGCGTACGCGACCACCGCAACCAACAACTACGCAGACATCGTGCTGCCCGCCACGCTGTGGGCCGAATCCGATGCTGTGATGGTCAATTCCGAGCGCAACCTGACGCTTTTGCAGCAGTCGATCCCGCCTGCCGGGCAGTCGCGGCCCGACTGGCAGCTGATCTGTCAGGTGGCCGCGCACATGGGCTTTGGCGAACATTTCGACTATCAATCGAGCGAGCAGATCTTCGACGAGATCCGCCGGTTCGCCAATCCGAAGACCGGCTACGACCTGCGTGGCGCCAGCTACGAGCGGCTGCGGCAGACACCGCTGCAATGGCCGTGTCCGCCGGATGACGCGGACCGTCATCCGATCCGCTACCTGAACGACGGTGTCAGCCAAGACCTGTTCGTCGACGAGAACGACGACACCCCGCGGCTGGCATTCCCGACGCCGTCTCGGCGCGCGGTGTTTCATGCCCGTCCGCACATGGATGCGCGGGAGCTGCCCGATGAGGATTTCCCGCTGGTGCTCAACACTGGTCGGCTGCAACACCAATGGCACACGATGACCAAGACCGGCAAGGTCGACAAGCTCAACAAGCTGGACAGCGGGCCGTTCGTCGAGATTCACCCCGTTGACGCCGCCGCGCTCGACATCGTCGCCGGCCAACCCGTCGAGCTGACGTCGCGCCGGGGCAGGGCGGTGCTACCTGCCGTCGTCACCGACCGGGTGCGGCCCGGCAACTGCTTTGTCCCGTTCCACTGGAACGACGAACACGGCGAGTACCTGACCATCAACGCGCTGACCAACGACGCCGTCGACCCTGATTCGCTGCAACCCGAGTTCAAGGTGTGCGCGGTGGGCCTGCGGCCGGTGAAAACGATGGACCCCGTCGTTGACGAACTGGACTTGAGCCAGCGCAAGCCGACGCTCACCGAGGGCGAAAAGATTTACCTCGCAGCCTTTTTCAGTGGGCTTGCAGAGGGCGTCAGCGGAGTGCCCGTGCTCCCGGCATCGGCGCCCGTCGCGACCGGCGTCCGGTTGTGGATCGACGGTCTGCTGGCAGGCCGTTACTCACGCCTGACAACGACCCCCGAGCTGCAGCCCACCAAGGCCGGGCCGCTGGTGTTGTGGGCGTCGCAGACCGGCAACGCCGAGGATTTCGCCGCGCGGTTGGCCGAGCGGCTCGGCGACTCCCAGCTGGTCAACATGGACGACATGCAGCTGGCTGAGCTGGCCGCGGCGCGCGATGTGCTGGTGATCACCAGCACCTTCGGCGACGGCGGGCCGCCGGACAACGGTGCCGGGTTCTGGGATCGCCTGCATGCGGCCGACGCACCGGCGTTGGACGGGGTGCGATACGCGGTCTTGGGCATCGGCGACCGCTCGTATGCCAACTTCTGCGGCCACGCCAAGGCGATCGACGGCAGGCTCTCGGCGCTGGGTGCGACGCGGATGCTGGACCGCACCGAGTGCGAGGTCTACGACAACGAGCCAATGGACCGCTGGGCCGAAAGGATCACCGCGCTGGTAGCCGAGACCGTCGCCAAGCCTCCGAATGGTCACAACGGCGGCGTGCCGACCGTCACGAAGCCGAAGCGCGCGGAGCCGTTCACCCGCGCCAAGCCGCTGCTCGCGCCTCTGTCCCGCAACACCGTGCTGACCGCGCCGACGTCACGAAAAGAAGTGCGCCAGTTCGGCTTTGACATCTCAGAATACGACGTCAGTTATGCGGTCGGCGATTCACTGGGCGTCTACGCGACGAACGACCCCGCGACGGTCGACGCTTGGTTGACCGCGACCGGGCTCAGTGGAGATACCTCGGTTGAGGTCGACGGCAACGAGCAGAGCCTGCGTGATGCGCTGATTGTGTCCTACGACATCTGTCGGGTGACGCCCAACCTGCTGCGGTTCGTCGCCGAATCCTGTCGTGACAAGGCGGCCGCCAAGGCGCTGATGGCACCGAAGGACAAGCTCGACAAGTGGTTGGTGGACCGCAACGGCCTCGACATCGTCCAGGAGTTCGCCGTTCGCGCCGAGCCCGAGGAGTGGCAAGAGGTCCTGGTCCGGCTGACGCCGCGGAACTACTCGATCTCATCGAGCCCGCTGATCAGCTCGAACGAGGTCCAGGTGACGGTGTCTGTGGTGCGCTACCGCGGCGCCGACGGCGGCCAGCGCGGCGGAGTGTGCTCGACGTTCCTTGCCGACCGGGCGGCCGCAGCGCCGGTATTCCTGCAACGCTCACCGCACTTCCGGCCTCCTGAGGACGGCGGCACGCCGATGATCATGGTCGGACCCGGCACCGGCGTCGCGCCGTTCCGCGGCTTCCTGCAGGAACGGCGGGCACTCGGCCACGGTGGCCGCAACTGGCTGTTCTTCGGCGACCGCTATCGCAGCGAAAACTTCTACTACCGTGACGATTTCGAGGACATGGTCCGCGACGGCTTCCTCAACCGGCTGGACCTGGCGTTCTCGCGGGATCAGGCCAAGCGGGTCTACGTCCAGCACAAGATGCTCGACTACGGCGCGGACGTGTGGCGGTGGCTCGACGACGGCGCGCACTTCTATGTCTGCGGTGACGCGAACCGGATGGCCAGGGATGTCGATGCGGCGCTGACGTCGATCATCAAAACGCACGGCTCGATGTCGGACGAAGACGCCCACGACTACAAGCGCGAACTCGTCGCATCGAAACGCTACGTGCGCGACGTGTACTGACCAATACGCTGTCCCGATGCGGTTCACGGGACAGGTCGCCATCGTCACCGGTGGCGCGCAAGGCATTGGCGGCGGCATCAGCACGCGACTGGCAGCGGCAGGCGCGCACGTGGTGCTCAGCGACATCAACGCCGATGCGGCAACGGCGACTCGTGACGTGATTGTCGCAGCGGGTGGCACTTGCACGATCGTCGTCGGCGACATCCGCGACCGTGATGTGGTGGCTGATGTCACCGAAACTGCACTGGCCGTTCGTGATTCGCGTATCGACATTCTGGTGAACAACGTCGGCGACTTCCGGCCCGCCGCCAGAGACTTCCTGCACAGCACCGAGGAGCAGTGGCAGACGCTCTACGAACTGAATCTGCTCCATGTGCTTCGCATGTGCCACGCCGTGTTACCCGCGATGGTCAAGCGCGCAAACGGCGCGATCATCAACAACGCCACCGTCGAGGCGTTTCGCGGCATTCCCTACGCCGCCCCGTACGCGGCGTTCAATGCGGGCGTCGTGGCGTTCACCCGTAGCCTGGCCGTCGACGTCGCGCAGCACGGGATCCGGGTCAATGCGATCGCTCCGGACCTCGCCGACACGCTGCAGACGCCTGCCGAACTGATGCTGCGGGGCCGCGACCCAGACTTGATCAGGACGTGGATCCCGGCGGGCCGCTTCGGCAGGCCCGACGACTATGCGGCCGTCGTGGAATTCCTGGCTTCCGACGATGCGCGGTTCATCACCGGACAGACGATCCCGGTGGACGGCGGCACGCTCGCGGCTTCCGGGTGGTATGCCCGCGCCGACCGCAAGGGCTGGACCAACATGCCGAACGAGGCGTGAAACTCTGGTGTGATCGCGGCTTCGCCGCTCAATCGCTTGTGTGATCCTCGCGGGTTCTTCGAACCCGCTCGTCAACACACTCCCGCGCCTCGGAAAAGCGAGCGAGCTCGCTTTTCGCTCGGCTTGGTCGTGTGTCCGAGGGGGACTTGAACCCCCACAGAGCTACCAGGTCCGAGGGATGAAAGCGCGGTCAACAGCAAAAAGACCCGCGCGCGGGACGACAATCTCCATCCCCTGGGCTGGCGCTGCATTATGACGCTCAAGTGCTCGATCTGCCGCGGCCAAACCCGGCATGCGATCCTGCGCGACGATGCTGTATGGCGTATATGTGTTCCGCTTGGGCATACGCGCACTGTTCGAGGCTTAGTACGATCCGCGGCTTAGATGCAAATGAAGCCGGTGCCCCATCCCACTGGACCGCTGACGCAGCCGTAAAGCCCAGGGTTCCAGCCTGGGGCGCCCCAGTTGCCTCCGCCTCCCCAGTTCCCTTGGTCTCCCCAGTTTCCGCCCCCGCATCCATCTTCTCCACAGCCCCAATGCCCATGGCCGTGGCCTTCATCTTGTGCCCACGGTGTCCCTGATGCGAAGGGGGACGGAGGATTGGCGTTCGCGACGCCCGCGCCCAGTCCGAAGGCGGTGAAGCCAAGCGCGCCAGCGATGACCGCTTCGGCCAAGATTTTCATGAGCCTCATCGTGCAACCCCCTTTTACGATCCGCGTGTTGCAACACAGCCAGCCTCGATTTTCGTCCTCTCCGCAGGCCGCCGCAACGTGCGGCATTGGTGTTGGTAGTCGGAAGCAAAGGACGTGCCTGCAACCGCGCGTGGTGCGTCATGCCATTACGGGGGGTGGCGGGCCGACCCTCCCGAGCACCCAAGGCCGCCGACTTGGTAGAGCAAAGATCGGATTAAATCCAAAGATTTTTGGGGCAGTGCGGCTCGGCGGTCTAGCGTGGCTGGTGTGGCTCCTGGTGTTGGCGAGTTGGTGCGCTCCACTACCGCCACTCAACACGCATTGCACATGCCTCGATGGGCCGGCTTCATTGTTGATGCCCGCGTTGAGGCCCGATCTGGACATAGTCACCGAGAAAGACCAAGTGCCAGTTACGGGTTGGCAGAAGCCGGTCCAGGCAGCCGCCGTTTGGCGTTGGCTTACGGCCGCCGCGCCCCTCGTCGCGGGTACGGAGGGATCGTTTATCGATCGTGCGCTGCCGTTGTGGGTACGCGAACGCCGATTCAAGGGACTGACTGATGGCGACGATTAAGCGCTATTCGACCGGCGCGGGGGAGCGATGGGAGGTCCGGTATCGACAGCCGAACGGAATCACAAGCCGCAAACGAGGATCGCCACTAAGCGCGACGCGTCGGACGTGGGCATCGAAGGTCGAGACATCCAAGGACAGCCTGGACGTGAAGGCATGGGCCGCGTCGATCACTCGCGCCGGATCAGTGCCACGGTGGTCAATCGTGCGGTGGGCATCCTGGCGGGAATCCTCGATGCTGCGGACTTGGTGCTGACCCTGGCATTCACCGGTTTGCGGTGGGGTGAGGCGATCGCGTTGACCGTCGCCGACGTCGAGTTCCTAAAGCGTCGGATCTCGGTGCACCGTAACGCTGTACAGGTCGGGCAGATTTTTGAGGTCGGGCAGACGAAGGGCAAGGAGAATCGGTTAGTGCCGGCGGCGGCTTCGGTGCTCTCTCGGCTGGCGGCGCGGTGCGAGGGCCGCTCGGCGGACGATCTGCTGTTCCCGGCGCGCAGTGGCGGCTACCTCAAGCGTCCGAGCTATGACTCAACAGGATGGTTCAATCGGGCGGTCGAACGCGCACAGGTTCAAACGATCACAGCGCACGATCTTCGGCACACGTGCGCGAGCCTGGCCGTTAGTTCAGGCGCGAATGTTCTTCCGTTGTCCCGGATGCTCGGCCTCAAGGACCCGAGTGTCACGTTGCGGATCTATGCCGACCTGTTCGACAGTGACCTTGATGCGGTAGCCGTCAATCTGGACGCGAAGATTGCAGAGAGTGTCCAAAGCGTGTCCAAAGCGCCTGCCGACCGTCGCCGCCCGCGCCGCATAACTGCTGTCTAGCTGCGGTGATGCGCCTAATGAAAGTGTGTCCGAGGGGGGACTTGAACCCCCACGCCCGTTAATAGGGCACTAGCACCTCAAGCTAGCGCGTCTGCCATTCCGCCACTCGGACCAGTTGGGCAGCTAAGGCTATCGGATGGGACAGCCCGCGCCCAAACCGAACGGCCCTCTCAATGGTACGAATGGTGACTGTGACGCCTCCCCCCAACGCCGAAGCTGAGGTGGTTGACCTCGTCAGCGCGCTGATCCGCTTCGACACCTCCAACACCGGCGAGCCCGAAACCACCAAGGGCGAGGCCGAATGCGCCCGCTGGGTGGCCGAACAGCTCGAAGAGGTCGGCTACACGACCGAATACGTCGAGGCAGGCGGTCCTGGCCGCGGCAACGTGTTCGCCACGCTCAAAGGCGCCAATCCCGACCGCGGCGCCCTGCTGCTGCACGGGCACCTCGACGTGGTGCCCGCCGAGGCATCGGACTGGAGCGTGCACCCGTTCTCCGGTGCCGTCGAGGACGGCTACGTGTGGGGCCGCGGCGCGGTCGACATGAAGGACATGTGCGGCATGTTGATCGCGATCGCCCGGCACTTCAAACGTGCGGGCACCGTGCCGCCGCGCGATCTGGTCTTCGCGTTCCTCTCCGACGAGGAAGCCGGCGGCAAGTACGGGTCGCAGTGGCTGGTCGACAACCGGCCCGACCTTTTCGAGGGCGTCACCGAAGCGGTCGGTGAAGTCGGCGGGTTCTCGCTGACCGTGCCGCGCAAAAACGGCGGCGAACGGCGGCTGTACCTGGTCGAGACCGCCGAGAAGGCGATGATGTGGATGAAGCTGTCCGTCCGCAGCCATGCCGGTCACGGATCGATGATCCACGAGCACAACGCGGTCACCGCCGTCGCCGAGGCCACCGCGAAACTCGGTCGCCACGAGTTCCCGTTGGTGATGACCGACGCCGTAGGCCAGTTCCTGCAGGCGATCACGGAGGAGACGGGCTACGAGTTCGACCGGAATTCCCCCGACCTCCCCGGCGCTATCGCCAAGCTCGGCCCGATCGCCCGCGTCGTCGGCGCCACCCTGCGCGACACCGCCAACCCGACCATGCTCAAGGCCGGCTACAAGGCCAACGTCATCCCCGCCACCGCCGAGTCGGTGGTCGACTGCCGCATCCTGCCTGGCCGTCAGGCGGCTTTCGAGCGCGAGGTCGACGAGCTGATCGGCCCCGATGTGACGCGGGAGTGGATCACCGAGCTGCCGTCCTATGAGACGGCGTTCGACGGCGACCTGGTGGACGCCATGAACGGTGCGATCCTCTCCGTCGATCCGGATGCCCGCATCGTGCCGTACATGTTGTCCGGCGGCACCGATGCAAAAGCGTTCGCCCGCTTGGGGATTCGATGCTTTGGGTTCGCGCCGCTGCAACTGCCGCCGGACCTCGACTTCACCGCACTGTTCCATGGCGTCGACGAACGGGTACCCGTCGATGCATTGAAGTTCGGCACCCAGGTTCTCGGGCATTTCCTGATGCACAGCTGACCACTAGAAAGGGAGCACCATGGCATTTGACTACAACCCCTACGAGTTTCTTCCGAAGCTGCCGTCGTTCACGCTGACGTCGGAGTCGGTCACGGACGGGCAGGCGCTGTCCAACGAGCAAGTGAGCGGCATCATGGGCGCGGGCGGCGATGACGTCTCGCCGCAGCTGGCCTGGTCCGGATTCCCCGAGGAGACACAGAGTTTCGCCGTCACGGTTTATGACCCCGACGCGCCGACCGCATCCGGCTTCTGGCACTGGGCCGTCGCCAACTTGCCAGCGACCGTCACCGAGTTGCCCGCAGGTGCAGGCGACGGCAGCGGATTGCCCGGGGACGCACTGACTTTGGCCAACGACGCCGGACTCAAGCGCTACATCGGTGCCGCGCCGCCGCAGGGGCACGGTGTGCACCGGTATTTCATCGCGGTGCATGCCGTCAAGGTGCCCAAGCTCGAACTCGACGGCGACGCCAGCCCGGCCTACTTGGGCTTCAACCTGTTCATGAACGCGATCGCCCGCGCCGTCATCCACGGCACGTATGAGCAGAAGTAGCGCGAGCAGACGCAAAAGGCGCCGACACGCCGACGAAATGGGGACTTTTACGTCTGCTCGCGCGTAATGGCTGAGCCCACGGCGTCCGTCAGCGATGCAAATCCGCCTTCGTGCAGGCGACGCGCGATGCCGTCGTGAATGTGCTTGGCCCACAATCCGCCTCCGTAGATGAAGCCGGTGTAACCCTGCAGCAGAGATGCACCCGAAGTGATGCGGTCCCACGCGTCATCCGCGGTCTCGATGCCCCCGACACTGATCAACACCAACGTGTCGCCGACGCGCTTGTACAGCCGCCGCAGCACCTCCACGGACCGCTGCGCGACGGGCGGACCGGAAATACCACCCGCACCCAACGCATCGACGCCGGGTGTGGTGAGCCCATCACGCGACACCGTGGTGTTCGTCGCGACGATGCCCGCCAAGCCCAATTCGACTGCAAGATCGGCAATCTCGTCGACGTCGTCATCGGAGAGGTCAGGTGCGATTTTGACAAGCACCGGCTTCGACGTCTCCGCCTTCACTGCCGCAAGAATCGGCCGCAGCGATGAGACCGCCTGCAGGTCGCGCAGCCCAGGGGTGTTCGGCGAGCTGACGTTGACCACCACGAAGGCGGCCAACGGGCCTAGGAGCCGGGCACTTTCGGCGTAATCCTCGACGGCGCCCTCCGGCGGCGTGACCTTGGTCTTGCCGATGTTGACTCCGATTGGCACCTCGGGCGTTCGCCGGGTCAGCCGCAGCGCGAGCTCACCAGCACCGTGGTTGTTGAACCCCATCCGATTGAGCAGCGCGCGGTCGTCGGCCAGGCGGAACATCCGCGGCTGCGGGTTGCCGGGCTGCGCCTGCGCGGTGACCGTGCCGACCTCCGCATAGCCGAAACCCAGCGCGCCCCAGGTGTGCAGCCCCCTGCCGTCCTTGTCGAACCCGGCCGCCAGACCAACCGGGCCGGCGAACCGAACGCCGAAAACGGTGCTGGCGAGCACGGGGTCGTGCGGAGCCAGCCATCGCTGCAGCAGGCGCCGTGCTGGAAGGACGGCGGTCACCGCACGCAGCAATGCGAAAACCCAGGTGTGGATCCGTTCGGGGGCCACCAGAAACAACGCCCGCCGCAGCGCGCGGTACATCACAGTGCGGGCTGGTCCGGAATCCGGTCGACGGCGGTCTTCTTGCGGCGCAGCAGCACCCGCCTGCTGCCGTCGGTATACAACCGGACCCGGGTGAGCTCCCAGCCGCGGTATTCGGCCTCGATCGACAATCGAGTGGAGGCATTGATTCTGGTCAGATCCGGCGGCAGCCGGAGCGGGATCCACTCGTACTCGTCGGACAAATCGTTGTCCCAGCCAGGTGGCATCCGCCCATGCTGCATCATCGTCATTTGAGCTCCGCGGCGTCAGAGATCACCTGCACACCCGCTCCAGAGCCGGACACCACATACAGGGTGCCAGACGCTTCGTCGAAGGCCAGGGTGTTGGGCTGCTGCACGGTTCGATAACGCACCTTTTCCACGGGGATACCGGTAGCCAAATCGTAGCCAACCACCGTGTTGATCGCCGTCTGCGACACCCAGGCCAGCTTTTTCGAGCCGGCCAGCCCGTACGGGGCGTCGTGCACGGGGTAGCGCTGGCGCAGCATCAGCGGGTCGGTGCCGAACACCAGCAGTTCGTCGCCGCGGGTGTCGGCGACAAGCACCCGCCCCGCCGAATCGACGGCCATCGTCGTCGCCCCCTCCCCGGCCCGCAGCGCGTGCTGGGCCTCCTTGCCGCTGGCCGAGACCGTAGTCACCGACGTCTGGCCGCGGTCCAATACCACGGCCGTATTACCTTGTGCGACAAGGGAATCGACCTTCACGAAGATCTTCAGCGACGCCCCGACCGCCGAATCGGAGCTCAGTGTGTAGACCGCACCGTCGGCGCTGCCGAGCACCAACTTGCCGTCGGCACGCCGCGCGATCGCGGTGAAGTCGGTGCTCCGTTGGCCATCGACATCCACCCTATTGGCCGTGGCGGCGCGAAGGTCGATTCGGAAATAGCCGCCGCGTGTCGATGCGTACACCTTGCCGTCGTTGTCGCCGGTGAGCGCCGTCGCGGGTGCTGGCAGCGTCACCGGTCGCGGTTGGCCGCCCGCCGGCACGACCGTCACCACGGACTGGCTCTCCAAAAGCGGGCTGAGCACGGCCAACGATGAGGTCGCCGAGTCGAACACCGCGGCCTGCGCGAGCCCGGGCAGCGGTCGCACCACTCCCGCGGGCGCGCCTGTGACGGCAGGCGACTGCGCGGCCGTGGCGGGCACGATGGTCGGCGGCGGCGCGTCGGTACGGTTCGCCGAGCAACCGACCAATCCGGCTGTTGCCAGCACAACTGCACTGCCGCGAATTAGCTGAGCGAAGGTGTTTAGACGACGCAACAAAGGGTAGCTCTCAGGAGTGCGAATTCGATCTTGTTTGACGAGCAAGTGTAGGCAGGCGAGCTATCCACAAATGGTCCCGTCCGCCACGCCCGGCGGCATAAGCGGAGGTATGGTGCGATCATGACCCTCGCCGCAGACCGGGATTTGGGTGCTCAACAGTTTGCTATCGAGGACATCACCACAGGTCTACACGCGAGCGGGTTTGGCCAAGTCGGCGACGGACGCACTTTCTCCTTCCACGTTGAAAAGCAGATGCTCGTCGTGGAGATCTACCGGCCGCGCATCGTCGGTCCAGTCCCGCAGACCGAGGACGTGGTCGCCACCGCCAGCCGCAAGCTCACCGACATCGATCTCACCGACGAGCGCAGCCTGGCCGCGGCCGTACGCGACGCGGTGGCCGACGCGCACCCGGTGCCTCGCATAGCGCGTTAACAGCTGGCCCACGGTACGGTCGTCGGCGTGATCGAGGCGCCTGCGATGTCCTGGCTGCAAGTTGTCGTTCTGTCGGTGTTGCAGGGGCTCACCGAATTCCTGCCCGTCTCTTCATCAGGCCACCTGGCAATCGCGTCGCGAATCTTCTTCGACGATGACGCGGGCGCCTCATTCACAGCGGTCACCCAGCTGGGCACCGAACTGGCTGTGCTGTTGTACTTCGCCCGCGACATCGGTCGCATCCTGAAGGCCTGGTTCAACGGCCTTTTCGTCGCGGCACATCGCAGCCTCGACTACTGGATGGGCTGGTACGTCATCATCGGCACCATCCCGATCGGTGTCCTCGGTCTGCTGTTCAAAGACGAAATCCGAACTGGCGCACGCAATCTGTGGCTGATCGCCAGCGCGTTGATCGTGTTCTCGGCCGTCATCGCGTTCGCCGAATACGTCGGCAAGCAGACCCGCCATGCCGAACAGCTGACGTGGAAGGACAGCGTCATCGTGGGCCTGGCGCAGTGTTTGGCGTTGGTGCCCGGCGTGTCTCGCTCGGGCGCGACCATCAGCGCCGGCTTGTTCCTCGGGCTCGACCGGGAATTGTCGGCCCGGTTCGGCTTTCTGCTCGCCATTCCCGCCGTATTCGCGTCGGGGTTGTTCTCTCTGCCCGACGCGTTTCATCCCGTCGGTGAGGGGATGAGCGCCAGCGGCCCACAACTGCTTGTCGCCACGGGGATCGCGTTCGTCATCGGGTTTCTTGCCGTGGCGTGGTTCTTGCGGTTTTTGGTGCGCCACAGCATGTACTGGTTCGTCGGCTACCGCGTGATACTCGGCGCCGTGGTCATCGCGTTGCTCGCGACCGGGGTAGTCTCCGCGACATGACGGTCATCCTGCTGCGGCACGGCAGGTCGACCTCAAACACCGCACACACCTTGGCCGGTCGCAGCGACGGCGTCGACCTCGACGACAAAGGCCTCGAGCAGGCGCAGTCGATCGTCGAGCGGCTGGCCGGGCTGCCGATCCGCGCGATCGTGCGTTCGCCGCTGTTGCGGTGCCGTCGCACCGTCGAGCCGTTGGCCGCCGCGCTCGGACTGGATCCGGTGGTCGACGAACGCATCTCGGAGGTCGACTACGGCAGCTGGACCGGCCGCAAGATCGGCGATCTGGTCAAAGAACCGCTGTGGGCGGTGGTACAACAGCA
The DNA here is from genome assembly GCF_000328565.1 of Mycobacterium sp. JS623. Taxonomy (NCBI): domain Bacteria; kingdom Bacillati; phylum Actinomycetota; class Actinomycetes; order Mycobacteriales; family Mycobacteriaceae; genus Mycobacterium; species Mycobacterium sp. JS623. The sequence continues at coordinate 3,734,989 of NC_019966.1, read as the reverse complement.
GCCGAGCGCGGCCGTCTTCCCCGGTGGCGAGGGACTGGCGCATGTGCAGGCTCGCGCCGTGGCAGCGGTCCGTGAACACGACCGCAAGCTGGCCGAGCTGCACGAGAGCGACGCGTTGTGGGTGGCCTGTACGCACGGCGACGTGATCAAGTCCGTGGTGGCCGACGCGCTCGGCACCCACCTCGATAGCTTCCAGCGCATCACCGCCGACCCGGCATCGATGAGTGTGATCCGTTACACGGCGTTGCGTCCGTTCGTCATCCACGTCAACCACACTGGGGCTGCGCTCACCGCCGGATTGCTGGCCCAGCCGCCGAAGGCCGACGGGGAAGCCGACAGGGAGGACGGGGAGGTGCCGCCGCAAGACGCTGTGGTCGGCGGTTCGACCGATTGACGACCGACGGCCGGGCGCGCAATTACGGCCCGATCAGGTGATGCCGGTATTTTGGAGGGTGCCATGGCCCGCGCAATTCACGTCTTCCGCACACCCGACCGCTTTGTCGCCGGGACCGTCGGGCAGCCGGGCAATCGGACCTTCTACCTGCAGGCCGTTCACGACAAGCGCGTGATTTCGGTGGTCCTGGAGAAGCAGCAGGTTGCTGTGCTGGCCGAGCGGATCGCCGCGCTGCTGCTGGAGATCAACCGCCGCTTTGGCACCCCAATCCCGCCCGAAACCGGCGACATCGAGGATCTGAGCCCGCTGATCACCCCGGTTGACGCAGAATTCCGCGTCGGCACGATGGGGCTTGGCTGGGATTCGGAGGCGCAGACGGTCGTCGTCGAATTGCTCGCGGTGTCCGAGACCGAGTTCGACGCGTCGGTCGTGCTCGACGACGCCGAGGAGGGGCCCGACGCCGTCCGGGTGTTCCTGACGCCCGAATCGGCGCGCCAGTTCGCGGCGCGCTCCAATCGCGTCATATCGGCCGGCCGCCCGCCGTGCCCGTTATGCGATGAGCCGCTCGATCCGGAGGGGCACATCTGTGTGCGCACCAACGGCTATCGGCGCGGCGCCCTTGCCGGGTCCGATGATGACGCCGATTCATAACGGCGGCCCAGACGGTGAGGTGTTGCGGCGCGGCGAGTTGACCGTCATCGGGCGAATCCGCTCAGCCAGCAACGCCACCTTCCTCTGCGAAGCGCATCTCGGTGAGCGCCAAGCTCATTGCGTGTACAAGCCGATCAAGGGCGAAGCCCCGCTGTGGGACTTTCCGGACGGCACCCTGGCAGGCCGCGAACGCAGCGCCTACCTCATCTCTGATGCGCTGGGCTGGAACATCGTGCCCTACACCATCATTCGCGACGGGCCCGCTGGCGTCGGCATGCTGCAGTTGTGGGTGGACCAGCCCGGTGATGAAGTCGGCGACGAACCCGCAGTCGGGCCCGACCTCGTCGACCTGCTGCCTGCGGGCCATCTCCCGCCCGGCTTTCTGCCCGTGCTGCAGGCCTACGACTATGCCGGCGACGAAGTGACGTTGGTGCACGCCGACGACATTCGGCTGCGCCGGATGGCCGTCTTCGACGTCCTGATCAACAACGCCGACCGCAAGGGCGGCCACATTCTGCGCGGTGTCGACTGCCACGTGTACGGCGTCGATCACGGCGTGAGCCTGCACGTCGAGGACAAGCTGCGCACTGTGCTGTGGGGGTGGTCGGGAAAACCTGTCGACGACGAGACGCTGGAGGCGGTGGCGCGGCTGCGCGATCAACTGCGCGGAGACCTCGGCGACCAGTTGCGCGAATACATCACCCGTCGTGAGGTGGCTGCGCTGCACGCCAGAACCGTTGCGCTGCTGGATAATCCGGTGATGCCGACACCGGACCGGCGCCGGCCCATCCCGTGGCCGGCGTTCTGATGAGCCTGACCGATGCGGAGCTGGCCGCCGACGTGGCCGCCGACGCCGGAAAGCTCTTGCTCGCTGTCCGCGAGGAGGTCGGGTTCGACGACCCGTATGACCTCGGCGACGCGGGGGACATGCGGGCCAACACGCTGATCCTCGACAGGCTCAAACGCGACCGGCCCGACGACGCGGTGCTGTCCGAGGAGGCCGCCGACGACGTGTCTCGCGTGCACGCCGACCGGGTCTGGATCGTCGACCCGGTGGACGGCACGCGAGAGTTCTCTTGGCCGGGACGCACCGACTGGGCCGTGCACGTCGCGCTGTGGCAACGCAACGGCGGACCCCATGGCGGCGGCATCACCGACGCCGCGGTGGCGCTCCCGGCGCGCGGCGAGGTGTACCGAACCGATACCGTCACCGCTCCGCCGCCGCGACGCGAGGGCCCCATCCGCATCACGGCCAGCGCCAGTCGGCCGCCTGCGGTGCTGTGGCGGCTGCGGGACCGGATGGACATCCAGATGGTGCGGATCGGCTCGGCGGGCGCCAAGGCGATGGCCGTGGTCCGTGGCGACGTCGACGCCTACGTGCATGCGGGCGGCCAGTGGGAGTGGGACTCGGCGGCGCCCGCGGGAGTGGTGCAGGCGGCGGGGTTGCATGCGTCGCGGTTGGACGGCTCTCCGATGATCTACAACCGGCGCGATCCCTACCTACCGGACTTCCTGATGTGCCGTGCCGAGCTGGCAGACGTGCTGCTCGACGGCATCCGGTCGGCCTATCGGGATCGTTGAACGGGAATGAATCAGCCGCTCGCGGCGTCACTCACCGGGATGCCTAAAGTCGACGCTATGAATTCCTGGCCGGCTCCGGACGTCCCGGCGCTGCCGGGCCGCGGTCCGCAGCTGCGGCTCTACGACAGCGCCGACCGGCAGATCCGGCCCGTTTCTCCGGGCGAGACAGCCACGATGTACGTGTGCGGCATCACCCCGTACGACGCCACCCACCTCGGCCACGCCGCGACCTATCTGGCATTCGACTTGGTGCACCGGGTGTGGCTGGATGCGGGCCACACTGTGCATTACGTGCAGAACGTCACCGACGTGGACGACCCGCTGTTCGAGCGCGCCGACCGGGACGGCGTTGACTGGCGTGCGCTGGCCACCCGTGAGACCAAGTTGTTCCGCGAAGACATGGCGGCGTTGCGGGTGCTGCCCCCACATGACTATGTCGCGGCCACTGACGCGATCGGTGAGGTCGTCGAGCTGGTGGAGAAGATGCTCGCCTCCGGCGCTGCGTATGTCGTCGACGATCCCCAATATCCCGACGTGTACTTCCGCGCCGATGCCACACAGCAGTTCGGCTACGAGTCCGGCTATCACCGCGACACCATGCTGCGGTTGTTCACCGAACGCGGCGGTGACCCCGACCGGGCGGGCAAGAGCGACGAACTCGACGCGTTGATGTGGCGCGCGGAACGCGACGGCGAACCCAGTTGGCCGTCGCCGTTCGGGCCGGGACGACCCGGATGGCATGTCGAATGCACCGCGATCGCGCTGTCGCGTATCGGCACCGGCCTTGACATCCAGGGCGGCGGCAGCGATCTGATCTTCCCGCACCACGAGTTCTCCGCCGCGCACGCCGAATCTGTAACGGGGGAACGGAGATTCGCGCGTCATTATGTGCACGCCGGGATGATCGGCTGGGACGGGCACAAGATGAGCAAGAGTCGCGGCAACCTCGTGTTGGTCTCACGGCTGCGTGCCGAGGGCGTCGACCCGGCGGCCATCCGGCTCGGCCTGTTCGCAGGGCACTATCGCGCCGACCGCTATTGGAGCCCGCAGGTGCTCGACGAGGCCAACGCCCGGCTGCACCGCTGGCGGGCCGCCACGTCGCTCCCTGCGGGTCCCGACGCGGCCGATGTGATCGCACGGGTACGCCAATATCTTGGAGACGATCTGGATACCCCGAAAGCGCTTGCCGCACTGGACGGCTGGGTCACGGATACGCTGGAGTACGGTGGCCACGACTCCCAGGCCCCACAGGCGGTCGCCACTGCGGTCGATGCGCTACTGGGTGTTCAGTTGTCGCGATGATGCTCGCACTCACCGTATTTCAGGGTCGCGCCGGCGACCACAACGATCGCGGATTCGGCGGTGCCGCGGCAGTGGGCGCGGAATGGCAACACCGGCTTGGCCTGTCCGCCACGACCGTCGGCACGCCGGAGCCCCCGCTCAGCACGGACTGGCGAACCGAACTCACAGCGGCCGCACCGACTCTCGAGGCGATGTCGCAGCGATACGAGGACATCTACACCGCGGGCCAGACACCGGTCACCGCATTGACGCGCTGCGCCGTGGCATTGGCCACGCTGCCGGTGATGGCGCGTTTCCACCAGGATGCGCTCGTGGTGTGGTTCGACGCGCATGGCGACATCAACACGCCCGAGTCGAGCAGCACGGCGTTTCTCGGCGGACTGGCGCTGTCAGGTCCGATGGGTTTGTGGGACTCGGGGCTGGGGTCGGGCATCGCACTCGCCAACGTGGTGTTGGGCGGGGCGCGCGACCTCGACCCGTTTGAGCGCCACCTGATCGACGAGGGCGTCGTGCGACATGTTCCGGTCGGCCCTGGCTTATTGGACGACCTCGACGCGGCGGTGGGGGATCGCCCGGTGTACTTCCACCTCGACTGCGATGTGCTCGAGCCGGGTCTGGTGCCAACGGACTACCGCGTCCCGAACGGGCTGAGCCTTGGTGAATTACGCGGTGTAGCAAGCCGTTTGGCGGAAAACGCCGTCGTCGGCGTCGAGGTCGCCGAGTTCGAGGGAACTTGGGCCAAGAGTGGAGATCCGGGTGACGCGGGGCCACTTCTTGATGCCCTTGCGCCGCTAGTTGAAGGCTGACTGTCAATCGGCCAAGGCCGTACAGGCGGTGGAGTACGTTGACGGCCATGAGTTCTGTGAACGGAAAAGTCGCCCTGATCACCGGAGGCGCGAACGGTGTCGGCGCCGAGGTGGCTGCGCGCCTGCATGCCAAGGGCGCCAAACTGGTGCTGACCGATATCGATGAGACGCTGCTCAACGAGGTCGCGGCTCGCCTCGGCGAGGAGCGGGTCCTCACGGTCGTCGCTGACGTCCGTGAGCTGTCGGCCATGCAGTTCGCCGTCGACAAGGGCATCGAGCGCTTCGGCGGCATCGACATCGTGATGGCCAATGCCGGAATCGGCACATACGGATCGGTGCTTCAGGTCGATCCTCAGGCATTTCGGACGCTGGTCGACGTCAACGTCGTCGGCGTCTTCCACACCGTTCGGGCAGCGTTGCAGTCGGTTATCGATCAGCGTGGCTACGTCTTGATCGTGTCGTCGCTGGCGGCCTTCGCCGCGGCACCCGGTATGGCGCCCTACGACGCGGCCAAGGCCGGCGTCGAGCACTTCGCCAACTCGCTTCGCCTCGAGGTCGCACATCTTGGTGTCGACGTCGGTTCTGCGCATATGTCGTGGATCGACACGCCGCTGGTCCGCCACTCCAAGGCCGATATGCCCGCGTTCCGCGAGATGCTGAGCTCGCTGCCGGGCCCGTTGGGCAAGACAACGTCGGTGCAGAAGTGCGGCGAGGCGTTCGTCGCAGGCATCGAGGCCCGCAAGGCCCGCATCTACTGTCCCGGCTGGGTCGGGGTGTTCCGATGGCTCAAACCGGTGCTGTCGAGCCGTATCGGCGAGGCGCCGATACGCAAGACCGCACCGACATTGATGCCGAAGATGGATGCCGAAGTGGCCGCGCTGGGTCGGTCCATGGGCGCCCGCACTGAGCAGCTGGAAAAGCATTGATTCGCCGCATCGGGGTCGTCATCGCAGTATTAGCTCTGATCGCGGGGTGCAGCACGAAAGGATCGGAGGAGCAACCGAAGTCGCCGCCGTCGTCACCGACTCCGGCCGCGGTGACTCCCGAGCAGGCCCGCGCGATCGCGAAAGACGCCTACATCTACGGCTATCCGATGGTGGACAACTATCGGGTGATGTACTCCTACTTCGTCAACAAGGACGACCCTGAATACAAGGGCGGCTGGAACGAAATCCACAGCGCCGCAAGGGTGTACACCCCGAAAGACACGGCGGTCCAGACGCCCAACTCGGACACCCCGTACTCTGCTCTCGGCGCGGACCTGCGTGCTGAGCCGCTGGTGCTGACGGTGCCGCCGATCGAGCAGGACCGCTACTACTCCTTGCAGTTCATCGACCTCTACACCTACAACATGGCCTACGTCGGCAGCCGCACCACGGGCAACAGCGGCGGCAAATACCTTCTGGCAGGCCCGAATTGGAAGGGCGTAAAGCCCGACGGCATCAACGGGGTCATCCAGTCCGACACCGAGTTGGCCCTGGTGATCTACCGCACGCAGCTGTTCGGCCCGTCGGACATCGACCAGGTGAAGAAGATCCAGGCCGGTTACCAGGTGCAACCGTTGTCGGCCTACCTGAACCAACCCGCACCACCGCCCCCGCCGCCGATAGACTTCGCGCCGCCGCTGACCCGCGACCAGGAGAAGACCTCGCCGCAGTTCTTCGAGATCCTTGACTTCGCGCTGCGGTTCGCGCCGACGTTGCCGTCGGAGAAGGACTTGCGTGCTCGCTTCGAAACGATCGGCATCGGTCCCGAGGGCAACTTCAACGCCGACAAACTGACTCCGGAGATGCGGTCGGCGATCGAGGGCGGGATGGCTGATGCCTGGGCGGAACTCGACAACCTCAAGAAGACCAAGATCGACACCGGTGAAGTGGGGTCGGCGCAATTCTTCGGTACCGCAGAGGATTTGAAGGGCAACTACCTCTACCGGATGGCCGGCGCAATTTTCGGCATTTACGGCAACACCGCAGCCGAGGCGCTGTACCCGGGCCTTGTCCACGACTCCACCGGTGCGCCGTTGACGGGTGACAACAACTACACGGTGAAGTTCGCACCGGGCCAACTGCCGCCAGTGAACGCGTTCTGGTCGCTGACGATGTACGAGCTGCCGCAGAGTCTGCTGGTCGACAATCCGATGAACCGGTACCTGATCAACTCCCCGATGCTGCCGAGCCTGCTACGCGATCCCGATGGTGGCTACACGTTCTACATCCAGAATCAGTCGCCGGGCATCGATAAGGAGGCCAACTGGCTCCCCGCGCCCACGGGTCCGTTCCAGATGGTGCTGCGGCTGTACTGGCCGAAGCCGGACGCGCTGAACGGCACGTGGAAGGCGCCACAGGCGGTGAAGGCCTGACTGCGCACCAGCCATCTATCGCGGCGCCTCGGTGATGAGCAGCTGATCGAAATGCAGCGTTGCCTCCAGACCATTGTGCCTGTGCAGTATCCCCACCGAACAGGCGTCGGGCTCGACAGTCGTCGTATCACCGTTGATACGTGCCACCACCTTGCTTCCCGATCTGAGGATGGCGGTCGTCTGGCGTGTCCCGATCCGCACTAACTCGAGTTCCTGCCTGACAAGGACGTTCTCGCTTAGCAGGCCTTCGACGACATCGATTCTCTGCCTGAAGAATCCGTCCGTGCCGCGGATGACGACGCCAGCCACGAACCTGTCGCCCGCATCGGTCGGCACCTTGCGGATACACGCCGCCGCCACGATGTCCTCGCACGCCAGGAACGCCAAAGGGTAGATCTCCCGGTCTGCGTCCATCTTGAGTTCCGCGACCCGGATGTCCGCGGCAAGGCGCCATGACATCGGGCGCGCAGACGTGCGTGCGTGCAATGGGAATCGAAGCCCGGCGCGGAGCAGGTCTCGCGGTTCGCTCTTGAGATCCTGGCAGAGTAGACCCCATCGTCCGTTGAGTGCGGCCGCTGCATCCCGCCGAGACACGTTTGGCGCCGTCACGTGCCGCTGCCAACCAGGCGGCGGAAAGGCCTCGTCCTCGAAATCAGCCGCATTGTGGACGGCGTGTTCATTCGACGTGAGCTCGGGTAACCCGAGTTCCTTGTACGCCGATTCATGACCGCGCGAACACAGTACCTTCAGCCGTGCCTTCTTGAATGTCGGGGCGACATCTTTGATGATGACGCCGTACTGCAAGTCGTGGAGCGACTCGCCCTTCAAGTTCGATTTCTGGTACCCCTCAACGGCGACTCCCTCGCTGTTGAAGGCGTGTTGGTCGCCTTTGTTGCTGACAATGGTGTTGCGGTCGTCGAAGTCCACGTGCAGGGTTCGCGGCGCCACCCCTGTGCCAGTGGAGCCTTGCAGCTCCACTTCGATGCCTTGCACGTCGCCTTCTTGGCGGTTGGTGACATCGAAACGCAGGCGCACCGCCCGCTTTTGGCCATTGTGCTGGTAGAAGTTGCAGCGGTCTGCGCGAAGGTTGGTGAAGTTCGCGCTGTCGGCGTACGGCAGATAGTGCAAAGGGTGTCGGCTGTTCGGTTGCGTCGCCCTCGATTTGCGGAATTCAACATGCAAATGCGGATAGGTAGCGTCTTCTTGACCGACCCTTCCGATCACATCTCCCTGATCGATCTCGGCGCCAGCGACGATTCCCTCCGCGATGCTATCGAGATGCAGATAGACGAGATACAGGTTTTTCATGTTGTCGTTCGGATCCGTGACTCGCAGTACAACGTGCGTGGACCCGTACCCGCGGGCGCCGGTCTTGTCCGCAGGTCCGGCGCGGTAGACAATGCCTGAGGCCATCGCATGGACAGGGGTGCCAACCGCGGCGGGCAAGTCGATTCCGTCATGGAAGTCCCATCGGTCTGCATCGATGCGCGGTCCGAATGACGTGTTCATCTCATCGGGTACTTTCGTGTGGCCCAACGGCCAGATGAAGCTCGAAGTGGTCCTGTCGCGAACGGCTTCGGCCTCGAGGATGGCTTCGGGGTTCTGTATTGTCATCGGCTTCTCCTTCGAAAAACGGTCGTGCTATGCGGGTGCGATCGCGGTCACGGTGCCGTTCGACCCGCGATACATCAGCGCCCCGGCCTCGACGTAGAGAATTCCGGCGCCGGGGACATTCGAGGTCGGGGCTAGGGAGCTATTCGCGATCACGATGGCGCCATGTCCCTCACCGAACTTCTTGAACTGTTTGGCTTCTCGGAACCCGAAGCCGGCGTTGCCACCAGCTGCGGGACGCTGGAACACCAGCATCGTGTCGAATCCCTTGAGGTTCGGGTCAACTGTTTTCCGGCGGCCATTGATCTGAAGCAGGTCGTCTTGGACGGCTATCTCGAACTTTCCGGCGGAAGGATCGGGGTTGGCCGTATCGGTCTCGACGAACTCGATGTCCGGGTTGGGGTCGTCGATCCTGATCGACGCCGCTCCGCCCCGTGTGCCGGCCTGGTGCACGCGCAACGCGGGTTGGTTGTACCTCGGGTTGGTCGCGCTGACCTCGAGAGCAGCCGACGGATGGCTGAGTTTGCCGTCGTTGGTTGTTATCGACACTGTCGCCATGTGTCTCTCCTGTAGGCGGTCGATCTACTCGGGAACTGTCTCGATAAGCTTCATGACGCCACTGAGCCCTTTGAAGTAGTCGGGTCCGGTCGCGTAGCCGCCCGCAGCCACCTCGCGGGCGAAGGCGTACGGATCGTCCTTGTGTGCGAATGCCTTCGCATATCGCTTGTGCTGAAGTACCTTCGCGTGATCGCTGAATGCCTCTGTCGCCGACGCGTATGAACGGAACCAATCCCGCACGACATAGGTGTATTGCCCGTCCGGCCGCGGCGTCACGGAGATCACCTCGGGGTAGTGGCGGACATCGGGGGACTTGTGAACTTCCTTGGTCTGGCACAACTTGCGTTTCGACTCGGGCATCGTGGTCTTCGCCTTGATCCCGAAAAGGTTGTTCGGAGCGCACATGCTTCTGCCCCAACCGGATTCGAGGGCCGCCTGGCCCAATATGACAAGCCACGGAATCCCGCTTTGAACTTCACTTGCCTTTGCCTCGGCGCGATACTTCTCTACGAATGCGGTTACATGAGCCGGCAGCTTGCGCGCATGCGGTTTCGAGCAGCCCGTACACTCATGCGGCTTGTCGGGCTGTGGGGGCATCGGTGACATAGATCCGACGCCGGGAACCGGCCCCGCGAAGAGCGGACTGGGCGTGAGGGCGCCTTCCCAAGAGAGGTCGACGTGGATGTGGTCCGTGTGCGGATTACTGCCGCCGTACGGCTGCCAACCCTTCGCGCGGTTCTTCCAGCTCCATTGCCTCCGATTCCAGATGAGGTATGCCACCTGCAGCTCAACGGCATTGGTCACCAGCCACGCGATGTAGGCCTCGGCCTGAACACGCTGCGCCGAATCGTTGACGTTCGCGTACAGATCGATCGATCGACCCTCGCCGTGCAGCGATGGGGTGCCGAACGTGGTCTGGCGGCAGTTGTAGATTCCGGCCTTTCGACCGGTAAGCCGCTTCCATTGTTCGGCCATCGCGCTGGCGCCGGGTTGCGCCTTGCCGGTGCACTTGCTGAACGTTCCCCGGCGTACCACTCCCGCTGAACGATCTGTCGTTTTCGTTGGTGTTGGTGTGGGTGGGGTGGTGCGGTTGGCTCGGTATTGGTTGATTTCGTTGAGGGTGGTGGTGTTTTGGTGGCCGGTGAAGTAGGTCCAGGTGTCGGGTCGGCCGCGGACGTCGATGTGGGCGAAGGTTTTCGCGATTCCGATACCGATGTTGTTGCCGTAGGCGTCGATGGCGAGTTTGGCGATCTGCATGCCGTTGAGTCCGGCGATGGTGATGTCGGCTGCTTGGCCGCTGCAGTGTCGGCTTAGGGTGGGTTTCTTGCCGCGGGCGCGGTAGAGGGCCACGTTGTTGGCCCAGGATCGGTAGCCGGAGCCGATTTTGACGGGTCGGCCGGCTCGGTCGCGGATGGCTTGCAGGCATGCCACCAGTGCGGGGGAGATGCGGGCGCGGTCGGCGGGGCGTCCGCCGCTGGTGACGAGTTCGGCCACGGTGAAGTTGGCGGAAAGTTTTTGTTTCCGTACGTTCGGGCCGGTGTCATACAGGGGCAGGCCGGTGTTGTTGGGGTCCCAGTGTTCTTCGCCTTGGCTGGTGGGGCCGGGTCGGGCGGTGAGTACCAGACCGGAGGGGAAGGCTTCGTGATCGAGGCCGGCTTCATCGAGGGTGTCGAATTCGGCGGCTTCTACGTCGCCGGCTTCTTCGAATTGGTCTGTTTCGGAGGCTGGTTCGTGTTCGTAGAATTCGTCGGCTGTTTCGGTGTGGTCGTGCTGGTAGTACTCGTCGTTGGCGTCTTCGCCGACGTAGTCGGCCCATTCGGGCTCGATCGTCTCGCCGGGCCAATAGGTTTCGTCGAGCTCGGGTTCTGGGGTGTCCTCGTCGGTGAGCAACGGGTATTCGTCGGCCTCGTCGAAGGTTTCGGCGAAAACATCCTCCCGGATCGGCCAGCCCGCAGCATCCATCTCGGCGTTCTGCGGTGCCGCGAAAACCGGCGACTCAGCAACAACACTCATCACACACTCCCAACGATGATCGGGCCAACGGTCTACTGGTCATGACGAATCCGCGCGTAGCCGGCGTAGCGGGAAAGAATCGACTTGGGGTCCATCTGCAGCCGTCCAATCGTCGCGTTGAACGTGCGCATCAGCGTGCCCGTACTGCTGTCGCCGACAAGCTGGGACTCGAAGTTGAATATGTTGCGACCGATGTTGTCGTCCAACAGTTCCAACTGAGTGGCCATCTCGCCGTCGTCGCGGGCCGCCGCGGCCAGCGTCTGAATCTGCGGCCGCACGTGCACAGTGGTAGACCTGACCATCAGGTCGAACTGTGCGGGCGACATCGACGGCCAACCGGCGCTGCCGGGGAACATCCTGAGCGCGTCATACGAGAAGTAGCCATCGGCAGTTCGGGAGTCACGGAGCTTGGCGAGCATGCACGTCAGGCGACGTTGAGGGCCGGGCCTCGTGATGCGCGGTAAGGCACGTTGCGCTTGATCCAACGCTTGATCGAACGATGTAGGCGTAGGCGGCACCGGGATGCTCTGCAGAATGATGTGAATCCGACGATTCTGGCGGCGCTCATCCTCGTTCTGCGGTCTCGCCACGGTCGGACGCCTTGAACCGAACGCTGCGACCTGGATGGAGAACCGGCGCAACGCCTCGTCACCGAGACCGTTGGCCGGCGCGAGTCGGTGGACTTCCTCAACGATGAAGTTGCGCGCACTGATAGCCCGGTCGATGCTGACCTGTTGTTCAAAGTCCCGGCCCTTGGCGTCGAAGTCGGCGAACCCCTCGACCAGCGCACTCACCTGTTGATTTGCGCGCAATGCAAACACAATCTCGTTGCACAGCGCGCGCATATCTGCCACCTGGTCTGGGCGTAGATCGCCGACACCGGTGGCATATCGCGGATAGTCGGAAATCTGTACAGTCTTCGCCGAACCGACGGCTTGGAACACGTCGGCGTCGAATTCTGCACTGTAATAGCCAGTTTCATCCTCGCCGAACCCCATTTGATCTTCCGACTCATCGGGAAGGTCTTCCGTGTCCAGCTCGCCCCAATACTCGCCGTCACCTTCTTGCAGCACCCACGATTCATCGTCGGCTTCGGATTCGATCTCGGATGAGGATGCCGCGCCCGGAAGGTCTGCTGAGGGATCAGCCAGCAGTCGCCAACCGAAGCGACGTGGAATCTGGTTGTGCTCCACGGTCGTTTGTTCCACCCGGAATCTCGGCGAGCCGATAGCCGCAATCGCGCGTGCGACTTGTTCATTGTTTCGCGCGTTCACCCACGGGGCGGACCTCGCGGCGGACTTGGGATATGGCCGGTACAACGCACGAAGCGCTGCCGAACTCGACGCCATGCGTCGACTGGCCCATTTGATGAGGTTGGTCGGATCGCTGTACAACCCATCGAACACGTGCACCTCATCGGGGTCGGTGTGAGCCAGGATCGCCATCAACGCTGCTCCGCCGCCGGAGTGTGCGGTGAGAATGAGTCGGCCCTGCCTGACCGTCACCCCTGTCGTTTGGGCGAACACCGCAAGGGATTCGTCGATCAGCTGTTGCAGTGCACCAGGTTTCACGAGCGCCGGGAAGGTATAGCGCGCTTCGTTGTATCCGTAGCTGCTCGCGGGCTGATGATGCCCGCGGGGCAAGACGAACAGCGTGGGTGAGGTGCGGCCGATGACATCGGGATGGTCAGGGTCGGCGAAGTTCAGCCCGCTGATTGGTTTCTTGTGAGTTTGGATGTTCATTGCCTTGCCCTGGCCTGCGTATCCGTGCAGGTGCACGACCACGTCAACGACCGATGGGTGCGACATGTTGTTCCACTCGAGCAACAGGTCCGGCGGAGTGCCCACGTGAGTGCGCAGCAGCGCCAGGTTCTCAACGACTTTGCGGTCCGCGCTGACGGACCCAATCGGTGTTGGTGTGGGTGTTGGTGTTGGTGTTGGTGTGGGTGGGGTGGTGCGGTTGGCTCGGTATTGGTTGATTTCGTTGAGGGTGGTGGTGTTTTGGTGGCCGGTGAAGTAGGTCCAGGTGTCGGGTCGGCCGCGGACGTCGATGTGGGCGAAGGTTTTCGCGATTCCGATACCGATGTTGTTGCCGTAGGCGTCGATGGCGAGTTTGGCGATCTGCATGCCGTTGAGTCCGGCGATGGTGATGTCGGCTGCTTGGCCGCTGCAGTGTCGGCTTAGGGTTGGTTTCTTGCCGCGGGCGCGGTAGAGGGCCACGTTGTTGGCCCAGGATCGGTAGCCGGAGCCGATTTTGACGGGTCGGCCGGCTCGGTCGCGGATGGCTTGCAGGCATGCCACCAGTGCGGGGGAGATGCGGGCGCGGTCGGCGGGGCGTCCGCCGCTGGTGACGAGTTCGGCCACGGTGAAGTTGGCGGAAAGTTTTTGTTTCCGTACGTTCGGGCCGGTGTCATACAGGGGCAGGCCGGTGTTGTTGGGGTCCCAGTGTTCTTCGCCTTGGCTGGTGGGGCCGGGTCGGGCGGTGAGTACCAGACCGGAGGGGAAGGCTTCGTGATCGAGGCCGGCTTCATCGAGGGTGTCGAATTCGGCGGCTTCTACGTCGCCGGCTTCTTCGAATTGGTCTGTTTCGGAGGCTGGTTCGTGTTCGTAGAATTCGTCGGCTGTTTCGGTGTGGTCGTGCTGGTAGTACTCGTCGTTGGCGTCTTCGCCGACGTAGTCGGCCCATTCGGGCTCGATCGTCTCGCCGGGCCAATAGGTTTCGTCGAGCTCGGGTTCTGGGGTGTCCTCGTCGGTGAGCAACGGGTATTCGTCGGCCTCGTCGAAGGTTTCGGCGAAAACATCCTCCCGGATCGGCCAGCCCGCAGCATCCATCTCGGCGTTCTGCGGTGCCGCGAAAACCGGCGACTCAGCAACAACACTCATCACACACTCCCAACCAAAATTGCCTCACGCGCCTCACGCGACGTGGACGGCGCTGCACACGATCCGCACGTACCCTCGGGGTCCACGATGAGGTCCCACATGAGTCGGTCTTTCGTGCTCACATTGGGATTTGCCCGTGCGATGGCAGCCAGCAGGGGCGCATATGCCTCGGGTATCGAGAAGGCGGTCTTCGACCGTACGAATTTGTCGATACCAATTCGATGGTTTTCGATCGGCAAGCCGAACTCAGCCGGCCGCTCCCAGAACTTGGCCGCGGCGTTGAAGTCCGCAACATCGGCCGGTGTCAACGGGGTTCGAACGGACTCGGTGTTCAACCGCCGGAGCCAGATCCGGGCCCGCAGATCGCGAACTAACGACGAGCGGGCGTCATAGACGCCGATGTCGAGTTCACTGTCATGGCTGTATCCGCGCCGGTTGCAGTTCGCCGATCCGATGATGGCCAGCTCGTCGTCGAATATCCACGACTTGGAGTGCACGTAGAAGGGTGACTTATCGGGTGGTTGGATTCCGGATCCGAGTGCGGCGTTCGACTTGTATTGACAGATGACCACTTTGTCACCGCCTGCTGCCGCGAGTTGGCCGATGAAACGCCGCCGGTGCGCCGCCGCAAGCCCCTTCATCTCCTCATCGATCTCTTCAATCCGTGTGCAAAGGATGATGAGCTTCTGGAAATCGGGTGCGCGTACCCGGGTTTCGAGTAGGGAAAGCATCGATGCGAGGCCGCCCATGGGCTCGTCGGCAACGAGATACTGGTCCTCCATGTAAATCCGCTGGGGGCGTTGCTCGAGGGCCGCCCTGATCTGGTGATAGATACCCGTGTGGCCGTTCGGCGCGAAGGAGTAGTCAGGCCTTTGCCGTCCCGCCATGTCGATCAAGGGTTTCGCCGCTGGGTCACGCGGCTTGAAGAAGTCGTTCGCGACAACGATTGTCGGGCTCCATACAATGCCGATCGGCGTCGGTACGGGCAGGGGTGGAATCACGACCCGATGTGGCGCATTCACTACCTGCTTGGTTGGTCCCACAATGTTGATGGCGTTGGGCCGCCTCGGATCTCCATAGGTTGTCGAGACCTGGACATCCGTAGCCCCGCTCGGCGCGACAGAGAGTTCACTGGGACGTGGGATCCATGACCGCTCGGGCGGCTGGCCTGCGAGCGTTGCGGTGTGTTCAATCCAACGGTCGTAAAACACCCGGTACAGCTCGCGAGCGGCTTCGCCACGCACCTTGCATTGCACCTCACACCACCGGTCCGTGATGCGTTGAGGTTGGATGTCCGCGGTGCCGATATATGCGACGAGTCCGGCCGGACTCTGTACCACCACGAGTTTCTGGTGGTGCGTACCGTTGATGAGTAGATAGCGGAAGTCGTTGATTGCCATGGCTTTCGGCAAGGCATTCAGCTTCTTGACCGTGGAGAAGTTCTTGTCAACGTAGATGTTGGCTGGCGTTGGTGCCGGGTGGAGGTTTAGCAGCGCACGCACTGACACGCCCTGATTGGCGGCGGAGGCGAGGACGTCCAGCCATGCCCGATCGTCGGGTTGCCGCTGCCGTCGGGCGAATGGGCGCAGGCCCGAAGGAGCGGGCCCCTGCGGCATGGGAGTGTCGCCGCTGACTTCGAACCCGATCCAGCAGACGAGACCGCCCCGCCGTTGTTCGGCCGCCGTCATTACTTCGGCACGCAGATCTGCGTAATAGTCCTCGGCGTCGACCAGGAACGATACTTGCGAGTCCGTCATCACCCGACTGAGTCCGGTGGCCCGATCTCCGGTAAACCAGTTGCGTCGAGGCTTAGGCGGAGGTTGTGGCTTCACGTCGCGCGGCGCCAAGGCGTCATCGAGGGCAGTAATCGTGAGCGGTCCCACGACGGGATCGTTCGGCCGGATGCCGCGCGAGTTCTTGAATCTGACGACCGCGGCGCCGGTGTCCCTGCCGAACTTGCCGTCGTCGCCACCCCGCGCGAGATAGCCGAGATCAATCAGCGCAGTCTGCACCTTGGCTATGGCGACGCCACGGCTCAGTACGGGCGCGGGGTGCGGTGCGGTGCCATTCGCGCCAAGGCGTAGGCGGCCGTTGGCAACAGCGGCGAGATCTGCGTCCCGCGCGAATCGCATGCTGCGCAGGACTTTCTCGTCAGGTGCCTCCGCAATCGGGTTTTCGTCCCAAGACATCGACACAGTCCGATCTGGCTACAGCTGCGGGACAGGCCGCCGGCTGCCGTTCGTGGAAGCCCCCGGTGCCGCTGAAACCGGCTTTGATGGCGCCGAAACCAACTGTCCCGAAGGCAGCTTCGTGGGCTGCGCCGGCCGCGCTGGAACGGGCTGGCGTCGCGTTGTCACGGCCAGATCCTTGACCCGGTCACCGGTCGCGGATTGCCACAGGTCGATGATCCGGTTCATGGTCTGAGCGACGGTTGGCGGAGTTGTCGATGGCAGATTATGAATCTTGAAGAGCATTTCCGCCGGCCCAGGATCATTGAACAACCCCAGTTCGATGGCCCACATCAGTGGCGACACCAAGTCGGCGAGCTCGAACAGTTCTCGCGCTTGGCGCGAAGGAGCCATTCCGACGCGCGCACCGATCGCAGCGAGCCGGTCGGCCGGATTGCCGTCGGTTCCGGCTTCTGCACCCAGGTCGGTGACCACCGATGTGTCGTACTCGACAGTCAGGTGGAACCAGCTCAACATCGTTGTGTACGCGAACTCCTCGCGGGCGAGCATGCCACCGCGGCGCCGTAACTGAAGCATCTCGCTCAGCGATTGGCAGAGGTATCCGATGTAGGAGCTGTCGGTCGGGTTCGTGCCCGAAGAGTTTCGGTCGTTCTCGATCCCCAGCCACACTTGGCGTAGCAGCTCACTCCACAGTTCGAGGAATCGCGTATTCGGCGTGGTGCCGATGTCGCGCTTCCAAGGCTGACCGTCGATCCCCGCGCCAGGCGGGTGTGGCAGGTCAAGTCCGAACATGCGCCAATACACGTTGCGCCGGTTTACCCGTGCATCGGGTCGCAACTGGCTCGTCAGCAGTCCACCCACTGAGAAGAGCGGATTGTCCCGGAAGTACAGCTCCTCGGTGGACCGCACCCAGCCCAGCGTTGTCACCCGTGGCGTCGGCAGCGTTTCGCCGATGACATACCTGCGCACTACCTCGCCGAGGATGTCGATTATCCCGGTGGATTCCACCAGATACGCATACAAGAGGTGCTCCCACATGAGTGGCTGAGTCGCTCCCAAGCCAATACCGATGGCTTGCGGCGGAGCCTTCACGAAGTCCTGGATCGGGGTAGCACCGCCAAGCGTTGCCGGCAGGGTCGGACGCAGACCGGAAAGCAATGTGTTGAGCAGGTTTCGCGGCAGCTGTGTCCTCGACACCGCGTCTGGATCGCCCAGCAGAACTGTCTTGCCGGGTGAAAGTATCGGTGCCCACAGGAAACTGGAGAATCCGCCCTCGGCCCAGACTTCCTCGAGCCAGCGGCTGATCTGCAACGGGTGAACCGCAAGTACGGCGTTGGCCTTGTCCTGCTTCAGGGGGTCTTTGGCCGGCGGTATCGCGACGGGTGGCGTCAGTTCGACGAGAGTACGAAACATTTGGACTAATCTCCTCCGCGATCGTCTTGGTCTGGATATTGCTGCGCTTCGCCATTGCCCTCGGCGCCGGAGCCGGGCGGCAATATCTCACCAATCACGGTGGTGGTGTGGGGCTCTGGCTCTGCCCTTTTGGGACCGAACGGGACGCCGAACGATAGCGGTGTGCCGTAGGCGTCGACGGCCTCGACCGACGTGACATCCGTATCGGTGATCGCGACGTCCCACTTGTAATCGTCGACGTCACCGACGTCGAATGTGGTCGGCCTCTTGCCGCCAGAGAGGCGCAAGACAATGGATCGGGTTTCACGCGGCAGACCGGGTTCGAAAAAGGTCAACAGCTTGGCGCCCTTATCGATGTGCGGCGGAGTCATGAAGACGTTGAACTGCGCTTCACCGTGCCTGCCAAAATTGCCAAGGCTGTTGCGGATCGCACGGAACTGCAGGACGAGTCGGGTCTGCGCGTCCGTGAGCGAGGGTTGGCTGGGAGCCGCCATGCGCTCCAGGATGTTTGCGAGCTGTGTAACCGCATCTTGCTCGTTTGAGCTTTTAAACGCTGAAGTGGTCATGGTTCCTTCCTTCTGGCCGAAGACCCGATCCGCACCGTGCTCGCCTCGTAAACCGCGGCATTCGGCAACTGTGCGTCAAAGAGGTGTGCGTCGGCGTCAACGCTTCGTGTTTTGCCATGTCACGCCGCAATCGACCGATCACCACCGACGCGCCGCAGCCACGTCTCCATTTCGATGGGCGCCGTCTTCGAGTCCAGTCCGCGCAATACCGTGAGCGCCAGGATTCGCATTGGTTCTTGTCGCTGTAGGTAACTCGATGTATACAGGGACGCGCCTGCGCGCTCGGCAAGTCGATTCAGCTCCGTCGGGGCGACGCGGCGTGGGTCGGCAAGCGTCGAGAGCGACGCACCATGGAACGCGTTCATCGGAGCCCGCGTGCAGATGTCGACAAGCGCAGGGAGCAACGGCATGCTTTCCCGAATCACTTGGGCGACATCCGAAGGTGCCTGAGCTACTGGATATCTCGCCAGCCAGCGCGCGCCGAGCGCGTCCCACGGCCCAGGCCCGAACCAGGACCGGCACAGCGCCACGTTGAACTGCACACGCAGCATTGACACCGGATGTGGGTCGCCGATTGGCATTCGGAACACCGCGCGTGCAGGGCCGTCCACCACGGTGGCCAACGCCGGCACCGGCGCATAGCCGAGGAGCGAGAATGCGTACACGTCGGCGGCCACTTCGCTCGCCCAGCTGTGCCACGCGTCGGCAGCGATGGGACTGTGCGAGGCGAGCGTCTCCTGCAAGGCCGCTGCCAACTCCGTCGCCCAACTTGTCAAATGCGCTACCTGGTGGCCCGTTTCATGCACCAAAGATGTTGGCTGCCAAAGGTTATGGCGCGTGATCTTGATCGCCGCCGCCGGCGACAGCGACGCATCCCACAACCGTGCGCCTGCCCGCAGAATCGACGCACCCATGCCCTTGTCCAGATACGTGAGTACGGGTGGTGACTCGATACCCAGTGGGCGAAGAACGACGTCCATGCTGTATACGGCGAGTGTGTCGAGCCCTCGAAGCACTGCCGCGATTCGTGGGCTGGTTCGCGTATTGACTGCCTCGCAGTAGAAATCGACCATCGCCTCTGCGCGCGTGTAGCGCCGCCGCAGTGTCAGAAGTTCCGAGCGAGCGGCTACCAGATCAGCCGGAGTCTGCGCCGCATCGAGTGCGAACAACACGCGGTCTGCCTGTGCCGTGAGACGTTTGGCCTGTGCGGTAAGGCTCTTGCGGACGCTCTCGCCCAGGTATGACTCGAGTTCCTTCCATGCTGTGGCCGACGCGCCGACCTCGAGATCGCCAAGGGCCGCACAGGCGCGTCGCCAGTGCCGGGCCTCAGTGCCGAGAGCCGCTGCCTCGGTGGAGAAATCAGCGGTCATCGCACCATCCCGGGTGCAACGGCAACCACAGCTGCGGGCACCTGCGATGGGCTGGATCCGACGCCATCGAAGGTCACTGTGACGGTCACGCCTTCGGCGGGATCGGCGACTGCCGAGGCGAACTGCGCTCCACTCTTCACCAGGAACGTCGCCAGAGCCGTGGAGGTGGCTGCCGCCATCGCCCCCGCGAGCTGTGCGGCGGCCAGCTGATCCTTGACGGTCGACGAGTTGATCAGCCGCCGAGCGATCCGATACTGCAGGCGCGGCAAGGCAATCTGTCGCAGGGCCAACAAGACGCCGGGTAGGTCGCGCTGACCCGAAGGTGCCGCCCTTTGCAGACGGGCCTGCAGGGCGCGCGCACGTCGCTCCGAGAGTCGAACCGAGATTCGCATCCGGGTGGCCTTCGGATCCCAGTGCACGCTCACGAGCCTGCGGGGACGATGACTACGTCGTGCCGGCAGCCGTCCCACCCGTACCCGGTAATAGCGCTGCCGCGGCACCGGTCGATACGAGCCTGCGCG
This sequence comes from Mycobacterium sp. JS623, assembly GCF_000328565.1. Classification (NCBI taxonomy): domain Bacteria; kingdom Bacillati; phylum Actinomycetota; class Actinomycetes; order Mycobacteriales; family Mycobacteriaceae; genus Mycobacterium; species Mycobacterium sp. JS623. The sequence goes on along the minus strand of NC_019966.1, from coordinate 3,714,773 downwards.
CACGCCGGTCCTGCGACCGCGCCCGAGTGCAGGCTCGCCGAGCAGCACACCCGCGGTTCGTGGCGTCAGCGGTTGGTACTCATCGTCGGATGGCCGCTCGTCGGCGGGCAGCGTTTCGTCTCTGGTGAAGTGACCGGGAAGGGTGCCGGGCATCGTTTCGTAGAGATCGATCTCGGCTTGGACCGGCCATTGGTTGACACCACGGTCGAGCAGATAGGTCTCAAGGGTGCCGCCGTCGGACCAGCGCACCGCGCGTGCCACCTGGCGGGGAATCGGAACCGCGAAAACCCTTGAGTACTTGCGGAATCGGTATCGCGGTCGGCTCGACCGCGGCATCATTACCCAGAATCCGCCCTCTTCGGCGGTCTCGCGCTCAGGTAGGTCGGCACGCAACAGTCGATCGGGCAGATACGCGGCGGCGGATTCGGCGAATGCCTGCTGAACCGCCGCGCTGACTTGCAGCGGATCGGATGCCGGCGTCTCATCGAGTTCGTCGGCGACCTGCAGGATGGTGTTCTCGATCGTCGACGCCAGTGCCTCGCCCGCGACGGATTCGTCCTGTCCGGGTGGGCTTTCAAGGCCGAGCGCAGTGAACCCGACGTTGACCGCGGCCCTGGCGATCATGCGCGACGGCTCTTGACCCGCAGCGCGTGCGATGGTGTTCGACGCCTCGGCACCGATCATGTCCTTGATCAGCTTGGCCAGGGGAGTGGCGATCAGGTTGATCAACTTCTCGCGTGCCCCGGTGACGGTCAGGCCGAGCTTGAGAAGCGGCCGGATCGCAAGGACCGCAGGAATGAACTGTTCAATCTCGGCGACAGGTGGCTCCGAGCCAGTGTGCTCACTCAGTTGCGTTGCCAATCGAGCCCGCGCATCGTCTAGCTCGGCCACCGGATCCGGACCCTGCTCGTGGTCATATGACTCGTCGAATTCGTGATCGCCTGCGCTTTCGGAATCGGCGGCGAGGTACAACCCGAGCAGTTGATTGTCGAATTCATGCGCCATCTCACCGGCGACACCCATCTCGTCGGATGTGGCTTCGTCGCTTTCATCGTCGGCGGCCTCGCCGATGCCAAGCCTCTTCATCACGATCGGCAGAAGGGGACGAACTGCCGCGGGAAGGATCCGGGACAGGGGCGCCATTAACTTCGCGACCACACCCTTGAGTAGCTTGAGTCCCACGTTCTTCAGCTTCTCCAGCAGTGGTCCAACCAAATGCTTGCCGATAGCCTGCACACCGCTCTTGATCGTTTGAAGCCCACTCTTGGCCGCGTCGACCACCCCCTTGATGGGGTTCTTCGCGAAGTTGACGGCCTGCCGGACCTTCTGCTTGATGAAGCTCTTGGCCTTGCGCATGAGCTTGCCGAGGAAGTTGTCGAACGCCTCAGAATCGAGACCCGACGGTGACTCTAAAGACTCGAGCAGCTCGTCGAGTTCCTGCTCCGCGATACCATGCAGGTCTGCGCTCTCCAGTCCTGCGCCGAGACCGTCGATGGCCCGTTCCCATTCGGACACCAGCGGTGCGATCCACTGCTCGACCGCTTCGCGGGCTTCGGTTTCCGACGGTGGCGCAGCCCACTGTTGTGCATCGCCCAGCACATGCGCCGCACCCTCGTTGAGGAGTTGCTCGAGCGCTTCATCGAAGTCCTCGTCGTGAATGGCCTCCAGGAAGTCGGCGGCCTCATCGGCCTCGGCGTCGGACTCGGTGAAAACGTCCTCCCCGAAAGGAGACTCAGTCGGGTAGAAGCCGTCGAACGGCGACTCGCCGACATCGACGGGTGCTTCCTGTGGTTCGACGACGGGAGACTCCGTGTAGGACAGCCCCGCGAATGGCGACGTGTTGGTCTCCGTGTCGGTCGGCGACCCGGCATACGACTCGATTGTCACTATCTCCACCTCCGCAACTAGCAGCTGCTGTCGTCACTGTCCTGGGCTGCGGTGTGCAGAGGCGTCAATGGTTTGTATCAACGCCGCACTCGATCCGGGGGCGGCCTCCAGTTCGCGCAGAACTTCGGCCACCTGTCTGCAGGCCGCATCGATATCGGCAAACACCCACTCGTCCGCTGGCTTGGAGTGGCCGGTGCCTGTGAGGACCCGCACGATGATTCGATGCGAATCGAGCCAGGCCCGCACGACGACCACTCGGCTGGTGTCGGCTGTCACACGGGCACAGTGACAGCACGCCGTACAGCGGGCGTCAACGATTTGTGGCGTTGACGCATCGTTGACGCCTCGGCACTGCCTATCGCCGAAGCTGGTCACATTCCGCGCTGCGGATCACGCGAAAATGGGTGCGTCGGAAGGGCTTCGGATGTCCGCTACGGGATTGCAGACGGCCTCTGCGAGCGTCGAAGCACAACCGCTCGTATCACTGCTCGGCGGTTTCAGTGTGCGCGTCGGCGGTTGCAGCGTCGCGTTGCCGAAGCACTCGCGGCGGGTGTTGGCCTACCTTTGCCTCGACAAGGCTGCCGAACAAGATTGCGACCGCGGCATTCTTGCGGAGCGCCTGTGGCCGGACTCGTCGGCCGAGCGATCGCGCGCCAGCCTGCGCACCGCGCTGTGGCGCATTCGCCGTGAGTGCCCGAACCTCGTCTTCAGTGAGAACGACCGGGTGATGCTTGCCGATGAGGTGACCGTCGATGTTCATCAATATCGACGGCACGCGGAGCGGCTGCTGGCTGATAAGAGCGACTGTGCTCGCGAGCGCGTACACCTGATGGCGCGCAACTGCGAGCTACTGCCGGGTTGGGATGAAACCTGGTTGCTGTTGGCTCGAGAACAGTTGCGGCAGTTGCGCCTTCACGCGCTAGAGACGTCGGGCAGGCGGCTGGCCGACGAGGGTAGGTATCCGGACGCAATTGACGTGATGCTGATGGTGGTCGCCGAGGAACCGCTGCGGGAGACGGCCCAGAGCGCACTGATCGAGGCGCACCTGTGCGAGGGCAACGTCATTGAGGCGCGCCGACAGTTCGAACTGTTCGCCCGCATGTTGTGGACAGAGCTGGGTATGCGGCCATCACCTGAGCTATGCGGACGTGTGGGTGCGCATGCAGCGACACGACCATCTGCACCGGCTCAACCCGTAAGCGGTCGCCGCGCCATCGCAGCAGATGGGTCCGTCCTGGCGCGAGGTCGAAACCCGTCGTTGCAGCGATGACCCGGCCCCGCTCGGTGGCGATCACCACCGCATAGTGCCGGCACAAGCCGTTGCCGTTGTTGTGCACGCGGATTCGAATCGAACGCTCGCCGCAACGCACCGGCTCGACAACCAGCCGCGGGATCGGTCCGTCGCCAAAGCCATAGACGAACCGGTGAAAGACGTCAACCAGCGAGACCTCGCCAGTCGCGGCGATCAAATGGGACTCGAGCATCGGCGTGGAGATCGACGTTCCGCGCCGAGTCCGATACAGGTCACGCATCGCCGCTTGCAGCCCATCGCGGCCGACGAGCGCTGCGATGCCGCGGAAGACTCGGCTGCCTGCCCCATACGAACGAGGGGACGTAACCCGCTGAAACGGTCTGCGAGTGCACAGCTCGACCGGTGGTGCGTCGAAATCCAATGGCGTTGGGCGACTGCCGGTTTCCAGATAACGCGTAAACGCCTCATCCCACCAACCGTCGGCCTGCGACGCGGGAGTGAGTCCGCGCGCAAACCACGAGTGGATCACCTCATGCCGCAGCGCTGATTCGGACGTCGTGGTTGCGTTACCGTACTCCATCCCGCCCGAGGCGCCGTGAAAGAAGCACACGTAGGAGCTCCCGCTGTATTCGCCGAAGCGGCGTTCCTGCTCTGCCAATAAGTACGCGATTCGGGGGAGGCTGGCCGCCAAGTTCTCTTCGCCATCGACGAACTTGGTGGCGCTGATCGTGATTGGCCGCTTGGAGATTGGAAGGTGTGCCGTCATCGATGCGGTCTCAACGGTGTCGGCCGCGTGGAGTTCGATGAGTGGCGACATCGTGGTGAACCACAGTGGGAAGCGGACAAACCACCGGTTTGTGCCCCGCATGGCGACCTGCCCGTTGGTCACCAATGTGTGCGGGATTTCGGTTCGCTCGAGCACGAGTTCGAGTGTGAACGGGAAATGGTCGAACGGAAGGTTTGATGGAAACCACGCTTCGAGATATCGGCCCGCATACAAGTCTGCCATGCCGAACGACCAACGCACGCGGGGGCCCGGATGCCATGACAGCACAGGCGGATAGGCGCCGCCGAGGTCCGACATCGGTGGCCCGAGTCGGTACCGAACGCGTACCGAATGCACCGACCCGGCATATTGCCGTTGCCGGATCACCCGGACTGAACTGTGTGCACCCCGTTCGCCGACGTCGTGCGCGGCGATCACCGCCGGGCTGACTTCCACTCCGTCGATCCAGCACCTGTCGACTTCTTGGCGCAGATCAAAGAACGGGCGGCCGTCGGTTGGTCCCATTATGTACGTCATGGTCGCGTCGGCGAGCGCGCGTGACGCGCCGATCGTGACGGTGGCGCGCAAGTCCGCGATGTGCACGGGAACGAGATTGACGGCATTCATTCTTCTGCCGACGTTGATGCTCGCACGTAGCCGATGCCGTCAACGGCACGGCTATCAGCGAGCGGTTACGTTGTCGCCCTCTCGCTTTGTGGCGAGACCAACCGAGACAAATCGGCCGACGGCCGCAGCCCGAGTTCGTTCCACAAGTTCGCCCTGAAGCGGTGGTACTGCCTGCACGCGTCCGCGAGGTTGCCCGCAGCTAGATGCGCCTTGATCAAGATTGCTTGCGCGGATTCCCGCAGTGGTTCCTCGTCGACAACAAACAGAATCACGTCGATCGCTTGCGGGTACAGGCCGCTCTCGCTCATCCTGCGCGCAGTGTGCTCCAGCGCGTGCAGACGCAAGAGGCGCAACTGCTCGCGCGTCAGCAGGAGCCAGTCCTCATCCCAGCCGGGCAGCAGATCCGCAGGACTTCGCAGATGCGGAACCAGTCTCGGCGGCTCGCACGCTGAGACGTCCGAAAGCATTCGTTCAGCGTTGTGTCGGAAGTCGTGGACGTCGACGCGGACCGAATCCGCCAGCGCGACCCGGTCAGAATCTCCGAGGATTAGGTCATCGGCGGCGGAGCGGATGCGCCAGATCGCGGTGCGCAAGCTCGCGCGTGACCGACGCGGTGATGAATCCGTCCAGAGTCGCTCGGCGAGGACCTGACGATCGCAGTCCTTCTCCATCATCTTGTGCAGAGAAAGGTAGGCCAGCACACGTCGCGCATGCATCGGCAGTGAGATTTTCTGGCCGCCGACCCTCAACGCGAATCCTCCGAAAAGCGACAGCTCGGCCGGTCTGCCGCCTCGCACGTCCGATTGGATCGTCATGGTCGCCGATGCCACCAAAGGATGCAGAAGTATTGCCGCTCGACTCTGTTTTCCACCATGGATCCTCCCCCCGGAAGCCACTCCAAAATGGTTCAGGATTAACTTTTACTCCTACGTCACCGCAATTACTTAAGTACTCGACTACTCGACTTGCGCGGTTGCTCTTCGCTCGACCGCCTAACCGATTGACAGTGCCGGTGAGGATGGTGTCTACTGCAAATCACCGAGACCGCAACGGGTTTCGGGCAAATAGTCTCTGACGTCACACGCGTTTTCTGTCGGTTCAGAGTTGCGCATTTCTTCGGCTAGGGAGGCTTTGGACATATGCGTAAATATGTTGCGAGATCACGGCTAGCGCACAAATAGCAAATTGGCTTTGCTAATGTCTTGCGGTCATCCCCGGAAGCCGGGACCCCGCCGCCGCAGGTAGCGCTCGAACTCGGCGGCGAGCGCGTCGCCGTCGATCTTGCCGAGCGCCTCGTTCATGTCGACCTCGGCGTCCCCGCGCTCCTCCAGTGACTGGACGTATTCGGCGATCTCGTCGTCCTCCGACGTCATCTCGGTGACGGCCTGTTCCCATTCCTCCGCCTGCGAGGGCAGATCGGCCAGCGGCACCTCTATATCGAGCACATCCTCGACGCGACGCAACAGCGCGACCGTCGCCTTCGGGTTCGGCGGCTGGGAAACGTAGTGCGGAACGGCCGCCCAGAACGTCACTGCCGGGATGCCGGCCTGCACGCAGGCGTCCTGGAACACCCCCGCGATGCCAGTGGGGCCTTCGTAGCGCGTCTCCTCGAGACCGAAGGCCTTCGCCGAGTCGGGGGAGTAGGCCGCTCCCGAAACCGGCACCGGGCGGGTGTGCGGTGTGTCGGCCAGCAGCGCGCCCAGAATCACCACGGTCTGCACGTTGAGCTTGTCGGCGATCGCCAGCAGTTCGGCGCAGAACGTGCGCCAGCGCATGTTCGGCTCAACGCCGTGCATGAGGACGATGTCCCGGTCGGAACCCGGCGGGCGGCAGTGCGAGATCCGCATCGATGGCCACACCAGCTCGCGGGTGACGCCGTCGACCTGCCTGATCACCGGTCGGTTCACCTGATAGTCGTAGTAGGCCTCGTCATCGATCTCGACTATCGGCTCGGCCTCCCATATCGCGTCGAGGTGCTCCAGCGCGTCGCTGGCGGCGTCACCTGCGTCGTTCCAGCCTTCGAAGGCGGCGACGATCACGGTGTCGTTGAGTTTGGGCAGGCCCGGGCGGTTTTCAGATGAGCCGCTTGCGCGAAGACCATCTGGCATGCCGCTCGCATCCGACGGGGTCACTCCCTCAGCGTAAAGCCTGCATGGCACCCACGAGGGGCATCGCCACACCAGCCGATTTACGACCGTGGGCGCTCGCGCAACCAAGTGATTTGCATAGGACTACTACCCTGTATGTGTGGCTGATGTGACAAGCACGCCCGGGGCACCGATTCGCTCGACACGCTGTCGAAGCGGCTCGTGGTGGGCGACGGGGCGATGAGCCGTCAGCTGCAGGCGGCGTATCTCTCGCGCGACGCCGTCGAGACGAAATACGTTCGGCTGCAATCTGGTTGAGCTTGGTGACCAGGACATCGCCGACGAGATCCGCGAGCTGTGGCTCGGGGGCACTGCGATCGCCAAGCGAGCGGGGTCGATCGCGACCATGAGTTGGGCGTCCACACGTCGGTTGGGTGACGACGTAGACTTTTCACGTCGAGAGGCGTTGCAACGGAACCGGGTCCTGCCGGTATCCGCCACGCTCGGCAGAGTCAAGGACGCCTTCCGCTACGGAAGGAACGTATGTGAGCTCTGAGTCGAACAACTTCGTGCCGAACATCCGTCCCGACTGCACCGGCGAACTGACGGCTGCTTTGCGCCAGCGGATCATGGTGATCGACGGTGCCATGGGCACGGCAATCCAGCGGGACCGGCCGGACGAGGCCGGTTATCGCGGCGAGCGGTTCAAGGACTGGCCGAGCGATCTTGTGGGCAACAACGACCTGCTCACCCTGACGCAGCCCCACATCATCGAGGGCATCCACCGCGAGTACCTCGAGGCCGGCGCCGACATCCTGGAGACCAACACGTTCAACGCGAACGCGGTCTCGCTGTCCGACTACGGCATGGCCGAGCTGGGCTATGAGCTGAACTACGCCGGCGCGGTCCTTGCCCGCAAGGCCTGCGACGAGTTCAGCACCCCGTCCAAGCCGCGCTACGTCGCCGGCGCCCTCGGGCCGACGACGCGGACCGCGTCGATCTCGCCGGACGTCAACGATCCCGGCGCCCGCAACGTCTCCTACGACCAGCTCGTCTCCGCGTACCTCGACGCCGCCAGAGGCCTGGTCGACGGTGGCGCCGACCTCCTGATCGTCGAGACCATCTTCGACACACTGAACGCCAAAGCCGCGGTGTTCGCCATCGAGACGCTGTTCGAGGACCGCGGACGCCGCTGGCCGGTGATCATCTCGGGCACCATCACCGATGCGTCCGGGCGGACCCTATCCGGTCAGGTGACCGAAGCGTTCTGGAATTCGATCAGGCATGCCAAGCCGCTCGCGGTGGGTCTCAACTGTGCGCTTGGCGCGCCGGAGATGAGACCCTACCTCGCCGAGATGTCGCGGATCGCAGACACTTTCGTGTCCTGCTACCCGAACGCCGGCCTGCCCAACGCCTTCGGCGAATACGACGAGTCCCCGAAGCGTCAGGCCGGCTACGTCGCCGATTTTGCCGAGGCCGCCCTGGTCAACCTGGTCGGTGGTTGCTGCGGAACGACACCGGCGCACATCGCCGAGATCGCCAAGGTCGTCGACGGCAAGCCGCCACGTGAGGTGCCGAAGATCGAGGTGGCCACCCGGCTCGCGGGCCTGGAGCCGCTCAACATCACCGACGACTCCCTGTTCGTGAACATCGGTGAGCGCACCAACATCACCGGCTCCGCCCGGTTCCGCAACCTGATCAAAGCCGAGGACTACGACACCGCGCTGTCGGTGGCCCTGCAGCAGGTCGAGGTCGGTGCACAGGTCATCGACATCAACATGGACGAGGGCATGATCGACGGCGTCGCCGCGATGGACCGCTTCACCAAGCTGATCGCATCCGAGCCGGACATCAGCCGCGTCCCGGTGATGATCGACTCCTCCAAGTGGGAGGTCATCGAAGCGGGCCTGAAGAACGTGCAGGGCAAGCCGATCGTCAACTCGATCTCCATGAAGGAGGGCGAGGAGAAGTTCATCCGTGAGGCACGGCTGTGCCGCAAGTACGGCGCCGCCGTTGTCGTGATGGCCTTCGACGAACAGGGTCAGGCCGACAATCTGGAGCGCCGCATCCAGATCTGTGGACGCGCCTACCGGATCCTGACCGAAGAGGTCGGCTTTCCGCCCGAGGACATCATCTTCGACCCGAACTGCTTTGCGCTCGCGACGGGTATCGAGGAGCACGCGACGTACGGGATCGACTTCATCGAGGCCTGCTCCTGGATCAAGGAGAACCTACCGGGGGTGCACATCTCCGGCGGTATCTCGAACGTGTCGTTCTCGTTCCGCGGCAACAACCCCGTCCGCGAGGCGATCCATTCGGTGTTCCTGTTCCACGCCATCAAGGCCGGCCTGGACATGGGCATTGTCAACGCGGGTGCCCTGGTGCCCTACGACTCGATCGACCCCGAGCTGCGGGACCGCATCGAGGACGTCGTTCTGAATCGTCGCGAGGATGCGGCCGAAAGGCTCCTGGAGATCGCCGAACGGTTCAACAGCTCGGAGAAGGGCGAGGACCCGGCCGCAGCCGAGTGGCGCGGTCTGCCGGTCCGCGAGCGGATCACGCACGCCCTGGTCAAGGGCATCGACGCCCACGTCGACGCCGACACTGAGGAATTGCGGGCCGAGATCGCGGCTGCGGGTGGTCGGCCGATCGAGGTGATCGAGGGCCCGCTGATGGACGGCATGAATGTCGTCGGCGACCTTTTCGGCTCGGGCAAGATGTTCCTGCCCCAGGTCGTGAAGTCGGCCAGGGTGATGAAGAAGGCCGTGGCGTATCTGCTGCCGTTCATCGAGGCGGAGAAAGTGGAGTCGGGCGCTGCTGCGGGTAAAGACACCAACGGCACGATCATCATGGCGACGGTGAAGGGCGACGTCCATGACATTGGCAAAAACATCGTCGGGGTTGTCTTGCAGTGCAACAACTTCGAAGTGATCGACCTCGGTGTGATGGTGCCCGCCCAGAAGATCCTGGACGCGGCCGCGGAGCACGGCGCCGACATCATCGGGCTGTCCGGGCTGATCACCCCGTCCCTGGACGAGATGGTCAACTTCGCCGCCGAGATGGAACGCCAGGGCCTGGAGATCCCGCTGCTGATCGGCGGCGCAACCACCTCGCGCGCTCACACGGCCGTGAAAGTGGCGCCGCGTCGTAGCGGTCCGGTGGTCTGGGTCAAGGACGCTTCCCGCTCGGTCCCGGTCGCTGCAGCGCTGCTCGACGACAAGCAGCGGCCTGCCCTGCTGGAGGCGACCGAGAAGGACTACGCGTCGCTTCGCGAACGGCACGCCCATAAGAACGAGCGGCCGATGCTGACGCTCCAGATGGCCCGCGCCAACCGGACGCCGATCGAGTGGGACGGCTACCAGCCGCCGGCGCCTGCCCAGGGCCTCGGCGTGCGGGATTTTCATGACTATGACCTATCGGAGCTGCGCGAGTACATCGACTGGCAGCCGTTCTTCAACGCCTGGGAGATGAAGGGCAGATTCCCGGACATCCTGAACAACCCGGCCTCGGGCGAGGCTGCTCGCAAGCTGTATGACGACGCGCAGGAGATGCTCGACACCCTGATCAAGGAGAAGTGGCTGACCGCCAACGGGGTCATCGGGTTCTTCCCGGCCAACGCGGTCGGCGACGACATCGAGGTGTACACCGACGAGAGCCGTACCGAGGTGTTGACCACGTTGCACAATCTGCGCCAGCAGGGCGAGCACCGCGAGGGCATCCCGAACCGGTCGCTGGGCGACTTCGTCGCGCCCAAGGACACCGGTCTGGCGGACTACGTCGGCGCCTTCGCGGTCACCTCCGGGCTCGGCAGCCGGGAGAAGATCGCGGAGTTCAAGGCGGCCCTCGACGACTACAGCGCGATCCTGCTGGAATCGATCGCCGACCGGCTGGCGGAGGCGTTCGCCGAACGGATGCACGAACGCGTCCGCAAGGAGTTCTGGGGATACCAGCCTGACGAGCAGCTGGACAACGAGGCGCTCATCGGTGAGAAGTACGTGGGAATCCGCCCGGCCCCCGGCTACCCCGCCTGCCCGGAGCACACCGAGAAGGTGACGCTCTGGAAGCTGATGGACGTCCGCGAGCGCACGGGCATCGAGCTGACCGAGTCGATGGCGATGTGGCCCGGTGCTGCCGTCAGCGGCTGGTACTTCTCGCACCCGCAGTCGCAGTACTTCGTGGTCGGCCGGTTGGCCCAGGATCAGGTCGCCGACTACGCGAGGCGCAAGGGCTGGACCCTGGTCGAAGCGGAACGCTGGCTCGCCCCCAACCTCGGCTACAACCCGGAGGACTGAGTCAGCGGAACTGCTCGGCCGGGTTCTTCGTCAATTCACGGATGTCGTTGGCGCCCAGGTCGATCAGGTGATCGACGGTGCATCGGCCGATGTTTCCTGTGGCGCCGGTCACGAGAATCGTCATGATTTCACCCTAGGCAAGAGCTCTGACACAATCGGGGACATGCAAGCGGTGCTGTTCGACATGGATGGCACGCTCGTCGACTCCGAAAAGCTCTGGGATATCTCGCTGGCGGCGCTGTACGAACATCTCGGTGGCCGGCTGACCCACGAAGTGCGTACGTCGATGGTCGGCGGTTCGGCCGAAGACACCATGCAGACGGTGTATGCCGACCTCGGCCTGCAGCCGGATCCAGTTGCGATGGCGGAGTCCATTCGTTGGCTGCACGACTACACGGCGGACCTGTTCGACCGTGGACTGCCGTGGTGTGACGGTGCGCAGGAGTTGTTGAAATCGCTTGCCGCCGAAGGAATTCCGATGGCGCTGGTTACCAACACTGCGCGCGCACTCACCGACAGGGCGTTGAACAGCATTGGCCGCCACTACTTTTCGGCGACTGTCTGCGCCGACGAGGTGCCGCAGGGCAAACCCGCGCCCGATCTTTACCTACGGGCAGCAGAATTGCTGGACCTGCCACCGGTTCTCTGCCTGGCCATTGAGGACTCGGTTACGGGTACAGCGGCAGCCGAAGGCGCAGGTTGTCCGGTGTTGGTGGTGCCCAACGACGTAGCTGTGCCCACCGGCCCGCGTCGCCGCCATGTTCGCTCACTGGTCGGCATCGGCGCGGCCGATCTGCGGCGCGTGCATGCAGAACTCGTACAGTTCGGCGAACGCACCGCCTGACGCGGGAGTGAGTGATTGAATGTGATTCTCGTCACGCAGTGCTGCGGAAGGGCGTCACATGACTCACGGACCCGTTGGTGATTCTGCATCCGGCTTGGACTACGAGGAATCCGAACACAGCGGCCGGGTGGTCCTGATCGCTTCCGTCGCCGCTCTGGGCGGCTTTCTCTTCGGCTACGACAGCGCGGTGATCAACGGCGCTGTCTCGTCGATTCAAGAGGACTTCGGCATCGGCAACACCACCCTCGGCTTCGCGGTCGCCTCGGCTCTGCTGGGCGCCGCACTCGGCGCCGTGACGGCTGGCCGGCTCGCCGACCGGATAGGCCGACTGTCCGTCATGAAGATCGCCGCCGTCCTGTTCCTGATCAGTGCGATCGGCACGGGTCTTGCGCCCAACGTGTGGTTGGTGGTGATCTTCCGCGTCGTCGGCGGCATCGGGGTGGGAGTGGCGTCCGTCATCGCACCCGCCTACATTGCCGAGACCTCACCGCCACGCATCCGTGGTCGGCTCGGCTCGCTGCAGCAATTGGCGATCGTGACCGGAATCTTCCTATCGCTGGCGGTGGACTATCTGCTGGCCCACCTCGCCGGAGGATCGCGTGAGGAGTTGTGGCTGGGGTTGGCAGCGTGGCGCTGGATGTTCCTCGTGATGGTGGTGCCTGCCGTTCTGTACGGCGGCCTGGCCTTCACGATCCCCGAGTCGCCGCGTTATCTCGTTGCAAAATTCCGGATTCCGGAAGCCCGCCGAGTTCTCACGATGTTGCTGGGCGAGAAGAACCTGGAGCTCACGATCACTCGCATCCAGGAGTCGTTGAAGTCCGAGAAGCCGCCGTCGTGGCGCGATCTGCGCAAGCCGACCGGCGGCCTTTACGGAATCGTGTGGGTCGGTGTCGGACTCTCGGTCTTCCAGCAGTTCGTCGGCATCAACGTGATCTTCTACTACTCCAACGTGCTGTGGGAGGCGGTCGGTTTCAAGGAGAGCTCCTCGTTCACGATCACTGTGATCACGTCGATTACAAACATCTTGACGACGCTGATTGCGATCGCGCTGATCGATAAGGTCGGGCGCAAGCCGCTGCTCCTGGTCGGCTCCAGCGGCATGGCGGTCATGTTGGCGACGATGGCGGTCGTCTTTCAAACAGCCGAAATCATCGACGGAAAGCCTCACCTCGGCCCCGTTGCCGGCCCGATCGCCCTCGTTGCCGCCAACTTGTTCGTGGTGGCCTTCGGGATGTCGTGGGGCCCCGTGGTGTGGGTGCTGCTGGGTGAAATGTTCCCGAACCGCATCCGGGGTGCTGCCCTCGGGCTGGCCGCGGCCGGCCAATGGGCGGCCAACTGGGTGATCACGGTGACCTTCCCAGGGCTGCGCAACGTGCTCGGATTGGCGTACGGGTTCTACGCGTTGTGCGCGGTGCTGTCGTTCATCTTCGTTTGGCGATGGGTCGCAGAAACCAAGGGCAAACACCTCGAAGACATGCAACGCGACGCGGTGCATCACGAAGCGCACCCAGCGAAGACCTGACGCTTCTCGGTTAACCCGCGTGACCGCGGGGAACAGCACGTGAAACAATCGCGTCCCGTGAAAACCTTCGACGCCCTCTTCGCCGAGTTGACGGAGCGGGCGCGCACCCGGCCGGCGGGTAGCGGCACCGTCGCCGCGCTCGACGGCGGCGTGCACGGGCTGGGCAAGAAGATCCTCGAAGAGGCCGGCGAGGTGTGGCTGGCCGCCGAACACGAAGGTGACGAAGCGCTGGCCGACGAAATCAGCCAGCTGCTGTACTGGACGCAGGTGCTGATGATCTCGCGCGGCCTGACCCTCGACGACGTCTACGCCAAGCTCTGATGTCTGCACTTCGCCCGAGCGGCTCATCGTCGAACGGAAACGGAAACCTTCGCGTCGCCGTGCCCAACAAGGGCACGCTGTCCGAATCGGCGGCCGAAATCCTGTCGGAGGCCGGTTACCGGCGGCGCACCGATCCGAAGGACCTGACCGTCATCGACCCGGTCAACAGCGTCGAGTTCTTCTTTCTGCGGCCCAAGGACATTGCGATCTATGTCGGCTCGGGCCAGCTTGACCTCGGCATCACGGGCCGCGACCTCGCGCAGGAATCCGGCGCGCCGGTTCGCGAGCGGCTGGCGCTCGGCTTCGGGTCGTCGACCTTCCGCTACGCCGCGCCCGCCGGGCGCCCGTGGCGCGTCGAGGACCTCGCGGGCAAGCGGATTGCGACTGCTTTTCCCAATCTGGTGCGAAAAGACTTGGCGCAGAGGGGGATTGACGCCACCGTGATCCGACTCGATGGCGCAGTGGAGATTTCGGTGCAGCTCGGCGTCGCCGACGCGATCGCCGACGTGGTCGGTTCCGGTCGCACGCTGTCACTGCACGATCTGGTGGCGTTCGGTGAGCCGCTGTGTGATTCGGAGGCGGTCCTCATCGAACGTGAGGACGCCAGCGACGAGCACGCCGCCGGACGCGACCAATTAGCAGGCCGGGTGCAGGGTGTGGTGTTCGGCCAGCAGTACCTGATGCTGGACTATGACTGCCCGCGTAGCGTGCTCGACGAGGCCAGCGCTGTGACACCGGGACTCGAATCCCCGACGATCGCCCCACTCGCCGATCCGGCCTGGGTGGCCGTGCGCGCACTGGTTCCGCGTCGAGATGTCAACGCGATCATGGACGAACTCGCATCGATCGGCGCCAAGGCGATTCTGGCTTCCGATATTCGGTTCTGCCGCTTCTGATTCACCGGGCTGCGTTACCTGGTGCGTGTTAGCGTCCGGGTGTCCTTTTCGCGCTCCGGAGGTTGCCATGACGCAGGTCGTCGTTATCGTGCTCGCGGTGCTGATCGGTGTCATCGCCGGTCTACGCGCGCTGACCGCACCGGCGGTGGTCTCCTGGGGCGCATTTCTCGGCTGGATCGACGTCGACGGCAAATGGTCGGAGTGGGTGGCTCATCCGATCACCGTGACCGTGCTGACCATCTTCCTGCTCGTCGAGTTGGTCACCGACCAGCTGCCCAAGACGCCGAGCCGCAAGACGCCGGCGCAGTTCACCACCCGCCTGCTCACTGGTGCGTTCGCCGGCGCGGTCATTGGCAGCGTGTCGCACCACACCTTCATCGGGATGGGCGCCGGCATCATCGGCGCGGTTCTCGGGACACTGGGCGGAGCCGAAGCCCGCAGCCGGCTGGTGGCCTCCAACGGCGGCAATGACCGCCCCGTCGCGATCGGCGAAGACGTCGTGGCCGTCGGCGGTGGCTTCCTGATCGCCTTCCTCGTCAGCTTTGCTCCACTCGTCTAGTCGTCCATGACCGAGAAATTCGACGCGATCATCATCGGTGCGGGTCAGGCGGGCCCACCGCTGGCGGCCAGGCTGACCGAAGCGGGGCAGACCGTTGCGGTGATCGAACGCAAGCTGGTCGGGGGGACGTGCGTCAACACCGGCTGCATTCCGACCAAGACGCTGGTGGCCAGCGCGCACGCCGCGCACCTATCCCGCCGCGGCGCCGAATACGGTGTCGGCACAGGCGAAATCACGGTCGACATGGCCAAGGTCAAGGCGCGCAAGGACAAGATCATGCTCGACGACCGGAGCGGCGTCGAATCGTGGCTCGAGGGCATGAAGGGATGCACTCTGATTCGCGGGCACGCCCGCTTCGAGGGACCCCACACCATCAGCGTCGATGGGCGCGTGTTGGAGGCCGACAAGATCTTTCTCAACGTCGGCGGCCGGGCGGTGGCGCCGGACATGCCGGGGCTGGCCGAGATCGACTACATGACGAATGTCGGCATCCTCGAACTCGACACCGTCCCAGAGCATCTGGTGGTCATCGGCGGCAGTTACATCGCGCTGGAGTTCGCGCAGATGTACCGCCGGTTCGGCGCGCGCGTCACCGTGATCGAGAAGGGTCCAAGGCTGACGTCACGAGAAGACGAAGACGTCTCGGCGACGGTGAAGGAGATTTTGGAAGCCGAAGGCATCGACGTGGTCGTGAATGCCAGCGCGATCCGATTCACCAAGCAGGACAGCGGTTTTCAGGTGACTCCGGCCGACGATGCCCAGCCGGTCACCGGCACCCACTTGCTGATGGCCGTCGGACGCCGACCAAACACCGACGACCTCGGGCTGGAGAAGGCGGGTGTCGAGACTGACGCCCGGGGCAACATCGTCGTCGACGACCAGTTACGGACCAACGTCGACCACATCTGGGCGATGGGCGACTGCAACGGTCGTGGCGCCTTCACCCATACGTCGTACAACGACTACGAGATCGTCGCGGCCAACCTGCTCGACGATGACCCGCGACGGGTGAGCGACCGCGTTCCCACCTACGCGCTGTACATCGATCCGCCGCTCGGGCGGGCAGGCATGACCGTCGACGAAGTCCGCAGGTCCGGCCGAAAAGCGTTGGTGGGCAAGCGGCCGATGACACGCGTCGGGCGCGCTGTCGAAAAGGGGGAGACCCAGGGCTTCATGAAGGTGGTCGTCGACGCCGAGACCGAAGAGATCCTCGGCGCCGCCATCCTGGGTGTCGGTGGTGATGAGGTCATCCACGCGATCCTTGACATCATGACTGCCAAGAAGCCCTACACCGCGATCTCGCGGACCATGCACATCCACCCGACGGTCAGTGAATTGGTGCCGACGATGCTGCAGGAGTTGAAACCGCTGCAGTAGTGGAGCGGCCGACCTTCAGCTGCCGCGTCACCACGGCGACCCGCCAGCCGAGATGGCGGCAGGTCTGTACATCCGAAGGGTGCACCTGGTCGGCATTCGCGTCCACGTCCGTCTGCGCACCCGCGCCGAGCCAGAAACCGAGGCGGTTGAGGTCGTTCTCGCTGCCCGCGGCGCTGTTCCAGCCTGCGCCCAAACCCAGGCTTACCCAGTGCATATGGTGTTGAGCCGCGAAGATCGCCAGCGATACAAGAGTGTTGACTTTGTCGCCGCTCTTGGCGCCGGAGTTCGTGAAGCCGCCCGCGATCTTGTCGCGCCAGCTGCCGTTGAGGCAGCGCCTGCCGGTCTGTTCGGCGAAAGTCTGAAATCCGGCCGACACATTGCCCATGTACGTCGCGCTGCCGAATACGATGCCGTCCGCGGCATCGAGGATGTCCCATTCCTCTTCTGTGATGCGGTCGACCGCGATCACGCTGACGGCTGCGCCGGCTTCTCGCGCACCGCCGGCGACGGCTTCGGCGAGCGCGGCGGTGTGACCGAAGCCCGAGTAGTAGGCGATGGCCATGGACGGGGCGGCGATATCAAAACCGTTGTGCGACATATCAGTTCGCTTCCAATCGTTGGTTGATTTCCAGGCGACGGCTGGTCCAGTCCGGCAACTCGTCGCCGGACAGGTAGGCCTCCAGCCGATCCAGGTAGGCGTGGGTGCCGCCGAAGAATCCGGATGCGTTGCGGGCGCCGAGCCCCCGATGGGTGAACCGCAGCACCGTGGCGTCGCCATCGGCGGTGAGTTCGTAGCGCACCACACCGTCCTCGACAATCGGCTGCTTCCACTCGTGTTCGAGCACGTGCGGCGGATCCCACACCAGGATGCGACCGGTCATTCGCTTGCGCTCCGGCGGCAGCGGCGGACCGGTCGCGACCATGTCGATGGTGCCGCCCTCGCGCGGCTCGATCGTGGTTGCGCCGAACCATTGCTCGCGTTCGTGTGGGTCGGTGATCGCCGACCACACCGCTTCGATCGGAAAGGGCAGGCGGCGTTCGAAATCCAACATCGCGCGGTCGCCGTCGACGATCAATCGTCCGTCGCGCTCGCTCATCGTGACTCCTTGTGTTTGCGTTCCAGATGCCGCTCCAGGGCGTCGAGGTGATCCGTCCAGTAGCGGCGGTAGCGGTTGATCCAGTCGTCGATGGCGACCAGCCCGTCGGCCCGCAGTGCGTAGATCCGGCGCTGCGCATCCGGTCGGACCTCGACGAGGCCCACTTCGCGCAGCACGCGCAGGTGTCGTGACACCGTGGGCTGTGTCAGGCCGGGCAGCGTCGCGACGAGCTCACCCGCGGTGCGCTCACCATCGATGAGCGCGTCGAGCAGCGCGCGCCGGCTTGGCTCGGCGACTGCTTCGAAGACGTCCATGACCCGAGTATTGCACTGCGTCTATATAGATGCAAGCACATATACAGATCAGAGGCGGCGTTGCACTAGCAGCGTCTGCGCCACGGTGCCGATAAACCCGTGGCGGTCAAAGAGGTCCGCGGTGGTGACGCCGACGCCATCCGGGCCGATCGATCCGCGTGCGCGCAGCCCGAAGTCGTTGCCTTCGGGCAACCGGTGCAGGTGGACGACGGTGTCGGTGTTCATGAACACGAACTTGTCCGGATCCAGCGCCGCCCCGACGCCGTTCACCGAATCGGCCACCATCGCGAGCCGCTGCAGATCCGTCACCGGCTCCGAATCGACGACGGGAACCAGCGGGCTCAACCACGCCACCGGTGTGTTGTCTTCGGGGACATACTGTTTGCGCCAGCACACCGTCTCGAGGTATCCCTTGGCATCCTCCCAACTGTGCGGCACGGGGACCGAATCCCCTTCCACCAGTGGGGGATAGCGATCCGTCACCGCATCGGCGGTGTCGCTGGTGGCGAGCAACCATCCGGTCACTCTGGCGACCGGCCGCTCACTGCCGTCAGGCTTGGGTGCCAACATCTCGGCGACCATGATCGAAATGCGGGAGCCGGGACGCTCCACCCAGGCATGCGCCCGTACCGTCGTCACTGGGATGGCACCGAGGATGTCCAGGGTCAGCCGCCCGACGCGCAGCCCGGATCCAGCGGCGAGCTCCTCGATCAGCTTCGTCATCAGCGCGAGAGGCGGTGAGCCGTGCTGGATTTCGGGATCCCAGTTACTGCGCGTTCCGTCGGTGGACTCGAACATTTGAAATCCACCGTCGTCAGGCAGCCGCCGGTAGAGACAATCGATCACGCAGCGGGCTCCGAGGCATGCAACACGGTGTCATCATCGCCCTCGTCGGGAACCTCCGGCCAACCGGGGTACGGCGGGGGAGTGCCACCAAAAACCGGACAGCGCGAATGATGCGCACACCAGTCACACAGCCGCGACGGATTTGGCCTGAAATCGCCTGTGACACCGGCAGATTGGATCGCCCGCCAGATCGCCATCAGCGTCTTCTCGAACCGCAGCAGCTCGTCGAGATCCGGCGTGTAGTCGAGCACCTGACCGTCGGACAAATACAGCAGCCGCAGCCGCGCCGGCAGCACACCCCGCGATCGCAGAAGCGCAACCGCATAGAACTTCATCTGGAACATCGCCTTGAACTCGGCCAGCGCCCGCGCCTCGGGTGGTGCCTTGCCGGTCTTGTAGTCGACGACCCGTAGTTCGCCAGTGGGCGCGACGTCGATGCGGTCGACGAACCCGCGCAGGAGCGTGCCGTCCTCCAGCTCGACCTCGACGCGCTGTTCGCAGCTTTGCGGGTCGAACCGCGTCGGGTCCTCGAGGCGGTAATAGCCCGACAACAGTGCGCGCGCCTCGTCGAGCAGCTCGGCTTTCAGCGCCGGTTCGATCTCGGCCGACAGCTCCGGTTGTGCGGCCACCACCCTGTCCCACGCCGGGCCTACGAGCGTCATCGCGGTATCGCGACCGCGCTGTTGTGCCGGTAGGCCGTACAGCTGCTCGAGGGCCGCGTGCACGACCGAACCGCGGACCTGCGCGGTGGATGCCGGCTCGGGCAGCCGGTCGATGGCCCGGAACCGGTACAACAGTGGGCACTGCTTGAAGTCACTGGCCCGCGACGGTGACAGCGCAGGCCGACGGACGGGCGGTACCGTCTCGTCACTCATGTAAGCAGCGTATGACCGTGCCCCGACAAACTTGCGCAACCCCGCGCACCCGTCTCGGCGCGTCTACTGGCAGGCTGGTCAGCTGTGCCAAGGACCGGTCCGTTCGAAGTCGGCGACCGCGTACAGCTGACTGACGCGAAGGGCCGCCACTACACGATGGTGTTGACGCCTGGCGGCGAGTTCCACACCCATCGCGGCATCATCGCGCTCGACACCGTCATCGGGCTGCCGGAAGGCAGCGTAGTGAAGTCGACCAGCGGCGACCAGTTCCTGGTCCTGCGCCCACTGCTTGTCGACTACGTGATGTCGATGCCACGCGGCGCGCAGGTCGTCTACCCCAAGGACGCCGCTCAGATTGTGCACGAGGGCGACATCTTTCCCGGAGCGCGCGTGCTCGAGGCTGGCGCCGGATCGGGCGCGCTGACGTGCTCGCTGCTGCGCGCCGTGGGACCCGAGGGCCGCGTGACGTCCTACGAGGTGCGCGACGACCACGCCGAGCACGCGGTGCGCAACGTCGAAACGTTCTTCGGTGAGCGCCCGGCCAACTGGGACCTCGTCGCTGCCGATCTGGCCGACTACGCCGGAGCAGAGGTGGACCGCGTCGTACTCGACATGCTGGCGCCGTGGGAGGTCCTCGAGGCCGTCGGCAACGCCCTTGTGGCGGGTGGGGTGCTGATGATCTACGTGGCGACCGTCACGCAGTTGTCGCGCACCGTCGAGGCGCTGCGCGAGCAGCAGTGCTGGACGGAGCCGCGCGCGTGGGAAAGCATGCAACGCGGATGGCATGTGGTCGGCCTCGCGGTGCGCCCACAGCACACGATGCGCGGGCATACGGCGTTTCTGATCAGCGTGCGCAAATTGGCGCCGGGGGCCGTCGCGCCGATGCCGCTGCGACGCAAGCGTCAGCTGGGCGGCGGCATTTAGTCGTCGGTGTTGCGACGCAGACCGCGGCGGGTCGAGAGCAAGTCCATCTCCGGTCGTGACGCGACCAGACGCTCGGCGGCGTCAAGCACGTCGACGACATGATGTCGATCGGCAGACACCACGGCGATGCCGATGCTCGCGCGACGGTGCAAGTCCTGGGCGCCGGTCTCGGCCGCGGACACCGCGAATCTGCGTTGCAATTCGGCAATCACCGGACGGATGACCGAGCGCTTCTGTTTCAGGGAATGCACATCACCGAGCAGCAGGTCGAATTCCAGCCAGCCGATCCACACGCCTGCGCGCTCACCGGGTGGGGGTCGGCGTGGCGGCGGCCGGTGGCTGCTGACCCATCTGGAGCAGCAAGTCCGCCGTCTGCCGGGTCAGCTGCCAGTTGTCCTGCTGCGGGGCGAACTCCATCGGGAACTTCATGTCCTTGCCGGTTGCCTGCGGTCCGCCCGGCTTCATGGTGATGTTGGCAATGACGTTGCCGGGTTGGTCCTGTGCCCACGTCATGTCGGTGGCGTCGAAGGTCAACGGCGCATAGCCGCTGTCGTGGAGCGCCTTGGCGAATCTGTCCAGCGCCGCTGCGTCGGCAGGCGTGCCGTATTGGACCAGACCGATCTTGTCGGTGCCGGGGACGTTCGGGTCTGACAATCGACCCATCACGTCGGTCAGCGTGGCCGCCGGCGGCAACGGCGCACCAGTCTCGGTGGCCGGCGGCGGAACCGTCGGGGGCCGGCTGAGCGGGAAGGGCGTCGGGCTGGGTACTGAACTGGAGTCGTCGCTACACCCGCTAAGCCCGAGCGCCGCCACTAACGTGACGGCGCCCAGGATTGCGGCACTCCTGCGTTGCACTAACCGCCTAAGAGACAGCCGACATCAACGCCATGAGCGACTGCTTGGACATCTGCCAGCCCGTGGGGCTGGGACCAGGCACGAACTCGATGTTCTGGGTGGCGACTCCGCCAGTGGCCGCTGTGGCGGTCACGTCGGCGGTGACTATGTCACCGTTCTGGTCGATGTTCGCCAGGGTGAACGACAGGGGGAACTTGCCGTCGGCCTGCGCCTGGCGCAACTTCGTATCAGCGACCCGGCCTTCGATCCTGCCGATGCCGCCCTGGATGTAGGGCGCCTTGCTCGCAGACAAGCCAGGCGCACCGAGCGCCTGCAGCGTCAGCAGCAGTGGTTTCTGCAAGTCCGGCGCCGGCGCCTGCGGCATCGGGATGTCCCACACGACCGGTTGCACGGCTGGCGCCTGCGATCCAGCGGGGGATGCAATGGAAGTCACACCTGCCGCCGCACCGCCCACCAGAGCGGCTGCCGCCACGCCGGTAACGAGGGATTTCAGGGTCACGATTGTCCTTTCGATCGGCCCAACTCATCAGAGAGGTTAACAAGTGTTGCTGGTGTGTCGAATTCCTACACCGCACACTATGGCTGAATCGCCGGTAGCGTTGAAGTTGTTACTGCACCAACTTTCGGTGCGGGAAGGGGCGCAACATGAATGAGTCAGAGCGTTCTGAAGCGTTCGGCACACCGATGTCCAGCGATGATGCCGCCGAGTTAGAGGAACTGCGACGCGAAGCCGCGCTTCTGCGCGAGCAACTGGAGAACGCCGTAGGTCCGCAAAGTGGACTACGCAGCGCCCGCGATGTGCACCAGCTCGAGGCCAGGATCGACTCGCTTGCCGCCCGCAACGCGAAACTAATGGAAACTCTTAAAGAGGCCCGTCAGCAGTTGCTGGCGTTGCGCGAGGAGGTCGACCGGCTGGGTCAGCCGCCGAGCGGTTACGGCGTGCTCCTTGGCGTGCAGGACGACGACACCGTCGACGTGTTCACCTCCGGCCGCAAGATGCGGCTGACGTGCTCCCCGAACATCGACACCAAGACGCTCAAGCAGGGCCAGACCGTTCGGTTGAACGAGGCGCTGACGGTTGTCGAGGCCGGCAACTACGAGGCGGTCGGCGAGATCAGCACGCTGCGCGAAATCCTGTCCGACGGGCACCGCGCGCTCGTGGTTGGCCACGCCGACGAGGAGCGCATCGTCTGGCTGGCCGAACCGTTGGTGGCTGCCGAGTTCCTGCCTGAACTCGAGGTGATCGACGACGACGACGACCACCGGCCGCGCAAGCTGCGCCCCGGCGACTCGCTGCTCGTCGATACCAAGGCCGGGTACGCGTTCGAGCGCATCCCCAAGGCCGAGGTCGAGGATCTGGTGCTCGAAGAGGTGCCCGACGTCAGCTACAACGACATCGGCGGCCTCGGCAGGCAGATCGAGCAGATCCGCGACGCTGTCGAGTTGCCTTTCCTGCACAAGGAGCTCTACCGCGAGTACTCGCTGCGGCCGCCCAAGGGTGTGCTGCTCTACGGCCCTCCCGGCTGTGGTAAGACGCTGATCGCCAAGGCAGTGGCGAACTCGCTGGCCAAGAAGATGGCCGAGGTGCGTGGTGACGACGCTCGCGAGGCGAAGTCCTACTTCCTCAACATCAAGGGCCCGGAGCTGCTGAACAAGTTCGTCGGTGAGACCGAGCGTCACATCCGGCTGATCTTCCAGCGGGCCCGTGAAAAGGCCTCCGAAGGCACCCCGGTGATCGTGTTCTTCGACGAGATGGACTCGATCTTCCGCACCCGCGGCACGGGTGTTTCGTCGGATGTGGAGACGACCGTTGTCCCGCAGCTGCTTTCGGAGATCGACGGTGTCGAGGGCCTGGAGAACGTCATCGTGATCGGCGCCTCCAACCGCGAAGACATGATCGACCCGGCGATCCTGCGGCCCGGCCGCCTCGACGTCAAGATCAAGATCGAGCGCCCGGATGCCGAAGCGGCACAAGACATCTTCAGCAAGTACCTGACCGAGGAACTGCCGGTGCACGCCGATGATCTCGCCGAGTTCGGCGGCGACCGGGCGGCCTGCCTGAAGGCGATGATCGAAAAGGTCGTCGACCGGATGTACGCCGAGATCGACGACAACCGGTTCCTGGAGGTCACCTACGCCAACGGTGACAAGGAAGTCATGTACTTCAAGGACTTCAACTCCGGCGCGATGATCCAGAACGTCGTCGATCGGGCGAAGAAGAACGCGATCAAGTCGGTGCTGGAGACCGGTCAGCCCGGTCTGCGCATCCAGCACCTGCTCGACTCGATCGTCGACGAGTTCGCCGAGAACGAGGATCTGCCCAACACCACCAATCCCGATGACTGGGCACGGATTTCGGGTAAGAAGGGCGAGCGGATCGTCTACATCCGCACGCTGGTCACCGGCAAGTCCTCGAGCGCCAGCCGCGCCATCGACACCGAGAGCAACCTGGGTCAGTACCTCTAGGTCTGCAGCGAGTAGGAGTTCGCCAAGTCGTCCTGGGTCACGCAGGCGTCGGTGTTCGTCGTGTCGACGCGCAGCGGCGTCGACGGAATCCTCGGCTCGTAACGCCAGCCATCCGGCAATGAAAGTCGGTTCTCGAGGCCGCGCAGGTCCGCGAGCGTGAGACCGCGGTCGACGGTCTGGCTGTACGTCTGCATCACCCAGCGCCTGGCGTCGGGATCGATGAGTTCGTAGATTTCACGGCCAGCATCGAACACGAAAACCGCTTTGCGATCGACTCGATTCACTTGGTACGGCGCTGGATTCATCGATGCCAGCTGCACTGTCGCCTGTCGGATCATCTCGAGCCCGCCAAAGCTCTTGTGCTCCTGCGGTTCTCGGCTTTGCTTTCCGATGCTGCTCATCAGCCAGTAGCGCGGACCGTTGAGGAATGCGGCCGCGGCCCCATTCTCGGTCGCGATCGCTTGCGCATCGAGCGCATCCCACAACTCTGCCGGGCAGTCATTGAGCGGGAACGTGTTGTAGACGGTTGCTTCGGGGCCGGACTCGGTGATGCTGACGAGCAACACCTCGCCGTAACGCTTGCCGAAGACGCCGGCGACCGTGTTGACGTCATCGTCAGTCATGGGTGGAACGTAGCGCTCGACGGCCGCGAGCGTGCACGAAATGTACGCAATTAGCGGCGTGTTGACGGGCAGACACGCACGCTGGCGGTAGTTAATAGCTTTACGACTCAGGGCGCAGCCACCGCGGCGCGATACCGATCGCGCGCCCGCAACGTCAGCTGCACATCATCAATGAGCGGATCGAAGAACCGGGTGCGGTATTCGGCATCGCTGACCGTGCGCGCGCTGATGTACATAAACGTCAGCGCGCCAAGGAAAAACGTGATTTGTATCAACGAATCCGGCACGGGGATCGTCATGCCTAGCACGGATCCGTCGCTGCGACCGTTGCGTGTCCATACCGCAAGCAGTTCCGGGGACAGCAGGATGAGGCCGAGGATCAGGAATATCAGTGAGGTCATCGACGCGATGATCAGGATCTGGCTGAGTTGCGATGCGGCGACGACAAACATGACATTGATCCGCTCCACCCGGCCCAACGGCCGGGCCGTGGGGGGATCGGCCATTGTCTCGAATGGCGTGCCCGCCAACAGTTCTGAGTCACCGCGTGCCGGCTCATCCGACTCCATCATCGGCATCACCTGGTCGCGTGTCACGGAGACCACGAACACCGCCGCGATGAGTGCGAGGAACAACAGCGCCAGCCATAGCCGTTGGCGCGAGATGGTGGCGGCCATCAGCCAGACCGGAGAGTTGAAGAACACCAGAATCGTCAACAACAGCAGGGGCAGCGCGCGGGTCACCATCGATCCCGCCGCGGCGAGGTTCGACGTCGTCATCTGCACTGCCCAGCCCAGAATTGAGCCTGCGCCGGACGCGGTCAGCGCCAGTATCGCGGCGATCACGATGGCCTCGAAAACCAAATCGATGAACACCCGCGGGCTTGGTCCGCCAAGGACGCCGCCTGCGATGGCGGACGACACCGCGACCGTCGCCGCCACCGTCCGACCGCGCACGGTCGCGATACGCGAGACCAACCAACCCACCACCACCGCAATAGGCAGCACAAGAACCACCAGCGCCAGCACGAACCATTCCGTGCGCGTCGGATGACCATCGATGTCGATGGTGTGTTTACCGGTGATCCCGACGACGAGCGCGGAGTTCACCATGAAGACCGCGAAGCCCGCCAGTACCGGCGCCGATCGCGGCCACAGCCGTCGAACCAGGGCGCCCGGCCGCAATACCGCGGGCAGACCGCGATCAAGGAACCACGCGTCGGCGGCCCGTCGCTGCGTCACGTCAATCATGGAAGGCCCGCCTGTTCGGTGACGACGTCAGCTGGATCGCTGCCCGCCACAGCAGCAGCCCGGTCTGCACGCCAACGGCGATCGACATCATCGAAATCAGCGTCGCGGTGAAGACCGCGGTGCTGTGCGTGCCGAGCAGTTGCGTGACGCCCATGAAGCCCAATGAGCCCGGGACCAGCAGCCAGAATCCCGGCACGACCAGTGACATGGTCGGTGGGGTGTAGGGGCGGTGGGATATGGCCAGCGCAAACAGGATCAGCGTCAGGCCACCGCCGAACCCGCTGGCGTAGCTGCCGAGCACGGCATTCCCGACCCACTGGCCGCCATAGGCGATGTACAGCATCAGCACCATCCACGGCAGGAACTTCGTCGGGGGAGCGAAGTTCAGCCATATCCCGAAGCCGTACACCAGCACCCCGAGGAACGGCGCCCACGGGCCGAGCCGGTTGAACTGGGTCGTGACGAGGTCGGTGTCGGCGATGCCCGCGACCTGAGCCGCGATCAGGATGCCGAAGGCCAGCTGAGCGATCTGCATGAATCCGGCGACGAGCCGGCTGGCGCCGGACACCACATGGTGGGTGGCCAGCTCGATGACCGCGAGCGTGATCGCCGCGCCAGGAAGAAAGGCCGCAAGGGGTGCCGCGAGCGCGCGCAGGCTATCGGTCCCGACGTGCCATCTGTTTTCGAACGTGAACACGATGTATGCGACAAGGAACGCGCACACGGTCGGCAGCATGTAGCCGATGGCCTCGTTGCGGCGACCGATCACGCTCAGCCCGCCGACGAGCAGACCAAGGATCGCGGCACCGAATAGACTCCACGGCGTCGGCTGCAAAATCAGCGCCAGCCCGATGCTCTGCACCGCATAGCCGAGAATTGTGATCCAGACCGGAAAACGCTTGTCCAGGTGACGAATTCGCTGGAGCTCGGCCATGCCGTCGGCGGGGGTGACAGTCCCCGACGGCGCTCGTGCCACCAACGTCGCCAGCGGGAAGGACTGGTCGTAGCGCACAGTGAAATCGGGGTTGGCGATATAGATGCCCTCACCGGTGGCGCTGCCCACCTGCACGTAGTTGGGCAACGCGAGAAACTCGTGGTCGAGGCCGTACGCGCGCGCGGTCTCTTCCATTACCGCGCGCACCATCGTGACCGGATAGTTCGCCGCTGCCATGGCGGCGCCGAGCGCGGCCACAAACTGGGGCGCGGCCACATCGTGTCGCTCTGATGGCACCGTCGCAGGCTACTGCCCGGCGTCCCCTACGCTGGGGCACATGCAAAGGATTATCGGGACCGAGGTCGAGTACGGCATTTCATCGCCGTCCGACCCGACCGCGAATCCGATCCTGACATCGACGCAGGCGGTGCTGGCGTATGCGGCCGCCGCGGGCATTCAGCGCGCCAAGCGCACGCGGTGGGACTACGAAGTGGAGTCGCCGCTGCGCGACGCCCGTGGATTCGACCTGAGCCGGTCAGCAGGCCCGCCACCGGTGGTGGACGCCGACGAGGTCGGTGCGGCCAACATGATCCTGACCAACGGCGCCCGGCTGTACGTCGACCACGCCCATCCCGAGTACTCCGCACCCGAGTGCACGGATCCGCTGGACGCGGTGATCTGGGACAAGGCGGGCGAGCGGGTGATGGAGGCCGCCGCACGGCACGTCGCGAGCGTGCCAGGGGCCGCCAAGCTGCAGCTTTACAAGAACAACGTGGACGGCAAGGGTGCGTCCTACGGCTCGCACGAGAACTACCTGATGTCGCGTCAGACGCCGTTCTCGGCCGTCATCGCGGGATTGACGCCCCACCTGGTGTCCCGCCAGGTGATCACCGGTTCCGGCCGGGTCGGGATCGGGCCGTCGGGCGACGAGCCGGGTTTCCAGCTGTCGCAGCGCTCGGACTACATCGAGGTCGAGGTCGGCCTCGAGACCACGCTCAAGCGCGGCATCATCAACACCCGCGACGAACCGCACGCCGACGCCGACAAGTACCGCAGGCTGCACGTCATCATCGGTGACGCGAACCTGGCCGAGACGTCGACCTATCTCAAGCTCGGCGCCACCGCGCTGGTGCTCGACCTGATCGAAGAGGGCATGGACCTTTCCGATTTGGCGCTGGCGCGGCCGGTGCACGCCGTGCACGTGATCAGCCGCGACCCGTCGTTGCGCGCCACCGTCGCGCTCGCCGACGGCAGGGAGCTGACGGCCCTTGCGCTGCAACGGATTTACCTCGACCGAGTGGCCAAGCTCGTCGACAGCCGCGATCCCGATCCGCGTGCCGCCGACGTCGTCGAAACGTGGGCCAACATCCTCGATCTGCTCGAGCGTGACCCGATGGAATGCGCCGAGCTCCTCGACTGGCCTGCGAAGCTGCGGCTGCTGGAGGGCTTCCGGCAGCGCGAGAACCTCAACTGGTCCGCGCCCCGACTGCACCTGGTCGATCTGCAGTACTCCGATGTCCGGCTGGACAAGGGCCTGTACAACCGGCTGGTGGCGCGCGGCTCGATGAAGCGACTGGTCACCGAGCAGCAGGTGATCGACGCCGTCGACAACCCGCCGACCGACACCCGCGCGTACTTCCGTGGCGAGTGCCTGCGCCGGTTCGGTGCTGATATCGCCGCGGCCAGCTGGGACTCGGTGATCTTCGATCTCGGCGGCGATTCGCTCGTCCGGATTCCAACTCTGGAGCCGCTGCGGGGCAGCAAGGCGCATGTCGGAGCGTTGCTGGACTCCGTTGACACCGCCATCGAACTGGTGGAGCAGCTCACCACCTGACAGCCGCTGTCCAGGCGTTGTTCAGCAAACTCTGATGAACTGGGAGATCCGGTTTAGGGAATCACCCGAATTCTTTCTGTCCTACTCACCCATTCATTTTGGGGTGTCCGGGTAATTCGGCAGGATCAGAAGGAAGGGGCGCAGCAAACGCAGTGGCCCATATGAGAGCAGCTGGCCGAGCGTGGTCGAGCAAGAACACGGTGCGGTGTTGGGCACGGCGGCAGGGATTGATGGTAGGGCTTCCCCTCGCCATCGACGGTCCCACCGTCAAGCCCCGCCGAAGTGATCACCGCAGGTGAAACTGGATTCGGTCGAAACACCGAGTTCGCAGAGCCCAACACAATGTTCGAGCTGGGCTAGTGTGGAGTAACCGGCGGGCGGCTGTGAGCCCGCCGATGACTATCAGGAGGCAGCGATGGCTCAGGAGCAGACCAAGCGTGGCGGTGGTGGCGGCGAGGATGATGACCTCACCGGCAGCACAGCCGCCGGGCAAGAGCGTCGCGAGAAGCTGGCCGAGGAGACCGACGACCTGCTGGACGAGATCGACGACGTTCTCGAGGAGAACGCCGAGGACTTCGTGCGCGCGTACGTCCAGAAGGGTGGACAGTGACCTGGCCGCACCACGAACAGCTGGCCATCCCGTCACCCGTATCAGGAGCGTCTTCCGTCCGCATGGACTTGTCGTCCTTTTCTGACTTGCTGCGCCGTCAGGCGCCCGAACTTCTGCCCATCAACCGCGCCGTCTCCGTGAGCCCAGGGGACGCGCTGCCGCACGGCACCACGATCGTCGCGCTGAAATTCCCCGGCGGGGTGGTGATGGCAGGCGACCGCCGCTCGACTCAAGGCAACATGATCGCCGGCCGTGACGTGCAGAAGGTGTACATCACCGACGACTACACGGCGACGGGCATCGCAGGTACGGCGGCCATCGCCGTCGAGTTCGCTCGCCTCTACGCCGTCGAACTCGAGCACTACGAGAAGACCGAAGGTGTGCCGCTGACGTTCCGCGGCAAGGTGAATCGGCTCGCCACCATGGTGCGCGGCAACCTTGGTGCGGCGCTGCAGGGTTTCGTCGCGCTACCACTGCTGGCGGCCTACGACCTCGACGACCCGAACCCGGATGCGGCAGGCCGCATCGTCTCGTTCGACGCGGCAGGCGGCTGGAACATCGAGGAAGAGGGCTACCAATCGGTGGGCTCCGGTTCGATCTTCGCGAAATCCTCGATCAAGAAGCTGTATTCGCGTGTGGTGGACGCGGATTCGGCGCTGCGGGTGGCCGTGGAGGCGCTGTACGACGCGGCCGACGACGACTCGGCGACGGGCGGACCAGATCTGGTGCGTGGCATCTATCCGACCGCCGTGATTCTTGGTGCTGAGGGCGCCGACGATGTCGCGGAGGAGCGCATCGCGGCGCTGGCCCGCGAGGTGATCGAAAGTCGGTCCCGTCAAGATACATTCGGTCCCGACAGTGCTGCTCAGTCACATGACGCGCGAGGAGACTCGTGAGCTTTCCGTATTTCATCTCGCCCGAGCAGGCGATGCGCGAGCGTTCGGAGCTCGCACGCAAGGGTATTGCCCGCGGCCGCAGCGTGGTGGCGCTGGCGTACTCCGGTGGTGTGCTGTTCGTCGCGGAGAATCCGTCGCGATCGCTACAGAAGGTCAGCGAGCTCTATGACCGAGTCGGGTTTGCGGCGGTCGGGCGGTTCAACGAGTTCGACAACCTGCGGCGCGGCGGCATTCAGTTCGCCGATACCCGCGGCTACGCCTATGACCGTCGCGATGTGACGGGCCGCCAGCTGGCCAACGTGTACGCCCAAACCCTCGGCACGATCTTCACCGAGCAGGCCAAGCCGTACGAAGTCGAGCTGTGCGTGGCGGAGGTCGCTCACTTCGGTGAGACCAAACCGCCTGAGCTGTACCGGATTACCTACGACGGGTCGATCGCCGACGAGCCACACTTCGTGGTGATGGGCGGCACCACCGAACCGATCGCCACGGCGCTGAACGAGTCCTACTCGGAGAACCTCGGTCTGTCCGACGCGGTAAAGGTCGCAGTCGCCGCGCTGAAGGCCGGAAGCAACGGCGGCAGCGAGCCGCGCACGCTCGGGCCGTCGACGCTGGAGGTCGCGATCCTCGACGCGAACCGTCCGCGCAGGGCGTTCCGGCGAATCACCGGCTCGGCGTTGGAAGCTGTTCTGCCTGACGAGGATTCAGAAGCGCCGAAGCCGGACGACGGCTAGCGCTTCGCTATGGCCGAATTGGTGACGCCAGAAGCGCCGATTCTGCCCTGGCCGAGAATGTTTCGGCAGCGCTGGTGCAACGTGTCCTTCCTGCATTGGGCGGTCGAGCCGGCCAGCATCGCGCATCTCTATCCGCTGGGCACCGAGCCCGACACCTACGAGGGAAGCAGCTTCGTCGGCGTCGTGCCGTTTCAGATGTCGTTGTACGGCAGGTTTTTGGAGACCAACGTCCGGCTGTATTCGATGGACGCAGCGGGCCGCCGCGGGGTGTTCTTTCTGAGCCTGGACACCAACCGGCTCGCCATGGTTGCAGCCGGTCGCTTCATCTTCGGCCCTCCCTACCGGTGGGCCCGAATGACCTACCGGTCCAACGGCGACCGCCGCGTCTACACCTCAACGCTGCGCTGGCCGGGCGTCACCGCGTCGAGCTCAATTGAGGTACGGGTCGCCGATTCGCTGACATGCGGACCGCTCGAGCATTACCTGACCGCGCGGTGGGGTGCGCACACCGACCGTATCGGCCGGACGTGGTATGTGCCCAACGAGCACCCGGTCTGGGCCTTGCGTCGGGCCCAGCTGATCGACTTCTCCGACGCCGGCCTACTCGCGTCCGTCGGACTCGACGATCTGAGCAAGCGCGCTCCGGATCACGTCGCGTTCAGCGATGGTGTGCCGGCACGATTCGGGATTCCGGTGCGATCGACGACCCCGCGTGTCGGGCGTTAAAGGACTGCGCGGACAGCCTGTTCGAATCCGATGACGTGTTCGGACGCCAGCTTCGCCGCCAAATCCTCATCACCGTCGACGATCGCGCGCAGCAGCCCGACGTGCTCGGTGACGTGCTCGGCGACGTGCGAGAGCCGGTCGAGGAACAGGCACCAGATGCGGGTGGCGTGCGCGTCCTGGCAGACCAGCACGTCCTCTAGGTACGGGTTGCCCGACGCCTTGTAGATCGCGGTGTGCACCCGCACGTCCAACCGCAGCAGCGTGCGCGGATCGTCGGTGGGATCGAGTCGGGAGATCTCGTCGGCGAGTGCCGATAGCTGCACCCGGGTTTCCAGCGGCGCGGTGCGCGCGGCACGCGCTGCGACGACCGGTTCGAGTTGGCGTCGGATCTCCTGGATGTGCGCGAGGTCGGTGATGTCCACGGTCGTGGCGAATGTGCCGCGGCGGGGATAGGCGATGACGAGCCGGTCGCGCTCGAGTCGCTTGAGCGCCTCGCGCACCGGGGTGCGGCCGAACCCGAGCTGACGGGCCAGGCTCTCGTCGTTGATCGGCTCGCTGGGGCGAATGTCGAGCATGATGAGCCGCTCGCGAATGATCTGATACGCAAGGTCGGCGTTGGACGGGGTCGGCCCGTCGCCGGTCTCAGCCAGCTCCACGCTCATCGTCATCTCCCGTCCGAATTGCCTCTTGACCGCGCGTATCAACGTACCATACTGTGCTCGACAACTGATATATCAGTTAGACAACGACTGTTCGATGGAGAGCCGTGTGAGTCCACAGGCGCCAGGCGCGCACCTGCCCGATCATCCCGACTTCCTCTGGCGCAATCCCGAGCCGAAGCGGTCCTACGACGTCGTCATCATCGGCGGCGGCGGCCACGGCCTGGCGACCGCGCACTACTTGGTCAAGAACCACGGCATCAACAACGTCGCGGTGCTCGAGAAGGGCTGGCTGGCCGGCGGCAACATGGCCCGCAATACGACGCTGATCCGGTCGAACTACCTGTGGGACGAGAGCGCGCAGATCTACGAGCACTCGCTGAAGCTGTGGGAGGGCCTCGAAGACGACCTCGGCTACCCGATCCTGTTCAGCCAGCGCGGGGTGCTCAACCTCGCGCACAGCCTGCAGGATGTCCGCGACAGCGTGCGCCGGGTAGAAGCCAACGTGCTCAACGGTGTTGACGCCGAGTGGCTCGAACCCGACGAGGTCAAGAAGGTCTGCCCGATCGTCAACATCTCCTCCGACGTGCGCTACCCGGTGCTCGGCGCGACGTATCAGCCGCGCGCCGGAATCGCCAAACATGATTTCGTCGCTTGGGGTTTCGCGCGTCGTGCCGATGCGGCCGGCGTGGACCTACTGCAGGGTTGCGAGGTGACGGGGTTCGTCACCGACGGCGATCGAATCACGGGTGTGCGCACCACGCTCGGCGATATCTCGGCGGGACGGGTCGCGATGTGCGCGGCGGGGCACACGTCGGTGCTCACCGACATGCTCGGCTTCCGTGTGCCCCTGCAGAGCCATCCGTTGCAGGCGTTGGTCTCCGAACTCCTCGAGCCCGTGCACCCGACGATCGTGATGTCCAACGCCGTGCACGTCTACGTGTCGCAAGCCCACAAGGGAGAGCTGGTGATGGGCGCGGGCATCGACTCCTACAACGGCTACGGGCAGCGCGGCGCCTTCCACATCATCGAGCGGCAGATGGCGGCGGCCGTCGAACTCTTCCCGATCTTCGCTCGTGCGCATCTGCTGCGAAGCTGGGGCGGCATCGTCGACACCACGCCGGACGCCTCACCGATCATCGGCCGCACGCCGTACCGCAACCTGTACCTCAACTGTGGCTGGGGGACAGGCGGTTTCAAGGCCACCCCGGGCATCGGCTGGTGTTTGGCCGACACCATCGCCAACGACGAGCCGCACCCTTACGTGTCTCCGTTCAGCCTGGACCGATTCGTCACCGGCGCGCTGGTCGATGAACACGGCGCCGCTGCAGTCGCGCACTGATCTTCGAAAGGCTTGGGAAACAATGCAACTCATCCAATGCCCGTACTGCGGGCCGCGGGAAGAGACCGAATTCCACTACGGCGGCCAGGCACACGTCGCTTATCCCGAGGATCCGTACGCGCTGACCGATGAGCAATGGGCGCACTACGTGTTCTTTCGTGCCAACACCAAGGGCAACTTCGCCGAGCGGTGGGTGCACAGCGCCGGGTGCCGGCGCTGGTTCAATGCGGTGCGCGACACCGCGACCTATCGGTTCCATGGCGTCTACCGCATGGCCGAGCAGAAGCCGGTGACCTCATGACCGCGCCCTACCGCACCGAAACCGGTGGCCGGATCGACCGAAGCAGCCGCTACGAATTCACATTCGACGGGCGTACCTACACCGGCCACCGCGGCGACACACTGGCCTCGGCGTTATTGGCGCACGGCGTGCGCAAGATCGCGTCGAGCGTCAAACTCGGCCGTCCGCGCGGTATTTCGGCCGCATGGGCCGAGGATACCGGCGGGCTGGTGCAGATCGAGGCGCCGTTCCCTGAGCCGATGCTGCTGGCGTCGACGGTCGAGTTGCACGACGGTCTCGCCGCCCGCGGTCTTCCGGGCCAGGGCCGGCTGGCCGATATCGCCGACTCGGCGCGCTATGACGCGATGCATGCGCACGCGGACGTGCTTGTCGTTGGCGCCGGCCCCGCGGGCCTGACCGCCGCCCTGGCCGCTGCGCGTTCCGGCGCGCGGGTGGTATTGGTGGACGAGCAGTCCGAGGCAGGCGGTTCGCTGCTGGGCGGCAACGAGCGCATCGATGACGCGGCGGCGACCGAATGGGTGCGCACCGCCGTCGATGAGCTCGCCACGTACCCCGAGGTGCGACACCTGCAGCGCACCACCGCATTCGGCCACTACGACGACGGCTTCGTGCTCGCACTCGAGCGCCGCACCGACCACCTCGGCGCGGCGGCTCCCGCGGGGGTGTCGCGTCAGCGGGTATGGCGGATCCGCGCCCGCCACGTGCTGATCGCGACCGGTGCCCACGAGCGGCCCATCGTCTTCGCCGACAATGACCTGCCCGGAATCATGTTGGCGCACAGTGCAAGGACATTCCTGCACCGCTACGGCGTGCTGGTCGGACGGACGTCGGTGGTCTTCACCACCAACGACAGCGCCTACGCGGCGGCCTTCGACCTCGCCGATGCGGGGGTGCATATCGAGGCGATCGTCGATGCTCGCACCGCGGTGTCCGAGCGCCTGCGGCAGGAGTGCGAACAACGTGACATCCCATTGCGCGCCGGCGCGGTGGTGACCGGAACGCGCGGTGCCGACTGCATCGTCGAGGCTCTGGTCGCCGACTTTGACGGCGTGAATGTCGATGCTGTCGAGCCGGTTTCGTGCGACACACTGTTGGTCAGCGGTGGCTGGAACCCGGCAGTGCACCTCTTCAGCCAGGTGCGCGGAGTGCTGCGCTATGACGCGGCGCTCGGCGCCTTCGTTCCTCACGAGCAGCTCGCCGGGGTGAGCGTCGCGGGTTCGGCGAACGGCGTGATGGATCTGGAGGGCTGCCTGCGCGAAGGCCGCGACTCGGCTGCGTCAGCGCTCGGTCTGGCACCGCAGGATCCGCTGCCCGAGGTTCTCGACGTCCCGGCTAGCCCTGGTTTGGTGTTGTGGCGGGTACCAGGCCGCGATCAGGACCAGTTCGTCGATGTGCAGCGTGACGCCACGGTCGCGGACGTAGCGCGTGCCGTCGGTGCCGGCATGCGGTCGGTCGAACACATCAAGCGATACACCACCATCGGGACGGCGCACGACCAAGGCAAGACGTCCGGGGTGATCGCTTCCGGCATCACTGCCGAACTGCTCGGCCTGCCCATCGAAGCATTGGGCACCACCACATTCCGGCCGCCCTACACACCGGTCGCGTTCGCCGCGCTGGCTGGACGCGACCGTGGCGCACTGTTCGATCCGGTCCGCACGACCGCACTGCACGACTGGCATATCGCGCAGGGCGCAGTGTTCGAGGACGTCGGGCAGTGGAAGCGCCCGCGGCATTACCCGCATCCCGGTGAGGATATGGATGCTGCGGTGCTTCGCGAATGTGCTTCGGCGCGCAGCGGTGTCGGCATCCTGGACGGCTCGACGCTCGGCAAGATCGACGTCCAGGGGCGCGATGCCGCAGAGCTTTTGGACCGCATTTACACGAACTTGATGAGCAGCCTGAAGGTCGGCTCGATCAGGTACGGCGTGATGTGTGGTGTCGACGGAATGGTGATCGATGACGGCACCGTGCTGCGCGTCGCCGAGGATCGTTTCCTGGTGTACACCA
The DNA here is from genome assembly GCF_000328565.1 of Mycobacterium sp. JS623. Lineage (NCBI taxonomy): Bacteria > Bacillati > Actinomycetota > Actinomycetes > Mycobacteriales > Mycobacteriaceae > Mycobacterium > Mycobacterium sp. JS623. The sequence goes on along the minus strand of NC_019966.1, from coordinate 3,679,047 downwards.
CCACCGGCGGTGCGGCGAAGATCCTTGACTGGATGGAGGAGTGGCTGCAGACCGAGTGGCCGCAACTGCAGGTCGCACTCACCTCAGTGACCGACCACTTGGCGACGTTCCCGGTCGTCGGTCCACGGTCCCGCGACGTCATCGGAGCGGTGTTCGGCGATCTCGATGTGTCGAACGACGCGTTCCCGTTCATGACGTGGCGCGACACCAGCCTGGACGACGTACCCATTCGGGTTGCGCGCGTCAGCTTCTCCGGTGAACTCGCATACGAGGTCAACGTGAATGCGTGGCACGCGCCCGCGGTGTGGGAGCGGTTGCTCGAGGCGGGCCGCCGCCACGGCATCACCCCGTACGGCACGGAGACCATGCACGTGCTGCGCGCGGAAAAGGGCTACCCGATCATCGGGCAGGACACCGACGGCACGGTTTCCCCGCACGATCTCGGTATGGCCTGGGCGGTGTCCAAGAAGAAGCCCGACTTCATCGGCAAGCGCTCGTTCAGCCGGGTCGAGAACCAGAACCCGTTGCGCAAGCAGCTCGTCGGCCTGTTGCCCGTCGACCGGGTCACGCGGCTGCCGGAAGGCTCGCAGATCGTCGAGTTCTGCGATGACGACGCATTGCCGCCGCCACCGGTGCCCATGCTGGGCCACGTCACGTCGAGCTACCGCAGCGCCGAGCTCGGCCGAACCTTCGCGCTGGCGCTGGTCAAGGCGGGTCAGTCGCGCATCGGCGAAACCCTGCATGTGCCCGTCGAGGGAACTTTGGTGCCGGTGGAGGTCACCGGTTCGGTGCTGGTGGACCCGGAAGGAGCGCGCCGCGATGGCTGACACGTTGGACCGCACGAGCCCGCTGCAGCCGTGGGCCGCACGCTTTGCAGCGCTGACGAATTCGGTTGCGATCGTTGAGGAACCGTTCGTCACGATGGTCGACCTGCGAGTCGACCCTGCTGGGCCGGGTGCGCAGGCAGCGACGGAGGTCCTCGGTATCGAGCTGCCGACGACCGCGTCGACCTACGCGAAAAACGCTGATACCACGGTGATCTGGCAGGGTCCCGATGAGTGGTTGGTGACCGGCACCGCGCTGGCGGGCCCCGAGTTGGAGGCGCGGCTGCGCGAGGCGGTTGCAGCGCACGGCGGCGCCGCAGTCGACGTGTCGGGGCAGCGCACCACGCTGAGGCTGATTGGCCCGCACACCCGCGACGTGTTGGCCAAGGGGTGCGCACTCGATCTGCATCCGCGGGCCTTCAGTGAGGGCACCGCCGCGGAGACGATCCTCGGTCAGGCCGGCGTCATCCTGATGGCCGTCAACGGATCCGGTGACGACTATCGGATTCTGGTGCGCTCGTCTTTTGCCCGCTATCTGGCCGACTGGCTGCTCGACGCAGCCGAGGAGTACTCGCTATGACCCGCCAGCTCATCGACCCGTTGATGCAGCCCTTCGAGCTGAAGCAGCTCACCCTGCGCAACCGGGTGGTCAGCACGTCGCACGAGCCGTCCTACACCGAGGACGGGATGCCCAAGGAGCGCTACCGCCTTTACCACGAGGAAAAGGCGAAGGGCGGCATCGGCCTGACGATGATCGGCGGGTCCGCGATCGTTGCGCCCGACAGTCCGGCTGCGTTCGGCAATATGCATGTCTACAAGGACGAGGTCGTGCCGTGGCTACGGGAACTCGCCTACGGCGTGCACGAGCACGGCACGGCGGTGATGTGTCAGATCACCCATCTGGGGCGGCGGACCAGCAACTACGACGGCGACTGGCTGCCGGTGGTCTATCCCTCGCCGTTGCGCGAACCCGCGCACCGAGCCTTCCCGAAGGTGGCCGAGGAATGGGATATGGACCGCATCGTGCGGGCCTACGCCGACGCCACCGCGCGCTGCCGCGAGGCGGGTCTTGACGGCGTCGAGATCGAGGGTTACACCCATCTGCTCGATGCGTTCTGGTCCCCGCTGACCAATCATCGCGACGACGAGTTCGGCGGCAGCCTCGCGAACCGGATGCGCTTCCCGCTCCGGGTTATTCGCGCGGTGCGCGAGGCCGCAGGACCCGACTTCGCCGTAGGCATCCGGATGTCCTTCGACGAGGAGATGCCGGGCGGCCTCGGCCGAGAGGAGGCGCTCGCGATCGCTCATCAGGTCGTCGCAGAGGGCGTCGACTTCTTCAGCATCATCCGGGGATACATGGGCAGTGACGAGGCGTTGTCCAGGGTCATCCCGCCGATGGGCACACCCGTTGCGCCGCATCTGGAGTTCGCGGGCGAAATCAAACGCCAAGTCGGCGTGCCGGTGATGCACGCCTCCCGGATCAACGATGTGGCCACCGCCAGGCATGCCATCCGCGACGGCCTACTCGACCTGGTCGGGATGACCCGCGCGCACATCGCCGATCCGCACATCGTTGCGAAAATCCAAGCGGGAGAAGAGGACCGGATCCGGCCCTGCGTAGGCGCCAGTCTGTGCCTCGATGAGATCTACCAGGCCCGCGACGCCAAGTGCATCCACAATCCCGCGACGGGTCGGGAAGACCGGTTGCCGCACCACGTACCCGCGGCGACAGGCACACCGCGGAAGGCCGTCGTCGTCGGCGCCGGGCCTGCAGGCCTGGAGGCGGCGCGGGTGCTCGGTCTGCGTGGACACCGGGTGGTGGTGCTGGAGGCCAGCGATGCGGCGGGCGGCCAGATCCGCCTCGCGTCGTCGTCGCCGCGACGGCGCGACCTGATCGGGATCATCGACTGGCGACTGGCCGAGTGCAAACACCTCGACGTCGACATTCGGTACAACACCTATGCCGAGGCCGACGAGGTGCTGGCCGAAGATTCGGATCTCGTCGTGATCGCCACCGGTGGTGTCCCGAACACCGAATTCCTCACCGAGGGAGCACAACTGGTCTCCGATGGCTGGGACGTGCTGAGCGGCGCCGTCAGGGTCAAGGGTGACGTGCTGCTGTTCGACGACAACGGCCAGCATCCCGGTCTCGACGCCGCAGAGGTCCTGGCCCGCGCGGGCGCGAAGATCGAATTCGTCACGCCGGAGCGGGTGTTGGCTCCCGATGTCGGCGGGGTCAACTACCCCGGCTACTTCAAGGTGTTCGCCGAACACGATGTGCGCGTCACACTCAATGAGCGGCTGACCGCGGTGCGCCGCAAGGACGGCCGACTGGAAGCCGACCTGTACAACGAATACGCACACGTCACTCGGCAACGCATCGTCGATCAGGTCGTCGTGGAGCACGGCACGCTACCGTCGGACGAGCTGTACTTCTCGCTGGTGGCTGCCTCGTCGAACCTCGGCGAGGTGGACCAGCAGGCGCTGCTCGACCTGAGTCCGCAATCGGTGCGGCGCAATCCGGACGGTCGCTACCAGCTGTTCCGCATCGGCGACGCGGTCGCCAGCCGCAACATTCACGCCGCGGTGTTCGACGCGTACCGGTTGTGCCTGGCGCTCTAAGCAACGACTTTCAGTCCACGTTCATCTACTACCCAGAGAGGTCTTTGTCATGCCACAGCAGGTTCAGGGTGTCATCGCTCGCAGCAAGGGGGCTCCCGTCGAGCTCGTCGACATCGTCATCCCCGATCCAGGCCCGAACGATGTCGTCGTGCGCATTCAGGCATGCGGCGTATGCCACACCGATCTGACATACCGTGACGGTGGAATCAACGACGAGTTTCCCTTCCTGCTCGGCCACGAGGCAGCAGGCATCGTCGAGTCGGCGGGCAACGCGGTCACCCACGTTGAGGTTGGCGACTTCGTCGTGCTGAACTGGCGGGCGGTGTGTGGCAACTGCCGGGCGTGTCGTCGCGGCCGGCCCTGGTACTGCTTCGACACCTTCAATGCCAGCCAGCCGATGACGCTGACCGACGGCACCGAGCTGACCCCTGCGCTGGGCATCGGCGCGTTTGCGGACAAAACCCTTGTGCACGAAGGGCAATGTACGAAGGTCGACCCGAACGCCGACCCCGCAGTGGTCGGCCTGCTCGGCTGCGGTGTGATGGCCGGTCTCGGCGCGGCGGTGAACACCGGCAATGTGTCGCGTGGCGATTCGGTGGCAGTGATCGGCTGCGGCGGAGTGGGCGACGCCGCGATCGCCGGGGCCCGACTCGCTGGCGCGTCGCCGATCATCGCCATTGACCGTGATCCCAAGAAGCTGCAGATGGCAACGGAATTGGGCGCTACCCACACGATCGATGCGTCGAAAGTGGACGCGGTGGAGGCGGTGCAGGAATTGACCGGCGGCTTCGGAGCCGACGTCGTCATCGATGCGGTAGGCAGGCCGGAAACCTGGAAGCAGGCCTTCTATGCGCGCGACCTCGCAGGCACCGTCGTCCTGGTCGGTGTGCCCACCCCCGACATGAAACTCGAGATGCCGCTCATCGACTTCTTCTCGCGCGGCGGCGCGTTGAAGTCGTCATGGTACGGCGACTGCCTGCCCGAGCGTGACTTTCCTGCGCTCGTCGACCTCTACCGGCAGGGCCGCCTGCCGCTGGACAAGTTCGTCAGCGAGCGCATCAAGCTCGACCAGGTCGAGGAGGCGTTCGACACCATGCATCGTGGCGAGGTGCTGCGTTCGGTCGTCGTGCTGTGAGCGGGACGCTACGCATCGAACGCGTCGTCACCAAGGGCACTTTCGCGCTGGACGGGGGAACCTGGGAGGTCGACAACAACATCTGGCTCGTCGGTGACGACAGCGACGTCGTGATCATCGACGCCGCGCACCAGGCTCAGCCGATCATCGACGCCGTCGCAGGCCGCAACGTTACCGCGGTCATCTGCACGCACGGTCACAACGACCACGTGACCGTCGCCCCCGAACTCGGGGAGCGGTTGCACTGCCCGGTTTTGCTGCACCCCGGCGACGATGTGCTGTGGAAGATGACCCACCCAGAGGAGCCGTACTGGAGTCTCGACGACCGACAGCGAATCGGCGTGGCGGGCACCGAGATCGAGGTCATCCGTTCTCCCGGGCATTCGCCTGGTTCGTGCTGCCTGTACGCGCCTGAGGCCGGAGTGTTGTTCTCCGGCGACACGTTGTTCAGCGGCGGGCCTGGCGCCACCGGACGGTCGTTCTCGGACTTCCCCACGATCGTGGACTCCATCCGCGAGCGGTTGTTCACATTGCCCGAGGAGACGCGGGTGCACACCGGGCACGGCGACGGCACCACCATCGGCACCGAGGCACCCCATCTAACCGAATGGATCGCCAGAGGGCATTGAGATTAAGACCGAATCCGCTTCATCTCGGGGTCGACGAGCGGTTCGGCCGCGACGGTGGCGGCGATCCGGCGGTCGAAGTATTGAATCTCGATCGGGGTGCCTTCGGTGGCCGAGGCAGGCAGCCAGGCATAGGCCACCGGCGCGCCGACTGTGTGACCGTATGCGGCGCTGGTGACATAGCCCACCGGCTTTCCGTCGAAAAAGACGGGCTCTTTGCCCATCACTACCGACACGCCGTCGTCGATCACCACGGTCGCAAGCCGGCGTTCGATCGTCGCATCTGAAACACCCTGCAGCGCTGCGTGGCCGACGAAGTCTGTCTTCTTGGCGGACACGGCGAAGCCAAGGCCGGCCTCATAGGGGTTGTGCTCGGTCGTCATGTCGATACCCCACGCGCGGTAGCCCTTTTCGATACGCAGGCTGTTGAACGCTGCCCGGCCTGCCGCGACCACATCGTGCTGTTGGCCCTCGGCCCACAAGGCGTCCCAGAGGCGCAGCCCGTACTCGGCGCTCGTGTAGAGCTCCCACCCGAGTTCGCCGACATAGGACAGGCGCATGGCGGTGACCGGAATACCTGCGATACGAACCGGTTTCGTGCGGAAGTACTTGAAGTTCTCGCCCGTGAAATCGTCGCGGCTGAGCGCCTGAACCACGTCGCGGGCGCGCGGACCCCACAAACCGATGCAGCATGTCCCTCCGGTGATGTCGCGGACCTGAACGCTGTCGTCCGCAGGCGCCTGTCGACGGAAGTAGTCGAGATCGATGTTGCCGTTCGCCCCGACCTGGAAACGGTTGTCGGCCAACCGGGCAACCGTGAGGTCGCTGCGGATTCCGCCGGCCTCGTCGAGCAGCAGCGTGTACGTAACCGATCCCACGGACTTGTCCATCTTGCCGGTGGTCAGTCGCTGCAACAGCGGCAGTGCGCCCGGCCCGGTGATTTCGAGCCGTTTGAGCGGCGTCATGTCGTACATCGCGACCGAGGTCCGGGTGCGCCAGGCCTCGGCCGCCGCGATGGGCGAGTGAAACTGTGCCGACCACGCATCGCGCTCAGGCGGCGTCCACTGTAGCGGGAGGTGTTGGAGCAGGCCGGCATTGGCCTCATACCAATGAGGCCGCTCCCAGCCGCCGCTCTCCAGGAACACCGCGCCCAGTTCCTTCTGCCGGGCGTGAAAGGGGCTGACCCGCAAGTCACGGGGCGACAGTCGGGGCTGCAGCGGATGCAGAATGTCGTAGACCTCGACGAAGTTTTGTTGCGATGTTTCGTTGACGTAGTCGGGTGCGAGCTGAATTTCTTCGAAGCGGTGCACATCGCAGTCGTGGACGTCAGTTTCGCTGCGTCCGTCGACCAATAGCTGCGCGACGGCGCGCGCGACGCCGGCCGAATGCGTCACCCAGACGGCCTCGGCAATCCAGAAGCCTGCGACGTCGGAGGACTCGCCGATCAGTGGGCCGCCGTCCGGGGTGAACGAAAAGATCCCGTTGAAGCCGCTGTCGACCTTGGCCCGCTCGAGACAGGGGAGTAGCAGCTTGCACTGTTCCCACGGTGCTGCGAAGTCGTCGTCGGTGAAGGGCAGCATCGACGGCATGCTGGATTCGGAAACACCATCGGAGCCCGCGAGGTCGCGCAGGTCTACCGGCATCGGGCGATGGGCATAGGAACCGATGCCGAGACGATCGACGACTTCGCGGAAGTACAAATCCTGGTCTTGGTGACGCAGGATCGGCAGGCCGGCCTCGGCGGCTTCGGTATTGCGGCCGACGAGCTGTGGAATCTGGTCGGTCTTGACGTACTGGTGCGCGAGCGGCAACAGCGGGATGTCCATGCCGACCATCCCGCCGATCTCGGGGCCCCAGAATCCCGCGCATGACACCACGATGTCGGCGGGAATCGTCCCGTCAGATGTCGTGACGCCGGTGACGCGGCCACCGCTGTGTTCAATGCCGGTCACCGTGGTGGATTCGCGGAATACGGCGCCGCGCGCGCTGGCGCGGCGTACGAGTGCGACGACCACACGCGTTGCTTTAGCGAGACCGTCGGTCGGGACATACAGTCCGCCAAGGATTGTCGCCTGGTCGACCAGCGGATGAAGCCGCACACATTCCGCAGGTTCAAGCACGCTGCCTTCGATGCCCCACGATGTCGCCCAGCCCTGGCGGCGATGCAACTCGGCGAGCCGCTCGGGTGTCGTCGCGACCTCCAGGCCGCCGACTTGGTTGAAGCACCACTGGCCGTCGAGATCCAGACCGAGGAACTTCTCGACCGTGTACCGGGCGAGATCCGCCATGGTTTTCGACGCGTTGGTTTGGAAGACCAGGCCGGGGGCGTGCGATGTCGAGCCGCCGCTCAACAGCAACGGGCCCTGCTCCACGACTGTGATCTGATCCCAGCCGCGGGCGGTGAGCTCATCGGCCAGATTCGCGCCGACAATGCCGGCGCCGATGATCACGACACGCGGAGTGCTCATGAAATCAGCTGCGGCTGACTGGTTCTGAACCGCTGGGCTGCTGCTTGGGTTGATGCCGGTAGAACGGCACCGTCGCGGGCGCCAGCGGCGTGTTGCCGAGAATCAGGTCGGCCGCCTTTTCCGCCACCATCATCACCGGCGCGTAGATGTTACCGTTCGTCACATACGGCATCACCGACGCGTCAACGACTTTCAGCCCTTCGACGCCGTGCACACCCATCGTCTCGGGATCGGTGACAGACATCGCATCGGTACCCATCTTGGCGGTGCATGACGGGTGCAGTGCGGTCTCGGCGTCACGCGCGACCCAGTCGAGGATCTGCTCGTCGGTCTCCACGGTGGGTCCCGGAGAAACCTCGCCACCGTTGAACGGCTCCATGGCCGGCTGGTTGAGGATGCGACGGGCGACCCGAATGGACTCCACCCACTCGCGGCGGTCCTGTTCGGTGGACAGGTAGTTAAACCGCAGTGCCGGATGCACTTTCGGGTCGCGGCTGACGATCTTGCACGTGCCGCGCGCATCTGAGTACATCGGGCCAACGTGCACCTGATAACCCTCGCCGCCCTCCGGCTGGGAGCCGTCGTAGCGCACGGCGATCGGCAGGAAATGGAACATCAGATTCGGGTACGCGACGTCGTCATTGCTGCGGACGAAGCCACCGCCCTCGAAATGGTTGGTGGCGCCGGGACCGCGGCGCAGGAACAACCAGTTGGCGCCGATCCACGGCCGGTAACGCCACTTCATGTACTTCTGCATGGTGACCGGCTGCTTGCACGCGTACTGGATGTAGACCTCGAGATGGTCCTGCAGGTTCTCGCCGACGCCTGGCAGGTCATGCACGACGTCGATGCCCAGCGCCTGCAGATCGGTGGCGTTGCCGACACCTGAGAGCTGCAGCAGCTGCGGGCTGTTGATGGCGCCGCCGCACAGGATCACCTCACCGGCGCGGACCCGCTTGCTGCCGCCGAACCCGTGCCGATAGTCGACACCCACGGCGCGCTTGCCCTCGAACACGACGCGTTCGACGAACGCCCTGGTGAGTACGTCGAGATTTGGCCTGTTCATCACCGGATGCAGATAGGCGCGCGCGGCCGATAGCCGCCGGCCGTTGCGGATGTTGCGGTCGAACTTCGCGAAACCCTCTTGGCGGTAACCATTTACGTCATCGGTACGCGGGTAACCGGCCTGCTCGCCCGCGGTGAAGAACGCCTCGAACAACGGGTTCGTTGCGGGCCCCCGCTCCAGGGCCAGCGGGCCGTCGTGGCCGCGATACGGATCGTCCGGCGCGGCCGCCAGGCAGTTTTCCATCCGGTTGAAGTACGGCAGGCAGTGGGCGAAGTCCCAGTTTTCCATGCCGGGATCGGCGCCCCAGCGTTCGTAGTCCAACGGATTGCCGCGCTGGAAGATCATCCCGTTGATGCTGCTCGAGCCGCCGAGCACCTTGCCGCGGGCGTGGTAGATGCGACGGCCGTGCATGTGCGGCTCGGGTTCGGACTCGTATTTCCAGTCGTAGAAACGACTTCCGATGGGGAACGGAAGCGCGGCAGGCATGTGCACGAACACGTCCCACAACGAATCGTTGCGGCCCGCCTCCAGCACCAGAACCTTGTTGGATCGATTTGCCGAAAGGCGGTTGGCGAGCGCGCAGCCCGCCGATCCGCCGCCGACGATGACGAAGTCGTACCGTGTGGAATCTTTCTGGGCCATCGCTGTCCTCCTGCAGACGTGTTCAAAGGCTATTGCCGTGAAGCGTGATACGCATCAAGTTTCGCTATATGCAACGAAGTCTCGTATAGTTGCGCTATGAGCAACGAGCGGGGTGAGAGCACCGGCGGCGTGCAGTCTGTCGATCGCGCCATCAGCGTGCTGGAAATCCTGGCCCAACGTGGCGAAGCCGGTGTCAGCGAGGTCGCCGCGGACATCGGCGTGCACAAGTCGACGGCGTTCCGACTGCTCGCGGCGCTCGAGGAACGCGAACTGGTCGAGCAGACCCAGGAACGCGGAAAGTACCGGCTGGGCTTCGGCATCCTTCGGCTGGCCAGCGCGGTGCCCGGTCAACTGGACGTCACGCATCAGTCCCGTGCGGTGTGCGAACAGCTCGCATCTGCGCTCGGCGAAACGGTCAATATCGCGGTGCGGCGCTCGCACTTCGTCGTCAACATCGACCAGGCGCGCGGGCCGAGTGCAGTTGCCACGCACAACTGGGTCGGTGAGCTGACGCCGCTGCACGCCACGTCGAGCGGCAAGATTCTGCTCGCCTACATGGCACCCGACGACCGTCGAAAGATGTTGGCAGCGGCGGGACTTACCCGACTCACCCCGCACACGATCACGTCGCAACGGGAGCTCGAGGCGCAGATCGAGGCCGCTGCGCGCGACGGCTACGCACAGTCGATCGAGGAACTCGAGGAGGGCCTGAACGCCGTCGCCGCCCCGATCCGCGACCACACCGGTGGCGTGATCGCGGCGCTGTCCGTATCCGGTCCGGTCTACCGATTCACCGCAGAGCGGATGCGCGAGGTGACCCCCGATGTGGTCGCCGCCGCGGCGGATGTCAGCCAGCGGATGGGCCACCTCGACTGACGCGGTCATCGGGTCAGCTTCGCCTGCAGCCAGTTGTGGAACTCGCCGATGTGATGCTCGCTGGGTACCAGCACCCCGCCGTCGCGGTAGGTGCGTGAGCTCATCGCCGGCTGGCAACGCTCACACGCAGCGAAATCCTGCTCGTTGACGCGGTGGAACAACTCCACCGAACGGCTGACGTCCTTGCCTGACTCGACCACGTGCGGCAGGTACAGCCAGTCGCATTCGACGACGGTGCGATCGGCGGCCATCGGGAACATGCGGTGCACGATGACGTGGTCGGGCACCAGGTTGACGAACACCTGCGGCTTGATCGTGATGGCGTAGTAGCGCCGGTCCTGCTCTGCGGTGACGCCGGGAATCTGGTCCAGCCCCTGTGAGCCGTCGATGGTGAATCCCCGGACGTCGTCGGCGAATTCGGCGCCGTGGCCGACGTGGTACTGCACCGCCAGCCCATCGGCGAACTCGGGGAGCACCTCGGTCAACTCGGGGTGAATGGTGGCGCAGTGGTAGCACTCCATGAAGTTCTCGATGATGAGCTTCCAGTTCGCCTTCACGTCATAGCGGATCCGGCGCCCGACGCTCAGATGCTCGGCGTCGTAGTGGTCGATCAACGCTACTTCACCGAGGCGGTCGCTGACGTCCTTGCGAACCGTGTCGTCGAATGAGGGTGGGTCCTCGGCGAGGCACACCCAGACGTATCCGAGCCACTCCTTTATTGCGATGCGGCGCAGCCCGTACTCGACTCGGTCGATATCGGGCATCTTGGTCAGGTTCGGCGCGGCGATCAGCTTGCCGTCGAGGTCGTAAGTCCAAGCGTGGTAAGGGCATTGGAAGGCGCGCTTGGTTTCGCCGCTCTCCTCGGTGCACAGCTGCGCACCGCGATGCCTGCAAACGTTGAAGAACGCGCGCACCTGGCCTGTGCGGGACCGGGTGATCAACACACTCTCGTTGCCGACCTGAACTGTCTTGAACGCACCCGCCTTGTCGAGATCGGCGGACCGCACCGCGCAGAACCACATCGACTCGAAGATCTGTGTTTGTTCCATCGCAAAGATGGTGGGGTCGGTGTAGTAGCTACCGGGCAGCGTCGAGATCAAGCTGTGCGGCAGGCCGACGGTGGTCATCGAGATCTCCTCTGCGGAAATAGAAGTCATGCGGGGACGGGAACGACAGTCAGCTGGCGACGCCAGCGGGTGAACAGCTTCGGCTGGTCCATGCCCAGTACGGCGACCGGTTCGCCACCACGCCGATAAACGGCGAGGAAGCTGGCATCGCGTACGCTGCCCACCTCGAAGGTGATCTCATCGCCGGTATGGGCGATGCCCGCGAACTGGATGCGTCGGCCGTACTGATCGGACCAGAAGTACGGGGGCTTGGCGGACTTGCCGTCGTGCTGTCCGCCCGCGAGCAGGGTGGCAACCGCAATGCCCGGCCGCTCCAGCGCACCGGTCCAGTGCTCGACACGGTGCGGCCAACCGACGGCGGGCTCATGCCATGCCGCGCAATCGCCCACCGCGACCACATTCGGAATCGAGGTCGCCCCACCGGCATCGCAGACAACGCCGTTGGCCAGTTCGATGGGGCTGTTGCGCAACCACTCGATGTTGGGTACGGCGCCGATGCCGACAAGAACAATGTCGGCGGCGAGCCGACGTCCGTCGGCCAATTCGATTCCGGTGACGCGGTCCTCGCCGATGAGGCCTGCGACAGGAGCTCCGCACAACAGGCGCGTGCCATGCTCGGTGTGCAGGCGTGCCACGGCGGCGCCCAGTTGCACGCCGAGCGGACCGGCCAGCGGTGCCAGCGCGGCTTCGACGACCGTGACGTCTAGGCCCAATTTCGCTGCAGTAGAGGCAACTTCGGCTCCGATGAAGCCTGCGCCGATGACTACCAGTCGCGCGCCCGGACGTAGTTCCTCGCGCAACGCCATGGCGTCATCGACAGTCCGCAACACGTGCACGCCGGCGAGGCCTTCTGAGCCTGGCCACGCCCGTGCCCGCGCTCCCGTCGCGACGACGATGCCGTCGGCATGGATCGCGGTGCCATTGTCGAGTTGTACCGCGGCCGCGCTGGTGTCGAGGTGTGTCGCCTTCACGCCGAGCACCCATTCGGCGTTCAGATCATCGTCGTCGGCCTCGAGGGCCAACGCGTCCTGTCCAATGTCGCCGGCGAGGAACTCCTTCGACAGCGGGGGACGGTCGTAAGGGCGCCGCTCCTCGTCGCCGACGATCGTCAGGTCGCCGTCGAATCCCTGTGCGCGCAATGCGCGGGCCGCCGACAGCCCTGCCAGCGAAGCCCCAATCACGGCAACGCTTTTCACTGCGCCGCCTCGCCGCCCGTACGCGTCGTGAGGCCGGGGGGGAGATTGGGTGGGGCATCGTTGAGCACCACGTTGATCACGTCGTCGACGATGACCACCTCGTGGGTGCGCACCGGAAGCTTCGCGGGCGGCGCGTCCACCGCGCCCGTGCGCAGGTTGAAACGTGAGGCGTGCAGCGGACATTCGATGTCGCAGCCCTCGAGCCACCCGTCGGCCAGCGACGCGTCCTGATGCGTGCAGGTGTCGTCGATCGCGAATACCTCGCCGTCATCGGTGTGGAACACCGCGATCGGTGGATCCGCTTCGACCCTGCGCGCCTCACCGCGAGGCAGGGCCGCCAGAGGACAGATTTCGAGCACGAGCGCGACCTCCCCGGTGTGACCTAGTCGTATCGGATTATGAAACGTGATTCGTATTATGCAACAGCTTGATGGAAATCCGCTGCCCTTGTCAAGTGCTGCGAAACGCGAGTTCTACCGTCGCTACCTCGCGTTTTGAGCCGACCTAGGCGGCCTTGTCCGCCCCGGTACCAGCCAGCCACTTGGCGACGAGGTCAGGGTGTGCATCGATGAACTTCTTAGCGGCTTCGTCGTCGCTCAAGCCGTCTACGGCGATCGAGCGGGCGACGGAGTTTTGGTCCTGGATGGTCCACTGAAAGTTCTTCACCAAGGTGTAGGCCGGACTGCCAGACTGTGCGAATTTGGTCGCAACGATCTTGTCCAGGTCGTAATCCGGATAGTCGCAGGCGATCTTGGCCGGGTCGGCGTCGCATCCATCCGTGTACGGCGGCAGCTTGATCTTGACCATCGGCACCTCGCTCAACAACCACTGCGGCGAGTAGAAGTAGGCGAGCAGCGGCTTTCGCTGTTCCTGGGCCTGGCGGATGCTGGAGATCAGGGCGGTTTCGCTACCGCCCTGGACCACCTTGTAATCCAGCCCGAGGTTGGACACGAGCGCATCGTCGTTGGTGACGTAGGCCGGATCCCCGTCGAGAAGTTGGCCCTTGTCGCCGGACTCCGAGGTCTTGAACAGATGTGCGTACTTGTTGAGATTGCGCCAATCCGTGATGTCGGGATACTGCTCGGCCATCCACGGCGGCACGTACCAGCCGATTTGTCCCTTGATGCCGGTGGAGCCTGCGCTCTGGGCGACGCCCATGTTGTCGATGTACTGCTTACGCAGGTCGTCATGCCCCCAGTTCTCGAGGATCGCGTCCACCTGTCCGGTTGACATGCCCTGCCAGGACACCTGCTCGGCGATGTGCCGCTGCTTCACAATGCAGCCCAACACGTTCTCGGCGAGATATGTGATGACCGCGGCGTTGGCTTCGTATCCGACCCACGAGTTGACGGCCAAATTGAAGGTGCCGCACGGCTTACTGCCTGGCTTCAGTTCGCCACGGCTCTGCAGATCCGAGACCTTGGTCGCGTTGCAGCCCGAGATCAGCAGCGCAAGTGCTACCGCTGCGATGGCGATTCGCTTCATTCGTTCGTCCGTCCTATCCGTTTCGACGCGGCAGCAGTCGTGCGGTCGAGGATCGTGCCGAGCAGCACGATCGCCAGGCCCGCCGCCAGGCCCTTGCCGAACAGGCTGGTCTGTGCGAAGCCGGCCACGACCAGGTAGCCCAGCGCCCCGCCGCCGACCAGGCCTGCGACCACGACCATGGAGAGCACATAGATAAGGCCTTGATTGGTGGCCAATGTCAGCGAGCGAGCGGCCATCGGCAGTTGCACCTTGGTGATGACTTGCCAGGTGTTCGACCCCACTGAGCGCGCTGCTTCGACGGTCTCCGGGGAGACCCCGCGAATTCCGTCGGCCATGATCTTGATCGACACCGGTGCGGCGTAGACGATTGCGGCCACGATGCCGGTGAACCGCGATGCCGAGAACAGCGCCAGGAACGGCACCAGGTACACGAACGACGGCATGGTCTGCGCGGCGTCCAGGAACGGTCGCACGATCTTGTCCGCTGTCGGGCTGCGGCCCATCCACACGCCGATCACGACCCCGAGCGCTACGACGATGACGGTCGCGACCAGTACTGCGGCCAAGGTGTCCATGGTCGCCTGCCAGAGCTCGAGCGGCCACAGGATCAGCACGAGGCATACGGCAGTGATCAGCGCAGCGATCCGGCCTCCGATGATCGCCGCGATCGCGGTGATGGCCACGAACGCGAGCCACCACGGTGAGTTGTCCAGTAGTTTCTGCAGCGGGTCCAGCGCGACTGCGGTCACCACGTCCTTGAGTCCATTGGTCACGCCAGAGAAGCTGGTTTGCGCCCAGTTCGTTACGCCGTTGGCGACGTTGATGATTGGCGTGCCCACATCCAGTCCGAGGTGGATCGAGCCGAGTTGCAGCGATGACGGGAAGATCGCGACCAGCTGGTAGGTATAGGACAGCCAGATTGCGATCGCCGTGACGACGGCGCCGATCGCGATTCCCGGACGCCGATACTTGCTGGGCTCAGCGGATTTTCGCCGTTGGGTCTCCACGCGCTCGCTGGCGGCGGTGGTGGTCCGATCCAGGATGATCGCCATGATCACGATCGCCAGGCCGGCGTTGAATGCGGTGCCGACGTCCTGGGTCGACAATGCCTGAACCACCACCTGGCCGAGCCCGGGCGCGGCGATCAGCGCGGCGATGGTCACCATCGCCAGCGCCGCCATAATGGTCTGGTTGATGCCAAGCACGATGGTCCGCTTGGCCATTGGCAACAGGGCCCCGAACAACTCCTGAGATCGCGTGGCGCCCAGCGACTCGACCGCCTCACGTGACTCCGAGGGCACCGACCGAATGCCGTGGGCGGTAAGGCGAATGACGGGGGGAGCCGCGTAGATCACCGTCGCGATGATCGCCGCTGCCGGGCCGATCAGGAACGCCAGCGTCAGCGGTGCGAGGTAGACGAATGACGGCAGGATCTGCATGAAATCGAGTACGGGGGTGATGATGCGGTTGAACCCATCCGATATGCCCGCCCAGATCCCCAACGGAATTCCGATGAGTAGTGCTATCGCCACCGCCGCGATGGTCAGCGCCAACGTCTCCATGCTGTCCTGCCACAGGCCCTGTAGTCCCATGAACAAGAAGCCGCACAGCGTGAGCAGACCGACCTTCCAGTTGCCCAGCACCCAAGCCAGGGCCGTCAAAAGGACGACGACGCCCAGCCACCCGATGTAGGGCACAGGTCGTCCGTCAACCGGGTGCGCGATCAGGTCGGCGATCGCGGTGCCGAAAGCGTCGATCACCGACCGGATCGGATTGAAGAAATAGGTGAACAGCGGGTTGGTGTTTCGGCCTTCGCCGACGGAGGTCTGCAGATCGGACAGCCAGACGTGTAACCACTTCGTGTCGGCCGGCGCGAGCGGAAGGGTATTGCGGCCCGCCAAGAATTGGTACAGCACAACCCACGCGGCGAGCACTGCGCTGATGACGGCAATGAATTGCGCGGGCCCACGTTGGGACAGCCACGACGTCTGCCGCTGTGCTTCCGGCGCCGCTGGGGCGGGAGGTGGCTCTACCGTGACGGTGGCCATCATGCGCCGCCCTCGTCGACCTTGCCGATCACGGCGAGGATCTCGCTGCGGCCGACCATGCCGAGCAGCTTGCCGTCCTCGACCACCTTGATCGGCTTGTCGGCAGCCAGCACCGGGTCGACGGCGTCGCGAATCACGGTGGTGGGCGCCATCTCTGGGCCGTCGAGCGAATCGTCGGGGCGCTTCTCGCGCATGATCCACTTCAGAGTCAGCACCCGCGAGCGGGGCACGTCGCTGACGAATTCGCGGACGTAGTCGTTGGCCGGTGCGCCGACCAGCTCATCGCCGGTGCCGACCTGAACCATCGCGCCGTCGCGCATGATCAGGATTCGGTCGCCGAGTTTCAGCGCCTCGGACAGGTCGTGGGTGATGAACACCATCGTCTTGCCCATCTCGTGGTGCAGCCGGATCACCTCGTTCTGCATGTCCCGCCGGATCAGCGGATCCAGCGCCGAGAACGGCTCGTCGAATAGCAGCATGTCGGGATCGCTTGCCAGAGCGCGGGCCAGGCCGACGCGCTGCTTCATTCCGCCCGAGAGCTGATCCGGGTAGGAGTACTCGTAACCGGCGAGTCCGACCAATTCGGTCACCTCGCCGGCGCGCTTCAGCCGCTCCTTCTTCGGGGTGCCCTTGACCTCGAGTCCGTACGCGACGTTGTCGAGCACCCGCCGGTGCGGAAGCAGGCCGAAATGCTGGAAAACCATTGAGACCTTTTTGCGGCGTAGATCGCGCAGCTGGTTCTCGTCGGCGGACATGATGTCGGTGCCCTGAAACACCACCTGGCCCTTGGTCGGCTCGATCAGCCGCGTCAGACATCGCACGAGAGTGGACTTTCCGGACCCGGACAGACCCATCACGACGAACACCTCGCCGCACCCGACGTCGAAGCTGACATCGCGCACGGCGACTGCGCACCCTGTCTTCTTCTTGATGTCCTGGACGCTGAGCCGGCCCATGCTGTCGTCGTCCGCGACGTCAGAAGCCTTGGCACCGAAGACCTTCCACAGTCCGTTGACGCTCAACTCCGCGTCACTGCGGCGTGGGGTGGGCGGGGCGACCGCCGCTGTGGGCGCGCTCTCTGTATGGATGGCCACCGAAATCTCCTAACTTATTGGGCTGTCGGTCTTTTCGAGATGTGGTGGATCGCGGGGTCAACCCCGGAACCAGCGCTCGGGTCGCGGGTTGGTGTTCTGCCAGATGTGTTTGATCTCGCGGTACTCGTCGAGTCCTGTGCGGCCGAGTTCGCGGCCGTTCCCGGAGCGCTTCATGCCGCCCCATTCGGCCTGCGGCACATAGGGGTGGTAGTCGTTGATCCAGATGGTCCCGTGCCGCAGCCGGTGTGCGACGCGCTGAGCCTTGCCGGCGTCCTGGGTCCAGACCGCGCCTGCGAGCCCGTACTCGGTGTCGTTGGCGATCCGCACCGCGTCGTCTTCATCGGTGAAGGTCTCGACGGTGAGCACCGGGCCGAACGACTCCTCCTTGGTCACCGTCATGCCGGAGTCGCAGCGATCCAGAACCGTTGGGGGATAGTAGAAGCCGTCGTTCAGACGCGGGTCGTCGGGTCGGCGGCCGCCGCAGCGCAGCACTGCGCCTTCAGCGAGTCCGGCGGCCACGTAGGCCTCGACCTTTTCGCGGTGTGCGGCGGAGATCAGGGGACCGGTCTCGGCGTCGGGGTCGAATGGTCCGCCGAGCGTGATCCCTTCGGCGCGCCGGACGACTTCGTCGACGAACCGATCGTGCAGCGACTCCTCGACGATCAGTCGGGCCCCCGCCGAACAGACCTGTCCCGAATGCAGGAACACAGCCGTGAGCGCGAAGTCCACGGCGGTGTCGAAGTCGGCATCGGCGAAGACGACGTTGGGGTTCTTGCCGCCGAGTTCCAGCGCGACGCGTTTGACGGTCGCCGCGGCGGCGGCCATCACCCTGGTGCCGGACGGGACACCGCCGGTGAACGAAACCATGTCCACGTCAGGGTGTTCCGACAGTGGTGCGCCCGCGGCAGGCCCGGCGCCGAGGACGAGATTGCCGACGCCGGCCGGCATACCCGCTTCCTCCAATGCGCGCATCAGCAGGACCGAAGTCGACGGTGTCAACTCACTTGGCTTGAGGACGAAGGTGTTGCCCGCCAACAGCGCTGGCGCAACCTTCCAACTAGCTTGCAGCAGAGGGTAATTCCATGGCGTGATCAGTCCGCAGACGCCGACCGGTTCGTACACCAGACGGCTGATCGCATCCGCTTTACCGGTGTCCACCACGTGGCCGGCCTCGGTGCCGCCGATGCCGGCGTAGTAACGCAGGCACGCCGTGACGTCGTCCATGTCGTATTCGGCCTCGACGGTCCGCTTGCCGGTGTCGAGCGATTCGGCGCGGACGAAATCCTTTCGGTCGCGGTCGATCAGGTCGGCGGTGCGCCGCAACACCTCCGCGCGTTCGCGTTCTGGCATGTGCGGCCATGGGCCGGTGTCGAAGGCCTCGCGCGCCGCGGCGATCGCCGCATGGGTGTCCTCGGCGGAGGCTTCGGCGGCCTGCGCGACCAGCTGGCCATCGGCCGGGCATCGGATCTCTCGCCGTGCGCCGTCGAGCGCGGGGCGCCATTCGCCCGCAATGAACATATTCAGGTGTTCCGCCACCTAGTCCGGCCTCTCGCCCAGCATCCTATGTTGCGTATTGCGCAATAGAACCCTCTACATGCAACAGACTGAACCGTGTCCCACGTCACTGTCAAGAGGGGGCGCCAAACGAAACTCGCTGGTAACAAGGCGGCAATGCTGATCCTTGACCGTCAAAGCCGCACGCAGCTATGATGCCGATCACACTCTGATATATCAGTTTGCGACATTCTGGTATTCACTACTCAAGCCCCTACGAACGGAGCATCGACATGAGCGTCCTGGACGAACGCCTCGCCGATTTCGATCCCGAGATTGCGGAGTTGATCGGCAAGGAACTAGAACGCCAGCGCACCGGCCTGGAGATGATCGCCTCGGAGAACCATGCGCCGCTCGCGGTCATGGAGGCGCAGGGTTCGGTGCTCACTAACAAGTACGCCGAGGGTTACCCCGGGCGGCGCTACTACGGCGGCTGCGAGCACGTCGACGTCATCGAGCAGATGGCGATCGACCGAATCAAGTTCCTGTTCGGCGCCGAGTTCGCGAACGTGCAGCCGCACTCTGGTGCGCAGGCCAATGCGGCCGTCATGCATGCACTGCTCAAGCCGGGCGACACCATCCTCGGACTCTCGCTCGACTGCGGCGGTCACCTCACCCACGGAATGCGGCTGAACTTCTCGGGCAAGCTGTACAACGTTGCCGCCTACGGGGTCTCGCGCGACGACTACCTGATCGACATGGATCAGGTTGCCGAGGCGGCCCGCGAACACCGACCGCAGATGATCATCGCCGGCTGGTCGGCCTACCCGCGGCACCAGGATTTCGCCCGGTTCCGGGCGATCGCCGACGAGGTGGGCGCGTACCTGATGGTCGACATGGCTCACTTCGCAGGGCTGGTGGCGGCGGGCTTGCACCCGTCGCCGGTGCCGCACGCGCACGTGGTCACTTCGACCACGCACAAGACCCTTGGCGGACCGCGCGGCGGCATCATCCTGACGAAGGACGCGGACATCGCCAAGAAGATCAACTCGGCAGTGTTCCCCGGTCAGCAGGGTGGACCGCTGGAGCACGTGATCGCGGCCAAGGCGGTGGCCTTCAAGATGGCGGCGATGCCCGATTTCGTCGAGCGTCAGCAGCGCGTCATCGAGGGCGCAAAGATCATGGCCGAGCGGCTGTCGGCGCCCGACGTGCGCGATGCGGGAATCGCCGTGCTCACCGGTGGCACCGATGTCCATCTAGTACTCGTCGATCTGCGCAACGCCGACATCGACGGGCGGCAGGCCGAGGACCGGCTGGCGACGATCGGGATCACGGTGAACCGCAACGCTGTTCCATTCGATCCGCGGCCGCCGATGGTGACGTCCGGGCTGCGTATCGGCACGCCTGCGCTTGCAGCCCGCGGCTTTGATGCCGAGGACTTCGCCGCCGTCGCCGATCTCATTGCGCAGTGCCTGATCGCCACGCCGGACGCGGACACCGCGAAGTGGGCGCGGGCGGTCAGCGAGCTCGCCGAGCGTCATCCGCTCTACTCGCCGCTCTAGTCAGGGAAGGACTGTCAGTGACCATCAGTGTCTTTGAACTCTTCAAGGTCGGCATCGGGCCATCGAGTTCGCATACCGTCGGACCGATGCGGGCGGCGGCGAACTTCGTCGCCGACCTGGACGCCTCTGGGGTTCTCGCGCGGGTGGCCGATGTGCGGGTCGAGCTGTACGGGTCACTGGCGGCGACGGGCCGGGGCCACGGCACGCTATCCGCGGTTCTGCTCGGGCTCGAGGGGCACCGCCCGGAGACGATCGAGTCCGAAGAGGTGGAAGCCGGGCGGGAGCGGCTGCGCAACAGCGGCAAGATCATGCTCGGCGGACGAGTGCCAATTGCGTTGTCCGAGGACGACATCGCGCTGTACACGCGGACGGTACTCGACTTCCACCCGAACGGGATGACGCTCACGGCGCGCGGCGCCGACGACAGCACGCTGCACCGGCGGACGTACTACTCCATCGGGGGCGGATTCGTCGTTACCGAGGGCGAGGACGCCAGTGATCATGCCGCTGAGGATGACGAAACGTCGTTCTCGTCGGCCGCAGAACTGCTCGCTTTGGCTTCGGGTACGGGCAGGTCGATCAGCGAGGTGATGCTCGCGCATGAGTGTGGCATGCGCAGCGCCGAGGACGTCCGCGCCGAGCTACTGCATCTGCGCGACGTGATGGTGGAGTGCGAGCAGCGCGGCATCAGCCGAACCGGTCTGCTGCCGGGCGCGCTTCAAGTGCGCCGGCGGGCCGGGCAATGGCATCACCGTCTCAGTCAGGAAGACCCCAACCGCGATCCGCGGTTCGCCGAGGATTGGGTGAACCTGGTGGCGCTCGCCGTCAACGAGGAGAACGCCTCGGGTGGGCGAATCGTGACTGCGCCGACCAACGGCGCGGCAGGGATCATTCCCGCGGTGCTGCACTACGCGGTGTACTACACAGAGGCGGGGACAGCGAACCCGGACGACACGGCGGTTCGTTTTCTATTGACCGCTGGGGCGGTCGGCTCGCTCTATAAGGAGCGGGCGTCGATCTCCGGTGCCGAGGTTGGCTGCCAAGGAGAGGTCGGGTCCGCATCATCGATGGCGGCTGCTGGTCTGGCCGAAATCCTCGGCGGCACACCGGAACAGGTCGAGAATGCAGCCGAGATCGCGATGGAGCACAGCCTGGGGTTGACGTGCGATCCGATCGCGGGGCTGGTGCAGATCCCGTGCATCGAACGCAACGCGATATCGGCAGGGAAGGCTATCAACGCGGCGCGCATGGCGTTGCGCGGCGACGGTGAACATCGCGTGAGCCTCGACGAGGTGATCGAAACCATGCGCGCCACCGGACGCGATATGAGTTCGAAGTACAAGGAGACATCGACGGGCGGGCTCGCCGTGAACGTTTCGGTGAACTACGTCGGCTGCTGAACGAGGATGAGTTCGGCGAACTGCTCCGGGCACTCTAGTGGCGTGAAATGCCCGGCGTCGGAGGCGATGTGGAGCCGCGCGTCGGTGAAGTAGTCGTCGAGGCGGTCTGCCCAGTCGCTGGGGAACAGTGGATCGTGCTGCGGCCAGAGCACATCGGTGGACACGTGAATCTTGATGGCGCCGTGGGGTGGCATCTCGATGAGTGACTGGGCGACGGTGCCTGCCCCCGCGCGGTACCACGCAATCGATGCTGTAAACGCGCCTGGAAGCGCGTAGTCGGATACGAGCCGGTCCAGATATTCCTCGGCGAGTGTGAACTTCGGGCCAGACCAGTGAGTCCAGAAGTGCCGCAAGTATTCTCGGACGACGTCGGGATTGCCATCGATCAACTGCGTGGCCAGTGGAAGCTGGTGGAAAGCCTGATACCAGAACTCGCCTTGTGCGTGCGCGGTGAGCACGCGATCGCCGGCACCGGGGAGCGGGGGAGAGAGCACAAGACCCCGCACCAGCTCGGGGTGCATCCGCGCGACACTCTGCGCGACGCGGCTCCCGACGTCGTAGCCTGCGATGATGACGTCGGATAGGTCCAGTTCCTTGATCAGACCGGTGATGCTGCTGGCTTGCGCGGTGGCGCTGTAGAAGTGCTGGACCGCCACCTCATGTTTGTCGGAGCCGCCGAAACCGCGCAGATCCGGAACGATGACGTCGGCAATGTCGCCAAGAATCGGGACGACCCGTCTGAAGTCATGCCGGTTGCCGGGCCAGCCGTGCAGCAGCACGACGGCCGGTGCACCCCTGGTTCCGAAGCGGTCGAAGGCAAGCCGGAACCCGTCGACGGGCGAGCTGCGCGACCACATCGGCCCATTCTGGCTGTCCCACGGCCGAATTTGGCTCGTTTTGTCGGGACACCTGTGTAGTAGCTGCGGCGACCTGCAACACTCCCGGCGCCAATGCACTCGAGGCGGCACGGCTGGCCGCTTCGCGAGCGTCGCCGACTTGGCTCACATCAGAGTGCACCTCGGCCCGATCGTCATGCGCTGCGGTGGCGCGCAAGCTTGGTGCGCCTTGGCTGTCGGCCTCGAATTTCACGATGCACGAGCTGCACGTATCGCGCATGAATTCCCTTATGCCTCACCCTGTTTGAGCCCGAGCTAGTTGGTGTTTGTTGGTGGTGGTTGGGGTTGGAAGGGTTCGTACCACCACCAGTCGGCGCGCTCACCCAGGGGCCCGGGACAGGGTGGCACATCGGGTGGGGGTTTGGTCGGTGGCCGGGCGAGCGAGGCCGCGCTGAGTCCGTCGCTGTCGGTGACGATCAAACGGTCGGCGGGTCCGGTGATGGTGATGGCGCCGCGGTGATGGAGCCGGTGGTGGTACGGGCACAGCAGCACCAGGTTGTCCAGTTCGGTGGGGCCGCCGTCTTCCCAGTAGGCGTCGACGGCGGGCGTAGTGTCCGGGCTTGTCGCCCGGGCTATTTCCCACCGCCGCGCCCCCGAACCGGACGTGCGACTTTCACCGCATCCGGCTCTCCATAGGTCATGCTGGGGCGGCGATGGGTGTTTCCCAGGGTGTCGGAATCTGCGAGCCCCTGTAGCGGTAGCGCTGGATGTGCATCGTGGAGGGGTCGTAGAGCCGGACGCCGTTGTACTCCGGCCAGCCACGCACGTGGTGTCGGTCCCACATGGTCCGTTTTCCGGTGCCGGGATGTTTATGCAGCAGCCAGTTCCATACCCGCCACCACAAGTAGTTGCGGATGTTTGAATAGGCCTGGCTGGCTGAGCTGTGCCGGAAGTACTGGGCCCAACCGCGGACCATCCGACTCAGTTGCCGGAACAGCTGGTCAGCGGATTGATGGGTAATCCGTTTGGTCACCGTCTTGAGGTTGCGTCGCATCGTCTGCAGCGATGTGCGCGACGGGTAGCTGTAGACGTATGCCCGGTTGCTTCCCCACTGGGTATGCCGTTGGAGGCGGAACCCCAGAAAGTCGAAGCCCTCGTCGATATGCACGACCTGCGTCTTGTCCGGGGCCAACCGCAACCCCATCGGTGCCAGCAGATCGCTCATGTGCTCCCACAGTTGTTCGGCGTGCTCGCGTTCACCGTAGACCAGAACCACGAAGTCATCGGCGTAGCGCACCAGGCGATACGTCGCGCCTCCGTGCTGGCGGTGGCTCCGGCGAGCCGACCCGTTACGGTGGGCCGCCCATTGGGTGTCGAAGTGATCATCGATGACCGACAGGGCGATGTTGGCCAGCAGCGGCGAGAGAATGCCGCCCTGGGGAGTTCCGGTAAAGGTGTCGTAGGTATCGCCGTCGGTGTCCAGCACTCCGGCCTTCAGGAATGCCTTGACCAACCCCAGAATGCGTTTATCGCCGATTCGGCCCCGCACCTGCTGCAGCAGGGCACTGTGGTCGATTTCGTCGAAACACGCCGCGATGTCGGCTTCAAATACCCACTCATAACCACGATGAGCGAACATCCGAATATCCTCGATCGCGTCCTGGGCACGTCGCCTCGGTCGAAACCCATAACTCGAATCGGAGAAATCCGTTTCGAATACCGGCTCCAGCACCAGCTTCAGCGACGCCTGCACCACCCGATCGGCCACGGTCGGGATACCGAGCTTACGGACCTTGCCGCTCGCTTTGGGTATCTCGACTCGACGCACCGGTACGGGCCGAAAAGTGCCGGAGCGTAATGCTTCCCGCAACTGTTCGAGGAACCCGGCCACACCGTCGGCGCTAGCCTCGATGCCCCGCGCGGTGCGTTTGTCGATCCCCGCACTGCGGGCACCAGTGTTCTCCCGGACTCGTGTCCACGCCACGGCGAGGAAACACGGATCCGCCACGAGGTTGAACAGATCATCGAACCGACGACCACGATCGGCCGCCGCCCAGCAGTGCAGTTTGGTCTGCATCCTCAGTACCCGCTGAGCCGCCACGAACGGCAACTCCAGCGCGGCACCGATATTCATCGGCGCATCTTCTGACATTGCAATCCCCTGTTCTGCGTGTCCTACTGCCGCCCTTCCCGATGTGACCGGCTTTCCCGGCCTCGCAGTACTACAGCGGCTCCGCCCCACCCCGGTGCCCTCGGTGGGCATCGACACCTACCCGCCGCACCCCTGGCCGGGATGCGGGAAGGGAAGCACCCGAATGGTTCCCGTGTTCACGTAATTCCGATTGGTGAGGCCGGCACCCAGCTTTACCCCGATGGCCCCGGTAGGTACGCCACAGACCATTCCCCACCGGCTGCTGCCCGCCCTGGCTGAGGCAAGCAGCGGACGCGTCCGCCTACATCGCTTCCACGTGCGCCACAACACCGATCCGATGTCCGCCAGGTTTACAGACCGGCTCCACATAACGAGGCTTCCGACACTGGTTCCTCACGTATGCCCTCTCACCTTGCTCACCACGCGCCGCATCATCTGGCAGTGCTGACACGCCGTGGCTTTGTCAGGGCCGCTTGCCACTGAATCCCTCTCGATCCCTGCAGGATTCAGCTGCCCTCAGCTCTATCCGGCCGCTGTGACGGCCGAACATCGGAGGTCTCTCACCTCCGATCGGAATACACGCGCCTCACGGCGCACGTGTTGGATGTGGTGGGCGTGCAGACCGCGGGTGGCCCCACAGCCGGGCACCGCGCACATGCGGTGACGATGCTCCAACGCCCGGCGCAGCCGCCGGCTTATCGTGCGCGTCGGTGTGGATGTCATGTTGTGCCAAGTGGTACTGCCGGATTGGCCGCGGCCGTCGACATTGACAACGATGACCCTCGAGCAACTGTTGCACCGTCCTCGAAATCGCTTCTCCGGATCCCCGGCTCACCCTGCGAGCTGGATCCGGTCGCGGTCACCGGTAATGACCGCCAGAATGTTGCGCCACGCGTCAGACGGCCAGTTGAGCACATCGCTGTGGGCCTGTGGGCCTGCCATGATCCGCCTGTCATCGTAATGCCCTGTGGCTAAATGGATTACGCCGGGCATCTCATCGGGATCGGCACCATGCGGTCCGCCGGGTATGCCTTGCACCGCCTGGATGAAGTCCCCCGGTGCCGTCATCGAAAATCGCAGCACATCCGGATTGCGGTTGTGCCACTCGCCTGGATCGTCGACGCCGACACCTGCGCCGGCCGCAGCGACGTACAACATGCGGTCGGCTGACAGGCCGAGTGCTTCGGCGGTGCCCACGATCGACCCGCCGTACGAATGGCCGATGTAGGTGACGGGGACGTCGACGGTGCGGTCGACGTCTTCGCTGAAAGCGACAAGCCGCGGCGCCATGTCGAGCGCATACCGCGGGTCGGCCGCGTCGACGACACCGGTGACACGGTTGCCGCGCGGGAAGGGGCCGCCCAGATACGTGATGGTCGCGACGTCACCGCGGGTGGCTGACACGAAGCGGCGGGCGGTCCGGGTATTGGCTGCCGAACCTTCGATCGTGGTGTTCAGCCCCGGCACCAGCACCGCCACACTCTTTGCCGTCGCGAGGTTGCCGTTGAGTTCGACCAGCGATGCATGTTCTGGGTCGAAGGCGAGAATCTGCCGATCGATGCGTTGGCCGCTGCGGGTTGGATCGTCGATCTCGCCGAGCAGGCCGCGGTAAAAGGCCGTTCGTTCCTGGGCCGCCGGATCATTGAGGCCATCGACGATCGCCTGGGCGATGTTGACGCGGTTCGCGGCGGCACGCATGCCCCAGGGAATGCCATCGGTGTTGCCGACTTGCTGAGGAAAGTCGGCGACGAGGCGCTGCCTTTGTGCGGGCGTCATCGCGGCGATCTGCTCACTGATTCGGTCTTGGCTCATAGCGGGCCAGCCCGCCACCACGTCGGATGCCTGCACTGGCCACGCGCCGGCCGGAAACGTCGCAGCGGCCTTCGGGGTTGGCCCCGACGCGAAAGCCTCCCCAATGTCGAGGGCTGTGTCGGCGTCGGCGGCACCGAGTCGATCCAGCGCGCCGGTGATCTGCGTGGTCAACTCGCCAGCTCGCACCGTCATCATGTCGTGCGCGACGGCAGCGTCGCCGCCAGACAGGGCGATGAGCAGCGGTGATGCGTTGGCGTGAATCGTCACGGTTCCGTCGTCAGCCACGTCGAATCCGCCGTCGCGGGCCTCGGCGACCTTCTCCAGCACCGAAGATTGAGCGACGGCGATCTGGTCAGCGCCGTCTCGTGCGGCCACCGAGGCGGTGACGAGGTGGCGGGCTGCGTCGTCACTCCCGGTCGCGATGCCATGTGCATTTCCCCGGGCGGCGTCGGCAGCGGCACCGGTCCAGGATTGGTTGCTACCGTCAATTTCGCGCAGGGCGGTGTCGACTTCCGCCGTCAAGCGGCGTGCGGCGTCATCCCAGCCGTCGGCGAGGCGGCGCAGCGAATCGGGCCGCCAGGCTTCGGCCTGCGAGACGGTCGGCCGGGTCACCGACCCAAGCGCTCCTGATTGCGACGGTCGGCGCGTTCGAAGGCGTCGGCCGACATGTGGGCGGCCAGCGCCCACCCCCGCATGTTGGCGACCACGTCGGTCAGCCGAGCAGCCACCATGACTGGCGCCGCGACGTTGCCGACTGCTGAACCCTGCATGTCATCGGGATCCAGTGTTGGCCAACGCATTTCAGCGAGGTTGTCTGCCGCTTGCATGACGTGGTCGGCGACAGTGCGCAACTGACCCAGATCGACTTCCGTTCGTCCCCCCATGCCTCATGCTGACAGATTCTGTGGCGCCGCCGCTGATGTTATCCACAGGGGAGGCGACTGCTCGCCGTAGAACCTCAGCAATGCAGCGTGGTCGCCGGCGGACCGTGACGGAAACCCCAACCACTGTCAACAGCGCGGCTTGCCCGCCGTGGCCGGGCAGCAGCAAGTAGTCTCGATTACGTGCAGCGACGAATCATGGGCATCGAGACAGAGTTCGGTGTCACCTGCACGTTCCATGGCCATCGCCGGCTGAGCCCCGACGAGGTCGCCCGCTACCTATTCCGGCGGGTGGTGTCGTGGGGCCGCAGTTCGAACGTGTTCTTACGCAACGGTGCGCGGTTGTATCTCGACGTGGGCAGCCACCCCGAGTACGCAACCGCCGAGTGCGACAACCTGACCCAGTTGGTCACCCACGACCGCGCCGGTGAGCGGGTGCTCGAAGACCTACTGATCGACGCGGAGCAGCGGCTGGCCGACGAGGGCATCGGCGGAGATATCTACCTGTTCAAGAACAACACCGACTCGGCGGGCAACTCCTACGGCTGCCACGAGAACTATCTGATTGTGCGAGCGGGCGAGTTCTCGCGGATCTCCGATGTACTGCTGCCGTTTTTGGTGACGCGCCAGCTGATCTGCGGTGCGGGCAAGGTGTTGCAGACCCCGAAAGCGGCGACCTTCTGCTTGTCGCAGCGCGCCGAGCACATCTGGGAAGGCGTCTCGTCGGCGACGACGCGATCGCGGCCGATCATCAACACGCGCGATGAGCCGCACGCCGACGCCGAGAAGTACCGGCGGCTCCACGTCATCGTCGGCGACTCCAACATGTGCGAGTCCACGACGATGCTCAAGGTGGGCAGCGCGTCGCTGGTGCTGGAGATGATCGAGGCCGGAGTGCCGTTCCGCGACTTTTCACTGGACAACCCGATCCGGGCGATCCGTGAAGTCAGTCATGACCTGACAGGTCGACGGCCGGTGCGGCTGGCCGGCGGACGTCAGGCCAGTGCTTTGGACATTCAGCGGGAGTACTACCAGCGCGCGGTCGAGTACCTGCAGACACGGGAGCCGAACTCGCAGATCGAGCAGGTTGTCGATCTGTGGGGGCGGCAGCTGGACGCGGTGGAGAGCCAGGACTTCGCGAAGGTCGACACCGAGATCGACTGGGTGATCAAGCGCAAGCTGTTCCAGCGCTACCAGGACCGCTACAACATGGAGCTGTCCGACCCGAAGATCAGCCAGCTCGACCTTGCGTATCACGACATCAAGCGCGGGCGTGGGGTGTTCGACCTGCTGCAGCGCAAGGGGCTGGCGTCGCGGGTGACGACCGACGAGGAAATCGAAGCCGCGGTGAATACCCCGCCGCAGACCACGCGGGCGAAGCTGCGCGGTGAGTTCATTAGTGCGGCGCAGGAAGCCGGCCGTGACTTCACCGTCGACTGGGTGCACCTGAAGCTCAACGATCAGGCGCAACGCACCGTGCTGTGCAAGGACCCGTTCCGGTCGGTCGACGAACGCGTCAAGCGGCTCATCGCCTCGATGTAGGCATCCCCAGAACGCGAAATTGGCGCGGTCGGCGTACTCGCGGCTCGGGTAGCATTTTGCTGCACGACTGCTGGAGGGAATGCCGAATGCGCGCGCCGGAATTGCAACCGTCGCCAATTGGTGCTGTTCGGGTGTTTCTGAAGGTGGTTGAGTGACTTTCACGAGCCTGCGCGACGCCGGTGCGAAGCGCCTGACAAATGCTGGAGCGCGGTTGCTGGGCGCTGTCGTAGCGACTCCTCGCTGTGAGCCGTTGTCGCGTGTTGGCAGTGCAGGTCGACTGCTATGCGTTGCGGACGCGCGTCCATCAGCTACCAAGGGTGAATTGGCAGGGGTGTCATCGCATGGTTGATCAGAACCTCAGGTTAAATGAACCGGCGCTCACCTGGGATCCCGCTCAGGTCACCGTCCCACCAGCGCCTGTCGTACCGCCCGGCGGCGACCCGATGAGCGTGATGCTTTCGGCGATTGCGCCACAGGTCGCGGCGGCGATTACCCAAGGTGTCGCGGAGGCGCTTGCTCGTGAGGAACAGTTCGCGGCGAATGTGCATGCAGCGAGGACTGAGTATCAAAACACCGATGGCGCCGCAGGACGGCAGATTCAGGGCGCGGGTGAATTGGGTGAGCCCGCCAGTGCGGCAGCCGGAGTCGGGTCAGCGCAATCGGCCGGAAGTGGTGCGGGTGATACGGGTCAGCTCGGCCAGATGATGGGCATGCCGATGCAAATGGCGCAGCAAGCCGCCCAGATACCAATGCAATTGGCGGGCATGGCGGCATCGATTCCGCAGGGGATCATGCAAGGTGTGCAGAGCGCGATGCAGAGCGTCGGCCAAATGGGCGGCACCGTAGGCGATAAGGCCGGTTCGGGCTCGGACCAAGCGGGCGATGCACCGCGAGACGAACTGCGGCACGTGGAGGCCGCGAACGAGAAGCCCGAGGAGAGGGCACCTTCTGCTGAAGGGCCGAGTAACGCGGAGCGGGCACCTGCTTATGAGCCGCAGCCGACGCCTGCGCCGGAGGCGCCCCAGCAGCCGCACAAGCCTGCGCCGACACGGCCTGCGACATCCGGACCGGAAAGCGTTCTCTGACATGAGTATTCGCGACATCAAGGCGTGCCGATGAGTGTGCCTCCGCCTCCACCGCCGATGGGCGGTCAGCCTGTTGGCGGTGCACCGTGGGGACCGCCGCCGACGGGTGGTGCACCGCAGTGGGGCCCGCAGCAGCCGTGGGGGCCTCCGCCTGCTGCACCGCCGCCGCGAGGAGGCAAGGGCAAGTGGATCTTTGGCGGCATCGCTCTGCTCGCGGTGATCGCGGTGACGGTCGCCATCACGGTGATGGTGGTCGGGAAAGATTCAGGAAATTCGCCGACCCCAACTTCGAGCGCGCCACCGTATGGCATCGCGAGCGCGAACGACAAAGGGCCGGTAGCGGTTATCACGGAAGATCCGACCTGCGCGGCGACGAGGCCGATCCTCCAAACACTGGCAGACGTCGGGGCCAACGGTTGGAACAAGCGCGATGCGACGGTGCCGTCCTCGGCGTGGACTCCCGAAATGCGCTCCCAGTACGAGGCCATGGGGAATGCAATGCGAAACGCCGCTGACCAAATGGTTGCATTGGCGAAGCTGACACCACACCGGGGGATGCGCGAACTCTACGAACAATACATCGCTTATTCGCGTGCCTACGTCAACGGAATTCCTACATACAAACCCGTTGACGACAAGCTGGCACTCGTCTCGGTGGCGATAGGGCGAACTATTGGAAACGTCTGTGCCGCCATCAGCTACGGCTCGGCACCTGCACGGTGGCCGCTGACTCCGTCCCCTGCGTCGCCGTCCGAGGTCGCGCCAGTGGGAGATCCCGCGGCACCCGAGCGATTTCTTCCCGGTTCTAACCCGGTTTGCGGAGACTGGTCGACAGCGCTAGACGATTTCGATCACGAGACCGCCGATTGGCTCGCGACACCGTCTGACATCCCGGCAAGCCAACTGAGTCCGCAACAACGCGCCGTGTATGACGCGGTAGCGCCAACGATGAATGCGTTCGCAGACAAGTTGCAGGGTCTGGGCGAGGATAGTGGCAATCTCACGCTTCGCGACTTCGCTGAACTGTCCGCGCAATACCGCCGCGCGTATGTTCAATCGCTGCCCACATACGTGCCCGCCGACAACTTTCTTTCCGAGACGGCAATCTCATTCAGCAGCGTTGTGAAGGCGGCCTGCGGAGCAACCAAATCGTAGGCGGGACAAGGCTCTTATGTTGGTCGAGGCGGTGATGTGCAGTGGCGATTATGCCCGACGACAGTGAGTACGGCGGCAAGACGGTGAAGGGCGCCGGATGGGTGCATGTAAACGAAGACATGCTGGCGAGCGCGGCTACGTCGTTCGAGTCGCTCAAGTCCCACCTGCGCGACGTGGTAATTCCGGCCGCGCGCACTCAGATGATGAAGCTCTCAGATTCATGGGACGGTTCGGGCTCGCAGGCCGCGCTTGATGAAGCGAGCGCGATAATTGACAAGCACGAGGCCAACGCCAAAGCAGCGGAGGATGCAGCACGCAGGCTTCGAAATATGGAAGCCTCGGTGGTTAAGACCAAGACAGCCGTGAACAAGAACGCCGAGGACGTTCAGCGTGACTGCGAAAACTTGAACAGCGCAAACCTTAGAGGGGAGGTGCGTGCCGCCCGGATTACGGATCGGGTAGCGTCCGGCGTTGCCGAGAATGCCGGTGTCGTCTCCGCCAATACTGTTGAGCTTTCGGGCAATCTGAATGTTCCCCTCGGAACGCCTGGAGCGGACGGCGTCATGCCGTCAGCTCCACCGCCATCCGACGTTCCCGGCGCGCCTGACGACAACAACGGAAACGGCGCCGAGCAACCGCCCCCGCCGCCACCGGGTTCTCCTGCAGTACCTGGCGGCAAGAACACAACTGGATATTTACTCTCGGGCTATACACCGGATCCACAACCATCACGAACCCCGGCGGGAGTCGGCAGCAAGAACAGCGGCCAAGTTGTAACCGCAGGCTATGTGCCGCCCCCCGATGGTCGACCAGCGACCGCGGCTCCACCGCCTGCTGCCGCCGCTTCCAGCGGTCCTGGCCCTGCCGCGCCGCCCGCACCCAGACTCGGCGGCGGGTCTGCGCCGGGTGCGCCAGCCTCTCCCGGCATGAGCAGTCCCGGTCCTACCTCACCGCTATCGCAGACTTCGGGCCCGAGCGCGGGCCCGCCCACCAATACTGCGGTCAACCCTGCATCGTCCGGCCAAGGCGCGTCCACGACAGACGGCGCGCAGGCTGGCGCCAGTGGGCAGTCCACGGGGGTGCCACCACAGACAATGCCGTTGACGCCGCAGATGGCCAATACTCCGATGGCCGCTGCCCAGCCGGTGGCTCCGCCAGTGCCACCACCGGGCCCCGCCCCGATTCCCGACGCGCCTCCGCCGACACCGAGCGCACCCGCGCCTACCGGCGCTCCCGCCGGGCACGTCGCCCCGCCACCCGCACCGTCCGTCGGTGCGGCTCCCGCTCCCGGCGCACCGCCCGCACCCTCAATGCCCCTCGGTCCGCCGCCCACACCGCCACCCGCTGCGCCCTTGGCGCCTCCAAGCTCAGCGGCGCCTGCGCCCACATCGATGGGCGCCGGCGTCGCGCCCGCCTCCGCGGCTGGCGCCACCAGTCCTGTGGGAGCGCCTGCGCCCGTACCGGTTTCGGCCGCGCGCGCCGAGCGCGACGCCATCGCCGCCGCCGCGACCGCCGGCGCTTTG
Source organism: Mycobacterium sp. JS623 (assembly GCF_000328565.1). NCBI lineage: Bacteria > Bacillati > Actinomycetota > Actinomycetes > Mycobacteriales > Mycobacteriaceae > Mycobacterium > Mycobacterium sp. JS623. The sequence continues at coordinate 3,646,396 of NC_019966.1, read as the reverse complement.
CGCCGCCAATCCGCAGGCGGCAGCGACCCACTGCAACTGGCCCGCCGCATCGGCGCCGCCCTCAACGCCGAACCCAACATCGACTTCGGCTTCTTCTGGGTGACCGCACTGACCCAGGATGGCCAAATCGTCGTCGCCAACAGCTACGGGCTCGGCTACATCCCCGACGGCGTCAACCTTCCCGATCAGGTCCGTATGGCCAGCGCCGACGAATCCATCCCGCTCGGCGAGCGGGCCAAGTGGACGACCTATCCGATTCTCGCCGTCCAGGGCTGGGCACAGCACCACAACTTGCGCCTGCGTGCGGTAGTGGCCACCGAAGACCAATTCAAGAACTTCGATCCCGGCACCCCTAAAGTCACACTTCGATCCGACGACATTCCCGACAGCGGAAAGATGCAGGGCCGCAACCGGTTAGCAGTCATCGCCCCAGAAGCCGCCGCCAGGCTTGCAAGCGTCAGCGCCAGCGGTCTGTCCGAGCTGCTGCCGCCCGCGTCGTCGGACACGAACCCGCCCGTCGACGAGACCAGCAATCTGTGGTTCGAGGTGATGAAGCCGATGATGAGCACCAACCCCGAACGCGGCATCGCGCATCTTGAAGCATTCGTCAAATACGCCGACCACGCGCAGGAACAGGCCCTCTATCGCGCGCACACCGCCCCCGACGCCGCCGCCCAACGTGGGGCGATCGCCGACTGGGTCTACTGGCAGCACCTGAGCGTGCTGACCTCCGACGCGCTGGCGGGCTCCGCGGCGAAGTGACACGGCCATGAAGGCTTAAGGTGTTGCGAGTGGGCGTTTCCAAAGTCGAGCGACTGATGAACCTTGTCATCGCGCTGCTGTCCACGCGCACCTTCATCACCGCCGAGCGCATCCGCGAAACCGTCTACGGCTACGCCGACAGCGCCAGCGACGAAGCGTTCTCCCGCATGTTCGAGCGCGACAAGAACGAACTGCGCGACCTCGGCATTCCGCTGGAGACCGGCCGCGTATCGCAGTTCGACCCGACCGAGGGCTACCGCATCAACCGCGAGGCTTACGCGCTGCCCGCTGTGGAGCTGACAGCCGACGAGGCCGCTGCCGTCGCCGTCGCCACCCAACTGTGGGAGTCACCAGAACTCATCACCGCCACGCAGGGCGCACTCCTCAAACTGCGTGCCGCCGGCGTCGACGTCGACGCGGCCGACTCCGGCATCGCGATCACCTCGACCGCCGTCCTACCCGGCCTGCGTGGCTCCGAAGATGTGTTGGGAATCCTGTTGTCCGCCATAGACTCTGGCCAGGCCGTGCAGTTCCCGCATCGACCCTCCCGCAGCGACCCGTACACGACCCGAACCGTCGAACCCTGGGGCGTCGTCACCGACCGCGGCCGCTGGTATCTGGTCGGCCACGACCGCGACCGCAACGCCCCCCGCACCTTCCGGTTGTCCCGCATCGGCGACGGCGTCACTCCGATCGGCCCGCCCGGCGCGGTCACGCGGCCGGAGAACGTCAATCTGCGCGAGATCGTCGACCGCGTCGTCAGCGACCCCGCGGGCGGAACCCGCGCCAGCGTGTGGGTCGCAACCGGGCGTGCGACGGCGCTGCGACGTCGCGGCACCGTCGTCGGCCCCCGCGCACTTGGCGACCGTGTCGGCGACGAACTCACCGTGGAATACGGCATGCCCGACCCACTGGCGCGCGAAATCGCGAGCTACGGTCCGGATGCCGTCGCGCTCGAGCCCCAGTCTCTGCGCGACGATGTGCTGGCCCGGCTCCGCGCGCAGGCCGGCCAGACCGACGAGGTCACCGCGTGACCACCGTCTCGACCCGCCTGGTCCGGCTGCTCAACATGGTGCCGTACTTCCAGGCCAACCCGCGGATCACCTACGCCGAAGCCGCATCCGACCTCGGCGTCACCGTCAAACAGCTGCGCGACGACCTCAACCAGCTGTGGATGTGTGGCCTGCCCGGCTACGGTCCCGGTGACCTCATCGACTTCGAATTCTCCGGCGACACAATCGAAGTCACGTTCACCGCAGGCATCGACCACCCGCTGCGACTGACCTCACCCGAAGCCACCGGCATCCTCGTCGCCCTGCGCACACTGCTTGACGTGCCCGGCATGGTCGACCCCGAGGCCGCCCGCAGCGCGATCGCCAAGATCGAATCCGCCGCAGGCACCCTGAGTCAGGGCGCAGAAGCCGCCGTCGACGAGCCCGCCCCCGTGGAAAGCGAGGCCGCCGCGGCCGTCCGCGCCGCGGTGCGCAATGGTCGCGCGCTCACGATCGAGTACTACTCGGCCTCCCACGACATGCTCTCCAGCCGGACCGTGGATCCTATCCGCGTCGTGCTCGTCGCCGACCACAGCTACCTCGAGGCCTGGTGCCGGTCGGCCGAGGGCGTGCGCCTCTTCCGTTTTGACCGCATCGTCGACGCTCAGGTACTCGACGAGCCGTCAGCCCCGCCGAAGCCCGCCGTGCAGGCCGAACCCGACACTTCACTGTTCGACGGCGACCCGTCGCTGCCGTCAGCGAGGTTGTTGATCGATCGGTCCGCGTCGTGGATGTTCGACTACTACCCGCTGCGCGTCATCCGCGAGCTGCCCGACGGAGCCTGTGAGGCCGCGATGACCTACGCGTCCGACGAGTGGATGGCGCGATTTGTGCTCGGCTTCGGGTCGGCGGTGCGTGTGCTCGAACCCGAGGCGCTGGCGCAGCGGGTGCGGGAGTCGGCCACCGCCGCGCTGCAGGCCTACGAGGTCGGAGCGGACAGCAGCGGCAGGTAGACTCGGTCCAGACGTCTGGAGGTGACCAAATTGGGTGGTCTACAACCCTGGCACTGGTTAATCGTTATCGCTGTGTTCGTGCTGCTCTTCGGTGCCAAGAAGCTCCCCGACGCGGCGCGCTCGCTGGGTAAGTCGATGCGGATCTTCAAGTCCGAGATCAAAGAGATGCAGTCGGACTCCAAGCCGGAGGCCGCGGCGCCCCCTGCCACGCCGATCGCCTCGGAACGCGTCGACACGCCACCGCCGGCTCCGCAGGCTGAGCAGCCGTCGGACCATCGCCCGGCCTGACCCAACGCGAATTCACTGGCCGCAGCATGATGCGGCGTAGATAGCCCGTGCAGACTCCAGGAATCTTCAAGAAACTCGATCCTCGTCGACGTCGGTCGCGGGTCAATCCCGACGGCACCATGTCGCTGGTCGAGCATCTGACCGAACTGCGTACCCGTCTGCTGATCGCGGTGGCCGCCGTCGTGGTGACGACGACCGTCGGGTTCTTCTGGTACAGCCACACCTTCTTCGGCTTTCACAGCCTCGGCGAATGGTTGCGCGGGCCGTACTGCTCGCTGCCGTCGTCCGCCCGCGCCACCATCGCGCCCGACGGGGAATGCCGGTTGTTGGCGACGGCGCCGTTCGATCAGTTCATGCTTCGGCTCAAGGTGGCGCTGACGGCCGGAATCATCCTCGCCTGTCCAGTGTGGCTCTATCAGCTGTGGGCGTTCATCACGCCCGGCCTGTACAAAAAGGAACGGCGGTTCGCGAGCGCGTTCGTCGCAGTCGGCGCGGTGCTTTTCGTCACCGGTGCCGTGCTGGCTTACATCGTGCTCGCCAAGGCGCTGCACTTCCTGCTGACCGTCGGCAGCGACGTGCAGGTCACCGCCCTTTCGGGTGAGCAGTACTTCGGCTTCCTGATCAACCTGCTGCTGGTGTTCGGGATCAGCTTCGAATTCCCGCTGCTGATCATCATGCTCAACCTCGTCGGTGTGTTGACGTACGCGCGGTTGAAGTCGTGGCGTCGCGGACTGATCTTCGGGCTGTTCGTCTTCGCCGCGTTCGCGACACCCGGGTCGGATCCGTTCTCGATGCTGGCGTTGGGGCTGGCATTGACACTGCTGCTGGAGGTTTCGATCCAGGTCGCCCGTGTCCACGACAGGCGAAAGGCGAGACGTGAGGCGGCCGAGGACGTACCCGACGACCTCGCGGCACCGATCGGCAGCGCCGATCCGATCGAACCGCCGAGCGCTGTGCCTGCGCCGTCCCGGGTCGTAGTCGATGACGACGCCACCTAGCACCCAGCTCGCCAGCTTCGCCGCGCAGCTGTCCTTCGCGCTGGACGACTTTCAGCAGCGCGCCTGCCAGGCATTGGAGAGCGGGCACGGCGTGCTGGTGTGCGCGCCGACCGGCGCAGGCAAGACGGTCGTCGGCGAATTCGCCGTGCACCTCGCGTTGGCCGCTGGCCGAAAGTGCTTCTACACCACACCCATCAAGGCGCTGAGTAATCAGAAGCACAACGATCTGGTGGCACGGTACGGCCCTGAGCGCATCGGCCTGCTCACCGGCGACCAGTCCATCAACGGCGACGCCGATGTCGTGGTGATGACGACCGAGGTGCTTCGCAACATGCTCTACGCGAATTCTCCTGCTCTGTACGGGCTTTCGCACGTTGTGATGGATGAGGTGCACTTTCTGGCCGACCGGATGCGCGGTGCGGTGTGGGAGGAAGTGATCCTGCATCTGCCCGACGAAGTGCGGTTGGTGAGTCTGTCGGCGACGGTGAGCAACGCCGAGGAATTCGGCGGCTGGATCCAGACGGTGCGCGGTGACACCACCGTCGTCGTCGACGAACACCGCCCAGTCCCGTTGTGGCAGCACGTGATGGTGGGCAAGCGGCTGTTCGACCTGTTTGACTACCGCGCATCGAAGGCGGCGAAGTCCGGTCGCGAACTACTCGTCGACCCCGAACTGCTGCGCCACATTGCAAATCGCCGCGAGGCGGACCGGCTGGCAGACTGGCAGCCGCGCGGCCGCGGTAGGGGGCGTCCGAGCATCTACCGGCCACCAGGTCGGCCCGACGTGATCAGCACGCTGGACCGCGAAGGCCTTTTGCCCGCAATCACATTCGTGTTCTCCCGGGTCGGCTGCGATGCGGCGGTCAAGCAGTGTCTGCGGTCGTCGCTGCGGCTCACCTCCGACGAGGAGCGGGTCCGTATCGCCGAAATCATCGACCGTCGCACCTCCGAGCTCAACGAGGCCGACCTGGTTGTGCTCGACTATCACGAGTGGCGGGAGGGGCTGCTGCGTGGCCTAGCCGCACATCACGCCGGGATGCTGCCGATTTTCCGTCACACTGTCGAGGAGTTGTTCACTGCCGGGTTGGTGAAGGCTGTATTCGCCACGGAGACACTGGCTTTGGGCATCAACATGCCGGCACGGACAGTGTTGCTCGAGCGGTTGGTCAAGTTCAACGGTGAACAGCACATGCCGTTGACGCCGGGGGAGTACACGCAACTGACGGGCCGGGCTGGGCGGCGTGGCATCGACATCGAGGGCCATGCGGTGGTGCTGTGGCATCCCGACATCGACCCGGCCGAGGTCGCGGGTTTGGCGTCGACACGCACGTTCCCGCTGCGCAGTTCGTTCGCCCCGACCTACAACATGACCATCAATCTGGTGAACCAGATGGGTCCGACGCAGGCGCACAAACTGCTGGAGAGTTCGTTCGCGCAGTATCAGGCCGACCGATCGGTGGTCGGATTGGTGCGCGCCGTCGAGCGCGGCGAACGGATACTCGACGAGATCGCAGGCGAACTCGGGGGACGTGACGCGCCAATCCTCGACTACGTGCGGCTTCGGCTGCAGATCTCCGAACGCGAACGCGCCCAGTCTCGGGCATCGCGTCTGCAGCGGCGCAGAGCCGCCAACGATGCCCTGGCCGCGTTGCGCCGCGGAGACATCATCACGATCACCCACGGCCGCCGTGGCGGCCTGGCCGTCGTGCTCGAGGCCGACCGCGACAGCGACGACCCGCGACCTCTGGTGCTGACCGAACACCGTTGGGCTGGGCGGATTTCGTCGGCGGACTATTCGGGTGCGTCCGAGCCGCTGGGCTCGATGCAGCTGCCGAAGCGTGTTGAGCACCGCAATCCGCGGATGCGGCGTGACCTCGCGTCGGCGCTGCGTTCTGCGTCCGAAGGTCTCGATGTGCCGTCGGCGCAGCGCAAGCGCAGCGGCCCGCCGAAGGAGCGCGATGTCGATCCTGAACTGGCCGGCCTGCGTGTGCAAGTGCGTCGACATCCGGCACACGATCTGCCCGAGCGCGAAGCCAAGGCCCGGCTGGCCGAGCGCTATATGCGCGTCGAACGCGACAACGAACAGATCCGGCAGAAGATCGCGGCCGCCACCAACTCGCTCGCGCGCACCTTCGACCGAATTGTCGTGCTGCTGACCGAGCGCGGCTTCATCGACGGCAACGATGGCGACCCCAAGGTGACCGATGACGGCCGGCTGCTGGCCAGGATCTACAGCGAGAGCGACCTATTGGTCGCCGAGTGCCTGCGCAGTGGCGCCTGGGAGGGGCTGGAGGCGGCCGAACTCGCCGCAGTCGTGTCGTCGGTGCTCTACGAATCCCGCGGCGACGCGCCTGGCTCGCCGGACGGAACCGAGGTGCCGACGGGCAAACTGCGCCGCGCGCTGAACACCACGCGCCGGCTGTGGACCGAGTTGCGGGCCGACGAGCAGCGGCACCGCATCACGCAGAGCCGCGAGCCCGAGGTGGGGTTCGTGCCCGCGATTTACCGCTGGGCCAGCACCGGCGATCTGACTGCAGCGCTGGCGGCATCAGACGCAGCGGGCACAGGAACGCCGTTGTCGGCGGGCGATTTCGTGCGGTGGTGCCGTCAGGTTCTCGACCTGCTCGACCAGGTCCGCAACGCCGCGCCGACGCCGGTGCTGCGCGCGACCGCGAAACGCGCTATCAACGACATTCGACGCGGCGTCGTGGCAGTTGATGCCGGGTAGTGTGTTCGCCAGCAGTGCGACCCATGAGCTAGGAGAGAAATGAGCGGACCGCAAGGATCTGATCCGACGCAGCCGTGGCCCGGTCAACAGCCGGAGTCTGGCCAGGATCAGCCGTCAAGCGACCCGTCGGCCAATCAGCCGTGGCAGCCGCCGACCTCCGGGTCCGAGCAGCAACCGACCCAGGGGGCGCCTTCGTGGCAGCCTCCGCCGGCCTATGACCCGCAGCAACAGCAGCAGTATCCGCAATACCAGCAGCCGTCGGCCCCTGGGTATCAGCCGCCGCAGCAGTACCCCCCGAGCGAGCAGTTCGGTCAGCAGCCCGCCGACTACAGCGCCCAGCCGTATGCGGGTCAGTACGGTCAGCCGGGTCAGCAGTACGGCCAGCCCGGTCAGCAATACTCTCAACCCGGCCAGCCGTACGGACAGCAACCGGGTCAGTACGGGCAGCAGCCGGATCAATATGGCCAGCAGCCGGGTCAGTATGGGCAGTTCCCGCAGTATGGTCAGCCGCCTGCCGAGCAGGGGTCGAAGCGCTCACTGGCCGTCATCGGCGGTGTGATCGGTGTGTTGGCTGCGATCATCGTCGCTGTGGTTTTGGTGATGGGTTTCTGGAAGCCAGGCTTTTTCGTCACCACGAAGCTGGATATCAACGCCGCACAGACCGGCGTGCAGCAGATCCTCACCGACGAGGCCAACGGCTACGGCGCCAAGAACGTCAAGGACGTCAAGTGCAACAACGGGGCGAGCCCGACGGTCAAGAAGGGCGACACGTTCAACTGCGAGGTCAGCATCGACGGGACCAAGCGCCAGGTGACCGTGACGTTCCAGGACGACAAGGGCACCTACGAGGTGGGCAGGCCGAAGTAGCCGCCCCGGCGTCGGCCCAAGCAGTCGCCCCGGAGTCGGCCCGAAGTAGCCGCCACGCAGTCGAATCACCCGGGCAACGCGTCGAGCGCCTTCTGCAACCTGCCGATCGATGACGTAACCCCGTACTGCTCAGCGAGTTTCACCACTTTGCGTGGGTGTTCGGCTGCCAGCGGCAGGGTGTCGGATGGCGTCGAGAAGTTGACGTCGGCATCGGTGGCCACCCGCACCACCGGTCCCGCGGCGTCGATGTAGTCGGTGGCCGCCAGCAGCTTTGTCCGATACGCCTTGGACATCTTCGATTTGGGGTCGTGCGCGGCAGCCAGGATTGCCTCGAGTGACCCATGTTGGGCCAACAGCGTTGCCGCCGTCTTCTCGCCGACACCGGGGACTCCGGGTAGCCCGTCGGACGGATCGCCGCGCAGCAACGCCAACTCGGCATATGCGGGTCCGGCGCGGTCGACGGGCACACCATAGGTTTCGGCGACTTCCACAGGCCCCCATTTTGTCGCTTTCGCCAGCCCGCGACCGAGGTAGAGCACCCGCACCTGGACTGGCTCGTCGCACACCAGTTGCAGCAGATCGCGGTCGCCGCTGACCACGACAACTGGGTCGCGACGCTCCCGGCAGGCCAGCGTGCCGAGCACATCGTCGGCCTCGCATGCCGGCGCTCCTGCCGTTGGAATGCCGAAGGCGTCGAGCATCTCCATGATCATGTCCACCTGCGGCGTCAGCTCGTCGGGCACCTCTTCGATGTCCGGCTGGCCATCGGGGTTTTCCTCGAGCACGCGGTGCGCCTTGTATGACGGGATCAGCTCGACGCGCCACTGTGGACGCCAGTCGTCGTCGCGGCACACCACCAGGCGGGTTGGCCGCTCGCGCGTGATCACCGTCGCGACCGCGTCCAGAAAGCCGCGCAGCGCGTTGACGGGTCGCCCGTCAGGCGCCTTGATCGATGAGGGCACACCGAAATACGAGCGAAACCACATGCTGGCGCCGTCGAGCAGCACTAATGACATGCGGGCCATCCTGCCAGGGGTTGTGAAAGGGATCTGCGGGTATCCGTTGGCATGACTCAGGTGCAGGTGTTCGCCGACGTCCACCGCAGTGCAGATTCGATGTGGCGCGAGCTCGGTTCGTTTCAGAGCATCGCGCGCTGGCATCCGATGCTCACCGGGGCCGAGGGCGAGGGCGAGGAGCCGGGTGCGACGCGGACGTTGGTGACCCGCGACGGGTTGCGATGGGTGGAGCGGTTGACCGAACGCGACGCCGCGCAACGGCTCTACCGGTATGACGCAGAGTCCACTGAGTTGCCGATCACCGACTTTCGCGGCGAGCTGCGGATTCGCGAGGGCCGACCCCACCGCTGCACCGTGATTTGGACGGCGCAGTTCACGGTCACCAACGGTGACGAGAAGAGCGTCAGCGACAACGTGCGTGAATTCTTCCGCGCAGGAGCGCGTGCGATCGAAAAGGAATACGCGGCAAGACCTGTCACGGTGTTGCGCCGCCGCGCGAGAACTCTGACCCGACGACGGTAGGACCCATGGGTAGATGGAGGCGACGGTCTTCACCGAACCCGAGCGTGCCGCGCTGGAACCAGCCGAGCAGGGCACCGCATCGCCGACGGTGGCAGCGTCACCGATGAAGCGTGGGCCGGCGACTATCAGCCAGGGCAGTTCGGACAGCGACGCGCATTGAGACGCCAGGGACAGTCGTCAGTATAGCTGACGACACTAGTAAGACACCTTGACTATGCCAAGGGGTCACTTTGGATGGAGCGAGCGGGATCGAAGAGAGTGGATAACTCGCGTTGGGCAGCTGCGACGAGCTCGTCCCGGTCGCGAATTCCTGCAAACGGGTCGGTGATTTCCCGTAGCTGCTCCAGCAGCTCAAGCAGCACCTTGAAGTTGCGGGTGCCCAGGTATTGCCGCCACTCGGCGACGATCGAGTCGTGAGCGACTTGACCGACCTCAATCGCACGCCGTCCACGGTCTTGAATCTGGATCAGCCTGGCACGCTTATCCGTTGGGTCCGGGACGCGGCGGACATATCCCAAGCGCTCCAACTCATCGACCAACACACCCGCACTCTGCTTCGTCATCTGGGATTGCGCCGCAAGAGTGGTGAGCCGCGACCCCTCTGGAGCGATGCGCTGAAATACCTTTGCCTGGGCCAGCGTCCAATCGTTGAAACCCGCCTCCTGAATGGCATTGAAGATCCGCTCCTCCATGTGTCGGTACGGAATCAGCAACAGCACGCCAAGGTTGATGCGAGCATCAACGTTTTCGGCAGGACTCATGCGAAAACCTTACTATATCGTCAATTGACATTACAGATTTGCGATGTGTTCACGCGGATGCCGGCCGCAGTACCTTGAGGCATGGCCTTTGTTGTTGATCGGATTGACCATGTCGTGCTCAACTGCAGCGACGTCGACACCACTACCGACTGGTACGTGCGCGTGCTCGGAATGCGACGAGAAGTCTTTGGCGACAACCGGATAGCCCTGGTCTTCGGAAACCAGAAGATCAATGTGCGCCCCACCGGTGCGGCGAACTGGGAGACCGGAGCCGTCGACACGCCCGGATCGCTGGACCTGTGCTTTATCGCCGACCGCACCCCGGATGAGATCGGCGAGCACCTGCGCGGGTGCGGCGTCACGATCACCGCGGGCCCGGTTCCGAAGACCGGCGCACTCGGCCCGATGATCTCGCACTACTGCCGCGACCCCGACGGGAATCTCGTCGAGGTCGCCAGCTATTCGGCCCGCGATTAGCCTTCATGGCATGAGCGCCAGTCGATTCAGCACTGATGTCTACGCCCAACGGCTTAGTGCCGCTGCGTCGGCCGCCGCCGATGCGGGTCTGGCCGGTCTGGTCATCACGCCCGGTTACGACCTGCGCTACTTGGTCGGCGCGCGGGCCCAGACCTTCGAGCGGCTGACCGCGCTGGTGTTGCCGGCCAGTGGTGACCCGATGGTCGTCGTGCCGCGGCTGGAACTGGCGTCGCTCAAAGAATCCGCGGTCACCGAACTCGGTCTGGCCGTGTGCGATTGGGTGGACGGCGACGCCCCATACCGACTGGTGGCCGAGGCGTTAGGCGGTGCGCCCGCCGCGACCGCCGTCACCGATTCCATGCCCGCGCTGCATCTTCTGCCGTTGGCCGACGTGCTTGGTGTGGTCCCGGTGCTGGCGACCGACGTGTTGCGCCGACTTAGGATGATCAAGGATGACGCCGAGATCGACGCGCTGCGCAAGGCCGGTGCCGCGATCGACCGGGTGCACGCCCGGGTGCCGGAGTTTCTGGTGCCAGGCAGAACCGAGGCCGACGTCGCCGCTGATATCGCCAAAGCCATTGTTTCTGAAGGACATTCGGAGGCGGCGTTCATCATCGTCGGCTCTGGCCCGCATGGCGCCGACCCGCACCACGAGTGCTCGGACCGCGAACTGCGGGTCGGCGACGTCGTTGTCGTGGACATCGGCGGTCCGTATGAGCCGGGCTACAACTCCGACTCCACGCGCACCTACAGCATCGGCGAGCCCGACCCAGAGGTCGCCCGCCGTTACGCCGTCCTGCAGCGCGCGCAGCAGGCGGCCGTCGATGCCGTGCGGCCAGGGGTGACCGCGGAACAGGTGGATGCCGTCGCCCGCGACGTGCTCGCAGCCGAGGGCTTGGCGGAAGCGTTCGTCCACCGCACCGGCCACGGTATCGGGCTGTCGGTGCACGAGGAGCCCTACATCGTCGCGGGCAACGACCTGCCGCTCGAGCCGGGCATGGCGTTCTCCGTGGAGCCCGGCATCTACTTTCCTGGCCAATGGGGGGCCCGCATCGAGGACATCGTCGTAGTCACCGCCGACGGGGCGCTATCGATGAACAACCGCCCGCACGAGTTGGTCGTGGTGCCCGCGGACTAATCCTCGGCGCGGTCCAGCAGATCCGACGACCCGAGCACCCGCTCGATGCGGACCTCGATCACCACACGCTTGGGGTTGACCCGCGGCGTGCGATATCGCTGCGCGTAGCGCAGTTCAGCGTCGCGCACCGCCTCGGCCTCGGTGTTGACGGTCGACTTGCCTTCCAGTGACAGCCACCGCGCGCCGTCGACCTGGCTCAGCACCGCGACGCCGCGCTCCTGGGCATTCACCGCCTTCTGGGAGCCGCCCGTGGTGATGACCCTGGCGATGTGGGTCTTGGGATCGAAGGTGAAACCTACCGCGACGACATGCGGTGAATTGTCCGAACGCAGCGTCGTCAACATGGCCAAATGCCGTTCGGTGAGAAACGCCAGCGCGTCGTTGGTGAGCCGGGTGGTTGCCTTCGCCATCAAGGCTCACGGTAGCGCAGGACATAATCAGGGCCGTGAAGGACACGGACGCCGGCCTGGTCGTGATTTTCGGTGGCCGCAGCGAGATCGGGCTCGAGCTGGCCCTGCGGCTGGCACCTGGCGCGACCGTGTTGCTGGCGGCCCGTCGCGCCGACAAGCTCGACGACGAGGTCGCGGCCGTGCGGGCCGCCGGCGCCGCTGCGGTGCACGTGCGGGAATTCGATGCCGATGACCTTGCGTCACACGCGCCGTTGGTTGAAGCCATCGTCGCTGAGTTCGGGCCGTTCGGCACCGCGGTGCTGGCGTTCGGCATCCTCGGCGACCAGGCGCGCGCGGAGAAGGATTCCGCGCACGCGGCCGCGATCGTGCACACCGACTACCTCGCCCAGGTCAGCCTGCTGACCGTGCTTGCGAACACGATGCAGGCTCAGGGATCGGGCCGCATCGTCGCGTTCTCATCGATCGCGGGTTCGCGCGTGCGCCGCGCCAACTATGTCTACGGCTCGGCGAAGCTCGGCCTCGACGGCTTCTGCAGCGGCCTTGCCGACGCCCTGCACGGCACGGGCGTTCATCTACTGGTCGTGCGGCCCGGGTTTGTGATTGGACGGATGACCGAGGGCATGACTCCCGCGCCGTTCTCCCGCACACCCGCCCAAGTCGCGACCGCGGCGGCACACGCGTTGCGCAAGGGCCGGTCCACGGTGTGGGTGCCCGCGCCTCTGGGGCTGCTCGCGTTCGCGTTCCGGATGACGCCGCGATTCATCTGGCGGAGGATGCCCCGGTGATCGTGGTCGTTGGAATCGGCGCGGACGGCATGGCGGGCCTTTCGCCGACATCAGCCGCTGAATTGCGCAGGGCGACAATCGTTTACGGCTCTCATCGCCAACTCGACCTGCTCGACGACACCGTCGCAGCGGAGCGCAGACAGTGGTCATCGCCGATGCTCGGCATGGTGGAGACGCTCGGCAGCATCGAGGGCGATGTACATGTTGTCGCCAGCGGAGACCCGATGCTGCACGGAGTCGGCCGCCTGCTGATCCGGCTCCTCGGCGCGGACAAGGTGACGGTGCTGCCGCACGTGTCATCGGTGTCATTGGCATGTGCGCGGCTCGGCTGGGCGGTCCAGGAAACCGAGGTGATCAGCCTGATGACAGCCGATCTGCCCGCGGCAGTACGGCCCAGCGGGCACGCGATCGTCCTCTGCCGCGACGGCGATGGCCCGGGCTTGTTGGCCCGGTTGCTCACCGACGGCGGGCGCGCTGACTCTCAACTGACGGTTTTCGAGCAACTCGGCGGACCGACCGAGCGCCGCCGCGACGCGACCGCCGGACAGTGGGCCGCAAGTCCACCCGACGATGTCGATGACCTCAACGTGGTTGCCGTGCGCTACCTGCCCGATGACACTCGGCTGTCGGTGCTGCCCGACGATGCGTATGCGCACGACGGCCAGATCACCAAACAATCGATGCGGGCGGTCACCCTCGCCGCGCTGGCACCGCAGAAGGGCGAGCGGCTGTGGGACGTCGGCGCGGGGTCGGGCAGCATCGCGATCGAATGGTGTCGCAGCGGGAGCGGTTGTCGAGCAGTCGCATTCGAACGCGACGAGCATCGCCGGCAGCGCATCACCGAGAATTGCTTGAGGCACGGAGTCGTTGTCGACGTACGCGGTGAGGCGCCTGCGGCATTTGACGAAGCCGTGTTGAGCGACCGTGGTGTCGACGAATTGCCGCGGCCGTCGGCGATCTTCATCGGCGGTGGTGTGACCCAACCGGGGCTGCTCGACGCCTGCTACGACCGACTACCGGCGGGCGGACGGCTGGTCGCCAACGCCGTCACCGCAGAATCCGAAGCCATTCTCGCCCAATGGTATTCCCGCTTGGGCGGCGTGCTTCGGCGGTTCCAGCACTACCGCGGCGAGCCGGTCGGCGGCTTCACCGGCTGGCGGCCCGCGTTGCCCGTAACACAGTGGTCGGTGACCAAGCCATGACCGTCTACTTCATCGGGGCCGGGCCCGGCGCAGCCGATCTGATCACCGTGCGCGGTCAGCGGTTGCTGAGTCGCTGCCCGGTCTGCCTCTACGCGGGCTCGATCATGCCCGACGATCTGCTGGCGATGTGTCCGCCGGACGCACGTGTGATCGACACCGGCCCGCTGACGCTCGACCAGATCATCACCGAACTGGCCGATGCGCACGCCGCGGGCCGCGACGTCGCGCGGCTGCATTCGGGCGATCCGTCGATTTACAGCGCGCTCGCCGAGCAATGCCGTCGGCTCGACGCGCTCGGCGTCGATTACGAAATCGTCCCTGGCGTACCGGCGTTTGCCGCCGCCGCTGCGGTGTTAGGCCGCGAACTCACGGTGCCCGGCGTCGCGCAGACGGTGACGCTGACGCGGGTGGCGACGCTGTCGACGGCGATGCCGCCGGGAGAGGACCTGCGAACGCTCTCGGCGTCAGGCTCCACGCTGGTGCTGCATCTGGCCGCCGCTCAGATCGACGCGATCGTTCCGGAACTGCTCGCGGGCGGGTATCGGCCAAAAACCCCGTGCGCTGTAGTGGCATTCGCCTCCTGGCCGCAGGAGACGGTTTTGCGGTGCACGCTCGCCGACCTCGCCGACGAGACGAAGGCGGCAGGCGTCACCCGCACCGCGGTCATCGTGGTTGGGGATGTGCTTGCTGCCGACGGCTTTTCGGATAGCTACCTCTACTCGTCGAGTCGGGTGCGGCGAGGGCGACACTGATGCGGGTGCTGCTGCTCGGCGGCACGTCCGAGGCTCGCGCGCTTGCCGCGCGCCTGCATCCCGACGTCGACCTGATCAGCTCGCTGGCAGGCCGGGTCCCGGATCCCGCACTGCCGGTGGGTGAGGTGCGCATCGGTGGCTTCGGTGGTGTCGAGGGACTGCGGCAGTGGTTGTCCGAGACCGGTGTCGACGTTGTGGTCGACGCCACGCATCCGTATGCCGCCACCATCACTGCCAACGCCGCGGCCGCCTGCGACGCGGTGGGCCTGCCGCATCTCGTGCTGGCCCGGCCCCCCTGGGATCCCGGTGATGCGATCGTCGTACACTCCGATGCAGATGCGGCAAAAACTGTTGCCACCGAGCACTTTTCGCGGGTGTTTCTGACCACGGGGCGGTCCGGCACGGCGGCCTTCGTCGATGTCGACGCGTGGTTCCTGATCCGTGCGGTCACCGCCCCGGATGCCGATGCCTTGCCCCGTCGTCACCAACTCGTGTTGTCACGTGGTCCGTATCGCTATGACGACGAGCTCGCCCTGCTGCGTGAGCACCGCGTTGATGCGTTGGTGACCAAGAACAGCGGGGGAGCAATGACCCGACCGAAACTGGATGCGGCCTCGGCGCTCGGTGTCGCGGTGGTGATGGTGGACCGTCCGCCGTTGCCTGCGGGGGTGACGACGGTGAGCACCGTCGACGACGCCGTCGACTGGGTCAGTAGCTGTTGATCAGCTCCAACGTCTCCAGCTCGCGGATCGCCCGGCAGCCACGGTGGAACATCGTCAGCATCATCTCGTCGCCGCGTTCGGTGGACGCCGCGAACGCAAAGCCGAGCGCGCTGATCAACGGCGCCTGCACCACGCCGAGACGGTAGTCGCGCCAACATGTCTCGGCGTCGTAACCCGTCACGCCGTACCCCGACAGCGCGTCGTGATACCGGCTAACCAAGTCCCGCTCGATCTCCGCTCGCATCTCGGGTGCGAGGCTGGTCGCGGTGAAGTACGCCAGGTCCCGCGTCGGCAGGCCGACCCCCATGGTCTGCCAGTCGACCACCGTGATGCGCGTGCGATCCGGGTCGAACAGCAGATTGTCGAGCCGGTAGTCACCGTGCATCAGCGAGAACCGGTCCGGCTCGGCCAACAGCCACGGCGTCACCAATCCCATCGCAGCGCGCAGGGTTTCGCAATCCTCGGTGCTCATGCGCGGACCGAGCTTCTCGATGGTGATGTCGGCGGCCATCACCGATACATCGCCGAGGCCTTTCGCTGCTGCTTCGTCGCCCGGTTTCGGCATCGAGATCGACGCCAGCCCAAGCCAAGTCGGATCGCACCAACTCGGGCCGTGCAACCCGGCGATGGCGTCCACCGCCAGTTGTGCTTCCTCCGGTGTGCAGCCAGCGATCTGATCGCCCTGTACGGCAGGCGCCATATCGGCGAGCACCAGCACGAAATCGGCTCCGCTGTCGCTGATGTCGCTGAAGTAGCACCCCGGCACCGGGACGCTCATGTGCTCGGCGACGTCGGTGTAGAACTCGACCTCGGAGCGGTAGCCGAGTGCGACGCGCTCGCGGACCGTATCGTCGGTGGCAGGCAGCTTGACCGCGAATGTGTCCGGCAGGTCAACGTCGGCCGCATATGTCGCGGACACCCGATACGTCGCGCCGGTCTGGCCGGTGCCGATGGGCGTGACGCCGACATAGCGGACCTCGGCGCCAAGGACCGATCCGAGCCAAGCCGGCGTTACATTTTCCGGTGTGCGTGGAATGCCAGGAGTCACGTGGCGGACGTTAGCACTGCGCCAGTTTCGGCGATATCAGAACTCGGGGTAGCGGCGCGGCGTGAAGACCCTGTCCCCGGCTTCGTCTGAGTACCACTGCGTCTGCGACGACCCGATGATCAGCAGGCAGCGCATGTCGACATCGGCGGGGTCGAGATCGGCGAGCCTGACCACCCTGACCTCTTCGCGCGGTCCCGACACGTCGCGGCCGATCACCACCGGAGTGCTGCAATCGCGATGGGCCAACAGCAGATCACGCATCGCCCCGACCTGCCACGTGCGGGTCTTGGACGCGGGGTTGTAGATCGCCAGCACCAGGTCGGCCTGCGCGGCCGCGGTCAGCCGCTGCTCGATGACCTCCCACGGCTTGAGCCGATCGGACAGCGAGATGACCGCATAGTCGTGGCCCAGCGGGGCGCCGACCCGGCTCGCGACGGCCTGTGCGGCCGTCATCGCGGGAATCACCCGCACGGCCACCCCGGGCCATTGCTTGGCTTCCTCCAGCACCGCCGTCGCCATCGCGAACACGCCGGGATCGCCGGAGGACACCACCGCGACCGCGTGGCCTTGCTGCGCAAGTGTGCAGGCCAGCCGGGCGCGCGCGGGCTCGTCGGTGTTGTCGCTGGGGTGCCGGTGTTGCCCGTCGCGGGTGCCGACCCGGTCGAGGTAGGGGCCATAACCGATCAGGTCGGTGGCTGCGGCCAATTCGCGGCGACTCTGCGGCGTCATCCAGGCGGTGTCGCCCGGGCCGAGGCCCACCACGGCGACGCTGCCCGTGGGTGCATCCGCCGCCGCGGCGCCGGGCAGCATCGCCAAGGAGAAGTACGGCACCGTGTCGTCGTCAACCTCACCGGCCGCCAGCACGCGCTGCTCCGGCGTGCTGGCCCGTTCCACGTAGAACGCCTTGTCCAGTCGTCCGGCTGACGAAAGTGCTTCTCGCACAGCGGGATACGATCGGCCCAACTTGAGTACGACGGCGGCGTCGGTGTCGGCGAGCCTGCGCTTGAGTTCATCGACCGGCAGCGTGCCGGGCAGGATCGTCAGCACCTCGTCACCCTGGACCAGCGGCCTGCCCGTCGCCGCCGAAGCCGCGCTGACCGACGTCACGCCAGGAACGATCACGGCGTCGAACCGCTCCGTCAGCCGGGTGTGCATGTGCATGTACGAGCTGTAGAACAGCGGATCGCCCTCGGCGAGCAGGGCCACATTGCGGCCGGCCTCCAGATGGGCGGCGATCCGGTCGGCGGATTCGCGGTAGAAGTCCTCCATCGCGCCGGCGTAGCCCCCGGGGTGGTCGGTGGTCTCGGTGGTGACGGGGTAGACGAGGTGTTCCTCGATCTGCCCGGGCTGAAGGTACGGTTCGGCGATACCGCGGGCGATGCTGCGGCCGTGCCGGGCGCTGTGGTAGGCGACGACGTCGGCCTCGCTGATCACCCTGGCCGCCTTGACGGTCACGAGCTCGGGGTCACCGGGCCCAAGGCCCACTCCCCAGAGCGTGCCCCGGCTCATTCCTCGACTCCCGGTCGCTCCGGTCCTCGCTCGTTCCTCGCTGCGATCCGGTCGTCTTCGGGTGCTCATTCGCGCTCACTCGCCATCGCGTTGACGGCGGCGGCGGCCATCGCGCTGCCACCTCGGCGGCCCTGGACCACCAGATACGCCATGCCGCGGGGGCGATCGATCAACTCCTGCTTCGATTGCGCTGAGCCGACGAACCCGACGGGTCCGCCCAACACCGCGGCGGGCGTGGGCGCGCCGTCGTCGACGAGTTCGAGCAGGCGGAACAGCGCGGTCGGCGCGTTGCCGATGGCCACTACCGCGCCGCCGAGCCGGTCGGCCCATAGGTCGACGGCTGCCGCCGACCGCGTGGTGCCGGTGCGGCCGGCCAGCTCGGGCGCTCGGGCGTCGGCCACCAGCGACACCACCTCGTTGTCGGCTGGCAGCCGTGATTTCGTGATGCCCGCGGCCACCATCGACGAATCGCACAAGATCGGTGCGCCCGCGGCCAGCGCGGCATGGGTCTTGGAGACGACGTCATCGCTGAACGCGACGTGTTCGGCGACGTCGACCTGCCCGCAGGTGTGGATCAGCCGCACCACCACGCGCGCAACGTCGTCGGGAAACCGCGACAGGTCCGCCTCGGCGCGGATCGTCGCGAACGACTGCCGATAGATTTCGGCGGCGTCGCGGATGTAGTCGAGCACCCGCTCACACTAGCGGCGGACCGTTCCGGCGTAGCTCGCGACCAGCACCAGCACGCAGCCTGCCAGCTGCAGAAGTGTGGGCCGCTCCCCGAGCACCAGCGCACCGAGGACGATGGCTCCGATCGGCATCAGCATCAGCAGCGCCGAGCTGACCTCGCTGCGCAGCTTCGGCGTGTAGAGGGCCACCAACAGCCAGCCGAGCAATTGGCCGGTGATGGTGACCAGTGTCAGCCAGCCCGCGGTGGACCACCCGGGAGTGACGTCGAGGTCGTGGCCTACGAGCCCCACCGAAATCGCGACCGCTGCCGCCGACGCCAGCACGACGGCATAGGTCTGCATCGGCTGGCCGCCCTGACCGCCGCGACGCAGCAGGAACAGGAAGCCAGAGTAGCAGAGCGCGGCGGCAATCGCATGTACTGTGCCCGCGGTCGGATTGGTGCCCATCACGCCGTGTTCGAAGACGCCGCCTGCCAGCAGCACGCCGATCAGAATGACCGGCAGCGCCCAGAGGAATCGCACCCCGACGCGTTCGCCATCGATCAGCCACGCCAGAAGTGGCACCAGCGCGACCTGAATATTCACCAACACGGTCGAAAGGCCGGCGCCGACCTCGGGGATCGACTGAGTCCACCACAGCATGTCGGCCGCAAAGAGCATGCCGCACAACCCAGCCCAGACGCAGGCGCGCCTACTGAGCGCACCATGCCGTCCTCTTTCGGTGGTGGCCAGCGCGGCCACCACCGGTAGGGCGAACAGGCAGCGGGCTGCAGATGCAGTAGCCGGGGTGGTGGCCGCGAGCCCGAGAAGCACCGCAGATGCCGACAAGCTCATAGCACCGGCCACCAGCCCCAGCGATGCGGTATGGGTTCGATCGATTGTCGTCATTGCCAATCGCGTTCCCATGATGTCTAACAGATAAACATCGTTTGTACTGTTAGAATTGAAAGCATGACCACCGCCGATCGGCTCGATTTGCGCGGGGGACACCCGGCGATTGACCTCGTCAACACGGTCGCGTGGCGAGGCGACGACGCACGCCGCATCGACAATCTCGTCGACTACTCCGATGTGGTGGCCTGGTGTCGGCATGCCGGAGTGGTTTCCGCTACGGAGGCGAGTGACGTCATGCGTGCCGCGCGCTCGGACAAGGACTCGGCCGAGCGTGCAGTCGCACGTGCCAAGCGGCTACGAGAGGCGCTGCATGCGCTGTGGACCGACGGTGGTTCGGCAGCGTTGGCGACAATCGGTGTAGAGTACCGAACTGCTGTGCAGCACAGGGAACTTCGTCCCGTCGACGGCCGCGTTGCATGGATGGACCGGACGAGGTCGGTGTTCACCCCGGTCGACCGACTGGCCGTCGCGGCCGTCGACCTTATCACCGAGATCCGGTGCGACCGCGTCAAGGCATGCGACGACGCCGCCTGTGGCTGGCTGTTTCTGGACAGCAGCCACCGGCAGAACCGGCGATGGTGCAGCGCCGCCGACTGCGGTAACCGCGACCGCGCTCGTCGGCACTACGACCGCGTGCGGGGCTGATATCCGTCACCGGTGGCGACCAGTATCTGACCGACTGGCGGGCTTCCGCAGGCGCGATCACAGCCGACAAAGTGCCGGTGGCCGTCGGCAGGGGCATCGAGGGCGGCAGTGGCGTCTGCGCGCACGTCGGCCGCCGAATGTTCGCAGCCGGGGCTACCCGTGCACGCGCTGATCGACAGCCATGGGGAGGTTTCGTCGAACACCAGATCCATCGGCGCCAAGACGCGCAACGCAGTGTCCGCGACACCTTCATCGAGGTCGAAGACCAGCACTGAGCGCCACGGCGTGATTGCCAACGGCGCACCGATGGCGGCGAGGAACTCGGCGACCCTGGCCTGCAGCACGCCCAGCGGCACGGCCGCGCCCAGTGCGACGCGGCCATCGTCCTGCGCCAGCCAGCCAACGGGCGGCCTTCCCGCCGGTGGCCACGTAGTACCGGGTTCCGCGCTGGGCGTGAAGTGCCCCAGCAGCAGTGCGGTATCGGTCAGTTCGGCTACCCGCCAAGCCTTTCCGCGGGTGGCGGCGAATCGCGTCGCCACGGTGATCAGCGCCGGCACGACGTCGGGTCGGTCCAGCCGTACGCCGGTATCGCGGCCGGCCAGCAGCAGCGCGGCGGTGGTCTCGTCGAGGAAATGCGCGCCCGCATCGGCGGCCAGCCCCGAGATGTCGGCGCGGCCGTCGTCGACTCCGAACAGGAATCGGCCCGGCAGCTCCGCCAGCGCGGGCTCGGACCGAATTGTCTCGTCCAGTTCGGTGACCAGGCCGCGGATGTCAGTCCTGCCTCCGACACGACCGGACAGAGGGGAGGCGACGATATTGCGAACCCGCTCATGCGTTTGCGAAGGCAACAGGCCTGCGGCGGCGGCGATTTCGGCGACCGCCGTCGTGTCCGTGATCGCCCGCAGTTGGATGTTGCCGCGTGAGGTGAGTTCCATGGCAGGTGATCCGAATTCCGCCGCGGCGCGGGCGAGCGCCTCCAACTGACCGGGCGAGATCACACCGCCAGGTAGCCGCACCCGTGCCAGCGCTCCGTCTGCCGCCTGGTGCAGTTGCAGCGCGCCCGGGCACGCGTCACGATCGCGGATTCTGGCCATCAGATCACGGTACGGCGCGCTGGTGGCCTCGGCGACAATGCGTCGGGCGATATTGCTGCAATGACTCTCATGCCTAGAAAAGCCACCAAAGAGCTTTGCCAGAATGGAACGAGTAGGTAGTGGACGCGATAAACAGGTAGTTGGATACTCGTGAGGGTCGCTAACGACCGGCTGAGAATTTCTCCCATCGAGCATTCGGATCCACTCGGTCCGGGCGCAACCGACACAGGGGGAAATTGAAATGACTGAAGTGCTCGCACCTTTCGGCGCACCACCGGACGATGCCCAACGGCCCCCAGCCGTGAAGGCACCGTCGCGCACGCCGGTCCTGATCACCGAGCAGCAGGTGCTGTTCGCCACCGCAGCCGCTGTGCCATTGCAGCCGGCGCGGACCCGTCCACGCTGGGCCCAGGCGTTGCGGGCTTTCATGACGGCGGCGTCCGTGAAGTCCAGCGGCGAAAGGCAACCGAAGCGGCGCCACTATCCGTCGCGCAACTTTTTTCTCGAGGACTCCTGCATGGCGCGGGAGATGCTGAGGCTCTGACCGATGGCGGGAAACCCGTCGAGGGTTGCTGACACAGACGTAGTCACAGCGCGGCGCCTGGGCCTCTCGGCGGGGTTTCGCTTTACACCCACGTCAACGCCGATGCTTAGCCGTGGCACATGAACTCGGTTGGGCCGCTAGGTATGAGATCGCGAATTAGCCAAATAATCAGGTACTCGTCTACTCGTGAGACCTGCCGCCGCCAGCGTTAATTTTTCATCCATGAGGTTTCCGGCTCAGCCGGGCATCAGAAAACACAGGGTGGGAGCAACCGAAATGACTGACATCGCACCGACATATCAGCCCCAGCTCGATGAGAGCCGCGAGACCTTGGTCGCCTCGCCGCAGACCTCGACCGGGGCACACACGCTGATCACCGAACAGCAGGTGCTCTTCAGCACCGCTGCGGCAGTGGCACCACCGCCGGCGAAGACCCGTGGGTTCACCGAATCCGCGCGCGCCTTGGCTTCCGCCGTCGGCAGCTGGTTCGCGAGTGCAGCCAGGCCGCCGAAGCCGGTTTACCCAAAGCGGCACGTGTGGCTCGAGACGGCGCTGCTGTCGCGCGAAATGGATCGGCTGTAGGTCAGCTGGCCAGCGCGATGGGACTGACCACTTCCGAATACTGCGAGGCGTCACCGACAATGGCGCGACTGCGCCGGCCGTGGATATCCACCGGGATGTCCCCGGCCAGCGTGACGCGGCTGAGCCGCCGGTACTGGTCGTCGTAGTCCGCAACGGCATAATGCTGGGTGGCACGATTGTCCCAGATGGCCAGATCGCCTGGAAGCCAGTTCCACCGAATCGTGTTCTCCAGCTTGGTAACTCGTGCCTGCAGTAGATTGAACAACGTCGCCGACTCACCGGACCCGAGGCCGACGAATTGTTTGATGAAGTGGCCGAGCAGCAGGACCCGGTTGCCGGTTTCGGGATGTATTCGCACTACCGGATGTTCGGTTTCGTAGTACTCGCGCACGAACTCCTCCCGGTACTCGCGCACCGTGTCCGTCAGCGCGTCGTGCCGGTCGGCGTATTCGCGGACATAGTCGTACTGATTGGTGTGCACTGCCCATAGGTTTTCAGTGAGCACGCGCAGCGGTGCGGGCAACTGGTCATACGCCGCCTCGGTGGACGCCCACGTCGTGGTCCCGCCATAACTCGGCAGTGAAACTGCCCGCAGCAGAGACGCTTTCGGAATTCGGTCGACGAACGTGACATCAGTGTGCCAGCTGTTGGCCTTGTCGTAGCGCGAGTCGATCGGCAGCACCGTTTCGCCCTCCGAGAGTGTCGGATGCGCGGTGGTGGGTGTGCCCAACTTGTTGGCAAACGCAAGCTGGCCGTCGTCATCCAAGTCGCGCTGGTCGCGGAAGAAGATCACCTTGTGCTTCAGCAGCGCATCGTTGATCGCTGCGACGGTCTGGGAGTCCAGATCGCCCGCCAGTCGGACACCGTCAATGCGGGCACCGATGTTGGCCCCGAGTTTCACCACGTTGAGGAGTTCAGCCATGCGCCGAATCGTGCGCCGGCGGCGCGCCATCGAACACGGTTAAAATGGCCGCGATTCGAAGCCGGATGTGACCACCGCCACACCGTCGACCCTGGTGATCCATGGCACACACATCGTTCGTTACCGGCTGGTAGGCCCGTAAGTTTCCGGATTACTGCACGCGTGTGTAGTAACCGAATGTCACGGAAGGAACGACGATGTTCGCACTAATCGCATTCGGCGTACTCCTGCTGGTCCTCATCGCCGGCCTCGGCTTGCCATACCCGCAGACATGGCACGGCCGCTGGGGCAACGACAGCTGAGCTACCGACCGCCCGCATGCGGGGGCGGTGCGGTACGAATGGTGGGTGCTCGACACTCTTCCGGCGTCCCACCCAAAACCCACTATCCTCCTGCTGTCGACGTCGGACTCCGACCTGATCAGCGCCCGCGCGAGCGGCGCGAACTACCGGTGGGCCAACCCGTCGAGGCTGGTTGACGGCGAACTCGAAGAGCTGCTCGACGGTGCCGACATCGCCGTCGTACGCATCCTCGGCGGATACCGCGCCTGGCAGGACGGCATCGACGCCGCGGTGGCAAGCACCGTGCCGACCGTCGTCGTCAGCGGTGAGCAATCGCCGGATGCCGATCTGATGGGCCATTCCACGACGCCAGCGGGCGTCGCGCTGCAATCCCACATCTATCTCGCCCAAGGTGGAGTGTCGAACCTGCGCCAGTTGTACGCGTTTCTATGCGACACCTTGCTGATGACGGGCTTCGGGTTCGCGCCTCCGGAAACCACCCCGAGCTGGGGCATCCTTGACCGTGCAACCCGCGACACGAACGGCCCGATCATCGCGGTGCTCTACTACCGCGCCCAGCATCTGGCGGGCAATACCGGCTATATCGAGGCGTTGTGCCAAGCCATCGAGCATGCCGGCGGTCGACCCCTACCCGTGTTCTGTGCGTCGCTGCGGACGGCCGACGCCGCGATGCTTGACCTACTCGGCACCGTCGACGCGATGGTGAGCACCGTGCTGGCCGCAGGTGGTGCGACGCCGGCTGCGGTCACCGCGGGTGGCAATGACGACAGCTGGAACGTCGCGCACCTCGCCGCGCTGGACATCCCGATCCTGCAGGGCCTATGCCTGACGAGTTCCCGCACGCAGTGGCACGACAACGACGACGGTATGTCCCCTCTCGACGTCGCCACTCAGGTCGCCGTGCCCGAATTCGACGGCCGCATCATCACGGTTCCGTTCTCGTTCAAGGAGATTGACGACGAGGGGTTGATCTCCTACGTCGCCGACCCGGAACGCTGTGCGCGGGTTGCCGGCCTGGCCGTCAAACATGCGCGGCTGCGGGCGATTCCAGCCCCGCAGAAGCGCGTTGCACTGGTGTTCTCGGCCTACCCGACGAAACACGCCCGAATCGGAAACGCCGTCGGACTGGACACGCCGGCCAGTGCCGTGGCGCTGCTACGGGCCATGCGCGGCGCCGGGTATGCGATCGGCGACATTCCCGGCGTCGACGCCCAAGACGGTGACGCATTGGTGCACGAGCTGATCGCACGGGGCGGCCAGGACCCGGACTGGCTCACCGACGGACAGCTGACCGGCAATCCGATCCGGTTGTCGGCCAAGAACTATCACGACTGGTTCACCACGCTGCCCACCGAGCTCACCGATGCTGTGGTGCAGCATTGGGGGCCGCCGCCCGGCGAGCTGTTCGTCGACAGAACACAGAGCCCCGACGGTGACATCGTGATTGCCGCCCTGCAAGCGGGCAACATCGTGCTCATAGTCCAGCCGCCGCGGGGATTCGGCGAGAACCCTGTTGCCATTTACCACGATCCCGATCTGCCGCCAAGTCACCACTATCTGGCCGCCTACCACTGGATTGCCAAAGAGTTCGGTGCCGATGCCGTCGTGCACCTCGGCAAACACGGCAACCTGGAGTGGCTGCCGGGCAAGACTCTTGGCATGTCAGCGGCGTGCGGCACCGACGCTGCATTGGGTGACCTTCCGCTGATCTACCCGTTCCTGGTCAACGACCCCGGCGAGGGCACGCAGGCCAAGCGACGCGCGCACGCCACGCTGGTCGACCATCTCATTCCGCCGATGGCCCGTGCCGAAACATACGGCGACATCGCGCGATTGGAGCAGTTGCTGGACGAACACGCGACGATCGCGGCGCTGGACCCCAACAAGTTACCCGCCATCCGCCAACAGATCTGGACGCTGATGCGCGCGGCGAAGATGGACCACGATCTCGGTCTGGACGAGCGCCCCGAAGACGACTCATTCGACGACATGCTGCTGCATGTCGACGGCTGGCTCTGTGAGATCAAGGACGTGCAAATCCGCGACGGACTGCATGTCCTTGGCGAAAAGCCCACCGGCGACGTCGAACTCGATCTTGTGCTGGCCATCCTGCGGGCCCGGCAGCTGTTCGGTGGTGACCAGACCGTGCCGGGGTTGCGTCAGGCGCTCGGGCTGGCCGAGGACGGCAACGACGAGCGCACAGCGGTGGACGCCGCCGAGGCGGCCGCGCGCGAACTGGTCGCCGCGCTGCAGAAAACCGGTTGGGACGCAACGGCTGTCGACACCATCACCGAGGATCCCGCCGTCGCCCACATCCTGCGGTTCGCCGCCACAGAGGTGGTGCCGCGTCTGGCCGGTACCGCCGGCGAGATCGACCAGATCCTGCGGGCGCTCGATGGCAGGTTCATCGAGTCGGGCCCGTCGGGCTCACCGCTGCGCGGTCTGGTCAACGTGCTGCCGACGGGCCGCAACTTCTACTCCGTCGACCCGAAGGCGGTGCCGTCGCGGCTGGCTTGGGAAACTGGTGTGGCGATGGCCGATTCGCTGCTCGCCCGGTACCGCGACGACTACGGGCGCTGGCCGCAGTCCGTCGGGCTGTCGGTGTGGGGCACCTCGGCGATGCGCACCGCAGGCGACGACATCGCCGAAGTGCTTGCGCTGCTGGGGGTCAGGCCCGTGTGGGACGACGCATCGCGACGCGTCGTGAACCTGGAGCCGATGTCGCTGGCCGAACTCGGTAGGCCCCGCGTCGACGTGACCGTGCGCATTTCGGGCTTCTTCCGGGATGCGTTCCCACATGTGGTCACCATGTTGGACGACGCTGTGCAGCTCGTCGCCGGCCTCGACGAGTCCGCTGACGACAACTACGTCCGCGCGCATTCGAAGGCCGACCTTGCCGAGCATGGCGACCAACGCCGTTCCACCACACGGATTTTCGGTTCCAAGCCGGGCACCTATGGCGCGGGTCTATTGCAGTTGATCGACAGCCGCAACTGGCGCGACGACGCCGACCTGGCGCAGGTTTACACCGCGTGGGGCGGTTTCGCCTACGGCCGCGGTCTCGATGGCGCACCCGCCGCCGACGACATGAACCGGCAGTATCGCCGGATCGCGGTGGCCGCCAAGAACACCGACACCCGCGAGCACGACATCGCCGACTCCGATGACTACTTCCAGTACCACGGCGGCATGGTGGCCACCGTGCGGGCGCTGACGGGCAAGTCGCCTGCCGCGTACATCGGCGACAACACCCGGCCCGACGCGGTGCGCACCCGGACGCTGTCGGAGGAGACGACCCGCGTGTTCCGGGCCCGCGTCGTCAATCCGCGCTGGATGACTGCGATGCGGCGGCACGGCTACAAGGGCGCCTTCGAAATGGCCGCCACGGTCGACTACTTGTTCGGCTACGACGCCACCGCAGGCGTGATGGCCGACTGGATGTACGAACGACTCTCGGCGGAGTACGTACTCGATGACGAGAACCGCAAATTCATGGCCGAGTCGAATCCGTGGGCGCTGCATGGCATGGCGGAACGCCTGCTCGAAGCCGCGGGCCGCGGGATGTGGGCACAACCGGAGCAGGCCACCCTCGACGGCCTGCGTCAAGTGCTTCTCGAGACCGAAGGCGAACTCGAAGGCTAGGTTGGATTTGTGTCCGTCACCTTCGCCGATGTTGCCAAGTCCGAATACATCCTGCTGACTACCTTCACCAAGGACGGCAGGCCCAAGCCAACCGCCATCTGGGCGGCGCCCGATGGTGATCGTCTGCTCGTCATCACCCAAGAACAGTCGTGGAAGGTCAAGCGAATCCGCAACACCCCTCGCGTGACCGTGGCCGCGTGCGACATGCGGGGCAACGCGAAAAGCGAAGCCGTCGAGGCCACCGCGACCATCCTCGACAAGGCCCACAACGGCACGGTGTACGACGCGATCGGCAAGCGCTACGGCTTGATCGGCAAGACGTTCAATCTGTTCAGCAAGCTGCGCGGCGGCATGAAGAACAACGTCGGGCTCGAACTGAAGGCGGCGTAGGCGTGGCGGACACCTTTGAGGACGTGGCGCGGTCCAAATATCTGTTGCTGACCACGTACACCAAAGACGGTAGGCCCAAGCCGACCACGGTGTGGGGAGTGCTCGAGGGCGACAGGCTGTTGATCAGCACTGACGACGGTTCGTGGAAGACCAAGCGGATCAACAACACTCCGCGGGTCACCATCCAGAGGTCGACGGCGCTCGGCAAGCCCAAGGGTGAACCTGTAGAGGCCGTCGCACGCAATCTGCCGAAGGCCGAAAACCGCCGCGTCTTCGACCTGGTCACCAGGAAGTATTGGTGGCACGCGTGGTGGTGGGTGCCACAGGCGATCATCCGCGGGGGCGTCGACAAGGTGCACAGCGCGATCGAAGTCACCGCTGCCTAACGCGCTGTGTCCAGGTGCTCGCTGAAGAACGCGAAGACTCGGCCGTAGGCATCCTCCGTTGCCGCCTCGTTGTAGCCGAATCCGGTGATCCGCAGCAGTGGCTGGGCCGGCAGTTTGTTCGCGAAACTGTGGCCCGCGTCGGGGTAGGCCTTGATGTCGGCGGTGATGCCCTTGTCGTCGACGACCTTGCGCAGCTTCGCGGGAGCGCCCACGCCAAGCGGGTCGCGTCGGCCGAAGCTCGCCACCACCGGGCAGGCGCCATCTAGCGTCTCGCTGAGGTGGCGGGGCAGGGGAGTGCCGTAGAACGGTGCTGCTGCCCCAAAACCCTTGGGCGCCATCACCAGTGCGAACTGGCCGCCCATGCAGAATCCCACCACGCCGACCGAGCCGGTGCACTCCGGAATCGACTGCACGTGGTCGCGGGCGGCCAGGATGTCGTCCAGCGCGCGGCCGCGTTGGGTCAACAACTCCCGGAACACCCGCGTGATGCATCGCGCCCTGCCGCCTCGCGAATACAGGTTCGGCGTGATGGCGACGAACCCCGCGGCGGTGATACGCGCCGACGTCGACTCGTTGTCGGGGCGGTAACCGATGGCATCGTGCACCACCACCACGCCAGGCCAGGGACCCTGTCCGACGGGGATGCTCAGCAGTGCTTCGATCGGGCCGTCAGGGGTGTCGATGGCGATCGTGGTCACCCCGGTCAATCTACGGAACCTTGCCGGAGCCGGAGACGTTCCCACTGCATGGCCATGCGGTTGTTTCTGATCTACGTTGTCGTCGAGTTGGCGGTCATTGTGGCTCTGACGTCGACGATCGGCTTCGGCTGGACCACCTTGGCCCTGCTCGCGACCTGGCTGGTCGGGGTAAGCCTGGCCGGTTCACAGCTCAAGCGGCATCTTCGTCGGCTTCAGTCGGGCCTGACTGCCGCCGGCGTGCAAGGGGCGGCCGCGGACAGCCTGCTCGTCGCGCTCGGTACCGTGCTCGTCGTGATTCCCGGTCTGGCCAGCTCCGTGATGGGCTCGCTGCTGCTGTTGCCGCCGACCCGCGCCGTCGGACGCCCGCTCGTCACGGCGTTGGCGGCCCGGCGGGCCCCGCTGGTCGTCGCCACCAGCACAGGCGCCACCGCGACCGGCTGGGGATATGACGCCTCCGGCGGAGGCGACTACATCGACGGCGAGGTCATCGACGTTCAGCCCTACCGCGTCGTGGAGCGCAAGCCCGAGTAAGTGACGACGCTTCTTCTCAACGGCCGGGTGCACAGCCCAGCCATGCCCGACGCCACCGCGATGGCCATCACCGACGGCGTCATTGCCTGGGTCGGCGTCGATGATGTTGGGCGCCAACAGTTTCCGGAAGCACAGCTCGTCGACCTTGACGGCGCCTTCGTCGCGCCTGCATTCGTCGACAGTCACGTCCACCTCACCGCCACCGGGCTCACACTGGCCGGACTCGACCTTCGGGCCGCAACGTCGTTGCGCGACTGCCTGCAGCGCGTCGGTGACTACGCGCGTGCACATCCGGACGGCCCCATCTGGGGCCACGGTTGGGACGAAACCGGCTGGCCGGAAAACACCGCGCCCAGCACCGACGACCTGGACCAAGTCGTAGGCGATCGGCCCGCCTACCTGGCCCGCGTCGACGTGCATTCCGCGGCGGCATCGACTGCGCTGCGCCGACTGGCCCCGGCTCTTGCCGACGCGGCGGGCTTTGACCCGCAGCGGCCGTTGACCAGCGCCGCACATCACGTGGTGCGCGCGGCCGCCCGCGACCGGCTGACCTCAGCGCAGCGTCGCGACGCCCGGCTGGCCGCCCTGGACGCTGCCGCCGCGTTGGGCATCGTCGCAGTGCACGAGTGCGCAGGCCCCGACATCGGCGGTCTCGACGACTGGACCGAGGTCCGCGACACCGACCACGGAGTCGAGGTGATCGGTTACTGGGGCGAGCACGTCACCACCGCCGAGGCCGCGCGTGAGCTCATCGACCGCACCGGCGCCCGCGGGCTGGCCGGCGACCTGTTCGTCGACGGCGCGCTTGGTTCGCGCACCGCATGGCTGCACCAGCCCTACCACGACGAGGCGGGGACCTGCGGTAATGCCTACCTCGACGGCGACTCCATCGCCGCCCACGTACGCGCTTGCACCGAGGCAGGCATGACCGCGGGCTTCCACGTCATCGGCGATGCCGCCGTCACTGCCATCGTTAGCGCACTCGAGACGGTCGTCGAGCAGTTCGGCGCGCCCGCGGTCGCGCGTTGCGGTCATCGGCTGGAGCACCTCGAGATGGTCACCGAGGACCAAGCCCGCAAGCTCGGCTCGTGGGGTGTGTTCGCCAGCATGCAGCCGAACTTCGATGCGCTGTGGGGTGGCGAGAACGGCATGTACGTCCGGCGTCTCGGGCGTGACCGAGGCACCAAATTGAACCCGTTTGCGCTGCTAGCATCCCAAGGCGTGCCAATCGCCTTCGGCTCCGACAGCCCGGTCACGGGCCTTGATCCGTGGGCGACGGTGCGTGCCGCGAGCCGACACCGCACCCCAGGCAGCGCGGTGTCGGTGCGCGCGGCGTTCGCGGCCGCGACGCGGGGCGCATGGCGCGCGGGGGGCGTGCGCGACGGAATAACAGGAACCCTGGTGCCCGGGGCTCCGGCGTCCTACGCCATCTGGGAGACCGACGAGCTCGAAGTCAGTGCCCCCGCCGACGCAGTGCAGCGGTGGTCGACCGATCAGCGCTCCCGGGTGCCCGCTCTGCCGCGACTCGACGACCCGCTGCCGCGCTGCCGGCAGACGGTTCATCGGGGTGCCGTCATTCATGGGTAAGCCGGGCCGTCGCCGCGAGTGGTCCCGCGCCGTCGACGATACGGACATCTTTCCGCCTGTCGTCGACGACGAGGAAGAGCCCGTCGAAGGGGAGGACTACTCAGAGCTCGCCCCGTCCGACCGGACGGACAGGGGAGCCCAAATCCGCTTCTGGGCAAAGCAACTCGGCCTGGCTGTGGTGGACCGGCTGACGCAGTTGGGTGCAACGATCGTCGCGGCGGTGGCGCTGTGCGCGAGTTTCCCACCGTTCGGCTGGTGGTTCATGGCCTTTGTCGCGTTCGGCCTGCTCGCCTGGGTGCTGACCCGGGACACCACAACGCGTGCCGGCGGATTCGGCTACGGCTTCCTGTTCGGGTTGGTGTTTTATCTGCCGCTGCTACCGTGGATCAGCGGATTGGTCGGGGCGATACCGTGGATCGCGCTGTGCATACTCGAGGCGCTTTTCCCCGCGCTGTTCGGCTGGGCCGCCGTGTTCGTCCGGCAACTGTCCGGCTGGCCGTTCTGGTTTGCCGCGCTTTGGGCGGCCCAAGAGTGGCTCAAGTCAACGGTGCCCTTCGGTGGATTCCCTTGGGGGGTAGTCGGTTTCAGTCAAACCGATGGGCCGCTGCTGGCGCTCGCGCAATTCGGCGGTGCGCCCCTGGTGTCGTTCGCAGTGGCGTTGATCGGGGTCAGTCTCGCAGCGCTGACCTTCGAGGTCGTGAAGTGGTTGCGCCACAACGACGCTCACGCCGCAGCGCCGTCGGTGGTGGTGCTGCCCGGCGTGTGCATCAGCGCCGTGCTGCTGGTCACCGCACTCGCCTGGCCGCATGTGCGGCAGTCGGGGGTGGGCGCAGGCGACGACCCCGCGATCACGGTTGCCGCCGTGCAGGGCAACGTGCCGCGGCTTGGGCTGGAATTCAACGCCCAACGCCGCGCCGTTCTCGACAACCACGTTCACGAGACGCTGCAGCTGGCCGATGATGTGCACGCGGGCCGGGCACCGCAACCGATGGTCGTCATCTGGCCGGAGAACTCCTCCGATATCGATCCGCTGACCAATCCAGACGCCCGCGACGAGATCAACACCGCCGCGGCGGCGATCAACGCGCCGATCCTGGTCGGCGGTGTGCTGGCCGCCACCGACTACAGCCCCGACAATCCGGTGGCGACCAACTCGGTGATCGTCTGGAACCCGGGTACCGGCCCCGCCGACCGGCATGACAAGCAGATCATCCAGCCGTTCGGCGAGTACCTACCGTGGCGCGGATTCTTCAAGCACCTGTCGTCCTACGCAGATCGGGCCGGGTACTTCGTGCCCGGCACGGGCAATGGGGTGGTCAACGCCGCCGGTGTGCCCATCGGCGTGACGACGTGCTGGGAGGTGATCTTCGACCGCGCGGCGCGCGAGTCGGTGCAAAACGGTGCGCAACTGCTGGCCGTGCCCGCCAACAACGCGACGTTCACCGAGGCGATGAGCGAGCAGCAACTCGCATTCGCCAGGCTCCGAGCCGTTGAGCACGACCGATACGTCGTGGTGTCGGGCACCACGGGGATCAGCGCGATCGTCGCCCCCGACGGACGTGAACTAGCACGCACCTCGTTCTTCGAACCTGCCTACCTCGACTCACAGGTGCGGTTAAAGACGCAGCTCACGCCCGCAACGCGCTGGGGGCCGATCGTCCAGGGGCTGCTGGTGGTCCTCGGCATTGCGTCTGTGATCACCGCGATACTGCACAATGGGAGTTTCGTGCGTCGGCTCGGCCGGCGCGGCAAGGACTGAAGGAGCCACATGAGCGTCCCAAGGGGCGGAGCGCAGCGACCGGGGGACGGCCGAGCTCAGCGCCCGAGTGAGCGCACTCTGGTCATCATCCCCACGTTCAACGAGCGGGAGAACCTGCCGCTGATCGTTGGCCGTGTCCACAAGGCGCGTCCCGACGTGCACATTCTGATCGTCGACGACAACAGCCCCGATGGCACCGGCGACCTGGCCGATGAGCTTTCACTGGCCGACACCGACCGAATCCATGTGATGCACCGGACGGCAAAGGGCGGTCTGGGCGCCGCCTATTTGGCCGGTTTCGCCTGGGGCCTGAATCGCGAGTACTCGGTGCTCGTCGAGATGGACGCCGACGGCAGCCATCCGCCAGAACAGCTACATCGGCTGCTCGACGCCGTCGACGGCGGCGCGGACCTGGTGATCGGCTCGCGCTACGTGCCAGGCGGCGATGTGCGCAACTGGCCGCGTCGCCGGATGGTGCTGTCCCGCACGGCCAATGGCTACTCGCGAATCCTGCTCGGCGTCGACATTCACGACATCACCGCGGGCTACCGCGCCTACCGGCGAGAGGTGCTGGAGAAGATCGACCTGGCCGCAGTCGACTCGAAGGGCTACTGCTTCCAGATCGACCTGACCTGGCGCACGATCAACAACGGGTTCATCGTCGTCGAGGTGCCGATCACGTTCACTGAACGCGAGTTCGGCCAGTCCAAAATGAGCGGATCCAACATCCGCGAGGCCCTGTTCAAGGTCGCGGAGTGGGGTATCCGCGGGCGGATGGACCGGGCCCGCGGAGTAGGCGTCACTCGCTGAGCGTCAGCTGCCGCGGCGGCGCGTCTTGATCAGATCGAGGCGCTCCTTGAGCAGCTCTTCGAGCTCCTCGACCGAGCGGCGCTCCAGCAGCATGTCCCAGTGCGTGCGCGGCGGCTTGGTTTTCTTGGGCTCCGGCGCGTCACCCTCGATCAGCGTGCCTTCCATGCCGTTGCGGCACAGCCAGGTGTGGGGGATTTCGGCGTCGTCGGCGAACGGAACGTCGAACTCCTCGCCGTTGTCGGTGCGGTAGCGGGCGACCTGACGCGGCGCCAAGTCGTGGTTGCGGTCTGTCTCGTAGCTCACGGCTCCGAGGCGACTGCCCCTCAAGACACGATCAGCCATCGTCATCACTCCTCAATCAGCGCAATTTCGTCCGGATACTCAACGCAGCAACTGCGCGCACAGTTCCCGACTCGACCGTTGATGATACCGGGATCTGCGGGTCGGTCGGTTTACAGTCAGGGTCCGTGGCACTTGGAAGCAGAAGTCTCAAGCCCCAACCCTGTCGCTGGTGTGGTCGTGAAGTTGCCGACGTCGGGCTCGGCAGGCGACGGCAATACTGCAGGCAATCGTGCCGGCAACGCGCCTACGAGCAGCGCGCGATGGTCAAGGGGACCTCCCTGGCGCCCGACTCCGTCGTCCTGACCGCCGATGAGGCATCCGAGCTCGCCGACAGGGTCTACCAGGTCAGATGTGCCGCGGAAGATGTCGCGATCGCGGTCGAAGAGGGGGCGAGAAGCGCCGAACTTCGCGAGTTGTGTGACGCGCTGATGCGGGCGGCGAAGGCCGCCGACGGCTGGCGGTAACCGGCAACAACGCCCAGCCCGCGATAATGCTCGCACAGGCTGGGCCGGTGGTCTTCGCATCACCCGGAATCAAACCCTTCAGTCGCCGTCTGGGACTGCGTAGCGTCGGCTCACCGTGACCGTTCCCGCCGAGTTGGCCCTGCCGTTGGCATCGACCACGCCAGCCGACAATCGTCGGTGGGCGCATCGCAAATGGGGATTGGTTCGGCATCGCATCCGATGCAGCGCTTGCCGACCCGAGGCGCAACACCGCGCTGGCCGACCTGCTGGTGCGCTACGAGAAGGCAGCGCGCTGGGCCAGGGACCACCCGCAGCAGTGGGCGGACAGCTATGCCGCAGCGGTGGGGCTGGATCCGAAGGTCGCAACGGTGGTGCAGGGGCGGAGCCTGCGGCTGCCCACCGAGCTGGACGGCGAGATCGTCGCCTCCGAACAGAA
The DNA here is from genome assembly GCF_000328565.1 of Mycobacterium sp. JS623. Classification (NCBI taxonomy): domain Bacteria; kingdom Bacillati; phylum Actinomycetota; class Actinomycetes; order Mycobacteriales; family Mycobacteriaceae; genus Mycobacterium; species Mycobacterium sp. JS623. The sequence goes on along the minus strand of NC_019966.1, from coordinate 3,611,689 downwards.
GCTGGCCGACCTGTTCGCGGCGTCGCGCCAAATCGCTTCCCCCGCACCAAAGTTCAACAATTGGGTGGACCGTCGCTTCAACGAGGTGTTACGCCCACTCTTCATCAGCACCAATTAGGAGCGCGTGTATGTCGGCCGCCAAGTTTTTCTGGTTCCTGCCCACCAATGGGGACAGTCGTTCGATCGTCGGCGCGTCGCACGCGTCGTCCCACCACACGCTGCCCGCGAACTACCGCGCGCCGAGTCGGCGGTATCTGGCCGAGGTGGCCCGTGCTGCCGACCGCCTCGGCTACGAAGGCGTGCTCACGCCGACCGGAACCTGGTGCGAGGACGCCTGGTTGACCGCGTCGGCGCTGCTTGCCGAGACCGAGCGGCTGAAGTTCCTCGTCGCGTTTCGGCCCGGGCTGGTGCCGCCGACGTTGGCTGCGCAGCAGACGGCGACACTGCAGCGGTTCTCGGAAGGGCGGGTGCTGCTCAACATCGTCAGCGGCGGCGACGATGTGGAGCAGCGCCGGTTCGGCGACTGGCTCAGCCACGACGAGCGCTACGCCCGCACCGGGGAGTTCCTGCACATCGTGAATTCGGTGTGGTGCCAGGACTCGCTCGATTTCGAAGGCAAGTACTACTCGGTGGCCGACGCTCGCGTTTCGGCACCGCCGGATCCGTTGCCGCAGATCTACTTCGGTGGCTCGTCTCCGGCCGCGCTGCCGATCGCTGCGGAGTACGTCGACGTGTATTTGACGTGGGGCGAGCCACCGCAGGCGGCTGCGGCCAAGATCGAGCGGGTGCGCAAGCTGGCCGCCGAGCGTGGCCGCAACGTACGGTTCGGCATCCGCCTGCACACCATCAGCCGCGACACCTCGGCGGCGGCGTGGGCCGTCGCCGATGAACTGCTCGCCGAGCTCACCCCTGACCAGATTGCCAAAGCCACTGAGCTGCATGCCAAGTCGGAATCGGAAGGGCAGCGGCGAATGACCGCCCTGCACGGCGGCCGCGTCGATCAGCTCGAGATCTACCCGAACCTGTGGGCCGGCGTTGGCCTGGTCCGCGGCGGTGCTGGCACAGCCTTGGTCGGCAGTCACGAAGAAGTCGCGAACCTGATCTACGAGTATCACTCGCTGGGCTTCGACGAGTTCATCCTGTCGGGCTATCCGCATTTGGAGGAGGCCTACTGGTTCGCCGAAGGCGTGTTGCCGATCTTGAAGCAGAAGGGCGTCGCCTAGCCCGGCTTGACGCAGCAATCGCTATTATCTGCGTATGAATGCAGATAAGAAGGTCTGCGGACGGCGGCTGGCCGACGAGCAAGCCGACCTTGTCGTCGAGGTATTCCGGATGCTCTCCGACTCCACCCGCGTTCAGGTGCTCTGGGCGCTCGCCGACCGCGAGCTATCCGTCAATGACCTGGCCGGACGGGTCGGCAAGCCGGGGCCGTCGGTGTCGCAACACCTGGCCAAGCTGCGGATGGCCCGGCTGGTGCGCACCCGGCGCGAGGGCACGCAGGTGTTCTACCGGCTTGAGAACGACCACGTCCGTCAGCTCGTCACCGACGCGGTGCACAACGCCGAACACGCGGCAGGGGGCGTCCCCGCCCACCACCTGGACGACGGCGAGCTGCGCGTGCTGCACGAGGGGGCGGGCTGATGGGCTTCGGACATAGCCACGACCACACCCACGACGTCGACGACGCCATGCGCGACAGCGCCGCGGGTATCCGCGCAGTGAAGATCAGCCTGGTGGTGCTCGGCCTCACCGCCGCGGCGCAGTGCGTGATCGTCGCGGTTTCGGGCTCGGTCGCGTTGTTCGCTGACACCGTGCACAACTTCTCTGACGCGCTGACCGCGGTGCCACTGTGGATCGCCTTCTCGATGAGCCGGCGCGCCGCCACCCGTCGCTACACGTATGGCTTTGGGCGAGTTGAGGACCTGGCCGGGCTGTTCGTGGTGTCGGTGATCGCGATCTCGGCAGTGGTAGCCGCCGTCGAGGCCATCCGCCGGTTGTTGGATCCCGTGCCGTTGGCGCATCTGGGGTGGGTCGCGACGGCCGGCGTCGTCGGGTTCGTCGGCAATGAAGTGGTGGCCCTGTATCGCATTCGGGGCGGCAAGCGGATCGGGTCGGCGTCGCTGCGGGCCGACGGAATGCACGCGCGCGCAGACGGATTGACATCGTTGGCGGTGGTCGCCGGTGCTGTCGGCGCGGCGCTTGGCTTTCCGGCGGCTGACCCCATCGTCGGCTTGGTCATCGCTGGCGCGATCGTAGTCGTGTTGGTGTTCGCGGCGCGCGACGTGTTCGGCAGGCTGCTGGATCGCGTCGACCCCGACCTGGTCGACGATGCCGTCACGGTGCTGGCCGCCCGGCCGGGAGTTCGCGCGGTCCGACGAGTCAGGATGCGCTGGGTCGGACATCAACTGGAAGCCGACGCGGAACTCGACGTCGACCCGTCACTGAGCCTGGCCGATGCACACTCTGTCGCCCATGGCGCCGAACATGAACTGGCCCATAGCATTCCGAAGCTCGCGTCGGTGATCGTGCACGCCTATCCCGCGCACGACGGTGTGCTCAGCAGCTGAACATCTCGCCGATCTGCGGGGGAGCGGTCGCCGGTTGCAGACACCCGAAAACCTGCACGCCCGCGTCGTTGAACCGGGCCGCGGACTGATGCGCGTAGTTGACGCACACCAGCCCGGCCTGGTCACTTCGGCAGCGGTAGTCGCCGAACGCCAGCGACTGGCCGTACGGCAATTGCGGGCCTGAGCCCGCGGCGAAGCGGCCGGGGTCGCCATGCACCGAACCGATCTGCACGCTCTTGCCGCCGTAGTCGACCCAGCCGCCCTTCCACTGTCCGTAGACGTCGGGCGGTTGCGGGGGCGGGTTGGTCAGTTTCACCAGGCACGCCAGTGCGCCCTCGCTGTATTTGGAGTCGGTCATGCAGTTGGTCTTGCCCGCGGGCGTGACGAACGCGACGTCGTCGCCAAGGTCGGTCGTCGTGCCATCGCGGGTAGCGGAGTGAAACTGCGCCGGATCGGCGGCCGTGCCCGCTTCGACCCAGGCGGTGACGTCGCGCATCGGTGCCCCAGGACTGGGTGCCTTGGCGGGGGCGCTCGAGGTTGGCGACGTCATCGATGGTGCGGCGCGCGTTGTGCTCGGCGGGACCGTCAATGAGGGCGTCGACCGCTCGGCATCCCCTCCCACGGCGTGCGAACACCCCGCCACCAGCACAGACGCCGCGATCAAGGCAGCAATCCGCATAACGGCCAAGGCTAGCGGGCCGACACGCAATCCCTTGCCAGGCGCGGCGGCGAGGCTCTTTCGATACCGTCGAAGGCATGCACGAACATGTTGTCCGCGCAACCATCGACTCGGGCACGGTCGAGGGCTTCACCCGCGACGGGGTGAACCGGTGGCGGTCGATTCCCTACGCGCGCCCGCCGGTGGGGCCGCTGCGACTGCGTGCACCCCAGCCCGTGGAGCCATGGCGGGGTGTGCGGTACTGCCACGGATTCGGCTTCTGCTCGCCGCAGCAGCGCATGTACACGATGCTCGCCCCCGGCAAATACCAACCGATGGGCGAGGACTGCCTGACGCTCAACGTCGTCACCCCCAAGCGTCCTTCAAATCAGCCGTTGCCGGTCATGGTGTTCATTCACGGCGGCGGCTACTTCATGGGCAGCTCGGCGACACCGGTCTACGACGGGGCGGCGCTGGCGCGAAAGGGCTGCGTGTATGTCTCGGTGAACTACCGGCTCAACGCACTGGGTTGCCTGGACCTGTCATCGTTGTCCAACAACAGCATCACCATTGACGACAACCTATTCCTGCGCGACCTGGTGATGGCGTTGCGTTGGGTGCACGACAACATCGCGGTCTTCGGCGGTGACCCCAACAACGTGACGATCTTCGGCGAGAGCGCGGGCGCACACGCCGTCGCCACGCTACTGGCCGTGCCCGCCGCCAAAGGCCTTTTTGCCCAAGCGATTTCGGAGAGCCCGGCCGCAGGCATGGTCCGTTCTCCCGAGATTGCGGCCGAATACGCAACCAAGTTCGCTGCGCTGCTGGGCGCGCGCGAAGAGGACGGCGCCCATGCGGTGATGGCGGCGCGACCCGCGGAGCTTGTCAACGCATTCGAGCGGCTCGTGCGGCAGGGCCAACGCGAGATGCTCGGCGCGTTTGCCGCGGGACCCACTCGCGGCACCGAATACCTGCCGCTGGACCCGGTCGAGGCGATGCGGACCGGCACGGCGCACCGCGTGCCGCTCGTCGTCGGCACCAATGCCGAGGAAGCCCGGTTGTTCGGCCGTTTCCTCAATCTGCTGCCCATGACCGAACCGACGATCGAGCGGCTGCTTTCCCTCGCGGAACCCGGTGAGCGAGAACGGATTACCGCTGCCTACCCCGGCTACCCCGACGCCGCGGCCTGCATCCAGTTCGGCGGCGACTTCGCCTTCGGGTCGGCGGCGTGGCAGATCGCCGAGGCGCACAGCGCGCACGCGCCCACCTACCTCTACCGCTATGACTACGCGCCGCGCACACTGCGCTGGTCGGGGTTCGGCGCCACCCATGCCACCGAATTGTTGGCGGTGTTCGACGTCTACCGCACGAAATTCGGCAGGTTGCTCACGGCAGCAGCCGACCGGCGAGCAGCCCTTCGCGTAAGCGACGATGTGCAGGCCCGCTGGCGGGCCTTTTCGCGCACAGGCGTGCCGGGGGAGGACTGGCCGGTGTACACCAGCGCGGATCGGGCGGTGATGGTGCTCGACCGGCGGCCACACGTCGAGTACGACCCACACGCCGACCGCAGGCAGGCGTGGGAAGGGTTCTCGCTGGCAACGGGCTGAAGCCCTCGCATCGCGCCGGCCAGGCTCATCCAGCCCCGCCGAATCGGCTGCGCGGCGTGACGCCAATGTGATTGCGTAATCCCCGTGGCTCACCCACTGGATCCGCTCACCGCCGACGAGTTCAGCGCGGTCGCGTCGATCCTGCAGCGTGAACACGGCGTCGGCGCCGGAGCCGGAGTGCCGGCGACATCGGACCTGGGTTGGCGATACGCCTCGATCGAATTGGCCGAACCGAGCAAGATCGAACTGAAGGCGTTCGACGACGGGGGACCGGCGCCGGCGCGACGCGCCGAAGTGATTTGTCTGCAGCGGTCGAACAACGCTACCTACAAGAGCGTGGTGTCGTTGACCGCCGACCGCGCCGAGTCTTTCGAACACATTCCCGGCGTGCAGGCCAACTTCACCGTCGACGAGTTCGTTGAGTGCGACCAGCTGCTGCGCACCCATCCCGATCTCATTGCGGCACTGGCCAAGCGCGGCATCACCGACATGGAACTGGTGTTCTTCGACACATGGACCTACGGCGATGCGGTGGCGCCGCGACAGTGGCGCGACCGGCGACTCGGCTGGTCGGACACCTGGCTCAAGGCCGTGCCCGGCGCCAACCCGTACGCGAATCTGGTCAGCGGGCTGCACTGCGTGATCGACCTCAATTCGATGGAGCTGCTGCGGGTCGAGGACAACGGAGGCGTCGCCGAAACACCGGCTGTGATGGGCGAATACGTGCCGAGCCGCATTCCGGACCGCATCCGGTCGGCGTCGCGTCGCGCCCCACTCAAACCGTTGCACATCACCCAGCCGGAGGGACCGTCGTTCACGCTGGACGGCCATCTACTGCAATGGCAGAACTGGTCGCTGCGCATCGGCTTCAACCACCGCGAGGGGATGACGCTGCACACCGTGCGCTACCGCGATGGTGACCGAAATCGCTCAGTGGCACACCGTTTGTCGTTCGCCGAGATGATCATTCCGTATCGCGACCCATCGGAGGATCACTACCGGCGCACGGCGTTCGACATCGGCGAGTGGGGCCTTGGCTTCATGACCACGTCGCTGGAGCTCGGGTGCGACTGCCTTGGCGAAATCCGTTACCTGGACGCCGTTTTGCACAACAGCAAGGGCGAGCCGTACACGATCACCAACGCTATCTGCATTCACGAGGAAGACAATGCCGTGCTGTGGAAGCACGTCGACCACGACATCGGCACCGAGGTGCGCCGCATGCGGCGGCTGACGATCTCGTTTCACGTCACGGTCGCCAACTATGAGTACCTGGTGTATTGGCGGCTGTACCAGGACGGAAACATCGAATGCGAGGTGCGCGCCACCGGCATCATGGTGACCACGCCGCTGGCGCCCGGCCAGCCTCATCCGAACGGCACACTGGTCGACGAACGCACGTATGCGCCGTTCCATCAACACTTTTTGGTCGCCCGACTCGACATGGACATCGACGGCAGCGAAAACACCGTCTACATGACTGAGTCGTATCCAGAGCCGGTCGGACCGGATAACCCGCACGGGCTTTCTCTCGTCGTGCGAAACGTGCCATTGCGCACCGAGAGCCAGGCCAAGCAGGACGTCAACTTCGCGACACAACGAAGCTGGAAGGTGGTCAACACCAACGTGGTCAATGGCCTTGGCACGTACCCGTCGTACAAGTTGGTTCCGAGCGGGGCGATTCCGCCGATGTTCGATCCCGAGTCACCGGTCCTCGAACGTGCCAGCGTGATCGGTCACACGCTGTGGGTGACCCCTAATCGCCCCGATGAGCGGTGGCCCGCAGGCGAATTCGTGAACCAGTCCAAACGGGACACCGGATTGGGCAGATGGACGTTGGCCAACCGATCGATCGAGAACACCGACGTGGTGATGTGGTACGTCTTCGGCATCCACCACATCACCAGGCCGGAGGACTGGCCCGTGATGCCGGTCGACGTGGTCTCGTTCTGGCTCAAGCCATTCGGGTTCTTCGACCGCAACCCGTCGTTGGACGTGGTCGGTTCTCACACCTCGGTGACCAGTGCGCACCACTGACGTCGTGGAGCGGCCCACCGACCTGACCGCCGAATGGCTCACCGCTGCGCTTGGCGTGCCGGTGCGCGAATTCGCGTTCGAGCGCATCGGCACGGGCCAAATGAGCGAGTGCTACCGCGTCGATCTGTCCTACACCGACGGCGGCGACGGCCCAAACTCCGTCGTACTCAAGGTTGCCGCGACCGACTCGGTAAGCAGGCAGACCGGCCACGCGCTTGGCCTCTACGAACGCGAGGTCCGCTTCTACACCGACATCGCGCCGGGCATCGACGGGCCGATCGCGCCGTGTCACCACGCTGGGTTCAACACCGAGACAGGCGCGTTCCATCTGCTGTTGGGTGACGCGGGCCCAGCCGTCGTCGGCGACGAAATCTGTGGCGCGACAGTCGAACAGGCCATGCTGGCGCTATCGGAATTGGGCCGGGTGCATGCACCGCTGCTCGGTGACGCGGCGATAGCGAACGCCGACTGGCTCAACCGCGAGTCGCCGATGCGCCAGGCCTTGATCGGCCAGTTGTACGCCGGGTTCGTCGACCGTTACCGCGAGCGCATCGCCCCCGAGCACCGCGCGGTATGTGAGCGGCTAGTCGCGAGCTTCGACGCCTACGTCGCAAGCGAATCCGTACCGGAGCGACCGCATGGCCTGGTGCACGGGGACTATCGGCTGGACAACATGCTGTTCGGCGAGTCGGGCGCCGAACGTCCGCTCACTGTGGTCGATTGGCAGACCGTGGCATGGGGCCCGGCCATGACGGACGTGGCCTACTTCCTGGGCTGTGCACTGCCTGATGAGCGACGGCGCGAGCATTATGACGCGCTGCTGCGGGCCTACCACGACGCGCTCGGCGGGTTGCTCAGCCTCGATGAGGTGCACGACGGCGTGCGGCGGCAGAGCTTCTTCGGCGTGATGATGGTGATCGTGTCGTCGATGCTGGTTGTACGGACCGACCGCGGTGACGACATGTTCATGGTGATGCTGGAGCGACACTGCCAGCATGTGCTTGATACTGACGCACTGGCTATGCTTCCCGAACCCGTTGCAGCCGAACCGCTTACACCGACAGCTGACGACGAGGATCCACACGACGGGACTGACGAACCATTCTGGAACGAGAGCTGGTACTTCGACTTCGCCGACCCGGATCAGGGAGTGGGAGGCTGGATACGGCTGGGCCTGTATCCGAACCAGCAGACGGCGTGGATCAACGCGCTGCTATGCGGACCCGATATGGCCACCGTCGCGATCAACGATTTCGAGGCCGCGCTGCCTGACGATCCCGCCGCGGTACGAGCCGATGCTTACGAGCTGAGCCTCGGCGCGACAGATCCCCTGCGCACGTACCGGGTGCAGGTACGGGGAGACGGACAGGCATATGACGACCCGGCGGCGCTGCTGCGCGGTGAGACAGGCAGACAGGTCGCTGTTGCAATGGATGTCGTGTGGACGACGACGGGAACGCCGTACCAATACCGGATCACGCCGCGGTATGAGATTCCCTGCACGGTGTCTGGCACAGTCACCGTCGACGGCGACGAGGTGTCCGTGAGCCAGATGCCCGGGCAGCGCGACCACTCGTGGGGTGTCCGCGACTGGTGGGCCATGGACTGGGTCTGGAGCGCACTGCATCTCGACGACGGCACGCACCTGCACGGCGTGGATATCCGGATCCCCGGCGCGCCGCCGATCGGCATCGGATACGTCCAACAACCAGGTCAGCCACTGGCCGAACTGGAAGCGGTCACAGCGCGGGAGACGTTCGCCGACAACAACTTACCTACCGCGACAACGATCACCTATGGCGACCTGACCGCCACGGTCGACATTCGCGGGCACGCACCGGTGCTGCTGACAGCCCCCGACGGACGGATCAGCCACTTCCCGCGGGCCTGGGCGACGGTCACCACCGACGACGGCCGCAGCGGCGTCGGCTGGGTGGAATGGAACCGCAACCAGCGCTAGCCTTTCTGCGCGAGTGACCGTGTTTGTACATCGGCACGCCGGAAATTGCCGTACAAACGCGGTCGCCGGCGGCAGTCAACTCGGCCAGTCGCAACCCGTCAGCTCGGCAGACAACTCCCATAGCCGGCGCGCCGCCACCGGGTCGCACGCTTTCTTACGTAAGCGGGTGACGCGCGGCTTGCCCCACTGGTTGAACCGGGGAGCGAAATACGTCCCGCTGGGCACATCGGTGGTCACTGCCTGCAGGCTGGCGCGCGCACCCTGCTCCGCAGTGTGCAAGAAGCGCCAGACCGTAACGTGTTCGGCCATGGGGTTATCCGCAGCGATACCTCTCGTGATACCGGTGTCGGTCATGCCCGGATCGGTTGCATATGCACGAACGCCACGCGCGGCTAGTTCGTGCACGAACAGCAGGTTGGCCAGTTTCGACTCCGAGTACGCCGCCGTCCGCGAGTACTTCCGGCTCTGCCAATTCAGGTCGTCGAAATGGATGCGCGCGAAGTGGTACATCGCGCTCGCCACACAGATGACGCGGTCGCTGATCTTGTCGCCGAGCAGACACGTCAACGCGAAATGGCCCAGGTGGTTGGTGCCCATGTGGGCCTCGAAGCCGTCTGCGGTGCGTGTCAACGGCAGGTTCATCACCCCGGCGTTGTTCACAAGCACATCAACGGATTCCACCGAGGCGGCGAACCCGCGGACGCTGGCCAGGTCAGCGAGATCGAGCTGTGCCACCTCGACGTCACCGGACATCTCGGCGGCCGCGCGCTCAGCCTTCTCGATGCTGCGGCAGGCGATCACCACACTGTGGCCGTCCTTGGCGAGCGCAGCGGCGGTAGCTTTCCCGACCCCGCTGTTGCCGCCGGTGACGATGATCCGCATCAGCGGGGACCGTACATCAGCAGGCCAACGCCGATCAGGCTCACGACGGCGCCTGCGAGATCCCAGCGGTCGGGCCGGAAGCCGTCGGCCGCCATTCCCCAGGCGAGCGAGCCTGCGATGAATACGCCGCCATACGCGGCTAACACGCGTCCGAAGTGGGCATCGGGCTGAAAAGCGGCGACAAACCCGTAGGCGCCAAGCGCAATCACACCCGCGCCTGCCCATAGCCATCCGCGATGTTCGCGCACGCCTTGCCAGACCAGCCACGCGCCGCCGATCTCCAACAGCGCGGCGAGCACGAACAGGGCGACGGACTTCAACACGATCACGCCCCTCAGCGTGCCGTCAGAGTGCGCGAAATGTACGCAGAACGCGGCGTGTCGGTGTGCAGACACGCACGTTCGCGGTATTAGAGGTGCGCGCTGTTGTCGTGGAGGTCGTCGCGACCCAGCCCCATCGGCGTCGCCGCGGGCACATCGCCCGCCGCGACCACCTTGCGAGTGATCGGGGTCAGCGCCTGGAACAGCCTCTCGACCTCGTCGTCAGTAAGCGCCTCGAGCGCCGTCAGCGCCAGCTGATCAGTGCTGTCCTCGATGCGCTGCTTGAGGTCTCGGCCCGCGTCGGTGAGTGCGCCGTCACCGTCGAGTAGCCCGCGGCCGGCCAGCTGCCCGGCGTACTGCGCCCACTGCTCCTCGTCGTAGTCACGGCTGCGCATGATCATCTCGGTGGGCACCCGGCCCGCGGCGGCGTGCAGGACATTGGACTCGCGGCCGGACACCCCAAGCGTCACGAGCACCGCGATATGCCCGTCGCCCCGGTGTTCGCGCAGCAGCGTGACCGCGTGCCACAGCCTGGCCACGGGGTCCTGCGGCCAGTCCACCGCCACATTCGCCGCGAACAACGGTCGGCCGTCGAGCGGTGCATGGCGGGCCGCCTTCTCGGCGAGTTCGGCTGCCGTGGCTGCCTCGTCGTCGGTTACGCCGTAGCGGCGCAGCGCCGCCACCGCCGAATCCTCGCGGACGCGCAGCGCCTCCGTCGGCGAGGAAACCTCCCAGGCCGCGCGTAACGACTTGGCGACCCGATCGGGAGTGAAGTTGTAGAACGCTGCGGTCACCATCTCCGGCGGGACCACCCCGAACGGCGCGGACCGAGCGGCGAAGTAACCCATCCAAAAGCCGCGAAATCCGAGCCCGTCGAGGGCTGTTCGCGCTTCGGGCGAAAAGTACGTGACGGCGTGTACGGGTTCGAAGCGATCGAAGAATCGGCGCGCAAGCGAAGGTTGTCTGCCCACTTCTGCAGTTAACCATCACGTCGGCAGCCGACTTGCTATGGTCCGTGCATTCGCCGGGGGGTGGGCGCATGCCAGCAACGGTCCAGGAGGCGGCCCTTGCATACGGTGTTTTCGGCCGTTGGCGCTTTAGCCGCCGTATGGGCATTGGTCTCGGGCTGCGATGCCAGCGTCGGGGTCGGCGGCAAGCCAGCCGTCGGCAAAGAGGCGCTGCAAACTGACATTGCCAATCGACTGGACAAGGCCGGCGAGATGCCACTGTCGGTGACCTGCAAGGAAGACCTGATCGGCGAGGTCGGCAAGACGGCGCGGTGTGAGGTGATGATGAGCCCGACGAACAGCTTCGAACCGGTCATCCACGTCACCGGCGTCGATTGAAACACGATCAATTACGAGATGAGCCCAGCGCTGTCCAAAGAGCAACTGGAGAAGGCGGTCTCGCGGCTCGTTGCCGACGCCTCACACACACCGGTCACGTCGGTCTCGTGCCAATCGGGTCTGGAAGGCAAGGTCGGATCGACTGCACACTGCGACGTTGACTCGGGTGGACTCAAAGTGCGGCGCACCGCCGAAGTGAGCAGCGTCGAAGGTCTGATGATGAACTTCGACGTGGTGCCGGTGCTCACCAAGGAAGAGGTCGCCAGTTCGCTGCTCGACGAATTCGAGCATCAATCGGGACACCGACCCGATAGGGCCGAGTGCGCCGGAAACCTCGAGGGCAAGCCGGGAACCACCGTCGACTGCACGGTTGTCACCGGTTCAGAATCAGCGTCATTCACGCTGACGGTCACCACGGTCAGTGGTGGCAGCATCAAATACAGCTATGCGCCGCGCACTTAGGACTGTCCCGAAAACTCCTCGGCCACAGCCGATACCGCCTCATCGATGATCGCCCGCATGGCGCGTTCGGCGCCTTCCTCGTCGCGCAGCCGCACCGCGCGGGCCACCTGGTCGTGCAGTTCGATGGCAGCGGGGTTGGGTAGGTCGGGCATCATGCCGTGGTGGGTGCGGCCCGCCAGCACCTCGGCGACCACACCGTTGAGCGCCCGAAACATCTCGTTGCCACTGGCTTCCAGCAGGGTCTGGTGGAAGATCTTGTCCGCCAACAAATATGACTCGAGATCGCCGGAGCGGCCATGCACCACCATGTCCGACACCGCCGCCGCCATGATCCGGCACTGATGCGGGTCGGCGCGGCGTGCAGCCAGCGCAGCGGCGGCCGGCTCGAAGCCACGTCGCAGCTCGGAAAGTGACACTAGTTGGGCGGCGCGGTCGCCCGCCTCGAGCCGCCACCGAATCAGCAGGGGATCGAAGACGTTCCACTTGTGAGCCGGCTGAATGGTGATGCCCACCCGGCGGCGTGACGCGACCATGCCCATCGACTCCAGCACTCGGACGGCCTCACGAGCGACGCTTCGCGACACACCGTGCTGGGCACTCACCCCTTCGAGGGTGAGCACCTGCCCGGGCGGGTACTCGCCCGACACGATGGCGCTGCCCAACGCCGTCAGCAAGTTGCCGTGCAGCGCGCCGACGTTTGCTTCGGTCGTCACGCATACATCTTGTCATATCTTTGCTGGCGTTATTAAAAACTGATGATTGCGGTGCAGAGTTGCAATCGTATGACTATTGAGGCATCCTGTGTGACGTCACACACAACTGGGTAGGTGGAGGGGATGGCGTCACCAATCGTCGTCATGGGCGTTTCTGGCTCTGGTAAGTCGACCGTCGGCGCGGCGTTGGCGCAGCGCCTGCGGGTGCCCTTCGCGGACGCCGACGACTTTCATCCGCCCGCCAACATCGCCAAGATGACGGCCGGCCGACCGCTCGACGACGACGACCGCTATCCGTGGCTCGAGGCGATCGGGCAGTGGCTCGCCGGGCACTGTGGCGACGGCGGCGTGATGAGCTGTTCGGCGCTGAAGCGCAAGTATCGCGACCAGTTGCGCCGCCATTGCCCCGACGTCGAGTTCCTGCATCTGTCCGGCACACCCGAGGTCATCGGCAACCGGCAGGCCAGCAGGCCGGGGCATTTCATGCCGGCATCTCTGCTGGCCTCACAGTTCGCGACCCTCGAGCCTCTCGAGCCCGATGAACGCGGCATCGACATCGATGTCGGCCAGAATATCGACGCCATCGTCGACAACTACGTATCCGCAACGCGCACAACCGAACAGGAGAACCGATGACACCGGAACTCACCATTCTGGCGGCCGATACCAAGCTGCCCGAACCTGTCGCGGCGGGCTGGCAGCTGGTGCTCGCCGCACTGGCGGGCATCGCGCTGATCGTCGTACTGATCACGATCGCCAAGCTGCATCCGTTCCTGGCGCTGATCTTCGGCGCGCTGACGGTCGGCATCGTGGCGGGGGAGAACGTCGGTGACGTACTCGACTCCTTCGGCGACGGGTTCGGCACCACGGCAGCGGGAGTGGGCATCCTGATCGCCCTCGGCGCGATGTTCGCCAAGCTCCTTGCGGACTCCGGCGGCGCCGACGAGATCGTCGACACCATCGTCGGGCACGCGTCGCCGCGGGCGTTACCGTGGGCAATGGCCTTGGTGGGCGCCATCATTGGCCTGCCGATGTTCTTCGAGATCGGCCTTGTGCTGCTGATGCCGGTCATCTACCTGGTCGCACGGCGATCGCAACTCTCTCTGATCACGGTCGGAATCCCTGCGTTGGCTGGGCTTTCCGCAATGCACGGGCTGGTGCCGCCGCACCCGGGGCCGCTGACCGCCATCGACCTGTTGAAGGCTGATCTGGGTGTCACGCTGGCGTTGGGTGTGCTGGTTGCAATCCCGACGGTCATCGTCGCCGGCCCGTTGTTCGGCAGGCTGGCGGGGCGCTGGGTGGTCATCGATGTGCCCGACCGCTTCGACGCCGACGATTTCAGTCACAACGGCAGTGGCTCGGTCGTCACAGCCGCAGATGTAGCCGAGGGTGAGGGAACGACCACTCAAACCGCGACTCGCGTTGCGCGCCAACGACCTAGCTTCGGCATCACATTGTTCTCGGTTCTGCTACCGGTCGCCTTGATGATGGGCAAGGCACTGGCCGACATCTTTATCGATGACAAGACCAACTGGCTGCGCCAGATCTTCGACATACTCGGTCGCCCTCTGATGGCACTGTTGATCGCCGTGGTCGTCGGCATCTTCACGCTGGGCCGTGGCGCGGAGATGACCCGCGATCAGGTGGTCAAATGCCTTGAGGCGTCACTGCCCCCGGTCGCGGGCATCATCCTGATCGTCGCCGCGGGCGGTGGGTTCAAGCAGGTGCTCGTCGACAGCGGTATCGGTACGTTGCTGGCCGACTGGGCCAAGGGCGCCCACATCTCGGTCATCCTGTTGGCCTGGGTTCTCGCCGTATTGATCAGGCTCGCAACGGGTTCCGCGACGGTCGCAACCATCACGGCGTCGTCGCTGATGCTTGGACTTGTCGAAGGCATGAGCACCGGGCAGGTGTCGCTCGTCGTGCTCGCGGTCGGCGCAGGCTCTTTGTTCTTCTCACACGTCAACGACGCCGGCTTCTGGCTCGTCAAGGAGTTCTTCGGGATGAGCGTGGGTCAGACCATCAAGTCCTGGTCGCTCATGGAGACCGTGCTGTCGGTGACTGGCCTGGTGCTGGTCCTGATCCTCGGGATCTTTATCTAGCGCCCTAGCCCTTGACGACCTGGGTGCCGCCGGCGAGCTCGTCGTGCTTGCCCTGCTTGGTGGGGCTGCCGTTGATGGTCACCGCAATCACGATGACCGCGACGAGGGTCAGCAGGCCGCCGATGAAAGGCACGATGTTCAGCAGCGTCCACACATTCCGGATCGCGGCCTGCTGAAGGTCCGGCTTGGCCGCACCGCCAGGCCCGCGCACGCTCAGCCCGAGCAGTTTCTTGCCGGGTGTCCACCCCTGGGTGCCCTCGAAGGCCAGGAAGTAGAGGAACATCAGCAGACCCGAGAACAGGCCGGTCACCCAGTAATTGTTCAGCGAGCCGATGGCAATTGCGATCCCTAACGCAACGATGTTGACGATGATGCCGTCGATCAGGCGCGCGGCAAACCGCAGGCCCAGTCCGCCCGGCTCCTGACCGCCGGGTGGGGGATAGCCGCCCGATTGGCCGTATGGCTCAGGCTGAGGTTGGTACTCACCGCTTGTCATGCGGCAAATGTACCGCCCGCAGGCGCAGCCGCGAGCGGTTTGGCGCGGCTCGATCTCAACAGCCGCGCAAGGACATTCGCGTCAGCTCCAGCGCCGTCTTTGCTGCTTGACCTGGCTGCGCGCGGTGTCGGCGAAGTCACCGGCACGGTCGCGGGCGACATCGGCGATTTCGGGGGCTCGTTCACGCGCAATTTCCGCCAACTCGGCGCCGCGTTCGCGGGCCGCCTCGGCCAACACCGGTGCGCGTTCGCGGGCGATCTCCGCCAACTCGGCGCCGCGTTCGCGGGCCGCCTCGGCCAACACCGGTGCGCGCTCGCGGGCGACTTCGGCCCACTCGGCACCGCGTTCGCGCGCGACGTGAGCTAATTCGCGGCCGCGCTCGGCGCCAACGGCCAGACCGTGGCCGACCTTTTCGGCAAGGGCGCTGTCTGCGAGCGCACCGCCTGTTGCCGCGCCGACGGGCAAAGCGGCGCCCACCGCCTCGGACACCTTGTGCGCGGCGCGACGCCCGCGCCAGCCGAGCGACGGCCTGCCCTCGGTGTCGACCGCGGCGATGATCAATCCGCCGATCAAGCTGACGTCGGTAAAGAACGCGCGGCGCTCGTCAGTTTTGCGCTGCGGATCGGATTCGCTCCAAAACGTATGTGCACCAAGGCTTCCCGGTATCACCGTAAGCGCCAGCGCCGCGGAGGCCAGCCGCGGCAGCTTGCCGCTGGCGAGCAGCAACCCGCCGCCGATCTGCACCGCGGCATTGACGCGGGCGACAGTCTCGGCATTGGACGGGACGTTGGTGCCGACGGGGTCCGGCAGCTTGCTCAGACCTTCGAGGGTGGGACGGGCCGCATCGGCCGCGGGTTTAGGGCTGCGAAGCGCATCGACGCCGCGGCTGATGAAGACCGCTGACAACATCGGGCGCGCAATTCGTCGAATCAACATGGGCGCTGAGTTCCCCGGCCCCGCGTGACGCAAACGTCAGTAGCGGTTGTCGTTGTCGCGCCGTCCGACCAGCGGCATCGCGTACCAGAACGCCGCCAGAGCGAGCAACGTGCAACCGCCTGCGACCCACGCTCCCTTCCGACCGATCACCGTGTCGAAGATGACAACGGCCACCCCGGCCAGGGCGACACCGAGCAGCAGCAACCCCAGCATCGCGTAGGTGTGGGCCGCCGATACCAAGGTTTGGAGCCGGTGCTGGCGAAACAGTAGGCGATGCATGCTCACGGGTGCGATCAGCAAGACGGTGGCGCCGATCGAACATGCCACCGTGACTAGATATACCGTGCGCATCACGCTGTCGAGCTGGCTGAATCGCTGCTGAAACGGCAGCGTGAGCAGGAACCCGGTGAGCAATTGGACGCCGGTCTGCGTCACCCGCAATTCCTGTAGCAGGCTCGACCAATTGCGGTCCAGCCGTTGCGCTTCCGTCTCATCGCGATCCCGATCCCATTTCTGGGCCTCCGGATGCTCGATGTCTGCCACATGGCAAGTCTGACAGCCCACACCACCGCCGTGGTGCGATCACGGGCATTCACGTGGCATAGCGCAGCAACGTGACGCCAGACCCGAACGCCTTCGGCGGTTGCACCCGAGTCAGCCGACCGATCGAGAACCCCGTCGGGAAACAGGCGACGGCCGCCGCCGGTGGAGTCGTCGGTCTGCTTCGGCCAGTAGCCACGGAAGTCCTCGAACGTCTGACGGCCGACCAGCAGCGCATCGGCCTGCGAGTCCTGGCGATGCGATTCCGCAAGCAGATCCTCGTCCTGACGCTGCGGATCGAACCAGTCGTCGAGCATCTCGATCGACCCGTCCAGCGTGATGTTTTGGGTGATCACGAGTTTTCGCATATAGGTAACGACATCACGCCGCTTCAGAACGCATCGGGGTAGCTTCGCAGGCGTGGCACTCGTTGCGGGAATCGACTCGTCCACCCAGTCCTGCAAAGTGGTCGTCTGTGACGCGGATACCGGTGAAATCGTGCGGTCCGCGTCATCGCCGCATCCGGACGGCACCGAAGTCGATCCGCGGTTGTGGGGGTCCGCGCTGGAAGCGAGCATCGGTGCCGCCGGTGGCCTCGACGACGTGGCAGCGGTGTCGGTCGGCGCGCAACAGCATGGGATGGTTTGCCTCGACGGCAGCGGCGACGTGGTCCGAGATGCATTGCTGTGGAACGACACTCGATCCAGTGCTGCGGCGGCCGACCTAGTCGACGAACTCGGTGGCCCCGGCGAATGGGCCAAGCGTATCGGCGTCGTGCCGGTGGCGGCCATCACGGCGACGAAGCTGCGCTGGCTGGCCGACCACGAACCTGCGCATGCGGATGCGACCGAGGCGGTCTGCCTGCCGCACGACTGGCTGACGTGGCGGCTGAGCGGATCGACGGACATCGCCGAGCTACGCACCGATCGCAGCGACGCCAGCGGCACCGGATACTTCTCGTCGGAGGCAGACAGCTACCAGCCTGATCTGCTCGAGCTGGCGATGCGGGGCCGACGGCCAGCGCTGCCGAGGGTGCTGGGTCCCCGCGACCAAGCGGGGCAGACGTCGACGGGCGCGGTGCTCGGTCCCGGGGCGGGCGACAACGCCGCGGCGGCGCTGGGCCTTGGTGCGGTGACCGGGGACTGCGTGGTCTCGCTCGGCACGTCCGGCGTGGTGAGCGCGGTGGGAGAGGCCGCACCGCATGACCCGGAGGGAATTGTCGCCGGTTTCGCCGACGCGACCGGGCGTCAGCTGCCGTTGGTGTGCACGCTCAACGGCGCGCCCGTGCTGGCGGCCGTGGCGAGGATGCTCGGCGTCGACTTCGATGAGATGGACCGTCTGGCGCTCTCCGCCCCAGTCGGTGCGGACGGCCTAACGCTGGTGCCGTATCTGGAGGGCGAACGCTCACCGAATCTTCCGGGCGCATCGGGCGCGTTGCACGGCATGACGACACGTAATCTGTTGCCTGCCAACATTGCTCGGGCTGGCGTCGAGGGCCTTCTGGCGTCGATGGCGTACTGCATCGACAAGATCTCGGCGCATGGCGTCGACGTGCAACGCATCATTCTGATCGGCGGGGGAGCCCGTTCGGAGGCGGTGCGGCGTATCGCGCCCGGGGTTCTCGGTGCACCGGTGCACGTGCCGACGTCTGCCGAGTACGTGGCGCTCGGTGCGGCGAGGCAGGCGGCGTGGACGTTGTCGCAACAGGATTCGCCGCCGTCATGGTCGTTTGGGGTAACCGCGTCCTACACCGCTGACCCGACCCCGCAGGTACTCGAGCAGTACCGCGAGGCGCAGCCGCTGACGCTGGGGCAGTGACACTCGACCCTGTGACGAATTTCTACGGCGAAACGTGACGTAGATCATTGCCCAGGCTAAGCATCGCAGGGAAGCTGGCGCGATGCGCGACTTGGACTTCTCCTACGACCTCACGCTTGACGAGGCTCGCCGCCGAACCGCGGTGCTCGAGGCCATCGGTGACGACTGGGACCCCATCGCGGTGCTCGCGGAAGAGGAGAAGGCGCACGACATGCTGTACTCCGACCTCGACGACGAGCAGCAGCGCATCTACGACGAACTGGTCAGCGCCGGTGTGCTGCCGGATCGAACGGTCAATCGTGTTGCCGATTGATCCGACCGCCGACACTGCCCGACGTGCCTGGCTGCCGTGTCCGGCCTGTGACCACGCGGCCAGCTGCGATGATTGCAGCGGCGCCCGCAATTGCGCCACGCATTGGCAGTACCTGCTGAGCAACAAGGGCACAGTCGTCCACCTCCAGTGCCGTGAGTGCGGCCACCTTTGGTCCACCGACACTCGCAATCGCGCCCGCGGCCAGTCCGACGCTGCCTAAGCCCTGACTCCGGTCGGCTTCTGTATATCGTGGGCGATCATGAGCGATCCGCGGTCGGCCGCGTTGAGTCGACGGCGGGCGCAAGTCTCGTGGGCGCTGTGGGACTTCGGCGCGACGGGCGTGAACGCGATCGTGGTGACGTTTGTCTTCTCGGTTTACCTGACCAGCAGTGTTGGCCATGACCTGCCGGGGGAGACCAGTCCCGCCAGCTGGCTCGGGCGTGCGTTGGCCCTCGCGGGCTTGGCCGTCGCCCTATTGGCGCCCGTCACCGGTGTCTGGGTGGACGCACCCTGGCGGCGCAAACGGGTGCTCGCTGTCCTGACGGCCGCGGTGGTTTTGCTGACGGCGGCGATGAGCCTGATCGGCGACGACTACCAGTACTTGTTGCCCGGCCTGGTGCTGTTGGCTTGTACGGCCGCGTGCAATGACCTGGCGACCGTGCCGTACAACGCGATGCTTCGCCAGGTCTCGACCGCTGAAAGCCCGGGCCGGATCTCTGGATTCGGTTTGGCCATGGGCTTTCTCGGTAGTGTCGTGCTTTTGCTGTTCGTCTACTTCGGTTTCATCTCCGGTGACGGCGACACGCACGGTCTGCTGGGATTGTCTGGCGACGACGGACAGAATGTGCGCGCCGCCGTACTGTTGGCCGCCGCATGGTTCGCCGTGTTCGCGCTGCCCGTATTTGTCGCCGTGCCTGCTCCCGAAGATGGGGAGCGTAGGAGGTCGGTCGGGTTTCTCGGTGCGTATCGTGCGCTGTGGTCCGAGATCGTCGGCGAATGGCGGCGCGATCGCAACGTCGTGTACTACTTGCTCGCCAGCGCGGTGTTCCGCGACGGGCTGACCGGGGTGGCGACGTTCGGCGCGGTGTTGGGCGTCAAGGTGTACGGCATCTCTGCGGCGAACGTGCTGTTATTCGGTGTCGGCGCCAGCGTGGTAGCGGCCGTCGGAGCGGTCCTCGGTGGCCTGCTCGATGACCGACTCGGATCCAAGCTGGTGATCGTCGGTTCGTTGATCTCGATGATCACCGTCGCTGTCACGCTGATGGCGCTGTCGGGAGCTGTCGCTTTCTGGGTGTGCGGACTGATGTTGTGTCTGTTCATCGGGCCGGTCCAGGCGTCGGCGCGCACGCTGATGCTGCGGATGTCGGCCGAAGGGAAAGAGGGCGTGGCCTTCGGCCTGTTCACCACGACCGGTCGCGCCGTGTCTTTCCTTGCCCCATGGCTGTTTTCGGCATTCATCGACCTTTTCGGCAGCGACCGTGCAGGCATGGGTGGCCTCTGCGTCGTGCTGGTGGCCGGCCTTATTGGGATGCTCGCGGTACAAACACCGGGGCGGCGGTCGGTGGTGGCCGCGGTCTGATTCAGGCGTTTTCGCGCGCGAAAACTGCACTTGCAGAACAGAAAACGGTTGCGGTGTCACGTTGGGCATTGCCAATATATGTGTACGGCAGACGGTCGCGCGGCCAGAGACGTCTGCAGCCGGATTGGTTTGGGGGGTAACTGAGATTCGCTATCGCAAAGGTGATTCCATCGTCGCCCGACGGCAGATCGAGGGCATGAACGTTCCAGAAGTCCCAGCTGGCAGCGTCGGAACTGTCAAGTCGACGACGATCCTCGGCAAACCGAAGACAGTTTTCTTCTCCCTTGCGACCGGGTGGGGAGAAAAGCGATTCACCGTGGATGTGCGTCGCGGCGACGTCGAAAGGGTAGAGGCAGCGCGTTCGTAGTACCTCACGCCGCGGGCACTCGGTCGGTCGCTGGCCGCCGCATGGCGGTAGCCGCGACGAGCAGGATGGTGAGCACCTCCGCGGCCACGCTGATCATGGCGTAGGGCGCTGGTTGCCAGCCCGTTTCGGTGAAACCGAACAGACCAACGCTCCGCGACAGCGCGAACGCAACCAGTGATCCAGCCGCGCCGATAGCGGCCGCCCACCGCAGCCATGCCGGCCCGCCGATGAGAATCAGCACGGCCAGTGCACAGAAGGCGCTGCCCTGCACGAGGAATGCCGGCCCTACTGCCGGGATGTCCCGGTAGCCGTCGACGTACAGGTAGGCGTGTACGAATCCGCTGACTGCGAGAGAGGCGCTTAGGGCAATTCTGGTGGCCAGATTGGTGATCGTCATGTGAGCTTGTGATCCTTCAGCGCGAGGGCCTGCTGGCCCTTGGTGTAACTCACCTCGCGGATACCCAGGGCATCGTGCAGTTTTCCTGCGGGCAGGGTCATCGGTTTGGGCGCTGGGCCCTGGCCCGGCGCAGGCAGCGGGTAGGCGGTGGTGGTACCGCTGTAGAACGTGACATTGCCCTCGGTCTTGGAAAACAGTTGGTGGACATGACCATTGAGGCATGTCACGGAGGAGAAGCGCTTCAGGTAGCTCAACGCTTGCGTGGCATCGTCGGTGCCCCAGCCCCAATCGGGATACATCGCGAACAGCGGGATGTGGCTGAACACGATGATCGGGGTGTCGTTGGACAGGCCGGCCACGTCCTTCTGGATGAACTCGAGCTGGTCGGGCCCCAGATGCCCGAGCTTTTTCAGGTTGAGCGTGTTCACCAGCCCGATGACGTGCACACCGGCGATGTCGAAGCTGTACCAGCCGTCGCCGCGGGTGCCCGCGCCGAATGCTTGCCGATACTTCTCGCCCGCGTCGTCGGTGGAGTCGTGCTCGCCGGGCACGGTGAAGATATGTGGCGTGTTCAGATCGGTCAGCATCTGCTTGACCTGATCGAACTGTGCCGGCGTAGCCAAGTGGGTCAGGTCGCCGGTGTGAATCACGAAATCCGGTGTGAAGCCGAGGCCGTTGATCTGTCCGATGGCTTGGTTGAACGTATCGGCGACGTTGGGGTTCGCCGGTCCGTTGAATCCGATGTGGCTGTCGCTGATTTGGGCGAATCGCAGCACCGGCTTGGCTGACTGCGCGGCGCCGGCCGATCCGGCGATGTGGGAAATCACCTCGCCACCGGCGACTGTCAGAACCACGGCGGAGCCGAACCACGCGCCGTGTCTGATGAGCTGACGCCGGGTCATACCCGCGGGATCACGTTCGGTGCTCATTTGGTCACCACCACAGTGCCGGTCATGAACGGATGGATCGAGCAGATGTAGTCGTAGGAACCTGGCGTGGTGAAGGTGAAGCTGTAGGTGGCATGTGTATCTATTCCGGGGGAGTGAAATGAGCCGTCCTTGGCGGCGACAGTGTGCGGCTCCTCGTCCTGATTGGTCCAGGTGACGGTCGTGCCCACCGGGATCGTCAGGGTCGCTGGGTTGAACTTGAAGTCGCTGACGCTCACCGCTGTTCCCCCTTGCGGTGCTGGACTCTCGGGAACGGTCGCTGACGCCGACGGCGGTGGCGTTTGCATGCCAGGCATACCGGGCGTCATGCCGGACATGCCGGGCGTCATGCCGGACATGCCCGGTGTCATGCCCGACTGAAATGTGGCTTTTGCTGGGCTGGGGGTGGCGTCGGACGTGTGGCTTGAACAGGACGCGATCAAAAGGATGCTCGCAGCGGCGAACGGCAGTATGACCTTCACGCCTTGAGATAGGAGGGCGGGTTACACGTCGAGTTCAGCGCCGCGGCTCGCCGGACCACGCGGTGCTGGAGCACCTTGGCGTTGCCGACGATGATGCCCATCTGGGTGGCGGTGTCCTTGACGTAGTTGCGTGCCGCATCGTTTCGCGCCAATACGCAGCGAGAAGCATGTGAGGAGGTGTTGGGAAGAGTTACGCGGATCTAGTTCGTAAGGGCGCGGCCGACGATCGTGGAATCCGCTTCACAGACCAGCTCACGATCTTTCTCGTGTAGTCGAACCTTCCCAAGACGTAGCGCTCACGCCACGTCTCTACGGGATTGCCGCTGCGACCAAGCAGCACCGGCTCGTCTTCGTCCTCCTTGTCGAGCGTGTACCCGTGGGTATCGGTCGACAGGTCTTGAAGATCGAAATCATCATCGCAAAATCCATTTCCGAGCATCCGCTGCGACCCTCGAGTACCCCATACCCATCGAGGCTTCATCGCGACACCTCGGACATGAGCGACGACCCCGTCTGGGAGCATTTAGGCGACGTGCGGATGGGTCACTGCCAACGCGCGGACGATCGGCTACAGCGAAACTCGAATCCCTGGCGCAAAACACCGACGCGTACGGTGCATGCGGGCTCGGCGTCGGGATCGAGGTCCAGCCGGGCGCTATCGACAGCGGCCAGGATTGTCACGGCGTGATCGGCCAATCGCTGGCCCGCAGGCGTGAGCCGCACCGCAGCGGCCCTCCGGCTCGTTCAGTTGCGCTCGTGTTTCCTTCGCCAGAGCGGCGATCTGTTGCGACACGCTCGACGTCGTGCGGTGGTGTGTCTCGGCGACTGCCGCATCGAGATCAGTCGGGACAGAGACAACAGCTGTCGGGTCTCAAACTTCCTGCGAACGCCGATGCTCTGACCAGGCGCGATGTCATAGCCTCACTCATGTGGCGAGTAGATTTGTCTCATTTTCGTGGCGAATTCTCGACGCCCTTGCGTCCGTCGGTTGCGGCTGATGACGTGGCCTGCGATTGCGGCGGTCACCTGAGGGTGAAGCCTTCCGACAGTTCGGGCGCCAGTTTCAGGAGCGAAGAGCTGGACGCCCTCGCCGCTGGGTTGTCTGCGCGCAGCGGCGGACGGCGTGGACGCGAACTCTGATTGGGGGCATGAACGCAACGGTGACCGCGATCAGTGCTAAAGATCGGTGTGTTGGATAATAAGCATGAAAAGTCCAGCAGTAGGATTGTGAAATGCCACCTACCCGTCGCGCCCGTTCAGGTGACAGTCCTTGGTTACCTGCTTCCCAGAAGCGCGCATGGGTGGCGTTTATGCGCGTGCAGTTGCGGATGAACTATGAGATGAATCGGCAGCTGCAGCGAGATAGCGGGCTGTCTTTGGCCGATTACCACGTGCTGAATCAGCTGAGCATGGCCCCGGATCACAAGCTGCAGATTACCGAACTCGGCGCTCTGATCGGATGGGAGCGCAGCCGGGTGTCGCACCAAGTGCGGCGGCTATGCGAACGCGGGCTCGCCGAGCGCATCCAGTCCGAAGACGATGGCAGAGCTACTGATGCGGTCTTGACCAAGAAGGGCCTCGAGGTGACGGTCGCGGCTGCGCCGGAACATGTTGCGTTGGTGAGGAAATTGTTCTTCGATCCATTACCGGGTGAACTTGTTGGTCCTTTCACGGCAGCGCTCGAGCACATTCAGGCGAGCCTCAACCTGAATGCATCGCTCCCTCCCGTACCTCTCTGAGGACGCGCCCAGCAATCGGGCTGGCGCCGGACGACGCTACGCCGCGGTTACCGGGTTGACATCCATGTATATGAGATAGTCGACTACTAGACCGTTGTCTACGCGAAAAATATTGCAGCAAGGCAGATTCAGCTCGCGGCCGTCCAGTCGGCGGTAGTAAACGTCCATTGTGGCGATCACGGTGTCACCGTCGACGTCCCACATGTTGAGGATGGTGTGCCGCAGAGCGGCGATGGCGCCACGGAAGGAACCGGCTGCTGCGAGTAGCTCCGACCGGGTCTTGGTCGGTGGTGCGTTTCCGAATCGGAAGTGGACGTCTTTCGCCGTGCAGGTGGCAATCGTGTCGTTGTCAGCATTGTCGACGGCTTGTAACAAGGTCCGAATTCGATCGGCGTTGTTCGGTGCAGAATCAGTCATGTTTATCCCTGTCGATCTGAGTGTCCGTCACTGCTGACTTGGCGCGATGAGCGCTTTCATGATTCGGCCGGAGCGGAGTAAGTCGAATGCGCTCAAGGCGTCCGACAGCGGCGTCACGATGTTTCCGTTGGGGTTGATCGCCACGCGTTGACCGACAACCCATTCGGCTATCTCGGCTCCCACTGCGACTATGTGGCCTGTGGATTCGTGACCCAGAATGCAGTCCCCGTGATAAACCTGCGGCATCAGAGCGGCGTGAAGATCGCTCCCGCAGATCCCGCACAGTTCTACTTCAACGATGACCTGGTCGGGTCGCAATGTGGGGCAGGGGCGTTCCTCCAGCACGATTTCGCGTTCGGCGGTCAATACGACGGCGGGCATTGTCGTTATGGCGAAAGCCTCCCTAGTCTTCAGGCCAAGTCATGCGCCTATTGGCAACTGTGAGCCGTTAGGACGGGAATGCGTATAAGCCGAGTCTGCCCCAAACCACGAACGCGGCCAGCGCGAGCAGCACCACATTGACAGCGACGTTCGGTACCTCCCTGCGGCGCGCGTGAACGATCGCCGCGCCGAGCATCACCAGGATCAATCCAATCGCCGCCATCGGGACGAGGATTGGGGCGATGTGAGTGACGGCCGGTAAGACGAGCCCAATGGCGCCGACTATCTCGACGAGTCCGATCAGTCGGATATTCGCCGGGCTGAAGTCCGCAGCCCAGCCCTGGCCGGAAGTGACCAGCTTGTCCTTGGGCACGAACTGCTTCATCAGTCCGCTTCCGAGGAAGGCGACGGCCAAGACAATCGTGACAATCCACAGAGCCATGTTCACGGCGTTCTCCTAAGTGAAGGGATTCAGCTGATAGACGGCACCGCGAATGCCGTGCTGAGACTGGAGATTTCGTCGTCGCGTAACGACAATGATCCCGCGGCAAGGTTTTCCGCGAGGTGGCCGCGGGTACTGGTTCCCGGGATCAGCAGCACGTTTTCTGCAACGGCCAGCAGCCAGGCCAGTGCGACCTGGACGGGCGTCGCGCCGTGGCTCGCAGCGATGCTGGTGACGATCGGGTTGGTGCGGATCGCATCGTGTTGGCTCTTCGGCCAGCCCAGTGGGCAAAACGGAACGAAGGCGATGCCTCGGGTGGCACACTCCTTGAGGACGGGCTCCGAGGATCGATCCGCCAGGTTGTATGCGTTCTGCACGCACACGATCTCGGTGACTTCGACGGCGCGCAGCAGGTGTCGGTGTGTCACGTTGCTGATGCCGATGCCGGCGATCAAGCCTTCGTCACGCGCAGCCACCAACGCTTCGATCTGCTCGACGAACCTTTCGTCAGGCACAGCGTTGTCCATCACACGCAGATTCACCGCGGCGAGCTGCTCGACACCTAGGGTCGCAAGATTGTCTTCGATGCCGGCACGGAGCTGGTCGGGGTCGTCGTAGCGCAGGACCGCGCCAAAGTCGTCTCGGCGTGCGGCAACCTTGCTCACCAGAGCCAGATTGTCGGGGTAGGGGTAGAGCGCTTCCCGGATCAACTGGTTGACCACCCCGGGCCCGTAGTACTGGGCGGTGTCAATGTGATCGACACCGGCAATCACGGCGGCGCGCAGCACTGCGATCGCTTCGTCGCGATCCCGGGGTGGACCGAAGACACCATCTCCGGCCAGTTGCATCGCACCGTACCCGACACGGTGCACGGCCCTATCTCCAAGGCGGTAGCTGTCACCGGTCAGTGTGTTCATTGCTTTCGTCCTCCGCACATGTCGCGTCCTCGGCGCCAGTGATTTCGCGCCGGGCCTCGCTAGCGAGATGTTCAGGAGCGCAGTGGCTTCAACGCACCTGCCCAACTTTCGAGCTGATCGAACATGACGACGGCCGAATCCTTGTGTACTGCCACCGGAATGAAGGCAGTGAAGTCCTCGAAGTCAGTGAACAACGAGAAAGATAGTTGTTGGCGAACAGTTGCCATCTGCAACTCGGCGCAGATCAAACGCAGGTGCTCAACGGCGCGCGCCCCAGACAGCGACCCGTAAGCCGCGAAAGCGGCAGCCTTGTTCTGCCATTCGGCATATAGATAGTCGAGGGCATTCTTGAGCGCCGCGGACGTCGAGTGGTTGTACTCGGGGCTGACGAAGACGAATCCGTCGTAAGGCGCGATCGTCGCCGCCCAAGCCTTGGTGTGTTCATTCTGGTAGTGCCCGAAGCTGGGCGGCATGACTTCATCAAACAGCGGCAGGGGATGGTCGATGAGGTCGACGATGTCGTAGCGGACACCCCGGCGTTCCGCTGCCTGCTCGAGTATCCACTCGGCGACCGCGCTGGCGTGGCGTCCCGGGCGGGTGCTGCCCGCGATGATCGCTATCGTCAGCTCTGTCATGACTGCCTTCCGTTAGCTGTCGGCCAAAGACTCATAGCATCTGTGAGATTACGTGATAGATCAACTGAATGGAAGTCTCGCTGGCCGCGTGGGCGGTGGTGACACCATCGTCGTCGGTCCGGATGTCGTCGGCGTAGATCCGCGCGATCGCAGTAGACCGACGCGCGGAATCACGCTCGTTGAAGACCTCGAGAAGTTTGGCGTGCATCAACTCGCTGATAGTGGCGCTGATCGGAAACACACCCTTGATTTCTCCGCTAGATATCGACCATTAAATGATTTATCACGTAACATCACCGTAGGGACCGTCGCGTGGTGTGTCAATCGGTCGGCCTTTCACGAGAAGGAAAAGCTATGACATCTGGGGATTTCCGTCGCGCTGCGCACGTGGACTTTTCGCTTCAAGAGATGGCCGACAGGGTGGCGATCCGAGAATTGGTCGACGCCTACGCATACTGTGCCGATCGGCGTGATGCCAACAGCCAGATGGCACTCTTCACCGAAGACACTGATTTTCAGGTGTACATGGACGCGAGTAGTTCGCAACCGGCTCAACATATTCAGGGACGTGCGGCGCTCGCTCCGGTATTCGACGAACTCAACGTCTACGAGGCCACGATGCATTTCAACGGTCAAAGCAGCACGATGCTCGACGGGCAGAACGCCACGGGCATCACCTACTGCTTGGCTCACCACCTCAAAGTCGAGGGCACACGGCGCAGTCTGATGATTGCCGCGATCCGTTACCTCGATACGTTCGTCAAACAGGATGGCGTCTGGTACTTCAGCCAGCGCAAGCTGATGGTCGATTGGACCGAGACCCGCGCACTGGTCACGGAGTAGCCACTACGCCACAACTTGCTGGATCCGATCGCGTGGGTATCAAGCGAATTGGCGCCGTTGCGCGCGGAGGTACCAGAACGCCATGTCGGCCTGCGGGCCGCCGTCCAACGCGCCCCGTACCGTGGCGGCCTCCAGATAAACGATGTCCCAACCGGCGCTGCCGAGGACGTCGCGCAGCGTCTGTTCGGAAACCGCCGGCCGTGGCCATTGCTGGCCCACCAGGTTGGCGTCGGAGAAGCAACTGAGCAACAGGGTGGCTCCGGGCCGGGTGGCGCGGTGCACGGCTGCGGCATAGCTACGTCGGCCGTCGCCATCGAGGCTGTGGAACAGGCCGCTGTCGATGACGGTGTCGAACGCGTCGGTGTAGCCGTCGAGCCTGGTGGAGTCGGCCACCGCGAACGTCACGTCGACTCCCGCGTCCTTGGCGCGCTGCTCGGCGGTGACCAGCGCGGTGGGGGAGATGTCCAACCCGGTCACCGTGTACCCGTTCTTCGCCAGGTAGATGGCATTGTCGCCGAGGCCGCAGCCGATGTCGAGCACGTCGCCGTGCACCCAGCCGTCGGTCTGCCACGCAACGACATTCGTGTTGGGCTCCTTGGTATCCCAGGGCGCCGTGGTCATCGGTGCCATACCCCCGCCTGGGCTAACGCCACGGTAAAGGGCGTCAAAGTCAATGTGCGGCACACCGACAGATTCCTGCGTGGAACATCCTGTCTCAGTCATGATCCCGCCCCGTCAGTAGGAGTGAGCGCTATGACAGGGATGATCCGAGACGTCATACGTTCGTACTCGGCGAAACCCGGATACCGCTCGGCCTGAATCGCGTACTTCTCGTCCCGCTCGGCGCCCTGCAACTCGTTGGCATGCACGTCGAGAATGTCGTCGCCGACCTCGATGCGGACGTCGGGGTTGGCCTTCAGGTTCCAGTACCAGGCGGGGTTTTTATCGGCACCCGCGCTCGAGGCGAACACTAGATATCGGTCGCCGTCGTCGAGGTACATCATGATGCTGGTACGCGGCTCCCCGCTGCGTGCACCCACGGTATGCATTAGCAAGATCGGTGCCCCCTCGAATGGGCCGCTGACGCGGCCGTGGTTCGAGCGGAACTCGGCGATGTTGCGCTGGTTGAAGTCATTGCCGTCGCTCATTGGGTGCTCCTCACATGATTTACGGTAGTAGGACCAATTTGCCGCGTGTGTGGCGCTTTTCGAGCTCCCGATACGCGTTGCGCACATCGCCGAGGGTGAAAACTCCGGCAATCGGAACATCCAGCTGACCTCGTGCGACGAGGTCAGCCAACTCTGCGAGCACCGCTGCGGTTGCGGCATCCGCACCTCCTGCGGACAGCACCCCGAACCGCTCCACGGCAGCGAAATCGGCGATGGTATCGATTCTTTCGCGAGGAACCGTGAGCTCCTCGACCGCCATCGCGACATACCCGTCGCCGAAGAAGTCCAGCAGCGCGTCGATGCGTCCGGAGGGCGCCGCAGCGCGCAACCGGGCGGGTAGATCATCACCGTAATTGACGGGGACCGCGCCGTGGTCGGTGAGCCAGGCATCGTTGGACGGCCCGGCAATGCCGAGGACTGTGGCACCAGCGCGCTGGGCGAGCTGAACCGCGATCGAACCGACGCCACCCGCCGCACCGGCGATGGCCACCGTCTCGCCCGGCGCCAGCCGCACGGCCCGCACCGCGCCATAGGCGGTGGCGCCCGCGACGAACAGCGAACCGGCCACCTCCCAGGGGACTGCAGCGGGCTTTGGCGCCAACTGGGTCGCGGGCACGGTCACGTACTCGGCGTGGCTGGACCGTCGATTGGAGAATCCGATGACCTCATCGCCCAAGGCGAAACCGTCGACGCCGGAACCGAGTTCGGTCACCACTCCCGCCAGGTCGCTGCCCTGCCCGGAGGGAAAAGTCGCGGGAAATATGTCGCGCACGGCACCCGAACGAATCGCCGCCTCGCTGATATTGATACCGGCTGCCTTTACTTCGATCAGCGCTTCGCCGGCGCCCGGCACTGGGCGGGGCACGTCGCGCACCTCCAGGACGTCGACGCCGCCGTACGAGTCGAACTGCACTGCTCTTGACATGATCACCACCTTAATAGTGCTACGTGACATGTCAACTAATAGAAACGTGCACGTATTCCGGTAGAATCTGGTGAGCCACCGTTTCGACCGCGAAAACAGCCCAGCAGGATCATAAATCGGCGCAGGCGCCTTGCAGCGAGCCGCGGTGGTGAAAACGTGAAATATCCAGTAAGGATGTCCAAAGTGTCACGCGTGCGCTGCTCCAACCCTGGCGACGGTCCATGGTTGTCGCGGTCACAACAACGCACACGGGCTGCCTACATGCGTGTGCAGCTGCGGATGAACTATGAGATCAACCGCCAGCTACAACAGGACAGTGCTCTCTCGCTGGCTGACTACCACGTGCTCTGCGCATTGAGCGTCGCGCCGAACCGCAAGCTGAAGGTCACCGACCTGGCCACGGTCATCTGCTGGGAGCGTAGTCGTCTGTCACACCATCTGAGGCGACTGTGTGAACGCGGTCTCACCGAACGGGTCCAGTCCGAACTCGACCGAAGGGCGACCGACGTTGTCTTGACCGAGGAAGGGATGAGCGTCATCGTTGCGGCCGCGCCTGGGCATGCCATGTTGGTCAGGAGGTTGTTCTTCGATCCCTTGCCTGATGAGCTGCTTGCGCCGTTCACGGCGGCGTTGGAACACCTACAGGCGAGTCTCACCAACTCGCTATTGCCGCCGGGATGAATGGGGTTGAGCGCGATGGCATTACACTGCCAACCCTACTGCGCCAACCAGCATCATCGCGACGCCTGCGAACCGTCCGCCACGTCGCCGAACGGACTCGATTTTTTCAGCAGGACGGAGACGGCGATCGCCTGGAAATACATTAACCGCTTTGGAAACAAAGGAAATAAAGCCGACCGAAGTCCGGTTGAACCCACGCAGGGGTCGAGGTGTGAGACCCAGACAAGATTGGAAGCCCAAGAATGACAACAGCAGTGACCAACCCGATCGGAGTTGGTACGTGGCCAATCGACCCCGTCCACTCGTCGATCGATTTCTCGACTCGCCCTCTGATGGTGAGTATGGTGCATGGCAGGTTCGAAACCATCAGCGGCACAATCACTATCGCGCCGGACAGCACAGCCGCTGTGCGGCGGAAATAGATACTTCGGTTCGACCCAACGGCGAGGCCTGCTTGCTCGATGGGAACCTCACCCTCAAGGGGTTTCGTCGCCGGCCCGGCGCTCCAGTCACCATCCGCAGCCAACTCAAAAGGAGACAACCATGAAAATCGGAATCCTCGGAGCAGGAAACGTCGGCCTCGCGGTCGGGCGGCGATTGACCACTGCCGGACATCACGTCATGCTTTCCAGCAAGCGCGGCCCAGATGCGCTAACACCGGTCGCGCAAAGCATCGGTGCGGATGCCGTCTCGATCACCGAAGCCGCAGCGCAAGAGCTGGTCCTGCTCGCGGTGCCCTGGCTTGCAGTTCCGGACACACTCGACCCGCTGCCCAATTGGCGAGGCCGAATCCTGATCGACGCCACGAACCCCTTCGTCACGTTCGATCCCCTATAACTGGCTGATCTCGCAGGCAGAAGCGCAAGCGCCATTGTCGCCGAACACGCCCCCGGCGCCCGCGTGGTCAAAGCGTTCAACTCCATCGCTATGACGAATTTCGAAAAGGGACCTCGACAGGGCGACGCGAAACGCGTGTTGTTCGTTTCCGGCGACGATGTCACGTCAAAGCAGAAGGTTCAGAGCCTAATAGCCGAGCTCGGCTACGCGCCGCTCGATCTCGGCGGCCTCGACGATGGTGGGCGACTGCAACAGGCCGGTGGCCGCCTCGCTGCCCTAGACCTGCTCGTCAACGAATGACGACTTGTAGTCGTGGTAGCCGGGCCGTTGAGGTGCAATCCCCTCGATGTGGTCAGCTGAGTACGGACAGAGCGACGTGGGAGGCATTGGCTCCGCACATGCCGTGTGCGCCGGGGCCCGGAGGGGTGGCCGCCGAGCAGATGTACATGCCAGGAACACCAACCTCATAGGGCGACAAGGTGACTCGCGGTCCGAATGTGAGCTGGCGGATGTCCTTGGAGCCGGTCATGATGTCGCCGCCGACGAAATTTGGGTTGTAAGTCGACATTTGCATGGTGGTGCGCACTGCTTTGCCGACGATCCGGTCGCGGAAGCCCGGCGCGAAGCGCTCGATCTGGGCGATGATCGCTTCCGTCGCGTCGCCCGAATATCCGTTCGGCACATGCGCGTACGTCCACAGCGGGTGAACGTTTCCGGCGGACCGCTGTGGGTCGGCGAGGTACTGCTGGCCGACAAGGACGAAGGGCCGCTCGGGCATCCGTCCAGCATGGATGTCGCGCTCCTTCCTGGCGAGCTCCGCATAGCTGCCCGCGACGTGAACGGTGCCGGCCTTTTGGGCGGCAGAGTTGGTCCACGGCACACCGCCTTCCACCGCGAAGTCCACCTTGAACGCGCCAGGTCCCTGACGAAACCGCCTGTAGGCGCGGGCAACCCGCGACGGAAGGCGATCGCCGAGAATTCGCGCGACGGCTTCGGGCGCCAGATCGAACATCGTCACGTCGGCGGGCGGCAGTTGCGAGGCCGACGTGATCCGCGTGCCCGTTTCGACCTTGCCGCCGAGATCGGAAAGCAGCGCCGCCAACGCGTTGGTGATGGACTGCGACCCACCTGCCGCGACCGGCCATCCGTGCCGGTGTCCCGCGGTGAGTATGCCCAGGCCGATCGCTGATGTCATCGGGTAGTGCAACGGCCGAAAGGCATGCGCCGCAACACCTCCGAACAACGCGCGGGCCTCGGCGGTGCGAAACATCCGGGCGAGGGCGGACGCCGGTAAGACGGTGGGCGCACCAAACCGAGCCAACGCCAGCGGATGCTGCGGCACCCGCAGCAGCGGACCCATGATGTCCTCGGCCAACGCATCGAAACTGGCCGATGTCTTGCCGAACAGTCGCCGCCATCGCGTGCCGTCGACACCCAACCCGTCGGCCGTGGTGTCGACCGAGCGGTACAGCACCCCCGCGCTACCCGCGTCGAGGGGGTGTACGCAGTCGATCTCGGGCAGGCGCCACGACAGGCCGTACCGGTCCAGGCCCAGCCCTGCGAGAAACTGTGAGCCGACCGCCATCGGGTGGATCGCGGAGCAGTGGTCGTGCAGCAGACCGGGAATGATGGCCTCGCTGCTGCGGGTGCCGCCGCCGATCTCGTCGGCGGCTTCCAGCACAGTGACCTGGATGCCCGCCTTGGCGAGGGCGACCGCGGCGGCCAGGCCGTTCGGCCCGGCCCCCACGACGACGGCGGTTTTCGTCATGCCAGCGCCCCGTGCCCGTGATCGGCAGGCTTGCTGCCGGTCAGCGACCAGGCGACCTCGGTCGGGATCGGGCCGTTCGGCAGCCACGGCTGCTCCTGCACGGCGTCGGTGACCTTCCAGGTGCCGCGTTCGATCACGCCGAGCGCGGCGTCGATCACCTTGTAGTGCTGGACATGGCTGCCCCACGCCTGCGACTCCACCCAGACGACCACCAGTTCACCCGGCTCGAACGCCGCTTCGCGTTGCACCGCGGCGATCATCTCCTCGTTGTGCAGGTGGCCATCACCGAAGTTGAAGCCGATCAGCGAGTTACAGACGAACTCACCTTCGCGAACCGATCGGGTGTCGATGTCCGGCAGATTCTTCAGCAGCACAGAGAACAAGCCCCGGCCTTGGCTGTGCATGGTGCGCCATGAGATCACCCGCTGCATCGTGACATCGGCCCATTCCGGTTCGTAGCCGAATTCGATGAACTGGTCGACCTGGTTCTTGGCCGTGCGCGTCACATTGTTGAGTTTGGCCTCGGCGCCCGGCGCGAACGCCCACACCGCAGACGCCCAGTTGCCCGCGTACTGCCGCATCGACGGCAGGAACGACACCTTGTCCGGCCGGAAGTTGCCGAGGATCGGGTAGAACAGCAGGGCGGCGGCGACGATCAGAGCCAACCAGGGCGGCGACATGTCCCAAAGCGCGTAGCCCTGCCAAGCGGGGAAGCCGAGGAACAGGAAGACGGTCGCGTAGGCGAACAGCACGTTCCACTCGAGCGGAACCGCCAGCGGGAACGTCGAGATGATGAACAGGTGGAAGCACACCATGATCACCGCGGCCACGATGGTTACCCACTTGTTCGTGGAGAACAGGAGCGCCAGCGGGGCAAGGATTTCCACGACGCTTCCCGGCACGTGGGCCATGAAGCTGGCGAGGTGTGACGGCCGCAGATCGTCGGGATAGTTGCGATAGTGCGCCCGCTTCAGCCACTTGAACGGGATGAACGGGCTGTTGCTGACCATCGGCGGGATGACGTTGGTGAAGTGCAGCCCCAGCTTCGACACCCCGGCGCCGACCCAGACGACGCCGATCAAGAGCTTCAGCGCGATGATCATGTTAACGAATGGGAACGCCGCGAACATGATCAGGGCGGGCAGGTATTGCTCACCGCGAGCCGCGAGGAACACGATCTTGTCCCGCAGCCCCATGACCACCAGTAGCACGATCGGCGCGATCATCAGCGTCGGATTGACGAGCCCGGAGGTGTTGGCGGGCATCGCCGCTGAGAGCGAATCACTGTGCACCCCAGGCAAAACCAGCGGAATGACGACACTGACCATCAACACGAGGTAGAGGCCGACGTCGAACCACGTCCGTCGGTCACCGCCGGTGAGTGGCACCCACTTCCACGGCCGCAACCGGATGGTGCCCGGCCGCGCCCAGAACAGGATGCCGCCGGTCATCGGTTTCACCTTGCCCGCCAGCGGGCCCCACGATCCGGCGACGCCGATCAGCTCCAGCAGCACCGTCCACAGCACGGCCTTCTCGTAGACGACGGGCTGGTTCCACCACTGCGAGACGTCAAGCACCGGAAGTCCGGATGTCAGCGTCGCGAGCAGGACGCCGCCGAGCGCGTAGAAGAAGATGAGCTTGACGAGGTAGATGGCGTGCACCATTCGTGGTGACCCGAATCCGTTGTCCACCCAGTCCGTGGCGAGGATCCGCATCCGGTCCATCAATGGTTTATCCATAAAGGTGTCTGGATCGACGTCCGGAAGGGTCGGTTTGGTGAATCCCATGATTGACGCTCCTTTGCGGTGTGACGGGCCTTGTGTCTCAGCGTGTTTTGACGAGTCGCTTGCGCAACTCGGGCTTGGCGATCTTGCCGACAGCATTCTTGGGAAGGTCGTCCATGATCGTGATCTCCACCGGCAGTTTGTATTTCGACAACCTCCCGCGCAGGTGCTCGCGGATTGTGTCGGCGTCGAGCGTCGTGTCGGGATGCAGCGACACGAACAACACCGGTTCCTCGCCGTAGACGGGATGCTCACGTCCGACGACCGCAGCCTCGGCAACCTGCGGGAGCCCGTGGACCACGGCCTCGATCTCGCGCGGATAGATGTTCTCCCCGCCACGGATGATCATGTCCTTGGCCCGGTCCACGAGGACCAGGTAGCCGTCCTCGTCGAACCGCCCGACATCACCCGTGTGCAGCCAGCCGTCGACTATGGTTTTCGCTGTCTCTTCCGGCCGGTTGAGGTAGCCCCGCATGACGTTGGCACCCTTGACCACGACCTCGCCGGCCTCGCCAGCGGGCACGGACTTGCCCGCCGCGTCGACCAATCGGATCGTCTGGCCGGGCAGCGGCAGCCCAACCGTTCCCGGCTTGCGCCTTCCCGCCAACGGATTGACGGTGCTGGCGCACGACCCTTCCGACAGCCCGTACCCCTCGATGATCGGGATGCCGTAGCGGGATTCGAAGCCCTCGAGCAGTTCCACACTAGCGGGCGCGGCGCCGCAGACCGCGAAACGCACGGAGGAGGTATCGGGCTTCACGCTCGTGGGCAGCCCGCACAGCATGGTGTAAATCGTCGGCACGGCAGAGAAATACGTCGCCCGGGTCTGTTCGACCCGGTCGAAGAATGTGTCCACCTTGAACCGGCCTGCAATCGTCGTTCTGCCGCCGGCCAGCAGCGGCGAGAGCGTTCCGACCACGATGCCGTTGACATGGAACAGCGGAAGGATCAACAGGCTGTGGTCGTCTTCGGTCATCGAGAAACCGTCGATCACCGCGCCGCACATGGCATTCAGATTCGCGTGATCGAGCATGACGCCCTTCGGGCGGCCCGTCGTGCCGCTGGTATAGATGAGCAGCGCCAGCGCGCTGTCGGGATATTGCGGTGCATGCAGGAGCCCGGGCGTCGGCTCCGCTGCGTCGAGTTGCTCGATGGTCGCGACGGGCGCTCCAGCATCGAACTCCGGTGCGGCCGTTGCGATCAGCACCTTCGCTGCGGCGTCGGAGACCTGATAGCTCACCTCTGTCGGCGTGAGGGAGGGGTTGATCGGGGTCACCGCCGCGCCGATGCGCCAGGCCGCGAACAGTGACACCACAAAACCGGCGGTGTTGGGCAGCATGATCGCCACCACGTCGCCTGCTGATACACCACGATCGCGCAGCGCGGCGGCCGCGCGCTGGACGGCGGCGAGAAACTCGGAGTTGGTCAAGTCGGTGAAGTCGTCTGCGACCGCTGGACCCGACGGGTTCTCGGTTGCGCGCAGGTCGGGCAATGCCGGCAAATTCATCGCGGATGCTCCTCGGTCACGTGGTGTTTCGACTGGCTATGACGCTAGAAATCCGGGACGGTGCGCACACCGTCGCGGATGAATGAACATGACGATGGAAGTTGTCTTCCGGAGACAATTCACAGGGTCAATACGGCCACCGCGTGCCTCGACAAGATCTACGGTCATGAGATGACCAAGCGGGGTCCCGACGAAAGCGTGGACATCGGCGCGTTTGTCGCCGAGACCGCCGAACAGATGCACAAACGACTGGCCGAGGTGTCGTCGTTCATTCGAAGTTCCCTCGAGAAGAACATTCCCGAGCTGCGTGCGG
Organism: Mycobacterium sp. JS623; assembly: GCF_000328565.1. Lineage (NCBI taxonomy): Bacteria > Bacillati > Actinomycetota > Actinomycetes > Mycobacteriales > Mycobacteriaceae > Mycobacterium > Mycobacterium sp. JS623. The sequence continues at coordinate 3,574,823 of NC_019966.1, read as the reverse complement.
ATCCCCGGCTGGTTGAGTTGCTCGACGCAAGCGTCGAGGCCAATGTCGAGACTCTCCTGCACGCCTTGCGATATGACATCGCGGTGCAGCGCATCGAGGCGCCGATGGCGGCAGTCGAGTATGCGCGGCGACTGGCGCAACACGATGTTCCCGTCAACGCGCTTGTCCGCGCATACAGGCTGGGGCAGGGGCGGATGAACGAGCTCGTCTTGGGTGAACTGCGCGCGGCGGATATGACGCCAACAGCGCGCTTTGACGTGCTCGCGGCGATCGGCGGGACGTTGTTCGAGTACATCGACGGTATCTCGCAGCAAGTGGTCGCCGTCTACGAGGACGAACGGGAGCGCTGGCTGGAGAACCAGAACAGCGTCCGTGCCCTCCGCATCCGTGAGGTCGTCGCAGGAAACAAAACCGTCGATATCGACGCGACCACCGAGTCGATCCGCTATCCGTTGCGGTGGCACCATCTTGCCGTCGTGATGTGGTACTCCGACGAGGACGCGGCGGGCGACGAACTCGCGCGGCTGCAGCGGTTCCTTCGTGAGCTTGGTCGAGCCACCGACGTCGGCTCCAAACCCTTGTTCGCCGCCGCGGACCAAACGACCGGATGGGGCTGGCTGCCATTCCGTTCGGCGCCGTCGAACGCCGTCGAGGTGGTTCGTCAATTCGCGTGCACCCGAGCCGATTGTCCGAGTGTGGCAATCGGCACGGTTGCCGCCGGCATCGACGGATTCCGCCGGTCGTATCGCGAAGCGCAGGCGGCCAGGGCCGTGGCGGTCGCCGGCGGTGCTCACGGGGCGACGGTGTTCGCGGCGTCGGATCCCGGTCTGGCGGCGGCTGCGCTGCTGGGCGGTGACATCGTCGCGGCCCGGGTGTGGGTGCGCGACGTGCTCGGTGAGTTGTCGATGGACACCGACAACGATGCCCGCATGCGCGAGACGCTGCGGGTCTTCCTTCGGTGCGGGTCGAGCTACAAGCAGGCGGCGCAAGAACTGGACCTGCACTTCAACACCGTGAAATACCGAGTCGGCCGGGCGGTCGCCAGGCGGGGCAGGCCCATCGATGAAGACCGTCTCGACGTCGAGCTCGCCTTGCTGGCGTGCCAGTGGTACGGGACGGCTGTGCTCGAGCCCCACGGAGCGTAGATCGGTCACTGCGGTCATCTCGGGCCTACAACGAACTCAGCGGTATTCGTTGCCTGAAGACAATGGCGGCAGGGTCGTCGGAATCTAGCCTTCCCCGCATGGACGGCGAGATAGCGCGACGACAAGTCGCTGAGGTCGCGGAGGCGCTCACCCGGCGAACCGACGAACTCGCGACCACGGTAGCTCACGCCATCAGACGAGAGGTGAGTCTCTACCGGGCCACTGAGCCGGTTTCGTTCGAGCGGGTTGTGCACGGCTGCGCGAGCAACATTCGGTCTGTTCTCAGCGCGATCGCAACCGACACCGAATTTGACCCGGCAGCGGCCGCCGATTTGGGAATCGAACGCGCACGCGACGGCGTTCCGCTCGCCTCGGTGATGGAGGCGTATCGAGTTGCGTTCCGTGGGCTCTGGGACGCTGCGGTCAAAGAGGTCAGCGGCCGGCCTCAGGCGAACGGCGAAGCCGTACGGTTGATGACTGCGAAAATACATGCGGCTCAGGATGTTTTCACCGCTGCGATGGCGTCGGCGTATCGCGATGAGCAGACACGCCGCTTCACTGGTGATGAATCCGAACGCGAGATTCTGATCGATTCGCTTCTGCACGGCCGACTCTTCGAACGGTGGAGTATATGGGAGGCCGCCGATTGCCTCCGGTTGCCTGCACAGGGTCCATACGTTGTGATCGCCGCGGAATCGAGCGTCGGCACAGAAGCACTTCCGGGAATCGAATCGAAATTGCGCAGCATGGACGTGTTCTCCGCATGGCAACTGCTTCCCGATATGCAAGTCGGGATCGTGCACGTGAAGAACGAAAGGCAGCTGACCAATGTATTGGCGCTGGTGTCGCGGATGGCTAGCAACCGCGTCGGAGTGAGTGCGCAGTTCGACGATCTGCGCGATACCGCGCAAGCGCTGCGGTACGCACGGGTGACACTGCGCGGACGCTCGGAGGGGCCGCGCGTCACGCTGTTCAACGGCTCCATTCTGTCCACGGCAGCGGTCAGCGCTCCCGAGGTGATGGTGAAGCTCGCAAAACCCATCATTGATTGCTTCGTCGAACTCGCCGCCGACGAGCGAAAAGTCTTGTTCGAGACATTCAGGGTGTGGCTGGACAACGACGGATCTCTGCGCGCCGTAGGCGAATTGCTGTTCTGCCATCCCAACACCGTTCGTTATCGGCTACACCGAATCGAGCAACGAACTGGTCGATCGGTAACCCGGCCGCGGGACGTGGCCGAACTCTCGCTGGCGTTCGAGGTTCATCGCCTTCTCATGTAGCAGACGGGGAGGCCGCATCGGCCGAACCAGTTCCCATCAGGCGTTTGTGCAGTTCCGTTGTCAGAACATGAATTTGGCGAGTCAACTCGGTGTTGGTTTTCAACTCGAGCTCCTGTGCCCCGAAATCATGGTCCGCCTTGGCTTGCTGGAACGCGGCCTGTCGATTCTGGCCTATCATCACGAACGTCGACAAGAAGATCGCCTCCAGCGACACCACCAGAGTCAGTGTCGGCCACGGACTGCCCTCAAAGAACAACATCCACAAGGCGAACAGCGCGGCGTGAATCCACACGAAGCTCATGGATCCTGCAAAGGAGGTGATCCGGTCCGCTACGCGGAGTTGAAAACTCTTGTTCCGCTTGACCGCCTCCTCGACGACGGCCGGGTGGTGCGTCTGGCCACTCTGGAGAAGCCGACGCGGAATCAGCCGGCCGAGGTCCTCACCCCACGCAGTCATCGGGCATCAGGCTTGTGCCGCGGCCGAGTGCTGCCCGTCGAGTGCGGCCGCACCGTGGCCCACCTTCCGGACGAGGAACGCGGACGCGATCTGGCCGACGCCATGAATGAGCGCCCCCGCGGCCACCCACGAGACCAGCACCACGACCGACGCGTTCCAGGAACCAGCGGCCCAGAAGCCGATCGCGATTTCGGCGATGCCGACAAGCAGCAGCACCCACCAGCCGGGAACCCTGCTCGCCGCGAACGACGTTGCGATGTCGAATGTGCCGCGGAAGACGAAGTAAAAGCTCATCACCGCCGCCAAGCCGACGAACGTGTCTGAGGGTCGGAAGAATGCGACGACGCCGACGACGATGAAAAGCACCGCGAGCAACCAGTGCAATATCCGCCAACCACGCGATGGCGTCACCGCACTCACCATCACTTCGTTGGTCGCAGCGGCGAAACAAAAGACACCGAAGAGCACGGCGATCGCGGCGACGGTCGTGTAGTCGAATCGGAGGATCAGTACCGCGACGACCACCCAAGCGACTCCTGTAACCAGTAGCAGCCACCAATGCTTTGTCGTCGAAACGAATTCGTCGACCGCTTCGTGGAATGGGCCCAGTGGCCTCGACGGGACCTGACGAGTGTCGGTACTCATTGCTGCTCCAAACGATTGATGTCGGCGGGAGTCAATTGTTGCTCCGGGCGGAATGTCGGCTGTTGTTTCTGGCTACAACGTCGACCGGGGCGCGGTGTTGCGTCGAACAATGCAACGTCTGACAGCGATCGGGACTATTGAATGACCAGCGAAGCGGAGTGAGACGGAGCAGACATGTCGAATCTTGCGCTCAATCTTGTTGGGACCGCGCAGCGTATACCCGACCGAGAGTCCGCGATCACAGAAGATGCGGCGATGACCTACGCAGAGCTCGACGCCGCCACATCGCGATTGGCGACATTCCTGCGGCGCGAAGGGATTGAATCGGGGGACAGGGTCGGCGTGATGTTGCCGAACATCGCCGCAGCGCCGATCGCCTACTACGGCATCTGGCGACTCGGCGGTGTCGTGGTGCCGATGAACCCTCTGATGCAAGCGCGAGAAGTGGCCTTCTACTTGTCCAACACCGGCGCCAAGGCGCTGATCGGCACGCCCGATTTTGCGGATGCATCGACGGAAGGTGCCGACAACGCCGGTTCGAAGGTGTGGCTCGTCGATGACGCCGAGGTCGCGCGATTGACCGCTGACTTGCCCGGCTTCGGCGATCCGGTCGAGCGCAGCGCTTTCGATACCGCGGTCGTGCTGCACACGTCGGGTACCACCGGAACACCGAAGGGTGCCGAGCTGACGCACGGAAGCCTGGGGAGCAACCAGGAAGTCGTCGTGAGACGGCTGTTGCAGCTGACCGATCACGACGTGGTGTTGGCCTGTCTGCCGCTGTTTCACGTATTCGGCATGACCTGTGCGATGAATGCCGCGATCGCCGCCGGCGCCGGCCTGTCGTTGGTGGCACGCTTCCAACCTGCTAGGGCCATCGAGAGGATTCGACGAGACCGGGTGACGGTGCTGGAGGCGGTGCCCACCATGTACACGGCGCTGCTGTCGGTTGCCGAGCAGTTTCCGGCTGACGCCACCGCGTCGTTGCGTACCTGCGTGTCCGGTGGTGCCGCGCTGCCCGTCGCCGTACTCAAAGATTTCGAGAAGACGTTTGACGCCGTTGTTCTCGAGGGGTATGGCCTGTCCGAGACGTCTCCGGTCGCAACGTTCAATCATCCTGACGCCGAGCGTCGGCCGGGCTCGATTGGCACACCGATCGAGGGGGTGCAACTGCGCCTCGTCGACGAAAGTGGCACCGAAGTGCCCACGGGGAGCCCAGGCGAAGTTCAAGTCAAGGGCCCCAATGTCATGAAGGGGTACTGGAACTTGCCTGAGGCCACCGACGCGGCGATCAAGGACGGTTGGTTCGCTACCGGGGACATCGCCGTCGTCGACGAGGACGGGTACTACTGGATCGTCGATCGCAAGAAAGACTTGATCATTCGCGGTGGTTACAACGTCTACCCACGCGAAATCGAGGAAGTGCTGCACGAGCATCCCGCGGTCGCGCAGGCGGCGGTGATTGGCATTCCTCACGACTCCCTCGGGGAGGAGGTCGGCGCCGCCGTTGTGTTGAAGGCTGAAGCCGTGGTCGCAGCGGATGAACTGCGCCAGTTCGTCAAGGGTCGCGTGGCCGCGTACAAGTATCCGCGCAGGCTCTGGTTCGTGGACGGTCTCCCCACCGGTCCGACCGGAAAGCTGTTGCGCCGTGAGGTAATACCACCACCATTGGAGGAGGCGTAATCAGCGTGTCAGCAACCAGCAGTAAGAGCGCGGACGAGCTTGCCGCACCGTTGGACCTGCTGTTGACCAGTTCGGCGGTCGGCATGGCGGACAGGATGATGCCCAACACCTCGTGGAGCCGATTCGCGCTGAGCCTTGCCAAGCAGCCCCGCACGGTGGCATCGCGCGCCGGATCGCTGGGTCGCGAGCTGCTTTCGATAGCCGAGGGACGCTCCGAGCTGGCACCCGCCAAGGGCGACAAGCGGTTCGCCGACCCCGCGTGGCGTGGCAACCCGCTACTGCGCCGCACGATGCAGGCCTACCTTGCCACCAACAACACTGTGGAACAGCTCTTTTCGGATGCGAACCTCGACTGGCGCGACGCCGAGCGGATCCGGTTCTTGTTGGACGTGCTCACTGAGGGACTCGCACCGACCAATAACCCCATTCTCAACCCGTTGGGGTGGAAGGCACTGATCGACACGGGCGGTCAGAGCGCGGTCCACGGCGTGCGTCACTTCATCTCCGACATGCTGTCGGCACCACGGGTGCCGTCGATGGTGGACCCTGATGCGTTCACGCTCGGCGAGACGATCGCGACCACGCCCGGATCGGTGGTCTACAGAACCGAGGAATTCGAGCTGATCCAGTACGGCCCGCAGACCGACGAGGTGTACTCGGTGCCCCTGCTAATGGTCCCGCCCGTGATCAACAAGTTCTACATCATGGACATCGCGCCGGGCCGGAGCATGATCGAGTACTTCGTTCGCCAGGGGGTGCAGGTCTTCGCTATCTCATGGCGGAATCCCACTGCAGAGAACAGAAATTGGGGATTCGACGCGTATGGCCAGGCGATCCTGAACGCGTTGGAGGCCGTCGAGAAGATAACCCAGACAGACCGCACCCATCTCCAGGCGTCATGCTCGGGCGGCATCCTCGCCGCAATGACCGCTGCGCATCTCAACGCCATCGGCGAGGGCCACCGGCTGGCCGGGTTGACGCTGATGGTCACGGTACTCGACCAGAGGAAGGCTGGTTTCGCGTCGGCTGCCATCGACGAAGAGGCCGCGAACATCGCGATTGCGTTGTCCGCCCGGAAGGGCTACCTCGACGGGCGATCGCTGGCAGAGGTGTTCGCATGGCTGCGGCCGACGGACCTGGTGTGGCGCTACTGGGTCAATAACTACGTGGAAGGCAAGTCACCCGCGGCGTTCGACGTGCTCTTCTGGAACGCAGATACCACCAGGATGGCCGCCGCGCTGCACCGCGACATGATCACAATGGGACTGCAAAACTCTCTCGTCACGCCGGGCGCCGTCAGCATGCTCGGCACGCCGGTGGATCTCAATCAACTGACCACCGATGCCTATGTGATCGCGGGGATCGCCGACCACATCTCGCCGTGGCAGGCGTGCTATCGCAGCGCCCGTCTGCTCGGGGTAAAGAACGTCCGTTTCGTGCTGTCATCCAGTGGCCATATCGCATCACTGGTCAATCCGCCCGGGAATCCCAGGGCGAGTTACCAAGTCGCCGATGTCGACGAGCCCGATCCGGTGTTCTGGGCGGAGTCGGCCGAGCAACGCAACGATTCCTGGTGGCCGGACTTCGTCAGCTGGCTCGGCGAACGCGGTGGCAAGACCAAGAAAGCACCGGACACTCTGGGCGGCGCGGGCATGGCGCCACTTGGACCCGCTCCCGGAAGCTATGTGCTGGAACAGTAGCTCTGTTCCTGTTATGAAAGGCTTTGTATGACAACTGTTCTCGAGCAACCGGCTGATTTGCTTGACTTGGTCGGGCAGAGTCTCGGCACAACTGAGTGGATGAACGTCACGCAGCAACAGGTCGACCTCTTCGCCGACGCCACAGGGGATCGCCAATGGATCCACACCGACACCGAACGGGCCGCAAAGGGTCCGTTCAAGGGCACGATCGCGCATGGCTATCTCACGTTGTCTCTCACGCCTTCGGTGATTGCGCAGGTGTTGGAGATCCGCGAACTCACGGCGGCATTGAACTACGGATTGAACAAGGTGAGATTCCCCGCGCCTGTGCGCGTCGGTTCATACGTCCGTGCCGCCGTCAGGGTGGCGAGCGCCCATCAGAAAACCTCAGGCGTCGAGTCGGTGTTCACGCTGACATTCGAGATCGACGGCGAAGACCGACCCGCATGTGTCGCTGACGTCATCGTGCTGTACCCATGACGGCCCCCGCAATAGTCAGGACCAGCATGGAAAGCCTTGTGTCTGTGCTCGGTCAGCAGATCCGGGTGGCTGTACGTCCAGGTGGCGGAGTGCCGTTGGTGTTGTGCAACGGCATCGGCGCGAGCCTTGAAGTTCTCGATCCGCTTGTGGAGCAACTGGATCCCGATACGACGGTGATCCGATTCGATGTTCCCGGCAGTGGCGGCTCGCCAGATTCACTTCTGCCCTATGGCTTTCCGTATCTCGCGGCCGTCCTGGGCAGGCTGTTGCGGAAGCTGGGGATCACGGGGCAGGTCGACGTTCTCGGGCTGTCATGGGGGGGTGCGTTGGCCCAGCAGTTCGCCTTTCAGAATCCGCGCCGGTGCCGCCGATTGATTCTGGTGTCCACTGGAACCGGCGCCATCATGGTTCCCGGACGACCGTCCGTGTTGGCGAAGATGGTGACGCCTCGACGATTTCTGGAGCCCGACTACGCGGCCTCGATCGCCGGTGAAATCTACGGTGGCACTGTCCGTGATGATCCGGCGGCCATCAAGGAGTTGTTCGACCGTCAGCTGATGGCCGGTTCGCGGATCGGCTATCTGCATCAACTTCTCGCGGGAGCCGTGTGGACCAGTCTGTTCGCGCTGCCCCTTGTCCGCCAGCGAACACTGATAATGGCCGGACTCGACGATCCCATCATTCCAGTGGTAAACGCGCGAGTCATGGGGCGGCTTCTGCCCCATGCGACGGTGCACCTGCACCGCGGCGGCCACGTCGACCTGATCACCAACGCCCGCGAGCTGGCGCCGGTGATTGAGACATTCAGATCCCAACCCGACTAGGGAGCGCCGATGAGCACCCAGACCGTGACTGACAGCGCCGACTTCTACGCGCTCGAGGCATTGCTTGTCGGCGACGAGCGGGAGTTCCTGCACCGCGTACGTGATTTCATGAAATCTGAGGTTGAGCCCACAGTGAACAGCCACTGGCAACGGGGGAGCTTTCCGTTCGAAATCGTCCCGGGATTTCGGCAACTCGGCCTGGCAGGGCTGCCCTACAAGGGGTTCGGGTGTCCCGGGCGGTCGTACCTCCTCGACGGCATGGTCGCCATGGAACTCGCCCGCACCGATCCGTCTATCGCGACGTTTTCGGGAGTGCACGGCGGGCTGTCGATGGGGTCGATCTATCTTTGCGGCAACGACGAGCAGAGGGCCCGATACCTGCCAAGCATGGTCTGCTTCGAGAAGATCGGTGCGTTCGGCCTGACCGAACCGGATGTCGGATCTGGCGCATCGCGTGGGCTGACCACAACGGCGATGCGCGACGGTGATTCCTGGATACTCAACGGACAGAAGAAGTGGATCGGCAACGCGACATTCGGTGACCTGACTGTGATCTGGGCCAAAGACGTCGCTGACGGTCAGGTCAAGGGATTCATCGTCGCCAACGACACGCCAGGCTTCTCGACGACGAAGCTCGACGACAAGATCGCGCTGCGCATCGTGCAAAATGCGGTCATAACGCTGGAGGACGTAAGAGTTTCTGAGGAGGACCGGTTGCAGAACGCGAACTCCTTCCGCGACACCGCTGAAGTGCTGCGGATGACCCGGGCCGGCGTCGCTTGGATGGCTGTCGGCTGCGCTCGGGGGGCGTACGAGAACGCGTTGGCGTACGCGGTGTCCCGTGAACAGTTCGGCAGGCCGATTGCGGGTTTCCAGCTCGTCCAGGACCTGTTGGTGCGGATGCTCGGCAACATCACGTCGTCGTGGGCGTTGTGCGCCCGCCTTTCCCAACTCCAAGACGAGGGCCGCGCCGACGACAGGCATTCGTCGCTGGCGAAGGCATGGTGCACCGTCAGAATGCGCGAAACCGTTGGCTATGCACGAGAATTGCTTGGTGGCAACGGAATTCTGTTGGAGCACAATGTTGGACGCTTCGTCGCTGACGCCGAAGCAATCTACTCCTACGAAGGCACGCGGGAGATGAACACACTCATAGTTGGGCGTGCCATCACCGGACTCAGTGCGTTCGTATAGGTCATTGGAGGACACGCTAATGACCGACCCGATCGAGCGGATACGGCAAATACTCGAACGCCAACATCCATACGCGCAGCCAGGCCAGTGCGACGGTGTGCGTGGCCGTTGTCGGTGTTCTCTCGTTGATCGTCCTCATCCAAAACGGTGTTCGGCCTCGGCTAAGGGCGCCCCGCGTGGCTGAGCGGTTTGTCTCCGGGAGATAACACATCGTCAGGAGTTGGTCGTTGAGGGACATCGCTGAGCTGGGGTTTGGCTCGTAGGTTTCTCTTCACGAACTCAACGATGAGTTCCCCGAGACGAAAACCGACGATTCCGCCCGCCGCGGAGAATGCGAGAGATCCAATGCTCCTGCCGATCATGATCTTCCTGATGGTGCTGTCCCCGCTGTTCATCCCGATCGCCGTCACGGTGGTTCACGCGTTCGGCAACTGGCGCGGCAATCGTGTTGCTCGTCCGGTCGGCTCGCTTGGCCGGTTCCGTGCGCAGCCGGCGGCCGCGTAGATACGCATCCGCTGACAAACGTGACGCCAGCCGGGCGTCACGTTTGTCGCGTTTCACGACCCTGACGGCAGCGGAATCGGTCGCCGAGCCGTGTGTCAGTCGCCCCATGGTGATTGTGCTGCCGATTGTTCCATGCGGGTCACTCCGTGTTGGCGGCGTTCATGCGGGAGTTCACCCTGCGATGGAGTACGGGGTGCGGCTGCGTTGCTGCGGCCGGCATGCTCGACGATGGCGTCGACGCGGCAACGCACCATCGCCAGTCTCGGATAATGCGCGTGAATCGCTTCGATCGCTTCCCACACACGATCGACATCACTGGTCGAGACTCCGTGCGCGATAAGCAATTCCGCGGCGAGGTCTGCGCCTTCGACCTCGAAGCGCTGTTGGCCGCGGGCGCGACTGCCGACGCCAAGGTCGTGCAGCATGCAGCTGAGAAAGACCAGCTCGTCGTCGTAGCCGACATCGGGTTGCAATCCCTTGGCCGCCGCGAGTTCGCGGTCGTATAGGTAGCTGTGCAGGCTGTGCTGGGCGACGAAGGCAGGCGATACGTCGTACACGAACTGCTTTGCCGCGCAGGCGATCTCGGAGTCTGGGAGATCTATTCGACCGGTCAAGGATGACATGCCTCAACTGTGCCGGGACGACTCTGCGCATACCACTGCACTACACCAGGTCCCCACGGCTACAACGACTATCCGCCCTACCAGTCATAACGGGAGAGGGAGGGGACCGCCTGTCAGGACAAGGCGTCCAGGGCGGCGAGGATGTCGCTGACTTCGGTGCGGGTGGTGTAGTTGGGGTGGACGTCGATCCAGCGGATCACCCCGGTCGGGTCGACGATGACGACGGTGGGCATGGGTATGTCGTGTGTGCCGTCTGCATTGACCTCGGGCAGGTCTAAACCCATCGCGCGCTGCGCGGCTCGGGCATCGTCGGGGGATACGGTCATCACGCCGAGCCGGTTGGCGATCTTGTTGCCCGGATCGGACAGCACGGTGAAGGTCAGCGGGTTCTTCTCCTGGGCCGACAGTGAGCCGTCGGACTTCTGTGGGCTGATGGCCACCAGTGCAACGCCCTTGTCAGCCAGTGGGGGGACGAGGTCCTCCTGGTAGGCGCGCAGCGCCAGATTGCAGTAGGGGCACCACGCGCCGCGGTAGAGCACGACCACCGCGGGGCGCCCGTCCAGCGCGGCCGACAGTGTGGTCGGCGTGCGGTGCACATCCAGCAGTTCGAAATCGCCGAGCGTATCGCCGGGTTGTGCGATGCCAGTGGGGATGCCGCGGGCATCGAGGTCAGCGTGCTCGGCACGGAACACATCGAGTACCTCACCCGGGATTTGAGCGGCAATCCCCTCGTGCATCTTGGCGACGCGGTCGGCGATCGTGGTCGGGTGGGCGTCTGCGGTGGTAGTCATCAGGCAGCCTTTCAAACGTATACCGGTGCCACACAACGGGTTCCGGCGTGATAAAACTTTCCGACGCGAGCTTGCGCCCGGAAAAATGGAGTGTCAACTCCAAACGGGCCCCCCAGCTAAACAAAATTCTGGAGTTGACACTCCATTTTTTACGGACTCCAATGGACCAGTGGCCGGCATCATCGACGGCGTCCAGTAGAAGGTGGCTTCGAATGCCTACGACTGCACCAGAGAAACTGACCCCCAAGGGACGCGCGACCCGAGAACGGATCGTGGCGGCCGCCGCCGAATTGATGTCCCAGCGTGGGGTGGCCCGCACCACCATCGAGGACATCCAGGAAGCCGCGGCGGTGAGCACGTCGCAGATGTATCACTACTTCGCCGACAAAGGTGACCTTGTTGCAGCCGTCATCGACTTCCAGACCGATCAAGTGCTGGCGGTACAGCATCTCGGTTTCGACCGCCTGGAATGCCTCGAGGACCTGCGGCGGTGGCGCGACATCATGGTCGACACGATGCGCGACCTGGGCTGTGTAGGCGGCTGCCCCATCGGATCGCTGGGCAACGAGCTCGCCGAAACCGACCCGCTTGCCCGCGCGCAGGTCGCGCGGTCGTTTGTTCTGTGGGAGAACATGATTCGCGACGGGCTGAGCGTCATCGAAGCACGCGGCGAACTACCCGACGGCACCGACGTCGACAACCTGGCACTCGCGACGCTAGCCGCCGTCCAAGGTGGCCTGCTGCTCAGCCAGGTGCGCCGAGACGCCACTCCGCTGGAAGCCGCCCTCGACACCATGATCGAACACCTCCGCACCCTCGGCGTCCACTAGATCACCGCGTAGATCACCCCGCCGATGACGCCGCCGACGCCGGTTAGTGTGTGGCGGCGGCGGGCCGGACGATGACCTCGTTGACGTCCACCTCGGGGGGTTTGCACCACCACCACTTTCAAAGCTTCTGCATCGGGGTGGGGCATTTACGGTCTGGCTTTCTGTCGGCACTCAATAGGGAGATGCTCGGTGCAGTTGAATCGTGTATGCGTGAACCTAGTTGCGTGTTATCGGCGGCGGGATGCGTTGACTTCTTAGTGGCTTGGGTGTGCGGTTGGACGGGGGCAGTCCTCTTGGGGCACTGTTGGACTCTGCGGCCGTAGTCGCTCGATGATCGTTCGCATGGGAGGCCAGTTGGATCGGCCGTCGGCGGGTGACGGCGTATGCGGCGAGGCGACGCGGGCGCACCGCGGCGTTATCGTCATCACCGGCGCCAGTTCAGGCCTGGGCGAAGAGATGTCCCGCTAGTTCGCCGCTCTCGGCTACGACCTGGGACTGTGCGCCCGACGCACCGCCCGCCTGAACTCCCTCGCCGACGAGATTCGCACGGCCACCGGCCAGCGCGTGGAGACGCGCGCACTCGACGTCACCGATCCAGTGGCTGTAACGGAAGTGGTTCACTCCTTCGCCGAAGCGTTCGGCTCGCTTGACCGCATCATCGTCAACGCTGGAATCGGAGCGGGCTCCCTGTTGGGAACCGGCGGTTCTCATGCCAATTACGCCATGGCGATGACCAACTTCGTCGCTGTTCTGTCTCAGTGCCACGGGATCCCAGTGTCATCCACCGCGGTATCCACATCGGGCCCGAGGTCCAAGCGATCCCCGGCTACCTCCGCCGAGGCGCAACATCGTCAGTCGTGCTGGAAACCAGTGGGGTACAACGTAACTAAGGGCATATTGGCCGGACCTCGGCGAGAATTAGTCCGCATCGGCGCTACGGCCTGTGAAACATTCGGTTGCGCACATTGTTTGGTGACGGGATTATGAACGCCGTTGTGGCCGTGGTCGCCTGGCCGGCCACAATGCCATCCTGTCGAGGATCCCGTCACGTAACACGAAGGTGTGGAACAACACTGCACACATATGCGCGGTGAAGGTCGCAAACAATAGCAACGCGAGAATGCTGTGCAACACGCGCAACACCGCGTACAACGTGATGTTGTGCGGCGCGATGCCGGGAAGATGGACGGGTCCATAAAGGAGGATCGGGAATCGCGCCGCCGACAGCATCGCCCAGCCGACCAGTGGTTGCGCTATTAACAATGCGTAGAGCAGGTATTCCGACCAGGTCGCGATGCGGCGCTCGGCGCGACTCATGGTGGCCAAAAATGGCGGTGGCTGGTGGGTCAGCCGGTTCGCGAGCCGGATTAGCGCGAAGACGAAGATCGCTACGCCGAGCGGGCGGTGGATGGCCAACAGCAGCGGGTAGTAACTCAACGACGCCACCATGGTTACGCCGATGAGCAGCTGGGCTATGACCATTACTACCATCGACCAATGCAGCAATCGGGAGACGACAGTGAAACGCGTGGGCGCTGAACTGTTATTGCTCACGGAGCACCTGCGCAACGTCGACCGCGCTGGGCTGCTTGGGTTCTTCGGCTCGTCGGGTAAACGATCGCGCGTAAACCGCCGACCGCGCGGGCAGCAGTGGATCGTCTGACGGTGCGATGCCGTCGGGCAGCACGAGAGGGTCGAAGTTGACATCGCGCCCATTTCCGGGGGCCTCGGTCTGCACCGCATCGATGGTGATGGTTCCGGTGTCGATAGAGCGCCGCCCGCTGGGCCAAGCCTTGGTGGCATCGTTTGTCGGATCGCCGGGCTCCCCGATCGTGAGGATCAGCCGCCATGCCAAGGGGCCGTGTGCCGCCGCTACGATCAGCTCGTCGAACAGATAATCGCGGGTGCCGGAGCCGGTGGGGGCCGCGGGACTCGCCTTCTGCTGGGAGACGGCGGACCAGCGCACCGGGACTGTCGTGCCGGCACTGTTTGTGACGTGAAATGCATTGAGCCCGTAGAAGGTGCTGACCTCAAACCCCGCGCTGGGCGGGGATTGCTTGATGATCTTCATCGCGGCAACGGTCTCGGGGTGGCGGCCCAGGAACGCCGCCATCGCCTGCGGATCTGGCTGGCCGGTCGCGGGAATTGGCTTGCTGGCGAGCAACCGTTCGGCGAAGCCCTGCGGCGTGCTGTCGGGAAAGACCGGAGTATTGATCATGGCGGTGCGCCATTGCTGGCCATTGGGCAACAGGAACATCAGTCCCAGGCCGCGCACGGTGTCGGGCTTGTCGGCCTGGTCGGGTAGGCCGCCCGCAAGCGAAAACCTACCGATCACGGGTACGGTCCCACTCGCAAACACCGCGGCCTTGCAGACCTCGGCTCCCGCCCCGTTGCTGACAAACGTTCCGGTGGCGGCAAGGCCCTTGGCGTGGTTGCGCCTGAACCCATCGTGGCGCCCGTAGACCTGTTGGAACCGGTCGGTGAATCGCGACGGGCTCAACGCGGACGGGGTGAGCCAGCCACCCGCATAAGCGAACACGCCGACGTCGACCGCTGCGACGCCGGCGACGGCAGCCATCCCCATCAGCGCACCTCGTCGGGTCAGCATCGCCCGGTTGAGCCACCGATCGGGCCGGCTTTCGCCTGAACTTTCATCGGGGGTATCGGAATGATCGCCAGACTGCATCGGGCCACCTACCTTCCGAGTACAACGTTCCAACCATGGCTGAGAAGCCTCCGCGGGGCAAGGACGCGACGCGCCGTTGGTCGAAACTCTCAGCGAGAACCAGGGCCATCGGTGAGCAGACCAATCGGAATTTGCGAGACATCCGACCTTCCTCGGAGAAGTCGGATTCGCCAAACCCATCACTGGCGCCCGCCTCGAAGTACAGGCAGTCGCGGCGATCCTGCGCACCGTGGTGTGGACCCCGCTTGCCGAGGATCCAGTCGTGCGGCGCACATGGGCGGTGTGGTCGGCCAATGCGCGCCGCCGCGACGTCGCGCAACTGATCACGGCATTCGAGCAACTCGACACGCTCGACCCCGACGCGCTCTGATGTTCAACCGCAACGGACAAGGCACAGGCCACCGACAATCGACCATGACCACGTCAGCGAATATCGCCGAGGCTTCTACTCGTACTGCAGCGAGGGGTAGGCGGCGGTTTCTCCGCGTCCATTGGGTGTCAGGTCGAGAATGCCCCAGATCGGCCAGATCGGGTCGAGTGGGCTGTTGTCGCCGCGCACGAACGTCAGCTCGCTCGCCCACCGGTGATGGATCCCGTCGTCGTTGCGTGAGAACACATTCAGGACCGGAAGCTGCTCGCCCTCAGGTGTTTCCGCGTGATAATCGCGGTTGAAGGTGTTGTTCCGTGAGGACAGCAGCCGCAGATTGCGCCAGCCGCGTTCCTCCGCGTAGGTGCCCAACCGGGCGGGGTCCGATTTGGCGACCACGACGAGGTTGACTCGGTCGGAGAGGTGGGTCGCAACACCGTTGAGCCCATCGACAACCGACGTGCATGAGGGGCACGGTTGTTCGGCAAGCGGCAACAGGGCCGTCTTCCCTCCGGGGGCACCAGCTCGCGGGTCTTTCGACCATCGCGGGAACATCATGTGGTAGATCACGAGCGTGTCCTTACCCGGCGCGAACAACTCCGAGAACCTCACCTCGCAGCCATCGGCCGCGGACTCGAAGACGTACTCCTGTGCGACGAGTCCGCCCGGCGGCAGCGCTCGGCGCTGGGCGGCGACCTGTTCGTTCAGTCGCCGCAGTTCGTCCTCCGCCTCCAACAGCTGGTTGCGTGCGCGCCGGTATTCGCTCGACTCGCCAGGAAATTTGATGTTCCGGTCACGGACTGTTTCCCGCCACTTGTTCATGTCACGCGGACTGCCCTTGGGCGCCATCGCTTCACCCTTCCCTTCCTATGCTGCGATTTCTTTACCGCGCCTCAGGCGTCGAATAGTGCGAAGAGCGAGTTGAGGCCTTCGGCCAGAAGTGGGTGCGTGAAGATGGCGTCCGCCATGTCGTTATAGGTGAGCTTGCCCAGCATTGCGACCTGGATCATGGTCATGATCTCGCCGCCTTCACTGCCGAGGACCGCGCAGCCAAGGATCTGCCCGCTGTTTGCGTCGACGATGGCCTTCATGAAGCCGCGCGTTTCGCCGGTCTCGAGGGCCCGGACAACGGCGTTCATCGGAAGCTTCGCCACCCGAATCGCGCGTCCTTGCGCCGTGGCCTCGCGCTCGGTCATGCCGGCCCGGCCCAGCTGTGGGTCGATGAAAACTGCGTACGGGACGATCCGGTCGGCCGTGCTGGCTTTCTCGTGCTTGATGAGGTTGGCGTGCAGGATGCGGTAATCATCGTAGGAAGAGTGGGTGAAGGCAGGCGCCCCCGTGACGTCGCCCATCGCGTATACGCCGGGGACGCTGGTTTCCAGATACTCGTCGACCTCGATGAAGCCGCGGTCGTCCACACGGATGCCGGCTGCGTCAGGAGCGAGCGCGTCTGTGTTCGGGATGCGGCCGATGGCCGACAGTAGGTGCGAGCCCTCGACCTGTCGCTCACCGTCCTCCGTGTCCACGGTCAACCGCACGCGGTCGCCGTCGGTTCGCTCGACCCGGATCGGCGTCGACGAGGTCAGGACCGTGATCCCGTCGTCGCGCAAGATCGCGGCGACCTCGTCCGAGACGTCCTCGTCCTCGATCTTCAGCAGGCGAGGGCCCCTTTGGACGATCGTGACCTCGCTGCCGAACCGGCGGAACATCTGTCCGAACTCCAGCCCGATGTAGCCGCCACCGAGGATGATCAGGTGCTCCGGTAGTTCGTCCAACTCCATGAGCGACGTCGAGTCGAGCACGGGGACGTCGCCCGCGCCAGGGATTGCCGGCGGCTTGGGCCGGGTGCCTGTGTCGATGATGATCACCGCCGCGGTGACCTGCCGCGTCCCGCCGTCCGTCAGGGCGATCTCGACGGTGTTCGGCCCCGTGAAATGGGCCTCGCCCTCGATCAGGTCGAGCCCGTCCTGAGCCAGACGGCTGGCGTAGTTCTGCCGCGCGCCTGCGACCATGGCCCGTTTGCGCTCGCGGACCGCAGCCAGGTCCACCGATACCGGACCAACACGCACGCCGTACTCGGCGCCGCGGCGCGCTTGGTAGGCAAGGCGCGCGCTGGCGACCATCGTCTTGGTCGGGGTACATCCCGTGTTGACGCATACGCCGCCGATCGGGCCACGTTCGACGAGCGCCACCTTCTGGCCCGCCTTCGCTAACTCGACGGGGAGGAGTCGGCCGCCCTGGCTGGTCCCTATCACGATCGCGTCGTAGTGCTCATCGGCCATTGCGTTTACCTCCAAATTTCGCTCTCTCCGCGGCGTGCCCGACCTGACCTCGTTGCCAGGTCTGCGCGCGCCCCGCTCCGTCAGTTGACCGCATTTCGCTGTGCGGCGGCTCGCATTGAATCCGCGAGGGTCCAGAACGACAAGCCAAGCAACGGAATGTCTTTGAGCAGGAACTCGCCGGTGAGCGATATTGCTGGGAACCCGCCGCCGGCCGGCTCACCGATACCCGGTGTCGTGAACAGGAAGCTGATCGTTGCGAGGAACAGCAAGATGGCCAGCAAGCTACCGACGTTGGAGAGCCTTGGGGCAAGGGGCTTAATCGCAATCAGCACCGCGGCAGCGACCTCGAAGACGCCGAGCAGCGCGGAAAACGTGTACACCGGGAAGATGCGGCTGCGGGCTGGCCTTCGGTCCACGCGGCCCTACGCCATCCAACGCCTCCTCGGCCGAAAATTGGGGTGGCTCGAGACATGAGGCCGAGATTCGTCCATAAGCTGAAGCGATGGAGTTGCGGGAGCTGATCGCCTTCGTCGCTGTGGCCGAGGAGGGTGGCATGTCGGCGGCGTCGCGTCGGCTTCACATCAGCCAGCCCGCGTTGTCGCAAACAGTCAGCTCCCTCGAACGCCAGCTCGGTGTCAAATTGCTGGAGCGGAGTAGCACCGGCGTACGACCGACGGAAGCCGGCGCCGCGCTACTAATCGAGGCGCGTGCCGTGCTGGCCAGACATGATCAGGCGCTACGGCGGATGTCGGATTTCACCGCCGAACGGGGCGTGCTGCACCTCGGGGTACCCGTGGAGCTGCCCGTCGATGTTATCGAGCGCACTCTGGCCAAGTTTTCAGTGAATTGTCCCGATACGCGCGTGATACCGCGCCATTTATCCACGGCCGCACAGCTTTCCGCGCTTCAGGCCGGTGAACTGGACGTCGGACTGGTGCGAGAACGTCCCGCCGGGGAATCCTTCGATGCGATGCTGATACTGCGCGAGAATCTGGGCGTGCTGATCGCCTCCGAGGTCGCCGCTGGACTGGTGGGCCCCACCGGCGTGCGCCTCGATGCACTGTGCCGACTGCAGTGGCTCGGCTTTCCGCGCTCCAACAGCCCGGCTTGGCACGACGAGTTGACCGCGATCCTGCGCACGCACGGCATCGACCCTGGCCCTCCTCCGCCCGAGGACCAGCTGCTTATCGCCCCGATCAAGCTGGCTGCGGTCAGCGCTGGTCGCTACTTCGCGTTGGCGCCGGAAAACTGGCCGCATCCCCTTCCGGAATCCGTCAGCTGGAGCCCGCTGATCGACCACCCCTTGGTGCGGCGCACATGGGTGGTGTGGCCGGCCAACTCGCGTCGCCGCGACATCGGCCAGCTCGTCACCGCCTTCGAGGCGCCGACGTAATTACGGCGCTATCGCGAGCCGACCGCCAGTGGCCTGCAGGATCGCACCGTTTACGTAGCTGGCCGCCGGGGAGGCCAAAAACGTGACAGCATTGGCGATTTCGTCGGCGACTGCTGCCCGGCCGAGCGTGGTGAGCTGACCCAGGCCATCGGTGAGACCGGGTGTGACGGCGGTTCCCGGAGTTTCTGTTGGACCGGCCTGCACGGCGTTGACTCGTACCCCGGAGCGGCCGAATTCGTCAGCCCAGACACGGGTCAACAGTTCGATGCCGGCCTTGGTGGCGCCATAGATTCCGCCTTGCCGTGCCGGCACCTCGGCGGCGATGGTGCTCAGGTTCACAACGACGCCGTTGCCCCGCTCGGCCATGGCCGGCACCAGCTTCTGCACCAGGATGTACGGGGCGCGCAGGTTGATGTTCACATGCTCGTCGAACAACGCATCGCCGGTCTCGGCCGTGGCGCCGAACTTGTAGACGCCTGCATTGTTGATCAGGATGTCGACCGGGCCGGACTCGGCGGCCAGGTGCCGCACGTCGTCGGCATCGCTGAGGTCGGCTGCGACGAAACGCGCTTTGCCTCCGGCCTTTTCGATGTCTTGCACCGTTTCGGCGCCGCGCTCGGCGCTGCGACCATGGACCACCAACTCGGCACCGAGCGTGGCCAGCTGTAGCGCAATTGCGCGGCCGATGCCCGCGGTCGCCCCCGTTACGAGTGCGGTCGACCCTTCTAATGTGCCAGCCATGAGAAATCTCCTTGCAGAAATCGTCGAACGTTGACTCCCACGTAAGCACGCAACGCAGGGCATCGATTCCAGTTCCCCGTGCGCTTTCGCTTATGGCGGCGATTGGTGGCAGCGATAGGCGTGCGGGATTGGCTGCATCGCTAGAGATGTTCTCCGCTTCGACAGCGCACGAGGCGCTGCGGGAGGCAGGAGGACAATCGTGACCAATTCCGTTCGGATTGGCGTTCAGCTGTGGCCGGGTGGCACCCCCGACTTTCGAACGTGGCGAGAGGCCGTGGTCAAGGCCGAGGAGCTAGGCGCTGACGCGATCTTCGGCTACGACCACTTCCACAAACCTTTCACCGTGCCGTCCGAAGACGGCCTTCCCGAGCTGCTGCCTGAACAGCCGGATGTCAACAACTTCGAGGGCTGGACGGCGCTCGCGTCGTGGGCCGAGATCACCAATCGCGCCGACATCGGCTTGCTGGTCACCGGCATCGGTTATCGCAACCCAGATCTGCTGGCCGATATGGCCCGCACGGTTGATCACATCAGCGGTGGGCGTTTGGTTCTGGGAGTGGGCTCCGGGTGGTACGAAAAGGATTACACCGTATACGGATACGACTACGGCACCGTTAAGTCTCGGATGGATCTGTTCGAGGAGCGCCTAGCTCGTGTCGAGCAGCGGCTCACTCAATTGGTTCCGCCGCCCGTGCGCCCGATACCGATCCTCGTCGGCGGTATGGGAGTGAAGAGGACGCTGCCGATCGTCGCCAAGCACGCGGACATCTGGCACACGTTCGCCAGCCCGAGCGAATACCGACGGAAGAACGCGATGCTGAAAGACCTCGTTGCGCAGGCCGGCCGCGATGAGAAGCAAATTGAGCGAGCGGTCCATTGGACCGGACGCGAAAACGCCGACGTGTTCCGTCAGGAGGGCGTCACCCTCTTCACCACCGAGATACACCCTACGGAGGACGGGTACGACTTCGCGGAACTGAAGGACATGATCGACTGGCGCGACCTAGTCCATTAACAACAAGTGAAGCGCCGCACGGGGTTGCCCGCGAAGGTGATCAACGCGTGGATCTGCTGAGCGTACGTCTCGCGGATGATCGGACTACGCGGGACCCCCTGAACTGCGGCCGCTGCGCTGCCGCCATATGTATTGCATGTGTCGCGCGAGTTGATCTTTGCCGAAGAAGTGTGCGGTCTCGAGCGCGGATGGCGACCCCGCGACCGGATCGGCGTCCGCGGCCAGCAGCAGGTCGACGATCGTCGTCTCGTTCTTGAAGACCGCGCCTGCCAACGGGGTCTGCCCTCGATTGTTGTGTCGATCGACGTCGGCCCCACGCGTGATCAGAGCGGCGACCGTCGATGCGTGTCCGTAGTAGGCCGCCAGCATCACGAGGCTGTCCCCGTTGGTGTTGGTGAGATTCACTGGTACGCCCGCGTCGATGTACGCGGCCAACGTTGCCGTTTCTCCGTCGCGAGCCATATCGAAAACTCGTGCTGCCAGATCCGTGACCTCAGCCGTCAATTCGAGTCCGTGTTGCCTGGTTGTCACAGCGCGCCGTGAGCTTCGCAGGCTTTGCGCACGCCTTCGCCGTAGGCGGGGTCCGCCTGGGTGCAGTTCTCGATGTGCTTCTCGACGGTCTCGGGTCGGGCGCCCTTGATGGCGCGTGCGGTGTTGTCGAAGAGCCGCTGCTGCTCGTCGCCGGTCATGAGCCGGAACAGGTCGCCGGGCTGCTCGAAGTAGTTGTCGTCGTCCTCACGGAAGTCGAAGTGGTCGGCGGTGGCTCCGATCGATTCCGCGGGGTCGGCGTAGGCGGGTTGTTCGGCCCAGCGGCCGAAGTTATTGGGCTCGACACCGGCGACTCCGCCCTGGTTGCCGTCGACGCGCATGGCCCCGTCGCGGTGATAGGTGTTGACCAGCTTGGCTGCGCGTGGATAGTTGACCGGGATCTGGTGGTGGTTGACGCCGACGCGGTAGCGGGCGGCGTCGCCGTAGGAGAACAGCCGGCCCTGCAGCATCTTGTCGGGGCTAAACGAGATGCCTGGGATGAGGTTGCCCGGAGTGAATGCGGCCTGCTCGACGTCGGCGAAGAAGTTGTCCGGGTTGCGGTTGAGCTCGTATTCACCGACCTCGATCAACGGGTAGTCCTTCTGGCTCCATACCTTGGTCAGGTCGAAGGGGTGGAAGCGGTAGGTGGCGGCGTCGGCTTCGGGCATCACCTGGATGTACAGGGTCCACTTCGGGTAGTCGCCGCGTTCGATGGCGTCGAACAGGTCGCGGCCGTGGGACTCGCGGTCGCGGCCGATCAGTTCGTTCGCTTCCTGATCGGTGAGATTCTCGATGCCCTGCTGGGTGCGGAAGTGGAACTTGACCCAATTCCGTTCGCCCGCAGCGTTGATCATGCTGTAGGCGTGTGAACCGTAGCCGTGCATGTGCCGGAACGACTTGGGGATGCCGCGGTCGCTCATGGTGATGGTGACCTGGTGCAGTGATTCGGGCAGGTTGGTCCAAAAGCCCCAGTTGTTCTCGGGGTCACGCATATTGGTGCGCGGGTCGCGCTTGACCGCGCGGTTGAGGTCGGGAAACTTCAGCGGGTCGCGGTGAAAGAACACCGGGGTGTTGTTGCCGACCACATCCCAGTTGCCTTCGGTGGTGTAGAAGCGCAACGCGTAGCCGCGGATGTCGCGTTCGGCGTCGGCGGCGCCACGCTCGCCGGCCACCGTGGAGAACCGGGCGAACATCTCACAGCTGTTGCCGACCTCGCTGAAGATCGCCGCCTTGGTGTACCGGCTGATGTCGTGGGTCACTCGAAACGTGCCGAAGGCGCCCGAACCCTTGGCGTGCATGCGCCGCTCGGGGATGACTTCGCGTGCGAAGTGCGCCAGCTTCTCAATCAGCCACAGATCCTGCAACAGCAACGGACCGCGCGCACCAGCGCTCATGCTGTTCTGATTATCCACAACCGGAGCGCCCGCCGCGGTGGTCAACGGTTTGGTGTTTTCTTCGAAAGCCATTTTCTTCTCCTGGGGTTGGGTTGAGATGTGTTTCTTCTAGTTCGGTTGTTTGCAATCTCGCTGATAACTGAGTGCCGCTGCAGCATGGAAAGTGACAACTAGTCCACGGATTCGGACACCCAGTGCGTCCGGGCGCCGCGGCCCGGGTTTGATCGCTGGCCAGAAGCATCGGGGTCGCCGACCTCAAATAGACGATGTCGGAGTGCGTTTCACTCGGTTCGACGCTATTCGCGAATGAATTTATGGTGGCAGTCGATGCTGCCTTGTCGCTGCTGCCGCCGTGAGCTTGGCGTACCGGATAGCCGGGAGGCCGGCGATGCGGCGTGCCGCATCAGAGTAGAAACGCCTCGCCGCCGTAGGGGTAGAACTGGACTGGCGGAGGAGCATCGTTGATTTGAACATTGCCGGGCGACTGGCAGATCGATCCCGCACCGCTCGAGGCGCAGTTCTGCTGCGGCGACGACGTGACCGTCGGGCCGGTAGCAGCCGAGGCGATCGGTGCGGCGGCAATGGCTGCGGCAGCCGCTGCCGCGCCGACTAGCGGTGCTATGTACGCGAGGCTGATTCGCATGGTGTAACTCCTTTTGCGGGGCGTTTACGGTACGTGTTCAGCGTTGCGCTGGCATCGATCGGTGTCGTTGCCGCTAGCACCCATACGAGGTGCCGTTACCGGGAATCTTTGCGGGCTCGTCAGCCGGAACCGGCTATGGGTGATGTCTGCGATGCCGCAGCCACACCCGAGTCACAATCTTGGGGTGATCACTTCAAGCGCTGGGGCCGGGCACTCATGCCACAGCGCGACCGACGCATAAGGAGAACGGACGTATGAGCACCATCCCGAATATCACTCTCAACGATGGCTGCGCAATTCCACAGCTGGGCTTCGGCGTATTCCAGATCGAGCCGGAGCAGACGGCCGCTGCGGTCCGTTCCGCACTACGGGTGGGCTATCGCCATATCGACACCGCCGAGATGTACGGCAATGAGAAGGGAGTCGGTCAGGGCATCCGTGACGAGGGACTTGACCGCGCCGAGGTGTTTATCACCAGTAAGCTCAACAACGGCTTTCATCGCCCCGACGACGCGCGCCGTGCCTTCGACGCGACATTGTCCAGTCTGCAATCCGACTACGTTGACCTTTTTCTCATCCACTGGCCCCTGCCCACCCTCTATGACGGTGACTTCGTCTCGACGTGGAACGTGCTCGAGGAGTTCGCAAGAGACGGGCGGGCGCGCAGCATCGGTGTCTCGAATTTCCAACCCGCTCATCTTGATCAGCTGGCGGCGAACTCGTCGACGATTCCCGCGGTGAACCAGGTCGAGGTGCACCCCTACTTCGCGAACGAACGGGTGCGCGAGTACGGCCGGGCACACGGAATCGCTACCGAGGCGTGGTCGCCGATCGCACAGGGAAGAGTCCTCGATGATGAGGTCATCGGCCGCGTCGGTGCCGCGCACGGCAAGACGCCGGCGCAGGTTGTGTTGCGCTGGCACATTCAGCGGGGCGACATCATCTTTCCGAAATCCGTTTCACCCGAGCGGATGACATCAAATTTCGAGATCTTCGACTTCAGCTTGGACGACGACGAGATGAACGCGATCAGCGGCCTGGACCGCGGAGAGGCTGGCCGCACCGGGCCCAACCCCGACGAATTCGACTACATCCCAGAGTAAGAACGTCCGCTTACGTCGACGTCCCATAGGGCGGCGGCCCGGCACGGACCGCCCGCGAAGTCGCGCGGGTCGGCTGGTGATCGCCGTCAGGCTTCGACTAGTGCCGTGTACCACTCCCACGGCAAGCTTGAGCCGGCCTCGGAGCATCTGCCCAGCGTGGTGGGCGCCATCGCGTGAAGAGTGCCCGACTTCGTGAACGTCAATTAAGGGGTGCGCATCCCGCAGTCTCCAGTTGCCTGACCCGGTCAACGCCACCGGTTCCCGACCCGCCGGCGAAGTCGGTGTTGACCTGCAGCACCTTCGACGGGCCCCGGGGCCTCCGCTCGTTTCGCAGATCGCAGCAGCCGCAAGCGCGGATGACCAGCGCCGAGCCGGCATGCGCCCGTCCGCCACCGAATTCGCCCGACCGCACCTACCCGTCGTCGCGGCGGTGCAAGATAGTGAGACCTGCAGACGCATCCGGCGTCATCGACGCCATGAAGGACAGTGATCTCGAGGCGAACGGGACAGACGTGAACGCAGCCGAGGGGCAAACAGCGACGCGAGTCGTGGTCGCCGATGACGACGTCCTGCTTCGGGAAGGGCTGGCCAGCCTGCTGGACCGGTCAGGTTTCGACGTCGTCGGACAGACTGGCGATAGCCGCGACCTACTTGCCCTGGTGCGTGAAGCGTCCCCAGAACTAGTGGTGACAGACATCCGAATGCCTCCGACCCACACCAGCGAGGGACTGGACGTCGCCAGGCTGATTCGCGACGAGTTCCCCGACGTTGCCATTCTCGTGCTGTCGGCCCATATCGAGGTCGAACATGCGATGGAACTGCTGGCCAGCGGGCAGCGCATCGGCTACCTCCTCAAGAGCCGGGTCACAGACGTAACCGAATTCCTTGACACCCTTGCGCGTATCACCAATGGGGCATCGGTCGTCGACCCCGCGCTGGTGCAGGAACTGGTTACGGCCCAGCGGCGCGACGATCCTCTTGCCGCATTGTCGGAGCGTGAGCGCGAAGTGCTGGCGCTGATGGCGGAGGGCCGTTCGAATGCGGGCATCGCTCATCAGCTCTGGGTCACCGAGGGAACCGTCGAAAAGCACGTGCGCAGCATCATGAGCAAGCTGAATCTGCCCGGGTCCGGCGAGGATCACCGCAGAGTGTTGGCAGTGATTGCATTTCTCGACGCCCACTGACGTCCTCAAGATGTCGCGTACCACGTCGATGCCGAGTCGCGCGGTCATGGTCGCCGTGTCGTAACCGCCGAATCCGCTGGCGGCGAAGGGAAATCGCGCCGTGCGGCTAGTGGTCCTGCCGGTCGCCAATGAGGCGCGGGTCGGGTTGGACTGCGAGGCAGCGAATCTCTGTCTCACACAACCTGTCGTGAACCGGACTCAGGGCAAAGGTGCACAGAAAGCGCTGACCCGTGCGGTACTTCATCGTTGCGTGGGTGGCGGTTTTCCCTCGCGTCGTTTCGTCTTGATTGGGCCCGGCCACTCATTGGAACCCGATTGGTTCGGCCGAGTAATACGCTTTGAGTTGTGTCATGAGAGCCAAACACGGCTTGGGGGCGGGACTTCAAGAGTCCCGCCCCAGGCGCGTTTACCGTCAACGGTGGTGGAACAGCAGAGCGTTCGAATCCCCACCGAAGGGCTGTTGAGACTGTGCGGCCTGCTGCGAAGCAGGCCCCGGGGTCGCGATGATCTGTGCGTTGCCTGGGGCCTGTTGGACGCTGACATCAGCCGAGGCGATTGGCGCCACGGTGAGTGTCACCGCAGCGACGGCAATTGCCAGTGGTGCAACGTAATGTAGTTTCATTTCTTTCTCCTGTACTTCAAATTGGTTGGCAGTCAATAGCTACGCGTGGTCGCGTCGCGTCAGAAGGGAACGTCGACTTGACCGTTCGTGGTGTTCGCCTCGTCGTGGTCCGACACGTGGAAGCCGAGGATGTACGGCGAGTGGGGATCGGTGCCGTAAGGCACATCCGGGTTGGTGTCGGCACCAGCGATGGGCGCAAGTGCGATCGCACCAGCGATGGCGGCGAGAGCCAACCACGGTGCTGCATACTTGGTTTGGGATTTCATTGCGCTCTCCTGCTTGTTGGTTCGCCCGATTTGGGATCACCTAATGGTCGCGCCACTGCTAACCGGTGTCGTCCTTGCTGACAGCCAATTGCATCCCTTGCTGGCTGGAAACTCAGGGGCCGAGCCTTCGCCAGTAGTTCTGGAGGCAGACACCCGTCCGCCATTGCAGCTGGCACCAAGGCGCGCAGCTGCGCCTACCAGCCTGGGCCACACCGAGTCCGCGAGGGTCGGCCCGAGGGGCGCCACTGCAGCTAGCAGGTGGACCAACTTCCCGCCTGCTGGCCGCCCGAACTGCGGACAGCGTTGCCGACATTCGACCTACCGGGCACGAGACTCACCTTGACGACAGTGTCCGACGTATGCCGAGGAAGGAGCATCGCCGTGCGAGCGAGGATGCAGCATATTGCGCTAATGATCGGCGCCGCGGCCGCTGCCCTGGCGGTCTCTTGTGCGCCGGCGGCTTCGGCTTCGCCCAGCGAGCCGGTTTGCGCCGATGCGGGGGGAGCGACCGACTGCCTAAGTCAGGGCAACCAGCAGGTCTACACCTCGCCCCGGCCGTTGCCTCGGGTGTTCCCTCCCAGCATCAACCCGCGCTGGCGTGACACCGGATACAGCGCGCGGTTTCCGAAGTACGGGTTCGATCCGAAGTGGCAGGCGGTCGGCTATAACCCGAAATACAGCGGGTTCCAGCCCCGCCCATCCGTCCTACAGCCGTTCCGACGCGCAATCTCCCCAGATGTTCGAGCGCCGGATGCCGCGCCAACCGATACCGGCGGTGCAACGATTTACCAGAGTGCGGGCCATGCACAGATCGCGGCCGAGATCGGACCGGCGGCTCAGCAGGCCAACCCATCGCAGTTCCCGTCTTCGGCTCGGCCGACTGCCGGTATTGGTCGTTTGACCCAGAACCAGGCCGCGGGCGACGCACAGATCACCGCCAAGCCGGGGCCGGCCGCGCAGAATGCCGCACAGCAGTCAGCCTTCTTCCCCGTGTCCGATCTGCCCCGCACGTGAGATCTGCTGATAGCGGGTCGGGCACGGTGTCCGCGCAAATTAGACACTTGCCAGCTGGTGAGGTGGGTCCGCCGCCACACCTGTCGCGGGCAGGATTGCGCGTCCTGCACCGACAGGCACCATCGTCATCTTGCCTCCGACCGCTGATGTAGACGTATGGGTGCTAGCAGGGGCCCAATCTCCCGCTGGCGGGAGCGACGTCGACGCGTTGAGCGCTTAACGTCGGCAACAGGAGGCAGGATGATGACTGCACACACCGCACCGGATACCGCCCCACTGTGGGGCAAGCGCGACGACATGATCGTCCGCTCGGCTGCGCCTTTTAACGCCGAACCGCCCCCATCGGTCTTGGCTAGCGCGGAGATCACCCCGGTTGATGCGTTCTACGCACGCAATCACGGTGTGTTCCCAGACATTTCGGCGGCGCAGTGGCAGCTGACGGTCGATGGAGTCGTCGACACCCCGTTGACCCTGACGTTCGACCAACTGCGCGCCGACTTCGCCCACCACAGCGTGGTGGCCACTCTTGCTTGTGCTGGCAACCGCCGTGCGGAACTGCTACGGGTGCGCCCGATCCCGGGCAAGGATCCGTGGGAGCATGGTGCGATCTCGACCGCTCAGTGGGGTGGAGTGCGCCTGGCCGACGTGCTGAAAGCGGCCGGAGTGGACCGCCGCGACGGGCTGCACTTGGAATTCTTGGCGCCGGACATCGCGGGGGAGGCGCGCCCGGTCCAGTCCTACGGCAGCTCGATTCCATTGCACAAGGCGATGTCTGAGGAGGTGCTGCTGGCGTGGCAGATGAACGACCAGCCATTGCTGCGGGCACACGGCGGTCCGGTACGGGTGGTTGTGCCCGGCTACATCGGTGCCCGCAGCGTCAAATGGGTTCGGAGCATCATCGTTCGAAACAGTCCTTCGCACAATTACTTCCAGGCCCTGGACTACCGCATCCTGCCCCCCGAGGCAGATCCCGACACTGCCGCCGAAGGCGAGGGCATCTCACTGTCCACACTGCCGCTCAATTGCGATATCCTGACGCCCACCGACGGTGACCATATCCCGGCCGGTGAATTGACCATCCGAGGCTGGGCGATGGACGGCGACGGGCAGGGCATCGGACGCGTCGACGTGTCCCTCGACGGTGGGCACACCTGGCGTCAAGCCGAATTGCACGCTCCACCAAGCAAGTGGGCATGGTGGCTGTGGTCGCTCACCGTTGACGTCACGCCGGGACCGTTGAATATCACTGCACGCGCCTGGGACAGCAGGGGAATGACCCAGCCCGAATTCCCTTCTTCCTTGTGGAATCCCCGCGGTTACGGAAACAACGCCTACGCCCGCATTGATCTCCACGCGGTGTGAGCCACGCTCTGCGCGTCGGTGGGTTGGGACACGCTCACTAGTTCTGCTTGACCCTCATGGTGTCCGTCGCAACGCTCTTACTCGCTGACGGGGATCCGAGGTTTCCAGTTGGCCGTACCACACATGGATGCCAGCGGTGACGACATGCGTTGCACACGGCGGGATTCTGGATGACAGACCGAACAAAAACGTCGTCTTAAAGGAGTCAATCATGAGTATCAAATTCCGCTACATTTCGCCGCTCTTGGGTGCCGTGGCAGCCGCTGCGGCGATCGGCGCCGCGCCAATCGCCAACGCCAGCACCAGCATTATCCCGAATCAGGAATCCTGTGCCGGGGCGGTGTGCGAGTCACCCGGAAACGTGCAGATCAACGATGCGCCTCCGGCTGCGTCGTTCTACCCCTATGGGGGCGATGCCTTCCTGCTCGGGGGTAGTGGCGGCTACGTCGGCGGCGGGGGAGGGTTCCACGGCGGCGGGGGAGGGTTCCACGGCGGCGGTGGTCACCGGTAACCGCCGGGCACCTGGTTCTGGCGTAGACGCAGCATTGGAAGGGAAAGATCTCGTGAGAATCAAGAAGCTCTCTGCCACAGCGCTTTTGGCGGTGCTCAGCGCCGCTGTCATCGCCACAGCGCCGGTAGCGGCCGCTGCCCCGGCATCGAATCAGTCGGCACAGGACACCACCACGGCGAGCTCGGGTGCCGGCGTGCCGCAGCCATGCGTGAGCCTGGGAAGCGCACAGTCCCAATGCCAATCACCGGGCAATGTGCAGATCAATGATTCGCCGCCGCAAGTCGATTATTACCCCTACGCCGGCGGCGCCACCTAGTCGTCGCGATCGTGAGTCGGCGGCCGTACGCAGCACAACTGTCGCCGGCTCGCGTGCGCATCTGAATTTATCAGCCTTGGTTCGCCGAGTCTGAAAGTGCATACAGCTCAACCAAGTTGACCACTATCGCCTCTTGGGTGCTGCGCGCGACCACGATGACCGCAGGATCGTCGGGATCCGGATTCTCCTCCCATTGCCTGCGGCGAGCGGGAATCGCTTCGTACCCACTGGCTGCAAGTATCGTGGTGCGCAAGAAAGTTGAAGTTAACAGGAATGCGGGACCGGCGGCCCGGATGTGAACCTGGTGTCATGGATAGTGCGAGGAGTGCAATGCGTTGCCTGATAGTTGATGACAGCGCGGTATTTGTCCACGCTGCCTGTCATCTGCTCGAGCACCAGGGTGTCACGGTCGTCGGTGTGGCCTCCACAAGCGAAGAAGCATCGCTCCGATTCGCAGAACTGCGGCCCGACGTCACACTCGTCGATGTCGAATTCGGCGACGAGAGCGGTTTCGACGTCGCAGAGCAGTTGCACGCAATCGCCCCTTCGGCTCCGTTGATCTTGGTCTCAACCCACATTGCCGACCACTTCGCCGAGATGATTGCTTCGAGCCCCTCGGTGGGGTTCATCACGAAGTCCGGTCTGACGGCCGAGGCGATCCTCGACCTCCTCGGCGGCTCAGTGGAGCCCCAGGACGGCGATCGGCACTAGACGCTGTCGACCCACTCGTCGGCGCGCCCTGTCTACCGGATAGCAGCCGATTTACCAGAGAATTCGATTTGGCCCGAGTGAACCGGCAGCAGTGCCGTCCAAACTACCGGCGACTGGCCGCTAAGCCGGAACTATCAACGTCGGCGCGGCTGCACAGCAGGGTTCGGTCAAAGAATTCGTTGAGCGCCAGCCCTTTTGCGACCGAAACGAATGCGCGGGCGGCGACCGATCCGGGGCTGGCCCGGTTGATCGCGACAGATATCGCTGCCCGGACATCCGGCTCGACCAACGGGACAACCATGGCGGTGCTGACCACGGGCATGGCATGCAGCCAGGTGTGCGGCACGATCGTCGCGCAGTCGCCTGCGCCGACCATTGCGTAGAGCGAAGCCACCGAATCGGTTTCCACGCGGGGCCGCAGTTCGATACCGCTGTTCGCGCATGCCGAGTCGATGACCTGGCGGATCCTCATGTCCGGCGTCAGCAGTGCAAGGGTCAGCTGCGCGGCATCGGCCCATCGCATGACCGAGGTACGCGGCATCAGGCGGTCATGCGGCGCAACAATGACGTACCGCTCCTCATAGAGCTCCACCCTATGTAAGGCCGTGTCGGCGCCGTCGAACGATGCGATGGCTGCGTCGAGCTGGAAATCGCGGAGGCGCCGATGCAGTTCGGTTGCTGACAAACGTGATTCGACTTCCACCGCGGCAAGCGGATGTGTCGCGCAGAAGGCCGCGACCGGAAGCGCAAGCGTTGTT
The DNA here is from genome assembly GCF_000328565.1 of Mycobacterium sp. JS623. Taxonomy (NCBI): domain Bacteria; kingdom Bacillati; phylum Actinomycetota; class Actinomycetes; order Mycobacteriales; family Mycobacteriaceae; genus Mycobacterium; species Mycobacterium sp. JS623. The sequence continues at coordinate 3,543,774 of NC_019966.1, read as the reverse complement.
GACGCCGTCGGTTCCACCCCGAGGCGAAGCGTTCCGGTGATGCCTGACTGGACCGCCGTGAGTTCGGCTTTGAAACCGTCTTTCTCGGCCAGAATCCTTCTGGCCCACACCACCAGGCGTTCCCCCTCCGCGGTAAGACCTTCGAATGTGTGTCCGCGGTTGATCAGGCTGACGCCGAGTTCGCGTTCCAACTTCGCGATCGACGCCGACAGCGCGGGCTGCGACACGTAGCAGGCTTCCGCGGCGCGGGCGAAGTGTCCTTCTCGGGCAACTGCGACGAAGTACTCAAGCTGCCGAAAAAGCATGGTCTTTCCTGTCTTTCACCGATCCACGCCCGACACGGGATTGCCAGCTGGCGGCGCCCAGCGCGACAGCCAACCCAGAAAGTGGCACCAAGGGCGCGAATGCGGGAGCGTGAAGCACGAGCAGCGCCCCCAGACACCCGCCGCAGATGAGCCCGACGAGGACCAGCAGGTGGTGATGGATGTCGCGGTACCGGCGTCCAGTGGCCAGCTGGCCGACCAGCCTGACCAGCGAGCCGGACAGAAATGTGGTGTTCAATCCCACGCCGACACCGAAACGCTGCATCGCGCTGCTCTGGATGCCCAGCGCGGTCGCGCCCAGACCCAGCAGGATGGCCTTCGCGTAAGCGTCAGGCTGCGAGCCCAGGGCCCACCAGCTGAGCGCATACATGACAAAGAGGGCTGCTTCGAGCACCAGGGCGCGGGTGACGGTGGGGGGCCAGACGGGATCCTGCGGTTCGGGAGTGCGGGCGACGCGCGCCCCGAGCGCAGCCCCGATCATGTAGCAGACCAGCGACATCAGGACACGTCCGATCCGAAGGCCGTCGCGGTGAGCCATGGCGATACCCATCAGCGTCAAATTTCCGGTCATCGCGCTCGTGAAGACGTGACCCAGCGCGAGATATCCGATCGCGTCGGTGCTTCCGCTGGCGGTGGCCAGCGCCATCGCGGCGCCGTCGCGCACGCGGACCAGCGACCCGTGCCCGCTGACCCGTGAGGTCATCGGTTCGCCGCCGGCACAGCAAGTTTCGCGCGATCAATCGAACCCTTCGCCGTCAGTGGCAGCGTGTCCGTGATGGTGATCAGTTCGGGTATCTCGAAGGCGGACAGCCGTTCACGGCTGTAGGCGACCAGATCGGCCGAGTCCACGTGACGCCCCGGGCGGGGGACGACCAGCGCGGCGACCCGTTCGCCGTACAATTCGTCGGCTACGCCGAATACCGCCGCAGAAGCCACCCCCGGGTACGACACGAGGACTTCTTCGACGTGTTCGGGGGAGATCTTCTCCCCGCCGCGGTTGATCAGTTCTTTGATGCGGCCCCGAATCGTCAAGTTTCCCTGCACGTCCAGGCTGCCGAGATCGCCGGTGCGTACCCAACCGTCGACGAAGGATTTCGCCGTCGCGTCTGGGTTCTCGAGGTAGCCGCGTACCACGCCGGCTCCGCGCAACCAGATCTCACCTGTCGCTCCAGTGACACATGAGCTCTCGTGGTCGTCGACGACCCGAACGGATAACCCGGTTGGTGCCCCGACGGTGTGGGTCCGTGTGAGTAGATCGGCTGATGGCAATACGGTGCAGGCCTGGTGCGTTGCCTCCGTCATGCCGTATGCCGCCAGCACAGGCACGTCGAATGCTGTTTCCAGCCGGCTCACCAGCGCCGGCGAGAGCGGCGCGCTGCAACTGCGGATGAACCGCAACCGGTGCGTCCACACGCGGGCGCGCCCCGGCTGTGCCCGCTCGAGAATTATCTGGTGGATCGTCGGCACGGCGGTGTACCAGGTGGGGTCGGCGCTCGCGGCGTCGTCGGCGAATGTGTGTGCCGAGAACTTGCCCTTGGCCGGCAGCGCTACCATTCCGCCGGTGGCGAGTGTCGCCAGTAGCGCCGCGATCAGTCCGTGGCCGTGAAAGAGCGGCATCACGGCGACGGTGGCATCCGAAGGGCTCAGTTGGTAGGCGTCACCAATGGCTTCGATGGCGGCGGCCAGGTTATCGTGCGTCCATGGCACCAACTTGGGCACGCCGGTGGTTCCCGAGGTGAACATGATCAGCGCATCACGCTCGGCCAGGCCGGGTACCGCAGGCGCAGTCCGGGCGGAATCACCTGTCAGAATATGTATCTCGGACCGAGTGCCCTGTGCGGCAGGTGGCGCGACGTGCAGACCCCACAGTGGGGCATCGTTTTCGCCACCGGGGTGCGGTGGCGGGATGTCGGTCAACGTGACGCGGGCGCCGACCCGATTCGCCCGCGTGCGCCCCTCCGTCGAGGGCAAGGCCGGATCCAGCGGCGCAACAACGAGTCCCGCCCGTGCTGCCCCCAACAGTGCTACTACGAATTCGATGCCGTTCATGCACTGCAGCGCGGCCACGTCACCGGTACGCAGTCCGCGGCGATGCAGCGCCGCGGAGAAGTCGGTGACCATCCGCACCAGACCGGCGTAACTCACGCGCTGCCGATCGGGGCCGACAATCAAAGCGGTTGCCCCCGGCTGAGACTCCGCGAAGCCGTCGAGAATGTGGCCCAACCGCCACAATGCCGTGTCGGAACCGCCGATCCTCATTTCATCGCTCCGATACCTGTTGACCAGCGGTGTGCTTCGTGACCCCGTTTGGAATGTGCACGCGGCTCTGCGAGGCCACGCATACGGACGTGGACGACGAGGTGCATTCGCCACATCCTCGCGTCAACGACGTGATCAATGAACCGAAGGGCTTCCATGCCTTTCGATGATTGTGTCGAATAAGTGTGATGTCGCTAACGCTGCCGCCCATTCGCGATGGTGGGCAGCGGTCGGTTGGGTTACCTGCCAGTTGGAATTTGCCTGCTCCGTCATGGATTTCATGTCGCATACGTGCGGGTCAGGCGACCGGTTGTGATGGCCAGCATGGCCAAGAAGGTCTTCAACAGGGTTGTCCGTCAAGTTTGCTCGGTCCGATATGTACGGTTGGCCACGAGGATCGAGGGTCGGTCAGGTCGCCACGGCAACGAAACATGTTGAAAGAGTGACAGCTGCGTCCCGTCGGCCGAGATGTTTATATGCAGCGACGTTCCGGCGCCGGCGGCCCAGGTGCGTCACTTGCTCGCCAACTCGACGGTTTCCGAGGCGACGGTGACCACTGTCTTCATCGGGGCGCGTCCCGCGCACGTGGACACCAGCAAGGTAGCCCGACAAGCAAGAGTTTTCTGGATACTTCAAGAAAATCGCAAACGAGGCGCCAACGTGATCGCCGTCCTCGTGATAGGTGCGTCGAAATGAGCGGACAACCGCAGGAGTGCAAAAGCCTCCGGGTGCCGAAGGAGCAGAATTGCAGGTGGGTTCAGCGGCGGATCGAGGTGAAGGCGTGATGGCACCGAATGGGCCGATCGGCCCACGGCAGGCGCGGGTGCGAGGGTTACGACCACTGTCCATCCGGCTGTGGGCGCAGCATAGTCCACCGTTGTGGCAGGGAATCGTCATTGCTGTGGTGCTCATTGTCGCGGAGACATGGCTCGTGTATGTGCTTGAACGGGTGGGGCCCCGGATGATTTTCGGTGTTTTGTATCTGCTTGGCGTACTTGTGATTTCGTTTGGTTGGGGAATCGGCCTTGGCGTGCTCACCACGGTGGTCAGCGCCGCGGTCTATCTGGAAGTCCATCTCCGAGGCAGTGGGTTGCTACCGGCCACCCCGCAGAACCTCTTGGCGGTGGCGGTATTCGTGCCTGTCGCACTGTTGGCCAACGTTCTGGGCGCCAATGCCCGGGCCCGCGCCGCCGAGGCCCGTAGCGCGGCACGTCAGGTGAGCGAATTGGCCCGGCGACAGGCCGCTCTGCGCCGGGTCGCGACATTGGTCGCTCGCGGCGTCTCACCAACGGAGATATTCGCCGCAGTGGCCGACGAGGTAGCCAATGCGCTGGGCGTGGGCAACGCCACGCTTGTCCGTTACCTAGAGGTGGATGTGGGCGAGATCGTGGGCGCCCACGACGAGGGCGCGAACAGACTGCCGGTCGGCGCGCGGCTGACGCTGGAGGGCGACAACGTCGCGGCAATGGTGCAGCGCACAGGGGCTACTGCGAAAATGGACAGCCACGAATATGCCGCTGGTCCGGCTGCCACGCTGATCCGGGATCTAGGTCTGGTCTCCGGGGTGGGGGCTCCCATTGTCGTCGACGGTCGGTTGTGGGGAGCTGCGGTCGTCGGCTTCTCCCGACCCGAACCACCCCCGCCCGAAACCGCGGAGCAGTTGACGGAGTTCGCTGAATTGGTCGCTACCGCGATCGCGAATGCCGAAGCGCGTGGCGAGCTGATCGCCTCGCGCGCAAGGATCGTGGCTGCCGGCGACGAGGCCATGCGGCGTATCGAGCGTGACCTGCACGACGGAGCGCAACAACGCCTCGTCGCCCTGGGGATGCGAATTCGGTCGCTACAGGCCTCGCTGCCACAGGACAGTGATCTGGACGATCCGATTGGCGCCATCGGCGATGCCCTCGCCGAGGCGAGCGAGGAACTGCGGCAGATATCGCACGGCATTCATCCGGCTGTGCTGAGTCGAGGGGGATTGGGACCGGCCCTTCGGGCCCTTCGCCGCCGCGCCGCGGTGCCCGTTGAGTTGAATGTCGACGTCGAGCGACGACTACCAGAATCCGTTGAGGTGGCGACTTATTACGTAGTCGCAGAAGCGCTGACGAATGCCGCTAAGCACGCCCAAGCGTCCGAGGTCACAGTCACTGTGGAGGCCGACGCCGAGCAGTTGCGCCTGTTGGTGAAAGACGACGGAGTGGGCGGTGCCGGTCTCGGTGGTGGATCCGGACTCGTCGGTCTCAAAGATCGGGTGGAAGCACTGGGCGGACACATCGACATCACCAGTCCCGACCACCACGGCACTACTCTTGTGGCCGAAATCCCTTGCCCTGCAGTGTGACCCGCACACAGTATCGGCGGGCCAGGTCGTCATCTGATGCGCCTCGCGGCCCGTCGGACTACTTGGGTGACGGCTCGCACCTAAGCCGCTCACGCCGCCGGCCGTGTGCCTCTCGGGCGTCTGAGCGGCCACTCATGGGGAGGTCTTCATAGCAGTTGATCGCGTATGGGCGGCATGAATCACGTCTTGTCGCGTGGATGAGACTGCGCGGTTGGCCGGGGCCAATGCTCTTGGGGCAGTGATGGGCTTCGAGGACGCATTCGATCGAGAATGGTCCGAAGCGGTGGCCAATTGGATCGGCCGCGTCGCACGACAGCGTAGGCGGTGAGAATCAGGTTGGGGTCAGACAGCGCGAGAATGGTAAGCCCATGGCGCAGTGGGCGGTTCACCGGTAAGAACCCAACTCCTTGTCCATCGAGAATCAATTCCTCGACCAGGTCGAGGCTGTCGATCTGATGGACGATGCGTGGGGTGAATCCAGTCAGCGCCGCGAGGGTGCGTACCGCGTCTTCGTCGGCGGTGTTGCGTGAGTTGACAATCCAGGTGGCCTCGGCGTACTCGCTGAGATCGGCGAGTTCGCTTGTTGCGGCAGCACTTTGCACGCCCAAGCCCCACGGGGTCGACCACAGCGGCAGCGTTTCGAGCACAGGGTCGGGGGAGGCCGGTGCAAGGTTGTAGTCATAGGTGATGACCAGATCGAGGTTGTCGTCGACGAGGAGCTCGAAGGCCTTCACGGGCTCGTACTCGTTGATCGCCACCTCGACATGGGGATGGGTCGCTGCCATCTCGCGCACGATCGGCAACAGCGAAACCCGAATCCCTGTCGGTCTCCCTGGCGATCGACCCAGCCCTGGTGTGCACGGTCTCGACTATCGCATTGCCGGTGACTGAGGCCGCCCTGCCCGAGACGCCCGCGGCCGCGGCCGCACGCATGGTGGCAGCCACGCAGACCGATGCCGACACAGACGATTCCTGGCCCGCCTTCACCAAGATCCTGCACACCGAGTACCTCGCCGGTGTTAACCCGCAGGTTCAAGAGCCGTTCGTGGGCGCCGTCGGCGGCGAGTACGAAGACGCGGTGGAGTTTCACCGCCGCTTCCGCATCGCGGCAGGTCTGCTGACGAGGCCTGACGTTGTGATCGGACAGCTCGCGGCCGCACCCAAACGGCACGTCTAGCGCTGGGAGGCACTGCTGCCGGGTCGGTTGCGGTCCCGGAACTGTCGCGCCAGATCGCCGGCGCCGCGCTGCCCGCCCGCCGGTGTACATGCGGCCAGCGAGGGTATCGGTGTGAGGGGCCCGTCGACACAGCTCGCTACCCAAAAAGCGATCAAGTCTGCACAACCTTACGGTTCTAGGATCCGATCCGTCATGGAAAATTGGGCGTCCGCCATCACGAGCGGAATTTCGGAAATCTGCAGGTCGAGGTAACGGCCCCCGCCACCTGAGATCGACGAATTAGGCTGCCTGTCCGTGGATTTGGTGTGAGTGATGATGATCTACACGGCCGTACATTGTGCGTGCAAGCAGATCACCTCGCCGCGACGGTGGCCTCATGGCTGGCCGAGTTGGCTGCCTGGAGCCCATCTGTCGGTGGAAGTCCAGGTGGCAGCATGACAACACACCGCTACGCAACTCAGCCCAAAAGCATTGGCTAACAATCCTAATCGCGGCTCGCCGTGTCCCTCGGCATTTGCTCGTACATGCTGCGGGTAGCTAAGCGGCTGATGGTGTGCTGGTGCCCGCAAGCCTTGCGGCAACCCGATGGGTGGTTGACCGATTCCCGATTCGCACCGTGCCGCCGCCGCGACAAACAGGCTGCCAGGTCGCGGCCAATGAAGCAGACACCGTTGCGAATACCCACCTGTAGGCAGGTTTCGTCTGGTTGCGCGTGACGTTCTAAATGCTCGACCGATCACCCGGGTGAATTAGATCGCTGGGTGATGACCACTCATCCCTCGTCGGTAAATGCTGGCTCAGCAGATGGCCAGCGGACGGGTAAGTGCAGCCGACCATGTACGGGACCTTCGTTCGGCGCCGCACAAGCGACCAACCGTCGCGGTGGTGGTTGACGCACTGGCTGCGCTGATCACCGCACAACCTCATCACGACAAATCGGAGAAACCAGATGAAGCGTCGTCAATTTCAACGATCGCCTGCTGAATGCGACTCCAGCGCCGCGCGAAGAACATGGCTGCTGCATCGAGTGCGCGCGGCCGCCGCCTTTGCCCGGCGTCCGGCGCATGACGAAGAAGACGCCGCGATCGACACCGTTCCCACGATCGAGGATCAACTTCGCACGCTGTGGCCCATCTGCAGTGCCCAGCGGGTGTCGACCGGCATTGCATGTGCCGCGCCGGCTGTGGCGGTCGCCGAGATACATGCCATCGACGGGTGCGAGCAGATGGGGTTGAGCCCAGACGGCGACGTGGTCGAGACGCTCTGCCACCCCTGCCTGTTTACTGTGCAACAGGCGATGGCCACGTACGTGGACGACAAGCGCGAGATGGCGTTTCGAGGCGGCACCCAACCGGCGTGCAGCACCTGCGGGCGTCCGATTCTATACCTGCGCAACGTCTTCGCCGTGCGCCCTGTCGGGTCAAAGTGACTGGCATCATGACCCGACTACGGATCGCCTGCCTGTTTGTGGCTGTGGTGGCCGGTGATTACGCGGCCCTGATGTTGATCGACTGTCAGCTAATCCATTTCGGTGTCGCCGCCGCCGTTTGTGGGGGATCGTCGGTCGCCGCCGGGCTGATCGCGTACGGGGACGACGAGAACGCCCGGCGGCAGCACGAGCTGGGCAGGCGCCGCCGCACGGCGGTGGTGCGGCGACGAACGGCCGTCCCGGAGCACGCTGACCTGCAGGCGGCCACCGTCGCCGACAAACAGTGCCCGTTATGCGGGGGTGCGCGCCAAACACGAAGTGACGCACCTAGATTCGCTGACCGGCAGGGATCGCGGTTATGCGGGGCATGCGCATCGGCCCCAGCCCAGAGCCGACAAGATGAGTCTACCGGCGGCCTAGGTGCCAGCTCTGCCGGGCGAGCAACGCGACCGGGTGCGCCGGGGGACGACAAGCCCCGTCTTGGAGTCACCTGGAATCGGGTCGGGTGGCGTCGGCGACCTGCTGCCCCCCGCGTGGAAGTATCGACATGAGCGCACCCGTCGCGAGGTCGGGCTCACCGCGACCCACTCTAAGATCAGCCAGGGCACGAAAAGCTCGGCGGAATCCGCTCCGCCTGGGCGCCATCGTTGAGGTCATCCAAGACGGTCCGAGCATGGCCGGACGCCTCGCCTGGCTCAGCGCCCGGCTGATGATCCGACCCACGCTGAGCGTGGGCAGCTTTCTGCCCTCGGCACCGTGGCCATGGGGCCTCGTCGAATTCGCCGCCCGTGCCATCACGCCGACACCAGGCATGGCGCGCGCCGGCATCAGGCTGCCGTACTGCACCGCTCAGCTTGTCCGCGCCGCCGGAGTGCTACCGGCTGACGGCACCCGCCGGGTCGTGCTGTATCTGCACGGCGGGGCATTCCTCACCTGCGGCCCCTACTCGCACGGCCGACTGGTGAGCATGCTGTCCGGTTTCGCCGACAGCCCGGTACTGGTGCCCAATTACCGCAAGATTCCTAAACATTCGATCAGCGAGGCGATCGACGACTGCTACGACGGCTACCGGTGGTTGCGCCGCAAAGGCTATCAGCCCGACCAGATTGTGCTGGCCGGTGACTCGGCCGGCGGCTACCTGGCGCTGGCGCTGGCTCAACGGCTGCTCGAGTGCGGCGAGCAGCCCGCAGCGATGGTGGTCATGTCACCGCTGCTGCAACTGGTTACAGAGCCCAAGACAACTCACCCCAACGCGGGCTCGGATGCGATGTTTCCGCCCAGAGCATTCGACGCCTTCTACGGCCTGATCACTCACGCCGCAGCGCACCGCGACACCAACGTCGATCGCGACGCGCTCTACGAACCGCTTGACCACATCCAGCCTGGGCTAACACCCACCCTGATCCATGTGTCCGGTTGCGAGGTCCTCCTGCACGACGCACAGCAGGCGGCCCAACGATTGGCCGCCGCCGGCGTGCCCGTCGAACTGCACGTATGGCCGGGCCAAATCCATGTGTTCCAACTCGCCGCGCCGATGATCCCCGAAGCCACCCGCTCACTACGGCAGATCGGCCGCTACATCCGCGAAGCGACCGGATAACCAAGGGCTCGAGTCATCAAGGATGGATCTCGGGCGTTGCCATCAGAAGTGGACCGGACACATTCATATTAGTCCGGCCACGCGTCGCCTGGCGCCGCAGCAGCGTTTGACGCGCGCTCGCTGTGGCCGAAATGCAGCATTTCGCCGCTTTCATTGCGGCGCAAGCACATATGGATGCGAACCCGAGTCTTTCGGCCGCAAGGCGCAGCCCTGATTAACGTCAGCTCACGATCGCTGCCGATCCGCCCGGTGCCGCCGCCGTACTCACCCGGGTGAATTGGTTCGCCGGGTGATGACCACTCACCCGCCGTCCGTGAACGCTGACTCAACAGCTGGCGAGCGGAGGATTCACCAAACGACACCGCCGCATGACTGGACACAAACATCCGGGCACCTCGCGGTTATTGCGTCCAGGTGGCCACGCTCGACAACCAACCCACTCTAGGAAGGACATGTAATGAAAGCCATCACTGTGTCAGATCGTGAGGTCGGTGCCGCCAGCTTGGCGCTGACAGAGCTGCCCCGTCCCGAGGCGGCCACGAACGACGTCGTCGTACGGGTACACGCCGCGAGCTTTATCCACACGGAGCTTGACTGGCCGGACACCTGGACCGATCGCGCGGGTCGCGACCGCACACCGAGCGTCCCCGGCCACGATGTGTCGGGCGTCGTGGTCGAGCTGGGTTACGGCACAACCGGACTGAGCGTCGGCCAGCGCGTGTTCGGTTTGATCGACTGGTCACGCAACGGCTCGCTGGCGGAGTACACCGCGGTGGAAGCCCGGAACCTCGCACCGCTGCCGATCGACATCGATCACACCGTGGCGGCCGCACTGCCGATTTCCGGGCTGACTGCCTGGCAGGGCTTATTCGATCACGGCCGCCTTACCAGTGGACAAACGGTTCTGATCCACGGTGTCGGGGGTGCGGTCGGGTCCACCGCGGTGCAGCTCGCTCGCGAAGTCGGCGCGCGCGTCGTCGGAACCGGCCGCACCGCAGATCGGGACCGGGCGCTGGCGCTCGGTGTGCACACATTCGTGGACCTAGACACCGAAAAACTGGAAGACGTAGGGGAAGTCGACGTGGTGTTCGACGTGATCGGCGGCGACATCCTGGACCGCTCGGCCGCGCTGGTGCGCGCCGGTGGAACGCTCGTCACCGTCACTGAACCGCCTAAGACCCGGCCCAGTGACGGGCGGGCTGTCTTCTTCGTTGTCGAACCCGATCGCGCCCAGCTCGCTGCCCTCGCCGCCCGAGTGCGCGATGGACGCCTCACACCCGTGGTGGGCGCGGTGCTGCCACTCGCCGAAGCCGTTGACGCTTTTACCCGCAAGCGCATCCCTGGCAAGACGATCCTGCGCGTAGCCGAAGGCTGAGACATCGACCCCCGATGACCGGGCGGCGCAGACGCGGCTACCGCCGGTGGGAGGCGATGTTCGTCCGCGTTGGTCCATCGGAGAACACGGAGGCCGAGCTCGCGCTGAGCTACGGGGCGCGGCTCTGGCCATCCGCTCTGCCTGGGCTCCTGCCCAGGCACAACCGGTTCATCTGCTCATCGCGAATCATGTGAGCACATCAGCTAGTTCAAGACACCTCAAAGGGAAAGGCAGCCGACCGATGGCCTTGAAGACATTATTCGCTGCACTGGCCGCGGCCACGCTGCTCGCGCCTGCGGCCCATGCCGATCCGATGCCGGAGAATTCGAATCAAAAGCCAGTTGTCCGAACAGTTTTCGATCAGTTGACTAACATTCCCGGCAAATCGCTTGAAGCAGTGACCGTCAGCTATCCGCCGGGCGCCAAGAGCGGAGCTCACCACCACGCGAGTTCGGCGTTCATCATGGCCTACGTCATCTCCGGAGCGATTCGCAGCCAAGTCGAAGGTGAGCCCGCACGCATTTATCAGGCCGGTGAGACGTGGCAGGAAGCCCCCGGCGCGCACCATACGATCAGTGAAAATGCCAGTGCCACCGACCACGCTGAACTGCTCGCAGTCTTTCTGATCGATACCGGAGACGGGCCGCTCACGACGGACGACGTCACCGAAGATGAGCCGCCACGCTAGGGCATTGAACAATGCGCTAGGCCTCCGGTATGAACGACGTGGAGACATTTTCCGTTGAAGCGTTCGACGGAGCAGGAGGAATGCGTGCGCAGGCCTGATCGGATCCGGGTTGTCGGGATCGCGCTTCGCGTGTCGCTCGCGGCGGCGTTTCTGTCGTCTGTTGCCGACCGATTCGGCTGGTGGGCGCCATTGGGGCAGGGGTATTGGGGAAGCATGGGTGCTTTCACCGACTACACCCACCAGTTGGTTCCGTTTGCCTCCGGATGGTTTTTGACCGTCATTGTCTGGGGTGCTACCGCCACCGAAACGGCCCTGGGGATCTTGCTCCTGATCGGTTGGCGGCCACCCTTGGTCGGTGCAGCCAGTTGCCTGGTGCTCCTGGTGTTTGCAGTCTCGATGGCTGTCTCGCTTGGTATGGAATCACCGCTGAGTTACAGCGTCTTCTCTGCCGCAAGCGGTGCTGCGGCCTACGCGATCCTTGGCAGAGCTTCGCCATCACCGACCGCGGAAGCCACAACTGTGGCACCTAACGTGCCGGGATCCGCAAAACAGTCAGACGCCGACTGACCGCAAGGATTGTAAGACGCGGAGATCTGTTGCAGCGCTGAGGCGTTCGGAATAACTGCACCCGATCTGGAAAGCCGGGCGCGCGTGGGGGTGACCGGCGCGCAGGGTGAGATGTCGATGAGCTGACGCTGGGCCACTGGTCGCTGGGCCAACCTGATCGCGCTCCGCCCGTGATGCGGGCTGATCCACCCCGACACCGCTTAGCAAATGACCCGGGTGAAGGGGCTCGCCGGGTGATGACCACTCACCCCTCGTCGGTGAAGGCTGGCTCAAGACAAAGCGACCGGAGGGAAGTGCTGCCGACGATGTACCGGATTCGGTCCATCGCTCGTCGACATCGCGCTCGGCTTACCGGCCTCGAGTGCGCTGTGACCGACGTGAGACGGCACCGATGCTCGATTCGGAAAGGGATGGGAACCGTGGCAGCCGCACGCACTGAATGTGTCAGTCCAACCGGGGATCCGGCAATCGCCACAAGCTTCGAGCGTGAAGTGATCCCGCTGATTGAGTCCTTGCGTCGGCGCGCCGTTCGACTCACTTCCATTCCCGCGGATGCCGAGGACCTGCTGCAGGAAACTTTGCTCAAAGCCTACGCCGGCAGGCATTCATTTCAGCAGGGCACGAACCTGAGTGCGTGGCTTTTCCGAATCATGACCAACACATACATCAACGGCTACCGATCCAAGAAGCGCCGACCTGCGCAATGTCTGACCGACCAACTCAGCGACCGACAGCTGGCAGCCAGCGCCGCGCATCTGCCAGCTGCCCTATGGTCGGCCGAAGACCAGGCGCTCGCCACGCTGGCCGACCCGCGAATCAAGGCGGCAATGCAAGCGCTGCCCGAAAAGTTCCGGATTGCCGTCTACTTCGCCGATGTCGCCGGATTCTCCTATAAGGAGATCGCCGGAATCATGGACACCGAAGAGGGAACGGTCAGTTCACGGATCAGCCGCGGACGACAACGGCTGCGCACCCTGCTAACGGACGCGACCAGCTAACGGCGCCCCGACGACGGTTCGCGTCACCGGGTGGCGGGAGTCGAACGGCGCCCAACTGTCACTGACACCAGGCCCTGTGACACACCGCCCGCACCAGACTCCGACTGACGGCCACTTGGAAGGGAAGGCGATGAACCAGCCGGTTGGTCACGAGTTCGACCTTGCCCCAACGCCTCCAGCCTGGGGTGGTCACCCCGCATCGCAGATCTGTGCTCGTAGACGTCTCGCCCGGGTGAAATACATCGCCGGACGAGGACAACTCACCCCGCGGGCACAGACAGTGGTCGCTGACGAACGGAGACAGAACATGGTGCAAACCCACATCGCAGGCTTGACGGCTGATGAACTGAGAAGCTCCCGGACGAGCGCCGCCGCGGCACTGATCGCACGGTACGGCCTGGTCATCGTTTTGGCGTGGTTCGGCGCCATGAAGTTCACGTCCTATGAGTCCCACGGCATTTCACATTGGGTGGCCAACAGCCCCTTCTTGGGCTGGGTGTACAACCTGATGTCCATCGACGCCTTTGGTCGATTGAACGGATCAGTAGAACTGATTACTGCTGCACTACTGGCCGCCAAGCCGTGGTGGCCGAAGGCTTCCGTGGTGGGCGGCATAATCGCTTCGCTGTTCTTCGTCACCACGCTGAGCTTCATGGTCACCACCCCAGGTGTCGGCGAGGCGTCTGCAGGTGGCTTCCCCGTCCTATCCGCCGACGGCGAGTTCTTGATGAAAGACATCGCACTAATCGGCTTAGCGCTGTGGCTGCTGGTAGATGCCATCAACGCGACCCGCAAGCAGCCGATCGTCGCCGAGACGGATTGACTCGTCTCGCTGATGGACCCGCATCCGCCGACGGAGCCGCTGATGGGCAGCCAGGCGCCGCCGCGGCCACACCCGCCGCATCGCTTCGTGCTACCCAGCCAGGAGCCCCGATGACACCGGCACTCAGCGACCACTACGACCTCATCGTCGTCGGCGCAGGCTCCGGGGGATATGTGACAGCCATCCGCGCCGCCCAGCTCGGCATGACCGTCGGGATCGTCGAGGAACGCTACTGGGGTGGAGTGTGCCTGAACACGGGCTGTGTCCCGTCAAAAGCGCTGCTGCGCAACGCTGAGATCGCCTCCATCGTCACCCAGCAGTCCGCCACCTTCGGCATCGCCGGCGACATCAGTCTCGACTACTCCCGCGCGGTATCACGCAGCCGTGAAGTCGCCGACGCTCGCGTCCGCGGAGTGCATTTTCTGATGCGTAAGAACAACATCACTGAGATCGACGGGCACGGCCATTTCACCGGCCCGCACAGCCTCCAGGTGGACCTGCGCGAGGGGGGCACACGATTGGTGACCTTCGACCACGCCGTCGTGGCGACCGGATCCCGGGTGCGCATGCTGCCCGGAGTTGTCCTCAGCGACAACATCGTCACCTACGAACAGCAGATTCTCAGCGCCGAACTGCCCGAGTCCATCGTGATCATCGGCGGCGGCACCCTCGGCATGGAATTCGCCTACATCCTGCACAGCTATGGCGTCCGCGTCGAAATCCTGGAATTCAGTGACCGCGTCCTTCCTAGCGAGGACGCCGACGTCTCACGAGAATTGCAGCGCCACTACCGGCGTCGCGGGATATCGATTCGCACGTCGGCGCGTGTGGACAGCGTCACCGACCACGGCGAACACGTCACCGTCGGCCACACCGGCGCTGACGGAACATCGGCTACCACGCAGGCAGCGCGCGCCTTCATCTGCATCGGATTTTGCCCCAACGTCGAAAATGTCGGCTTGGGCGCCGCTGGAGTACGTGTCGCCACCAATGGCGCAATCGACATCGATGACTACATGCGAACGTCTGCGCCGCATATCTGTGCTGTCGGCGACGTCACCGCCAAAGTTCAACTCGCCCATGTCGCTTCCGCACAAGGTGTGATCGCCGCCGAAACCATCGCGGGGGCGCAGACGATGCCGCTGGACTACCGGATGATGCCGCGAGTGACGTTCTGCCAACCCCAAGTCGCCAGCTTCGGCTTCACCGAAGAGCAGGCTCGCGCCGCCGGTCACCGCGTACGGGTCGCCGTCTTCCCGATGCAGGCCAGCGCCAAGGCCGACGGGCTGGGTGAACGCGGCGGTTTCATCAAAGTGGTTGCCGACGAAGCGCATGGCGAGCTTCTGGGAGCGCATCTGGTGGGTAGCGAAGTCAGTGAACTCCTGCCCGAGTTGACGCTGGCGCAGCTGTGGGACCTCACCGCCGCCGAACTGGCACGAAATATACACACCCATCCCACACTCGGTGAAGGACTACAGGAGTGCTTTCACGCCCTGACTGACAAGGCCATCAATCTGTAGGGAAACGGTAGCTGGCCGCTGGATAGCGGTCCGGCGCCATCGCCAGCAAGCGATATCTAGCGCCGTCTTGCGGCAGCGATGGATTGACCGCCAACCCGCCTGGCCCAGCGCGGCTTTGAGTGCGCCATCTCCAGATATGGACGAAGGGTGCGCAAGGCGTGTCCTGGGGTCGCGACAACTCAGCAGTCCACCGTGTGGTTACGCGGGTTTCCGGGCCCGCCCGCAAGCGCTGACTTACGCGATCAAGATATCGAGCGCAACCCGATCGTGCTCACCACCGGCATTACCCATCTCCACTCACACGGGCGCTTCCGTTCACTGCGCTCCCTTTCTCACCCGGGTGAGTAATGGGTCGGGGTGATGACAGCTCATCCTGTCTGGCTGCAGTCTTCAGTAGGCCGATCCCGGCCGATCGTCGGCCCGTGTCGAGGACACCATCGCAGACCTGGCACCGCGGACACGGCATTGAAAACGCAGCCTATTTCGGGCGAACACCGAATTAGCACAGATAGGGAACATAAATTGAACGACACCAAGCAGTCCGCCGAAGATCTGGCGATTCTCGCGCAGCTCAACAATGACTACGTCCACTCCGACCAGTTCAACGATGTCCAGCGTTTCAGCGAGTTTCTCGCCGAAGACTTTATCGTGCAGACGCCAGGCGTCACCCGCAACCGCGAAGAGTTCCTCGAGTACATCGCCAAGCCGCGTCCCTTCAAGGATCTTGCTGTGCACGACGTCAACATCCGCATCCTCAGTGACGTTGCTCTGATCCACGCCCGCGCCACATACACCATGCTCGACGACGGAGTACACCAGGAAGCTCTGTACACGGACACATATCAGAAGCGTGAGGGCACCTGGGTCTGTGTCGCAGCCTGTGCGATCGCTCCGGGGGCTTAACCGGCCCACCCGCGTGTTCACTGGCGCTGTAGGAAAACGCCGCGGAACGTTATGGCGCACTGAGCAATCAACCGCGCACTGAACCTAGGAGCATCGGTGTCACAGGACCACCACAACAACCCGGCGGCGGTCGACGCGCCGAACACCGAGCAGCATCACCTCACCCAGGACACCACCGAGCGTTCAGGCGCAGCGACAGCACGCCACGACCTTGGGTACGACCGGGCACACCAATGGCGCCACGCCACCCGGGAGCTCGTGCTGACCGCAGCTTCCGCGCTAGCCGCAGCAGACGAGCCGCAAGCGCAGAACTCCATCTCGATCACGTTGACCGGCAACGCCTTATCGAACGACCTATTACTCGCCGAAAGCGGCAACATCGTGTTGGCATCACCTCGCGACCACTCACACCCCCCCACCCACCCGATGAGGGTGCTACCGATGCGACTCGACACGCTCAGCGAACTGCCCGCGATCCGTGTTCTCGGACATGACCTGACCGAGCCGATACGGCTGCGCCTGGTGGTCGAATTGACCGCTCGCAACCCGCACACGGCGGCTACGGCGGTGATGACCTGCCAGTACGACTCCATCCCCCTCGATGCGCAGACCCCGCTTGCGGTACTGGACTTCCAGCTGCAGCACCGCGAATCGCACTTTTAGCGACCATGCGAGCCCACCACGCCCCATCGCTTGTTAGACCACCAGCCGGGCACACTCGCCTGCGCTGGAACGCAAACCGCCTAGTCCACCGTTGAAGACAGCCTTCGAGATCGCTGGACGGGTCCGACGGAAGCGAGTAAATGGTTGGACCGCAGCCCTACACAGCTGCATGCAGTGAGATATCGGGAGTGAGAGTAGATATGACTGACCAAGAGGTCGACGTGGTCGTTGTAGGCGGCGGGGTGGGCGGTGTGGCCGCCGTACGCAATCTTGCCTCGGCCGGCCTGTCGGTAGCGCTTGTCGAGGACCGTCTCGTCGGAGGGGAATGTCGCTACTGGGCCTGCAACCCGACCAGAACACTGGTTCGCCCCATCGAGGTGTTCAATCTGGCCAAGGCCGTACCTGGTGTGCGCGAGGCTGTTTCGGGTGAGGGCTTGGACGTCCCGGCCGTCTTGGCGAAGCGCGACGCGATCGTCGAGCATCTGTCGGATCAAAGCCAAGTGTCGTCGTTGCGGCGGGCAGGTGTGACCGTTTTTCACGGGTATGGCCGGTTGGCTGGCCACCGGACGGTGCGCGTGACAACCGCCGAAGACACCGAAACCGTTTTGACGGCGAGGCATGCAGTCGTCGTGGCCACCGGCACTCGCCCTAACGTCCCGGAGGTGGCGGGCGTGGCCCAAGCGCGCCCGTGGACCAATCGGGAGGTGGCGACGATGACGCACGTGCCGCCTCGCGCGCTCCTGGTTGGTGGCGGCGTGGTCGGTGTCGAGTTCGCGACCATCTTGGCTGGTTTGGGCTCTGCGGTAACACTTTTGGTCCGCGGGGAGTCCCTGCTTCACAACTGCGAGCCCGAAGCGGGCGAGCTGGTCGAGCAGTCACTGCGAAGCAAAGGCGTCAAGATTCACTTCGAAACGGAATTGTCAGCCGTAGCCCGCCCTGCCCCGGGCGGACCCGTGACCGCAACATTTCACGGCCAGACCATCGAGGTAGACGAGATCGTGTTGGCGACCGGCCGGCGCGTCAACACCGACGACATTGGACTGGAAACAGTTGGCCTGCCGGTCGGCGGTTTCGTTTCGGTGAACGATCACCTACAGGCGATCGGCGTCACCGGCGGCTGGCTCTACGCCGTGGGCGATACCACCGGACGCGCTCTGCTGTCGCACATCTCCACCTACCACGGTCGCGTCGCGGCCGACATCATCGCGGCCCGCGCCGCGGGCCGAGAACTGTCGGAGAACGAATTGTCTGTTCGCGACAACGGCAGCGTTGCGCAAGTCATCTTCACCGACCCTCAAGTAGCCGAGGTGGGGCGCACGGAAAGTCAGGCTCGCGCAGCAGGGTTCTCGGTACGGACGCGAACCGCCCGCTACCCCGACGCGGTGTCACGCCTGGCCCTTTTCAGAGACGGTTTCGAGGGATGGGCGAAATTGGTCATTGACGCCCACACCAACACGCTGCTCGGAGCGACGTTCGTCGGGCCGGAGTTCTCCGAGCTGGTGCAAGCCGCCACGGTCGCAGTCGTCGCCAAGGTCCCCACCGGTCTGCTGCGCCATGCCGTCCCGCCGCACCCGACGGTCAATCAGGTTTGGGATCCGCTGCTCGCCGAGGAGCCCGAAATTGTCCATTAGCGCAAATCCGGAGGCCCTCCTCGTGCGACCGGTTTGGCGAAAAGGAGGAAGCGATGTGTAAGAGCACTCACGTCCAGGTGGTGCCGGGGACCGACGAGCTGATCACCAAGCGACTGTGGTTGCGCCCGTGGACGGTTGACGACGCCGACGCGGCACTGGCCATCTTCGGCGAACACCAAGTCGCGCGGTGGCTAGCCCCGGCGCTGCCGCGCGTGACCGATCGTAACCAGATGCGGCTGCTGCTGGCCCGTTGGATCGCCCAACACGACAATGCGGGGCGGCCGCTGGGCCGTTGGGCAATCGAGACCCGTGACAGTGGCCGCGTCGTCGGCGCGGTCGCCCTGTTGCCGTTGCCACCCGGCTGCACCGACCTGGAAATCGGTTGGCAAATCACCCCTGCGGCATGGGGACACGGTTACGGCGCCGAGGCCGGTCATGCGGTGGCGCATCAGGCTTTCACCAACGGGGTGTCGGAGGTGTTCGCCGTTGTGCGCCCAGGCAACACCCGCGGCGTCGCGACCGCACGGCGCGTCGGAATGGAGTGGGTCGGCGAGACCGATAAATACTATGGGATCACACTTCAAATCTATCGTCTCACCGCAGCCGATCTGGATTATCCCGAACCGAGCGCGGATGTACTCCGGTACTAACTGGGCCGTATCCAGTGGATCCCGTTGCGGCAGTGAGGATGTGGGCATCCTTTGCAGCCTGATCGATTTCTGGTCGTGCGTCAGCGAGGCATCTCCACAGGCGCCAGCCAGTGATGCTGCGAACGTGAGCTGTTATGGGAGGTACTGCGCGGCAATGCTTCTGGTAATTTCGGCGGAAACGGGA
The DNA here is from genome assembly GCF_000328565.1 of Mycobacterium sp. JS623. Classification (NCBI taxonomy): domain Bacteria; kingdom Bacillati; phylum Actinomycetota; class Actinomycetes; order Mycobacteriales; family Mycobacteriaceae; genus Mycobacterium; species Mycobacterium sp. JS623. The sequence goes on along the minus strand of NC_019966.1, from coordinate 3,524,646 downwards.
TGTTGCCAATCGGTCTGTGCGTTCTAGTTGTTATGCCGACTGGAATTGTCTTGTTTCCCAACCCGCAAGCCGTCAATCGTGTCGATGACGTGGTGGCGCAGGCGACCCGTGCCTACGACCTCGGCGTCCGCCAGGTGTGGGTGAGCCAGCAAAACGATCATGACGCGATCGCCCTTGCGGCGGTGGTCGGCGCGGCCGTACCGGGTCTCGGCGTCGGCACGTCGGTGGTGCCGATCAACCCGCGTCACCCGCTGATCATGGCGTCGTTGGCGCAGACCGCGCAAGCTGCCTCGCACGGAAACTTCAGCCTCGGAGTCGGTCTCGGCTCGCATCAGCCTGAGCGGCAGGCGTTCGGGACGACGTGGCCCAACACGATTACACGCCTTCGCGAGCACCTGACGGTGCTGAGGTCGATCTTCGATACCGGAGCGGTGGACTTCAGCGGCAGCGAGATCAGCGCACGGCCCGGATGGCCGGTGCTCGTCGCCGGCGGCACGCCGATCCCGGTGTACGTGGCCGCGATGGGCCCAAAAGCGCTGCAGGTCACCGGCGAACTGGCAGATGGCACCCTGCCCTACCTCGCCGGTCCCCGCACCATCGCAGAGTTCATCGAACCTTTCCTCTCGAAATCGGCCGCCCAGGCCGGCCGCGCCAAACCCAGGATCATCGCGCAAGTGCCCGCAATCCTGTCCGACAACGTTGATGCGGCAAGAAGTTTCGCGGCCCAGCAGCTGGGCTTCTACGAGACAATTCCGTCGTATCAGAAGGTCATTGCGCGCGAGGGTATCGCCGGCGCAGCAGAGCTTGCCGCGGTGGGTTCAGCGGAGTCGGTCAGGCGTCAGCTTCAGAGCTATCTGGATGCGGGCGCGACTGATGTGGTGCTAAGCGGGCTGGCGTGGACGAATGCCGCTGTGGCCGAGGAACTCTGGGCGCTCGCTGCCTCAGTTTGACCTCTCGGAGGGCAGCTCGATGGGCAGAGTGCGCGAGTGTCTAACGGGTTCCGCCTGATCGACGCCGACAAAATCAGGGCGTGTGCACGGCGGTGGCGCTCAATTTAGCTTGCCGGCCGAAACCCGGTTGCCGTCGGCCAAGGCCCCCGCAGAATCAGAACCACGGCGAGAAGGATCGAATAGGCGATGCTGCGAAAGCCGGCCCCGGGCAATCCTTTCCTGCCACGGCTTCCCGTGATGGCCCTGCGACGAGATGGGGTTTGCCGCAGCGGTGCCCAACGCGGCACCAAATGTGGTGAACAGCCAGTTGCCGTAAGTGCCGTAAAGCGCCGATCACCGTGCCGCCTTTTCTACGCGCGGCGAAAGTTCGACGTACCCCAGATCGCGCCCAGCGCGATCAGGAAAGTGCCGTTCATCACCCCCTCCAGATGCGCCGAAAGCGCCATCGGCATATTTGTGAAGCGCCGCTCGTTGAGACCCGTCACCAACCCGACCAAAACAGAAACAAGCCATGCCACATCAACCGACGATCGGCCGTTCCCATACGAAGTGTCCTTCCACTGGAGCTCATCCCCGGCTACGCGAAGTGTGTGTCGAGCCAGTCGGAGTAACGGGTCGCGAAGATGGTGGCGTTAGCATCGGGTGCCAACGTCTGATCGTCGATCACCGCGCCGAAGTACGGCGCCTGCGCATCGGTCACGACCCGCCGTTGATCACCGTTGGCGGCAAGACCGAATCGGACAAAATCGTCCATCCCCATCGCTTCGGGCCCAGCGATCTCTGCGACGCCGTTGATCGGGCGCCCGACCGCCGCGCGGGCCACGGCAGTGGCGACATCGTCGGCGGCGATGGGACGAAACAACGCGTGCGGCAGTCGGACGATATCTCCGTCCGTCGCGGAATCGGCCAAGCCAAGTACGAATTCATAGAACGGCGTTGCTCTCACGATCGAATAAGGGCGCCCCGAATCCTTGATCAGGTTTTCCTGAGCTGCCTTCGCGGTGTTGTAGCCGCTGTCGGGCATGACCTGCGCACCCACCACGGACAACGCGACGTGGTGTCTGACTCCTGCTTCCCGTTCAGCAGCGAGAAGGTTCGCCGTCGCGGTCGTGAAGAAGTGCATCACCGGCTCATCGTCGAACAATGGCGAATCCGCAGCGTCGACGAGCACGTCCACGCCGGCGACCGCGTTGGCGAGACCGTCACCGGTGAGGGAATCGACACCTGAGCGCCGAGAGGCGGCGATCACGTCGTGTCCCTGCGCGCTCAGCTTGGCCGCTACTTTCGAGCCGATAAGCCCCTGACCGCCGATGACTACGATCTTCATGATGAACCTTTCAGGGTTGACTTCGTCGCGCGGGAAAGGGTTGGCACACCGCTGATTTCGGTCGGTCGGCTGTTTCCCTCACCGAAGTCTGGTGCTGCCAGGTATTCCGGGGCGCCCTCTGGCTGCGGCTGCACGCTGATGAGCTCGAGGCCGAGGTCGCGCAGCCGGTCGAGGAGTCCGTAAAGTTGTGACTGGTCTTTGACTTCGCCGGTGAACACGGTGTTGACGGGCCCGCTGAGCAGGGTCATCCCTTCCAGTGCCGCCGCCAGGCGCTCGGACAAGCGGCCGTGAACACAGATCTGGTAGGTGGTCGGCTCCACTTGTTCCTCCGCTCGCCAGCTGTTGAGCCAGCATTCATCGATGCGGGGTGAATAGACATCACCCGTCAACCGATTCACCCGGGTGAGTTGTGTCCCAAAAAGCACGCCCAAGCTCTGATACGGCTGCTGGCAGGCCAAGCGCAGATAGAAGCTGCTGTCTCAGGGGGTCGCCGCGAGTGCACGAGTGGCAATTGAGGCGGCAACCTCGAGGTGGAGGAGGAACCCCTACACTAACCGCAGCGCTAGCGGCAGCGAGAACTGTGGACGACACAACGTGGAGGCCTTCCGCCCGCCGGATACAAGTTGGTGGGCGGCGGTTCGTGTGAGCACCGCCAGAGCATCGGGGAACCTGCGCATACCGCCGATTCGTGGGCGTGCGGGCGAGCTGGAAGTGATCGACGCACTGATCGCGGCGGTCGCTCACGGGCGCGGGGGAGTGCTGGTCATCGAGGGGCCGCCGGGGATCGGGAAGAGCCGCCTGTTGACCGAAGTCTTGGCGCTCGCCGAAAAGGCAGGCGTTCGGTCCCTATTCGGTGAGGCGTTTGAGTACCAGCAGACGGTGCCGTTTTTCGCGCTGTTTATGGCGACTTTGCGTGCGGATCCGCCGGTCGGTGACGCTGAGGGGCTACGCAGGCTGGGCGGCTCGGCGGATCTGCGGTATTGGGTGGTGCACGATTTGGCCAACGCGATTCATGCTGCGGCTGCGCAGACCCCGCTGGTGATCTTGTTGGAGGACATCCACTGGGCCGATAACGGCACGCTATTGGCGTTGCGGTCGTTGGCTGTGCGCCAGGATGCGGCCGTGCTGTGGGTGCTGACCGCTCGTCCGGGGGCTGGTGAGCCTGCGATGCAGGAGACGATGTCGGTGCTGCAGCGGGCGAACGCGTCATTCTTGCGGTTGGGGGCCATCGCGCCGGATGCGGTCGCCGACATGGTGCAAGACGCGGTGCGGGCAACGGCTGATGTGTCGTTGCTGAATTTGGCCGCCAAGGCGCACGGAAATCCTTTTCTGGTCACTGAGCTGGTGGGGGGCCTGGGGGAGGAGGACCGGCTCACTGTCGACGGCGGACGTGTGGTGGTCACCGGGGAGGGGTTGCCGCGGCGTTTGGGCGCCACGATGCACCAGCGGCTTGATCTGCTCTCTGGCGAGGCGTCAGAGGTGGTGCGGGTGGCAGCGGTGCTGCCGGACCGGTTTTCGGCTGGGCTGTTGGCCGCGATGCTGGACCGTCCGCCGGTGTCGTTGATGTCGGCGCTCGAAGAGGCAGTACGCGCGGATCTACTCATCGAAGACGGTGCGCAGTTGAGGTTTCGACATGACTTGTTGCGTGAGGCAACCCGACACTCGTTGCCGCAGTCGTTGCGTCGGGCGATGGAGCGCCAATCGGCGTCGGTCATGCTGGAGATGGGTGTGGCACCCGCCGAGGTGGCCACCCAGTTGGCGCGCAGCGCTGAGCCCGGGGACAAAGAGGCGATCGACGCGCTGCGCCAGGCCGCGAAATCGGTCGGCCGCGGTGATGCGAGTGCGGCTGCGGACTTGAGCAAGCGTGCGTTGGAGCTGTTGGCCATCGACGACGCGGAGCGCGGTTCACTCGTCGCCGACACCGTCGAGTGGCTCAACCGAGCGACCCGCTACGACGAGGCTGAAGAACTGGCCGTCGTGGCGCTCGCGGAGGCAGCCTCGCCCGAAGTCGAGGCCGAGATCCGCCTCCGGCTTCCGACGCACACCCAGCACAGCACCCCGTGGCGAGTAGAGGAGCACCGCCGAGCGCTGCGGTTGAGCGGCATCAGCGAGGTCACCCGGGCACGGCATCTGGCGTGGTTGGCCTACAACCTTGTGTTGCAGGACAAAAGTGGGCAGTGGCGCACTGCAGCCGACGAAGCTGCTGCCGCCGCGGTAGCCACCGGTGATCTCGAGGCAACCATCATGGCCGAGGTCACCCACGCTTTGCTCGATTCTGGTGAGGGGTACCCGTCTCGCGCACTAGGCCGCCTCGAACAGCTTCGCCCACTCGCCTACACGAATGAAACAGCGTTGGCACATGCCTATACCGGGATGTACCACGCAAACCTGCTGGCAGTCGTCGGCCGATTGGACGAAGCAACTGCCCGCGTCGCCGAAGGCATAGCGCAAGCCGGCCGGGAACGTAACGCGTTGGCCCTCGCCACCTGGGCCGTCTACCGCGGGTGGGTCCACCTCGCTGCGGGCCGGCTGTCGGCCGCTCGCGATGCGGCTGATTCTCTACCGCCCCCACACCCGACCGGCGCCACCGAGCAGGACGTCCACCGTATGCTGATCCTCGCTGAGGTGGCGGCGCACACCGATGACCGTAACTTGTTGCAGCAGACGGCCAATGATGCACGCGATGCCCACTCCATCGGTTCACCTGGCCAACGTCGAGCATCAGCCTATGTGCTGGCGCGGGCGGCGTGGTACCGCGACGACGTTCATGAAGCAGCGCGTTGGCTTAGCGACATCAACCTGCTGGGGACACCCCTTTTCCCCCATGCATTGGTTCGGCTGATCTTGGGTGCGCGGGTGGCCTCGGCGGCCGCTGATGCCGGTTTGCGCGCGCGGGTGTTGCAGGCCACCGAGGTGCTGGAGCGTGAACGGCCTGTGGTACCGCTGTTGGCGGCGGTGGCCGGATATGCCCGCGGGATACTCGAACGTGACGTGCATGCGCTGGTGGCTGCTGCGGGGTTTCTTGAGTCGTCGGGGCGGCCGCTTCTTTATGCTGGCGCCGCCGAGGACGCCGGCGCTGAACTCGCGCACACCGGCCGCACTAGACCGGCGATCGAGCAACTCACTGCCGCATTCGACACCTACACCCAGCATGAAGCCATCGCGGATGCGCGGCGGGTCGGCCGCGAGTTGCGCCGCCTGGGTGTGGAGCGGCGCATCGTCGCGCAGCCGAGAGCCAAAACGGGCTGGGACAGCCTCACCGACGCCGAGCTCAAGGTCATCAACCTCATCGCAGAGGGAGCGACCAACCGCGCCGTGGCGCAACAACTGCACCTATCCCCGCACACCGTGAAAACGCATCTTCACAACGCCTTCGCCAAGCTCGGCATCACGTCCCGAGCCCAACTGACGCAGCACATGCGCCGGGCTCATTGATCCACAGCAAATCCAGACGTGACCTGCGCGGGCCTACAATGACGTGCACCGTAATGGCAGTCCGGTAAACGGTAGACAGGACACCCGATGAGGCCTTCAACCGGCCTTTTTGACACGGGCGGTCAGCGCCTGTCCAGTTCGCCGATTCGTGGACGCGCGGGCGAGTTGAAGGTGATCGGCGCGCTGATTTCTGCGGTGGCTAAGGGGCGCGGCGGTGTGGTGGTCATCGAGGGTCCGCCCGGCATCGGGAAGAGCCGCATGTTGACCGAGGTCCTGGCGCTGGCCGAGAAAGCCGGTGTCCGGACACTATTCGGTGAGGCATTCGAGTATCAGCAAACTGTGCCGTTTTTCTCGCTGTTCATGGCGACCCTGCGCGCGGACCCCCCCGTCGGCGACGCCGAGGCGTTGCGCAAGCTGGGCGGCTCAGCGGATCTGCGCTACTGGGTGGTGCACGATCTGGCCGAAGCGATTCATGCAGCGGCCGCGCAGACCCCGCTAGTGATTGTGCTGGAGGACATTCACTGGGCCGATAACGGCACGCTGCTGGCGCTGCGGTCGCTAGCTACCGTGCGCCCCGATGTCGCGGTGTTGTGGGTGCTGACCGCCCGTACCGGCGCCGGTGGGCCTGCGATGCAGGAAACCTTGTCGGTGCTGCACCGCGCGGACGCCACATTCATGCGGTTGGCGGCCATCACGCCGGACGCGGTCGCCGACATGGTGCAAGACGCCGTGCGGGCAAAGGCCGATTTGTCGCTGCTCAATCTGGCCGCCAAGGCGCACGGAAATCCGTTTCTGGTTAGCGAGCTGGTCGGCGGACTAGGCGAGGAGGACCGGCTCACCGTCGACGGCGGACGTGCCGTGGTCACCGGAGACGCGCTACCGCGGCGTTTGGGCGCGACGATGCGCCAGCGACTGGATCTGCTCTCCAACGAGGCGTCAGAGGTGGCGCGGGTGGCAGCGGTGCTGCCGGACCGGTTCTCCGCCGGCTTGCTGGCCGCGATGCTGGACCGGTCGCCGGCGTCGTTGATGTCGGCGCTCGAAGAGGCAGTACGCGCGGATCTACTCGTGGAAGACGGTGAGCGGCTGAGGTTTCGACACGAGTTGCTACGCGAGGCCACCCGGCAGTCCTTACCGCAATCATTGCGCCGAGCGATGGAACGACAATCCGCGTCGGTCATGCTGAGAATGGGCGCGACACCGGCCGAAGTGGCCACCCAATTGGCGCGCAGCGCCGAGCCCGGAGACCGGGAGGCGGTCGACGCGCTGCGCGAAGCCGCGCAGTCGGTGGGCCACAGCGATGCCAGTGCGGCCGCGGACCTGAGCAAGCGCGCCCTAGAGCTATTGCCCAGCGACGACCTTGACTACGGCGCACTCGCCGCCGACACCGTTAACTGGCTCAACCGGGCGACCCGGTACGACGAGGCCCAGTCGCTTGCCGACAGGGCGCTCTCCACCGAGCTGTCTCAAGACGACGAAGCCGAGATTCGGCTGCGGATGGCCGCGGGTACAGAGGACCCGGAGCAGCGCATCGCAGAGATCCGTCGGGCGTTGCAGCTAGTCGGTATCAACGACACCACCAGGGCGCGCCATCAGGCTTGGTTGGCCTACTTCGAAGTGGTCAACAGCCTGCATGTGGATGCCTCGGCAGCCAGCGCGGCCGCGGCTGCGGCCAGCGCGACCGGTGATTTGGAAGCCCGCATCGTCAGCGACACCGCGCTTGCTCTAATCGACTATCAGGACGGATATGCAGTGCGCGCCCTTCGGCGGATGGACGAAGTAGATCTGCTGACGCGCAGCGGCGAGGCGGCCTTCGGTGGCATATACGCGGCAAAGCGACGCGCAGCTCTGATTGTGGGCACGGGCAGCTTGAAGGAAGCCTGGGCGCAGGTTGCCGAAGGTACCGAGAAAGCACATCGCGAACGCAACGCCATGGCGCTTCCGGGTTGGACCCACCTGGGCGGGATGGTTCATGCCGCGGCCGGCCGCTTGGCTGCAGCTCGTGAAACCATCGAGGCGCTGCCCCGGCGCGAGTGGGCGAACGATACCGAGGTCAACATTGAGCGCATTCTCGTACTGGCCGAGGTGGCCACGCGAACTGGTGACCGAAAGTTATTGCAGGACTTGGTGTCTGAGGCGCTGCGGCTCTATCACAGTACTTCACCCCTGTTGTCCTGCGGCGCGGCTTACGTTGTCGCGCTTGCCGCGTGGTATCGCGATGACGTTCACGATGCGGTGCGCTGGCTCGGGAGCCAGAACGCGCGTGTGATCACACCGCTGTGGCCTAACGTGTTCGACCAGGTCATCTTGATGTCGCGGGTGGCATCAGCTGCCGGCGACGCCGGCCTGCGCGGGCGGGTGCTGCAGAGCATCGAGGTGCTGGAACGCGAGCCCTCCGGAGTGGATTTGTTCGCGGCGGTCGCCCAGCAGGCCCGCGGAATCCTCGAACGTGACGCCGATGCGTTGTTGGAAGCGGCCACCGCGTTGGCTAGGTGGCGTCCGCTTCTTTACGCCGGCGCCGCCGAGGACGCCGCGGCTGAATTAGCCCGCGCCCGAGCCGATGCGGAGGCGATCGAGAGCCTCAATCGGGCTTTCGAAACGTTCGTGGAATGCGAGGCGATCGCGGATGCGCGGCGGGTCGGCCGCGAGTTGCGCCGCCTGGGTGTGGAGCGGCGCATCGTCGCGCAGCCGAGAGCCAAAACGGGCTGGGACAGCCTCACCGACGCCGAGCTCAAGGTCATCAACCTCATCGCAGAGGGAGCGACCAACCGCGCCGTGGCGCAACAACTGCACCTATCCCCGCACACCGTGAAAACGCATCTTCACAACGCCTTCGCCAAGCTCGGCATCACGTCCCGAGCCCAACTGACGCAGCACATGCGCCGCTCGGACGGCCAGTCCCGCTAGGTATACACCGACACGCCCTAGAAGATCAGCCGTTAGGCGATGGAGGCGGCGGTGCCCACGGTGCCAACGTAGTTATTGAGTTCGGATCGCCGCGACTGCCGCCGCTTCACCAGAAACCGACGTCGGCGGGCGACTACACATCGGAATCGAGAAACAATGATGAGCACAGTGCTGGGAATGTTGATGATGATGCCGGTGGTGTTCGGTGTCGGTGGGTACGTCTTGGTGGCCCGGCGGCCATGAGCACCCCCAACGGGCAACGCAGCCGGGCGACTGCGGTAATCGCGGACAATCCATCCGATCTATTAGAGTCTCCGCGACTGCCGGGCAAAACCAGCCCGGGCGGCCCAGCGGGGAACGACGGGGATGCCGATAAACCGGCGCCCACCCCGGATGCGCCAACTCCGAGCGTCCCCGCCCGGACGCCGGGTTCAACGGATTCACGGAGTTCAGACGTGGTCGGCCCAGAGGGACACAGCGACACCGGCGCCGGAGAAGGCGCCGAGCGAGCAGTTCTGCTCGCCACCAAACTGCACGTCCCAGCCGTCGGGGTTCAGCTCGTCCACCGGAGCACACTGCTAGACGCCCTGTCAGCGGGACAACGCAAACTGACGCTGCTGAGTGCGCCCGCAGGTTGGGGCAAGACGACATTGTTGGCGCAATGGGCTATGGGTGAGAGCGAGGACCAGCCGTTCGGCTGGCTGTCACTTGATCGTTCCGACAACGACCCGGTGTGGTTCTGGATGTACGTGGTAGCCGCGCTGCAGACGGCCAGTCCCGGGATAGGGACTCGCGCGATCGAACTCCTCCAGATGGGCGCCGATCCGGTGCAGGTCGTGCTGCCGACCCTGATGAACGATCTGGACGCGATCGCCAGCCCGATCGTGCTCATTCTCGATGACTACCACCTGGTGGTGAATCGAGCGGTTCATGACCAGATGGCATTCGTCATCGACCGGATGCCGGCCAATCTTCGGTTGGTGCTGGCCACCCGATCAGATCCGATGTTGCCGTTGGCGCGGCTCCGAGCCAGCGGTGACCTCGCCGAGATGCGAAGCGACGGCCTACGTTTCGAGGCTATTGAGGCGCACCAGCTGCTTAACGACGTACTCGGGCTGGACTTGGCTGACGACGACGTCCAACTGCTGCACCGACGCACCGAAGGCTGGGCTGCGGGCCTCTACCTTGCCGCCCTATCGCTTGCCGGGCGTGGTGATGCAACGGCGTTCATCAAGACGTTCGCAGGCGACAACCGTCATATCGTCGACTACTTGATGGCCGAGGTCCTCGACCGTCAGCCAGTGCAAATGCGCACCTTCCTGCTGCGCACGTCGGTCCTGGGACGACTCAACGGTGCGCTGTGCGACGCGGTGCTACAAACCGCGGGCTCGGCCTCGATGCTGGAGACGATCGAGCGCGAAAACTTGTTTGTGGTGCCCCTGGACATGTCGCGTCGCTGGTACCGCTATCACCACTTGTTCGGCGAGTTGCTGCGCGCCGAACTGCAGCGCAGCGAGCCCGATCTTGTCGCGGCTCTGCACCGACGAGCGGCGGCCTGGTTCGAGGCCGAAGGCCTTGTCGACGAGGCACTGCGCCACCTGGCCGCTGCCGGTGACTTCGCCGGGTGTGCTGATCTCATCGCCGCCGACTGGGTCAATGAGTTCAACGGCGGCGGCCTGTCAACTGTGTCCGGCTGGCTCGATCTGCTTCCAGCCGAGACCGTCCTTCACGACCCGCGGCTGAGCGCGGCACGGGCCTGGATCGCGTTGAATGTTGGCCAGTTCAACGATGCGCACGTGTGGATTGAGGCGATCGAAGCCGCGGCTGACTCCGCCGACCAGACCAGCCTCGGCGCTGAACTCGTCGCCTTACGTGAGGTCCACGCGTTCAAGACGGGTGACCTCGGCGCAGCACTCGAGGCGGCTCGCCTCGCGATCACCCTCGACTTTGACAACGCACTGGAGGCACGGTCGGCCGCCTGCTGCATCTACGGATCCGCGCTGTACTTCTCGGGCAGCATCGACGAGGCGCAAGCCACCTTCCAGCGGGCCGCGCAGCTGACTGAGAAGATCGGTGATCGGCGACACCGTATCTATGCGCTGGGTTATCTCGCGCTAATCGCGGCCGAATCTGGTCAGCTCGTACATGCCGAGGACCAGATTCGTCGCGCGACCGGCAGCAGCAAGGACCTCGCAGAGGGCGAGCACTTCATCAACGCAATGGTGCCGTTAGCGGCGGCCACCGTCCTCGATGTGCGTGGCGACACGATTGCCGCCGCAGACGCAGCTCACCTGGCTGTCGGCTTGGCCCGCAAGGGCGGAGGAATTCTCGAACTCGCCAAGGCACTGGTCGTCAGGGCCAAAATCCTTGAGCGCCTTGGTGATCACGAGACCGCGGCCGCGAGCCGCAGCGAGGCCAGCGCACTGCTTCGAGGCTGCGCAGACGCCGATATAGCGCAACGGGTTCTCCCCACCGCCCAGCACCGCAAAAGCGTCGCGGTCAGTTCGCGCAACGATCGTGACCCGGTCGCCGAAGAGCTCACCGCCAAAGAACATGAAGTCCTTGGGCTGCTGGCCACCAGATTGTCGCGACGTGAGATCGGGCAGCGCCTCTACGTCTCACTGAACACCGTGAAGACCCACCAGCGCGCGCTGTACCGCAAACTGGGCGTTGAGAACCGCGCCGCCGCGGTCGCCCGCGCCCGCGAGCTCGGCTTGCTGTAACCCGCAAAACGACACCCGGGGCCAAGCCAGTCCCGTTCCAGATCGCCACGGGCGCAACGATTCCGTCGCGATCACCCGGGTGAACACGCCGTAAGGGTGACGACCAGTCACCCCTTCCGATGGAAGTCTCATCGATAGCCGCCGCTGACTGGCTATGGCCATACCGGCACAACGAAGGCCCGGCCGCCGCGCGGCGCGGCGCGCAACTCGAAGTAATCGATGACAAGCAAACGGCGGCCCGCTACAAGCCAGGGCCCGGGAAGGAACGAGAACATGTCTTCGGACGTCGACGCACAATGTTTGGCATCGGGTCGACCATCAAACGGGACCGCGCTGATGAGCCGCCCGACCGCTGTTCGCGCCGCGACCGATCACAGCGCCCTCGACCAGCAGTGCCAGCTGGGGTTCCTCGACAGCGGATTCCGGTGCTCCCTGCCGGCAGTGGCGTACGTGGAATTTCACATGGTCGGGCACTGCCAACGGTTCGACTGTGACGCGCACGGTAATGCCTGCGGTGTCGTGTGTGCTGATCATCTGGACGCACTCGACTACACCGCGCAATGCACGGCCGCGGAGATGCAACCCACTGCGCTGGGGAGACTATTCAAACGTGTCGCGCAATGCCCGACATGCGGCAAAACGCTGATCGGCGCATCCGACGTACTGCAAGCCGTGGTGGCACTTTGATACCAACCGCATGCCCCTCAGGAATTGGCTCACTGGCGCGTCGCTGCCGGTTACGCCGCGAGCCATCGGGCCCGCGGGCTCACCACGTCCGCAAACCGAAACAGTCCGGCCTGCGATGACTGCCACATTGACGCCGTCCGCGACCCAGAGATCGGCTGGGGCGTCATCGTTGGCGCCGACCACCGTTGACGTACCCGTTATCTCCGACGCGGACATGGCGTGGCTGCTGGCCGATGTGGCCGATACGTGTCTGATAGGCCATGAACGCACCATGACATTCGTCGAATTGGGCTGTGGGGAACATCATCTCGCGATCGACCGGATCCTTAACGCTGTTGTGTCAACTCGAGCGGCACTGCCGTTGGCGATATTCGACAGGCTGATCCACTGGCTAGACGGCTACGTCGGCAGCCCGGAAGAGCCGCATCTGCGCACGATGATCGCCGACGTTCGCGCACAGCAGGTTGAGCCGGCTCCGTTGCGCGCCCAACATGCGCTGCGGGCCGATTCACGGCGCACGGTCGCGCCTGCATGCAGCAGTAGCGCCGGGCGACGGAGGCACGCATGACCCGGGAACCACTGCACGCCGACGCGGCCCGGCATCGTATCAGCGGCAACTCCCGGCCGCGGCAACAACCTGCAGCTCGGGGTGAACGAAACACGTTGTGGCGCTCGATAATCGCACGCCGCCCGTCACCATCGGGCAACGCACCCGGCTCAGCGTGCCGTTGATGCGGGGGGCAGGACGAATTCGTGATGTCGTGATCGTCGGGTCAGGTCCCGCCGGCTACACGGCGGCGATCTATGCCGCACGATCGGGACTCGACACCCTGGTCGTCGAGGGCCATCTGCCCGGCGGTGCCCTGATGGCCGCCGGGCAGATGGACAATTACCCCGGCCTCTCTCAGCCCGTGTGCGGACCAAGGCTCGCCCGCGCGATGCGGGCACAAGCACACCGTTTCGGTGCCGAGTTCCACGCCGGTGACGTCGACGGATTGGATCTGGAAGGTGAGGTCAAGTCGCTCGCCATCGACCACGACCTGCGTCACGCTTTCGCGCTGATCCTCGCGATGGGCGCCGTCAACCGACCCCTCAACGTGCCCGGGGAGGGTGAGCTGCAAGGCAAAGGACTCAGCACCAGCGCCAAAAGCGACGGGCGTCATTTCGCCGGGCGCGAGGTCGCCGTCGTCGGCGGCGGCGACGCCGCCACCGAGGAAGCCCTGTTTCTAGCGCAGCTGGCCCGCCGGGTGACCGTCATCCACCATCGGCCCCGACTGCGCGCATCGACGGCCATGGTTGCCCGGCTGCGCGCTCAGCCCAATGTCGTTGTCCTGGACTCCACCGAAGTACTCGCCGTAAAGGGTCGACACCATGTCACCGGGTTGCGCGTGCGCAGCGCGCACACCGCCGCCGAGCATGACATTGACCTGGCCGCTGTGTTCGTGGCCGTCGGTCAGATTCCTCGCACTGATCTGCTGGTGGGTCTGGTTGACCTCGACGCCCGCGGCTATGTCCTGACCCGCGACGGCAGCGGCACCCATACCCACGTAGATGGGGTTTTCGCTGCCGGCGACTTGATCGACCGCCGGTACCGCCAGGCGGTCACCGCTGCCGCCAGCGGTTGCCAAGCCGCACTGGACGCGCAGCGCTGGCTCACCGAATCACACGATGTCACAACCAATGTCACCATCAGAAAGGGCCAAACACCGACATGACTCAGTCCCATTCGATCACGGTCACCGACGCCTCATTTACGGCGGACGTCCTCGAAAGCACCATGCCAGTACTGGTCGACTTCTGGGCGCAATGGTGTGGCCCCTGCCGCGCCGTGGCACCAGTGCTCGAACAAATCGCCGCCGAAAACACCGAACGCCTCACCGTAGCCAAGCTCGACGTTGACGCCAATCCGTTGACCGCTCAGCAATACCAGGTGGTGTCCATCCCGACCCTGATCGTGTTCAAGGACGGTCAGCCGGTCACCCGCATGGTCGGCACCCGCGGAAAGTCCGCCCTCTTGAGCGAATTCAGCGACTATCTCTGAACCGACCGCAGGAGCGTGCGCGCCGAACTCGGCCCAATCCCGATTTCTGTCTCGGTGGCGCCTAGCCGCGTCGGGTTCTCACCCGGGTGAATGGCGCAGTGGGCGACGACAACCCGCCCCTTTGGACGTCACGATCATTGCCCAGGAGGCCAGCGCGGATTTGACGGTGTCCTGATAGGGCAGTGGACCCGCACTGGGCGGCATCGACGAGATGGTGAATGGAGACCGCACTGATGGAGAACGCTGAGTTCGATGATGTAGCAGCCCATCTGCTTGAACCAGAAGAAAGCCTGGATTCAGAACAGACTGGCATCGACCTCGACGAGGGCTATTCGCCCCCGGAAAGCCCGCGTGAACTCGGGGCCTGGGGGCTGACCGCCAGCGAAGCGCGCAGGCATGAAAGTCTGGCACGCCGGCTGGCCCGTGAGGTACCCGACGTCACTGACCGGTGGGACGGCGACGGAATCGGTGACATCGCCGACAGCGACGGAGAGCCTATCGACGATCAGGTCGGCGACACCCGTGCAGGCCGGCTGGTCGCCTTCGGCGTTGACCCGACAGATCCCACAAGCGATTACCGCGCCCATGATGTCGGGATCGACGGCGGCGCCGCGTCGGCTGAAGAAGCGGCGATGCATATCATCGCCGCTGAAGACACCGTGGGCCGGAATCGGTTTTAATCCGTGGCTCAGATACGCGAAATCATCGAAGGACAGACCGCACAAGCTGTCGAGGCAATGCTCTTGCTCAGACCTCGCTGGAAGACCGCCGACGCCGTCATCGACTTCATTGACTCCAAGCTTCGGCCCACAGGCTATCGACTGGTCGGCGCGTTCGAGCCTTCCTCGGGCGCGGCGTCATCAATCATTGGCTTCCGCGAGCTGTGGTCGACTGCACACGGGCATTACATGTACATCGACGATGTGAGCACACTAGAGACAGCCCGTGGCAACGGATTCGCCGACGAACTCATCCGGTGGGTGATCGCTGATGCCACGCGTCGCCGATGCGACGGAGTCCACCTGGATTCAGGCGTTGGCAGCGATCGGGCGGCGGCACATCGGCTGTACATGCGGAACCAGATGCGGATCTCAGCCCATCACTTCTCGCTCGAAGTCGACACCTGACGAAATCCGTGGCCCGCACCGGCGATGCACGAGTAATCGATTCCCGTAACCGGTTTCGAAGGAATGGCCGCTGCGGCCCGCACGTCGATCTCGCGTCTTTGTCCACCGACCGCGGTAACACCAACGACGCCGTACCAGGCCACACCGACACCCGATGTGACGCGGTCCCTTTGCGCAGCGCAATTGTACTGCGTCGAACCAAGATAACCACTCAATGCCGCTTCGTGCCATCGGTCTGTGTCACCCGGGTGATTGCGGCCGCAGGGTGAAGACAGCTCACCCCTAGGCGGGCCAGGCTTGACTCCCTACAGACCTGCACGGCGGTCACCGATTGTTTCGGCGACACACAACCAAACGTTCAATACGGCGTAGCAGGTGAAGAAATCAGGAAAGGGGACTCGCCAATGGGCGCAGAGTTCGATGGGAAGAAGATCGTTGTCGTCGGCGGGAGTGCCGGCATGGGACGCCAAGCCGCGCGTGACGTCATCGATCGCGGCGGTAGCGCAGTGATCATTGGACGCTCGAAAGATCGTGTCGATGACACCGTGACCGACCTGACCGACCGCGGTGGTAAAGCCTGGGGGATCGCTGCCGAGTTGACCGACCGATCTGCGGTTGCCGAGGTCCAGGGCGCACTATCGGAGCATGGCGACGCAACGCTGATGGTCAACGCGGCCGGCTTCTTCATTCCAAAACCGTTCCTGGACTACGACGCCCAATTCTACGATTCGTATCTCGATCTGAACTACGCGCTGTTCTTTCTCACCCAGACCGTGGTCGCGGGCATGATCACCAACGGTGCGGGTGGTTCGATCGTCAACATCGGCTCCATGTGGGCGCACCAGGCCATCGGTGTGACACCGTCGGCGGCATACTCCATGCAGAAGGCAGGGCTACACGCCCTCACTCACAATCTGGCCATCGAACTGGCCAACCATCAGATCCGCGTCAATGCCGTCGCACCGGCAGTAGTGAAAACACCTCTCTACGAAGGGTTCATTCCGAAGGACGAGATCGACGCCACGCTGGCGACGTTCGCGCCACTTCATCCCCTCGGTCGTGTCGGCACCCCGACCGACGTGGCCAACGCCATCACCTTTCTGCTTTCCGAACAAGCAAGCTGGATCACCGGCGCGATTCTCAACGTCGACGGCGGCATCATGGCCGGCCGCAATTAGCCCCACTGGCATACCGGCGGTAAAGCGCCGCATTCACTACGAGGAGCACCTGTGACACACGACTACCACAAGAATCCGGCCGCGATCGACGCATTGCGCCCCGAGCAGTACTACGTCACCCAGGAAAGCGGAACCGAGCGACCCTTCACCGGCGAATACGTCGACAGCCACGAGCCGGGTATCTACGTCGACGTAGTGTCTGGTGAGCCGCTGTTCGCTTCGGTCGACAAGTTCGACAGCGGTACAGGCTGGCCGAGCTTCACCAAGCCGATCGACGGCGACAACATCGTCGAAAAGTCCGACCACCGCCACATCATGGTGCGCACCGAAGTGCGCTCGCGCCACGGCGACAGCCACCTCGGGCACGTATTCAACGACGGGCCGCGTTCTGAAGGCGGCCTGCGCTACTGCATCAATTCCGCGGCGCTGCGCTTCATTCACTGCGACAACCTCGAGGCTGAGGGATACGGGCGCTACGCGAGTCTCTTCGGGCCCGCGGACGGCCCAGCGCAGCAAGGTGATTCGCGTGAGCTCATGGAGCCACGGCGATGACCTCCAAAACCGCGATTCTCGCGGGGGGATGCTTCTGGGGAATGCAGGACCTCATCCGCCAGCTGCCCGGGGTGGAATCGACCCGAGTCGGCTATACCGGCGGCCAAAACGAGCGCCCGACCTACCGCAACCATCCCGGTCACGCCGAGGCGATCGAGATCACCTACGACCCCGCCATAACTGATTACCGCGCCCTGCTGGAATTCTTTTTCCAGATCCATGATCCGACGACAAAGAACCGCCAGGGCAACGACATCGGCACCAGCTACCGCTCGGCGATCTTCTATCTCGATGACGATCAGAAGCGCATTGCGCGCGACACCATCGCCGATATCGACGCATCGGGGCTGTTGCCCGCCGCGGTGGTCACCGAGGTGACTCCGGCTAGTGACTTCTGGGCGGCCGAGCCAGAACATCAGGACTATCTGCAGCGCGTCCCCGGCGGCTACACGTGCCACTACGTGCGCCCGGAATGGAAACTCGCTTCCCGCAGCGGATCTGGTGACACGGAGCGCACCACGGTTGAGTCGAGCCGCCATGACTGAGCGCCATCCTGCGGGGCCTCACCGCATGTCGGCGCGCGATCGGCAGATGCTTACCGCCGCGTACTTGCCGGTCATCGCGTACGCCGCCGTGCTGATCGCGGCGCGAACCTCGCATTCGCGCCGACACCAGCTGCGGGCCGTTCTTCGATGACGCAGAACCTGACTCTGAGTGCGCTGTCAGCGGCGGGGGTGTCGGTCTGGTTGGATGACCTGTCTCGTGACCGCCTGACATCGGGCAACCTGCAGCAGCTGATCGACACCAGAAGCGTCGTGGGCGTCACCACCAACCCCTCGATCTTTCAACACGCGATCTCCCAAGGCCATGCCTACACGCCTCTGCTCACCGAATTGGCGGAACGCGGTGCCGGCGCCGATTCGGCGATCCGCACCGTCATCACCGATGACGTGCGGGCGGCCTGCGACGTTCTGCGCCCGCAGTGGGAAGCCTCCCGTGGTGTGGACGGGCGGGTATCGATCGAGGTCGACCCGCGGCTGGCCCACGATACCGAGGCGACGGTCAGCCAAGCCGCCGAGCTGTGGAAGATTATCGACCGGCCCAACCTGTTCATCAAGATTCCCGCCACGACGGCCGGGATGCCGGCCATCACCGCCACAGTGGCCGAAGGCATTTCAGTCAACGTGACGCTCATCTTCTCCGTTGAGCGTCACCGACAGGCGATGGATGCCTATCTGGCTGGGCTGGAAGCCGCGCAGCAAGCGGGGCGAGACCTCACCGGAATCCATTCGGTGGCTTCGTTGTTCGTCTCCCGAGTCGATACCGAAATCGATCGGCGCCTGGAGGCGATCGGCACCGACTCTGCCATGGCGTTGCGCGGAAAGGCGGCAATCGCCAATGCGCGCCTGGCCTATGCGGCCTACCAGGCCGTGTTTGAAGCCGGAACACGTTATACGGCACTCAGTTACGCAGGCGCTCACGTGCAGCGGCCGCTGTGGGCATCCACCGGCGTGAAAAATCCCGCCTATCCCGACACCATGTACGTCACCGAGTTGATCGCACCACACACCGTCAGCACCATCCCCGAACACACACTGGAGGCCATCGCTGACCACGGCGTCATCGTCGCCGACTCCATCACCGGAAGGATCGCCGACGCCCAAACCGTGCTCGATAACGTCAGCGCGGTCGGCGTCGACCTGTCCGACGTCTTCGTCGTGCTTGAAAATGACGGCGTCGCCAAGTTCGCAACCTCCTGGCGGCAACTGCTGGACGCCTACCGCGCATCAGTGGGCGCCGACGAAGATGTGCAGGGCAGGGGAGAGCCGGACCGTTGACAACCCACGCGCCCTCAATCGGAGAACTGCAGGCCCGCCGGCCGTTCCCCGCACGGCTTGGCCCGAAAGGCGCGCTCGTCTACAAGCTGGTCACTACGACTGATCACAAGATGATCGGCATGATGTACGTCGTCGCGTGCTTCGCGTTCTTCTTCATCGGTGGGCTGATGGCGCTGTTCATCCGAACGGAACTGGCCGCGCCGGGCTTGCAGTTCCTGTCCAACGAGCAGTACAACCAGCTGTTCACCATGCACGGCACGGTGATGCTGCTGTTCTACGCCACCCCGATCGTGTTCGGGTTCGCCAACCTGGTGCTGCCGCTGCAGATCGGCGCGCCCGACGTGGCGTTTCCGCGCTTGAATGCGTTGTCTTTCTGGCTGTTTCTGCTCGGCGCGCTGATCGCATTGGGGGGATTTCTCGCACCCGGCGGGCCGGCCGACTTCGGCTGGACCGCCTACACGCCGCTGTCGAATGCGATCCACTCCCCGGGCGCGGGCGGGGATCTGTGGATCATGGGTCTGATCGTCGGTGGCCTGGGCACCATTCTTGGCGCGGTCAACATGATCACCACCGTGGTGTGTATGCGCGCACCGGGGATGACCATGTTCCGGATGCCGATCTTCACCTGGAACATCCTGGTGACCAGCGTGATGGTGCTGGTGGCGTTCCCGCTCTTGACCTCGGCGTTGTTCGGGTTGGCCGCCGATCGGCACCTGGGCGCGCACATCTTTGACCCGGCCAACGGTGGGACCATGCTGTGGGAGCACCTGTTCTGGTTCTTCGGCCACCCTGAGGTGTACATCATCGCGTTGCCGTTCTTCGGCATCGTCACCGAGATCATCCCGGTGTTCTCCCGCAAACCACTGTTCGGCTACACGGGAATGATCTATGCGACCACCTCGATCGCTGCGTTGTCGATTGCGGTGTGGGCGCATCACCTCTACGCCACCGGTGCGGTGCTTCTGCCGTTCTTTTCGTTCATGACGTTCTTGATCGCGGTGCCCACCGGTATCAAGTTCTTCAACTGGATCGGCACGATGTGGAAGGGCCAGTTGACATTCGAGACACCGATGTTGTTCTCGGTGGGCTTCCTGGTCACCTTTTTGCTCGGTGGTCTGTCGGGTGTGCTGCTGGCCAGCCCGCCGATCGACTTCCACGTCACCGACTCGTATTTCGTTGTGGCGCATTTCCATTACGTGTTGTTCGGCACGATCGTGTTCGCCACCTATGCCGGGGTGTACTTCTGGTTCCCGAAGATGACCGGCCGGCTGCTCGACGAGCGGCTGGGCAAGCTGCACTTCTGGCTGACGCTGATCGGCTTCCACACCACGTTCCTGGTGCAGCACTGGCTGGGCGCCGCGGGCATGCCGCGCCGCTACGCCGACTATTTAGCCACCGATGGATTCACCACGCTGAACGTCGTTTCGACCATCGGCGCGTTCATCCTCGGCGTGTCGGTGCTGCCGTTCGTGTGGAACGTGTTCAAGAGCTGGCGCTACGGCGAGCCGGTCACGGTCGACGACCCGTGGGGCTACGGCAACTCGCTGGAGTGGGCAACCAGCTGCCCGCCGCCGCGGCACAACTTCACCGAGCTACCCCGAATCCGTTCGGCACGACCGGCATTCGAACTGCACTACCCACACATGGTCGAGCGGCTGCGCGACGAAGCCCACGTCGGCCGCACGTCTACCCCCACTTCGCGGCGCCGATCGGCGGCGCCCACGTGAACCGTATCCTGCATGTCCTCATCGGTGATCTGCCCACCCTCGGGGACGTGGCGATCAAAACTTCGGCACTATTTTTGACCGCTGCCATCCTGTTTCGCTTCACCGAACGGCGCACCCTGGCGGAATTCGCCCCGTTCGACTGGATCGCCGCCGTCGCCGCCGGCGCCATCGTCGGTCGTGCGGCCACCGCCACCGACACCGCATGGCTGGCGGCGACCACCGCACTGCTGTGCCTCCTGGCCGCCCACGCGGTCCTCGCGCGACTGCGCTTAATTCCCGCCTTATGCCGGTTCATCGATCCGCCGTTGATGGTCCTGATCAGCGAAGGAGAAGTGAACCGACGCAACCTGCGCCGATGCGGCCTGACCGCCGCGGATCTAGAGGCGGTGCTCCGTGAACACGGGCACCCCAACGCTGACGGTATTCATCTGGCCATTCTCGAAGCCAAAGGGGCCATCTCCGTTTTGGGTGCCGACATAGCAGTGGAACCTGTAGCAGGAGTTGAGATCCGGTGAAAAGTGAGTTCCACCCGGCGCTCATGAACGTAGAACGAGCCGAGTCAGCTATCAAGCCCAATCGATTGGAGATCTCATGATGGAAAACCGTGATCCTGTGCGCCTCGCACGCGTAGTTGTGGGTGCAGCGGTTATAGCGGTATCGGTTGCCAGTTGCAGCGGCAACGGTTCGAACGCGCCGTCGACCACGCAACCGCCGCCGGCGACAACCTCCACCACGCAATCCCCGACCCCCGGTGCGCCTCCTCCCGCGCCGACCGAAAAGAACATCAACCCCACCGGAGGAAACCTGTTCACGCCGAAGGTCCACGCGTCACCGGCGCCGACGGCCATCCCCGGAAACAGAGAAAACACCGGATAGAGCACCGAAAACGAGCCGAGATTGATGGATGGCTCATCACACCAACGACAGGAGCACCAATGTCTATCGCCAACAAGGGCTTTCGCGGGCGCCGCACTGAATCGGCCCGCGAGTTGCCACCCGGTCAGCATCTGACCACGGACTTCCCAGTCCTGCAGGCAGGACCGACTCCGCGTATCGATCTCGACAATTGGCGGTTCACCATCCGCGACGAGCGTGGCGCCGAACACGTATGGACCGGCGCCCAACTGAAGCTATTGCCCAGTGAGCAGCTCACTGTCGACATCCACTGCGTCACCACGTGGTCCAAACTGGATACCAAGTGGGAAGGCGTTTCTCTGGACACGCTTTTCGAATCAGTCGACACCGCCGCCGAATTCGCACTGGTCCGCTCCTACGGCGGCTACACCACCAACATCCCGGTGGCCGATCTTCTCGGTGGGAAGGCATGGATCGTCTACGTCTACCAAGGCGCACCGCTTGACGCGGTCCACGGCGGCCCAGCGCGCCTGCTGGTGCCGCATCTGTATTTTTGGAAGTCCGCGAAGTGGGTCCGGTCGATTGAGTTGGCCGACAGCGACACACCCGGATTCTGGGAGCGCTTCGGTTATCACAGCTATGGTGACCCGTGGCGAGAGCAACGGTATGCCGGGGATTGAGCCATGGGCGATGGCCTGACACCCAAGTTGCAGTGGCGGGTTGCACGGGTGGTGAACTCAACGCCCGAGACCGAATCAGCGCGCACGATCGGACTTGCCGTGCCGGGCTGGGGTGGCCACTTGGCCGGCCAGCACATCGATCTCAAGCTGACCGCTGAGGACGGGTACAGCGCACAACGCAGCTATTCGCTGAGCAGACCGGCCGACGGCGAGCACATCGAGCTCACCGTGCAGAAGATCGCCGGCGGAGAGGTCTCGCCGTATCTCACGGCAGTGCCTCCCGGCGAGGAGATCGAGCTTCGCGGACCCATCGGCGGCTGGTTCGTTTGGCGGCCGGCCGAGGAGGCGCGGATTCTGTTGGTCGCTGGCGGATCGGGCATTGTGCCGTTGATGGCGATGCTGCGACAGCGAATATTGGTGGGCGGCACCAACGTTCGGCTGGTCTATTCGGTGCGCAGTCCCGCCGACGTCTACTATGCCCATGAGTTGGCACGGCTCGAGCGCGACTGTGACTGGCTGCAGGTCGCGGTGGTCTACACTCGGGCGGCCGACCAGCAGACCGGCCGGCCTCCCGGCCGAGTTGGCCTCGGTGATCTCGCAGCGCCCGGGTGGACGCCCGGCGATGGCCTACGCGTCTATGTCTGCGGCCCAACGGGATTCGTGGAATCGGTGACGACAACGATGATCGGGCAGGGCCATTCGCCATCGGCCATCCGGACCGAGCGGTTCGGGCCGAGCGGTTAATCGAGGAAGAAGGAATGATGGCAGAACCGACGCATGTCGACGGTAACGCCGCCGCGGGCGCCTTCGCGGAAGTGCTCGGATGCGATGTCACCACCGCGACACTGACCTGTGCGGGATGTGGTCGAGTCGGGGTCTTCGCTGAGACTCACGTTTATCACCGCGCCCCTGGCATCGTCGTTCGATGCCCGGACTGCGACCACGTCGTGGCCCGGCTAGTGCGAACGCCGACCGATGTGTGGCTAGACCTGCGCGGCGCCCAGTATTGGCGTATCCCTTTCCGGGCCCGATGATGGAATCCCTCGACGCGCTCGCCAGTCGGGTGCGCACCGCCGACATCGTGGACGCGGTGGGGCGACTGCACCAACACCGCTGTCATCTCCTAGACCTGGTAAGCCCGACGCCCGGTCGCCGACTCTTCGGCCCCGCGGTGACCATCTCCTACTTCCCGACGTGTGGGGCCGCCCTCCCGCTCGAGCGCCACAACTTCAAGAGGTTGTTCTACCAGGCCATCGAACACGGCGCTGATGGGCACGTGCTGGTCTTGGCCAGCAACGGCTACACCGATGCGTCACTCGGTGGCGGGACGAAGCTGTCGCGTGTCCAAAACCACCGGCTCGCCGGCATTCTCGCCGACGGGCGACTGCGCGACTTCGCCGAGCTTGAGCACTACGACCTGGCCATCTACTGCCGTGGTGAAACAACGCGGTGGGGCGGTGACATCGTCACCCCCTATGAGGCGAACCGTCCGGTGGTAGTCGGCGGGGTGGCGATCTGGCCCGGCGACTACGTTTTCGCCGATGCCTCCGGCGCCGCGGTCATTCCGGCCGGCGACGTGCGCGCTGTGCTGCAGACGGCTAGCCAGGTCGTCGTGGACGACGCGGCGTCCATCGCCATCATCAGAGGCGAAACCCCAAACACGCCGGGAGACGGTGAGAACTAGTGCGCAGGAGAACCCCAGCGCTGTCGGGGCAGCGTCCATGATGAGCGGGGCATGACGACGTGTCGCTCGACGAGTGGGGCGATGAGCTAGATCTGCGATCGCCTTCGAACCGCGCTCGGAAGGACGCGTCATGAGCGGAGCACCGGTGTGGCTGCTGGCTGTGACGTTTGTTGTTGCGGGAGCGGCGATCTGGGCGGCGGGCATTCAGCTATCGGACCAAACTGATGTGCTGACGATGCGGCTGGGCCTCGGCTCGGCGCTCGGCGGCCTGATCCTGTTGGCAATCGCCACCAACCTGCCCGAGATCGCCATCGTCGCCGCTGCCGCCGTTTCGGGCAATATCGGTGTGGCGGTGGGCAATATCCTCGGCGGCATCGCGATCCAGACGGTGGTGCTGGTGGTCCTCGACGCCTTCGGCGTGTGCGGATCCAGACCGCTGACCTATCGGGCGGCGTCGTTGGTGTTGGTGCTGGAGGCTGTGCTGGTCGTCGCGGTGCTGGCCATTGTGATCGGCGGCGCCCAGATGCCGGCAACGCTGATAACAGCGCGGTTGACGCCCGCCCCGGTGCTGATCCTGGTGGTGTGGGTGCTGGGCCTGGTGGGGTTGCAACGGGCGGGACGGTCGTTGCCCTGGCATGAGTCGGGCCAGCCCCCCGACGGCCAACAGCGGCCCCGCGGACACTGCACTGCGATGACCGAGCGGCAGGCCACTGCCGAGGGGATCAGTACTGCAAGGGCGGCGGTGACCTTCGGCTTCGCCGCCGCGGTCACGCTGATCGCCGGAGTCGTGTTGGAGCGCAGCGGTGATGTTATCGCCGACCACATCGGTCTGTCCGGTGTGCTGTTCGGTGCGACCGTGTTGGCCGCGGCTACCTCGCTGCCCGAACTGTCCACCGGTCTGCGGTCGGTGCGTCATGGTGACTACCAGCTAGCGGTATCCGACATCTTCGGCGGAAACGCCTTCCTGCCAGTGCTTTTTGTGCCTGCGACGCTGCTATCGGGGCATGCGGTATTGCCAGCGGCGCAGCGCACCGATATCTATCTCACGGCGCTGGCAATTGTGTTGACACTCATCTACGCCGCGGGCCTGCTGTTTCGGCCCCACCGCCGCATAGCCCGGCTGGGTGTCGACTCGCTGGCTGTCCTGATTCTTTATGGCGTCGGCATGATGGGACTATTCACCATCTCGAATATGGGGTGACCGTGCAGGATTCAGCGGCCTCACGCCATCGTGGAGTGGGAGAAGGGGACCTTAATCATCGCGGCGCCAGCGCTTGACCGGGCTGAAAGCAGCAGAGCTCCCAAACTTCTCAGCGGGATCTGTTCCGCGTCGGCCTCTCACCCGGGTGAAATACGGACCGGATGAAGACAACTCACCCCGTGCGCACAGATAGTGATGGTTGTCCAAGTCTCAACGAGCAACACGTGGACCGCCTCTACCTTCTGCGGAGCGGAGACAGTGAATGTTCGGCTGGGTCAAGCGGCGCAAAGGGATACGAACGGAGACGGCATGTCAAACGATCGGCAGCGAGGCGGGCCGGGCCTACAAGCCGTCTGCGCCCAGAGTATCGGCTCCAATTCGGAGATGATCGCCCGCTGCGGCGACGCGCTGCTGACGGCCCCACGCCTGCCCCAGGCGAATATCGTCGTTGCCGACCTAGAAGCACTCTGGCGGGGGCGGCTAGCACCAGAAACGATGCCATGAACGCCAAACTAAAACCGTTGGACTTTGTGGCTCGAACCGTCGCCGCCAGTGCCGCAATGGCAGCGTCACAGCGCGTTGAAATGGCACTGACCCATCGACCAGGAAGCAAGGAACCTGTGCGGGTCGTCGAGGCACTCATTGGCCGTGGCCTGCCGACCGGCGCGCAGGCCGTCGCTGGACAATTCGCACAAGCAACACTGGCGGCCATGGCGCTCGGCTTCGCCAAAGCGGCACACCGGATTCCGATTGTTCCGACGATTGCGATCAACATATTGCTACTGGTCTCAGCGAATGCCGTGGTAGCGCGAGCTGTCGGGCTGGGCGACATGCCATGGAGATGGTCAGCTAGAGATATCGTCACCGACCTCACCCACAAAACCACTCTGGCTATCGCCGCAACAACCCTGGGCCGGCGCCGAAAGAGCAGCGAATCGATCCGACGGGCGCGCCAATTGTGAGCTCGAGGTTCCTCCACCGGCGACACCGTCAAACCCGTCAAACCGCTCGCCCGGCGGTGCCGCCCGCCGCAGAACGATTGCACGACAGGAGAACACGGTGACCGAGGCCTATCTGCTTGGCGGTGTGCGCACCCCATTCGCCCGCTACGGCGGATCCCTGTCGCACCTGCGACTCGACGACCTGCTCGGATTGGCCTTGACCGCGGCCTGTGAACGCGTCGGCGTTGATCGCCACCAGATCGAAGACATCATCGCCGGATGTGTGAACCCGGCGCATGAAGGCATGGGAGATCTTGCCCGCTGGGCAGCGCTGGCCGCTGGCTTCCCCGACCGCGCAGCGGGAGCCACTATCAACAGATTCTGTGGATCGTCACTGAGCGCCATGGCCATGATCGCGCATGCGATCAAAGCTGGAGACCTCGGTGTCGGGATCGCCTGCGGCGCAGAGTCGATGTCGCGTTCGGGGTTCGCGTATATGAAAGGCGAGGCCCCGTTTAGCCCGCGCGGACCTCAACTGCTGCTCGACACCATGTGGTCGGGCGCCGGCGGCCCACCGAACCCCGTCTTGCTGGGCCGCAACGCCTACATTGGCATGATCGAAACCGCGCAGAACGTCGCCGATCGCTACCAACTCAGTCGCGAAGAGATCGACGCGTTCGCGCTGCGCTCCCAACAGCATGCCCGCGCCGCCCGCGACTCGGGCAGGCTTGCCAGAGAAATCGTGCCCGTCACGATCCCCGCGACCCGAAAGACCCCACAGTGCACCGTAAGTCACGACGAATTCATCCGCGACGACACTACCCTCGAGCTGCTGGCCGCCCTACCTGCCCAGCCCGGGACGACCCAAATGACCGCCGGTAACTCCACACCGCTATCCGACGGGGCCGCTGCGCTGATCTTGGCCTCCCGCGCGCGGGCCGACGACCTCGGCGTCATCCCGCTGGCCCGGGTGGTGTCCTCGACTGTCTACGGCAACGATCCACTGCTGATGGGCATCGCTCCGGCTTGGGCGTTACCGCTGGCGCTGCGACGCGCGGGCTTGAGCCCTGAACAGATCGACGTATGGGAAATCCACGAGGCCTTCAGCGCGCAAGCCCTCGGTGTGCTGCGGGAGCTGCCCAACCAACTCGACGGATTTCAAGTTCCCGACGACAGACTCACCCCCAACGGGGGTGCCGTGGCCATCGGCCATCCGTTCGGCGCCACCGGCGTACGTTACGCCCTGACCCTAGCCACCGAACTACGTGAACGACATCTCCGCTACGGCGCCATCGGGGTGTGCATCGGCTCAGGCCAAGGCGTGGCAATGATTTTGGAAAATCCAGAAGCCACCTGACAGGAATTCCCCGAACGCACCTCACATGCCCCGACACACCGGCACGTGGAACACTCAGTCATGGACGCCTACAACTCCCACCAGCGAACGCGGACTGTTCGCGTCGCGGCTTGTACGGTGCGAACCACGCTGGGCGATCCGGCGGCTAACGGGGATGCTGTGCTCGACATCGCGCGCGAATGCCACGACGAACGTGCCGCAGTGGCGGTTTTCCCCGAACTAGCACTGACCGGTTACTCGATCGATGACATCCTGATGCAGGACGCACTCCTGGACGCCGTCGAAGACGAAATACAACGCATCACACAAGCTTCCGTGGAGTTGATGCCGGTTCTGGTGATCGGTGCCCCGCTCCGCTATTTACACCGCATCTACAACACCGCCGTCGTGATCCACCGCGGTCACGTACTGGGCGTCGCGCCGAAGTCCTACCTACCGACCTACCGCGAGTTCTACGAACTTCGCCAGATGGCCGCAGGCGACGGTATCTGCGACGAAATCCGTTGGGGCCGTGGGAAAGCCCGCGCGCATGCGCCGTTCGGTCCCGATCTGCTCTTCACCGCCTCCGACCTGCCCGGCTTCACGCTTCACGTTGAAATCTGCGAAGACATGTGGATCCCCATCCCACCCAGCACGCACGCCGCTCTGGCCGGCGCCACCGTGCTGACCAACCTGTCGGGGAGCCCCGTCACCATAGGTCGAGCCGAAGACCGATGCCTGCTGGCTCAATCAGCGTCGCTCCGCTGCACCGCCGCGTACATCTACGCAGCGGCGGGGCAGGGCGAATCCACAACCGACGTCGCCTGGGATGGCCAGACCATGATCTGGGAAAACGGCGTATGTCGAGCCCAACAACGCTTTTCAACCCAACCGAAACATTGCGTTGCCGACATCGACCTCGACCTGTTGTGCACAACGAGGCGACAGACCGGCCTATTCGACGCGAATCGCAAACACCATCTCAGCCGAACCCGGTTTCGCGAGATCGAGTTCCTCCTAGAACCACCGATGAGTGTCCGATGTTAGGCACTGACAAGTAACACATATCGTGACGGAGACAACCGTACAAAGCGGGCCTGTACTGCTAGGCGAAAACAGCTGGCCGCAAACAATTTTCCGCCGGGGGAGCGGTTCATTTTCCCTCCCCGGCCGAGACCGCACGCCGACACCAATCTTCGGCCCATCTCTAGGACGCCCACACTCGGCATGGAGCGTTTCCAAGCTGCTTTCTCGGTGCTCAAGAGCGGTGTGCATAACGCGCACCCACAGGAATTATCGGCACAAACAGATCTGCAAACTCCCTGCAACGCAAACAACTCCGTCGACGTTGCGGCTTGCCCCTGAAACGTAAATGTCGACGGGGGATACTCGGCTTTCGTGGTTATCGACCGCGCGGGCGCATCCGACTACCTGGGTGCGCGGCGTCCCACTGCGCCTCCAAGCGGGTCACGCGGCGATTCTCCACGACGAACCACAGCGCTCCGGCGACCGCGCCAAGAACGGCGATGAGGACCGTGGTGGACAGCCATTCGTAATGTCGATAGGCAGCAGCTGCCGCCGTGCTGATCAACGCGAACGTCGCTACGGCCAGAAGGATCAGCCCTGGCCAGAAGAAGTTGTCCTTCATCACGATGCCAGCGTGCGGCTGCGTGGTCCGAGAGTGATCCGTCGGATCGTCGTGCGTGTCTGGCATCACCGCTCCCTCCGCCGTCAGGCGAAATAGCAAAATCTAGTCGCTGCACGAGCCGGGCGAATGCAGAATCTCGACGCAGACCACCACCATCCACCCGTATGCGCCCGGGCAATTATCTGGTCAGCTCGAGCCGGCCCAGTCGCGGATGAGCAACTCGGGCAGCGTAATCGCTCCAATCGTTGTCACGAGCCACACCACAACGATTGTGGCCAGCCAGGATTCCATGCCTTCAATAATGAGTCCGTGCGTCAAAGTCGACGCAAGGATCAAGGCGACGGTCGTCAATGCCAAGCCGGTCGCCCCAAGGAGCAGCGACGCATATCGATGGGGCAACTTCAAGATCGACAAGGACAGGATCGCCTGCAATACCGCGAACACCACCATGGCGACGATGAACCCTGGTATCGACGACGAAACTCCGGGAACGATCCACGTCGCAAGCAAGAGTCCGGTCGCCCACGACGCCAGAAGCAAAAGTGCCCGCTGCAGGATTTGCATCATGGGAACAGCCGTAGGTTGCCGGGCTGCGCCTGGGCGAAGAAAAACGAGGACGACTGCCAAACCCACCGCCAAACGGATGAACCGGCATCGACACCGGGACCGCGTAGTCGCCGTCGCACTCGTACTGATGTCCGTCCGCGCCCGGATCGCGACAGTATTCGTAATCGTTGGCATCTGCGCTGCAGACGTGACATGACGATGCCTTCGCGGCACGCCATGCTCTCGGCGATCTGTCGGTACCGGAGTTCTGCGACATCGCGGGAGTAAGCAGTCAGCCGAAACTGCACTAGCGACGTCATCAACGCGTCCGCCAGTTCAATATCAGGCAGCGCATCCAGGGCATCGAGTTCGGCCGATTGTGGCACTCGCGAGGTCGCCACATCGTGGGCGACTAGTTGTCGGTCGGTGAGGTGGCCGATGAGGTAGTCGTTTGGGCGGTGATACGCGCGGCGAAGACAATTAATGTAAGTGTTGGTAAAGATGCGAAACAGCCACGCCCGGAGGTCGGTTCCCTCGGAAAAGGTGTTGAAGCCGGCATAAGCCTTAAGGATCGTTTCCTGCACGAGATCTTCGGCGTCCACGGCGTTGCGCGTCAGTCGGCGGGCGCGATCGTTGAGTTGGTTCAGATATGGAAGGGCGTCGTTGATAAACCTCGCGGTCAGCTCTGGGTCGCGCGAACCGAGCGATGAGTCGCTGTCTGCTAGGTGGTCAACTGCTGGTGGTGCCATGGGCACATCCTGGCTTTGGTCGGGGTGAGTCGTCATCGCCCGCTCGCCGATTCACCCGGGTGACACTGCCGCAACTCCTTCGGCTGCGACCGTACAAATTCCCGCTTCACGCCAGCCGTGTCAACGGCAACTGAATCTTGATCAGTTGTCGGCAATTGAATCTTGACCAGCTGGGGTCATTGGTCGTCGGCCGTGACGGTGGGGACGCGGCCGAGGTCTCGGTCTTTGATGCGGTAGCTGTCTCCTTTGAGTGAGATGACTTCGGCGTGGTGGACGAGGCGGTCGATCATGGCGGCTGCGACGACGTCGTCGCCGAAGACTTCGCCCCAGCGGCCGAAGGGCTTGTTGGAGGTGACGATGAGGCTGGCGCGTTCGTAGCGCGAGGACACCAGTTGGAAGAACAGGTTGGCGGCTTCGGGTTCGAAGGGTATGTAGCCGACCTCGTCGACGACCACAGTGGGTAGCGGGCCAGCCGGATGAGTTCGGCTTGCAGTGTGCCGCCGTGATGTGCCGCGGCGAGGCGGTCGACCCACTGGCTGGCGGTGGCGAACAGGACGCGGTGGCCAGCCTGGCAGGCCCGGATCGCGATCCCGATAGCCAGGTGCGTTTTGCCTGTCCCTGGCGGCCCGAGGAACACGACGTTGTCGCGGGCAGTGACGAAGTCCAGCGTGCCGAGATGGGCGATGGTGTCGCGTTTGAGGCCGCGGGCGTGGTCGAAGTCGAACTCCTCCAACGACTTCCGCGAGGGAAATCGGGCTATACGGATTCTTCCTTCACCGCCGTGGGACTCGCGGGCCGACACTTCGCGCTGCAGACACGCCGCCAAGAACTCCTCGTAGCTCCACGTTTCGGTTCGGGCTCGCTCGGCGAGCCGGTCGACGGCCTCCCGCAGGGTGGGCGCCTTGAGCGCTCGGGTCAGATACGCCAGCTCGGCGGTCACGTCGCGGTTGGCGGTGGTGGTCTTGGTGGCCATTACGCCACCGGCCCGTCGATGTCGATCAGGGCGTCGTAGTCGGTCAACGACCGCTGCTCAACCTCTACCTGGGTGGGCAGCGTGACAACGTCGAATCGGTTGCGGCGCAGAACCTTGGCCGCCGCAACGTGTTCGGGGTCGCTGATCGTTTGATGCTTGGCCCAGATCCGGTCGTGATCGGCAACCAACCGGCCAGCGCACCACACCCGAACGCGGGCCAGGTCCGCGACGACCTCGATGCGCCGGCCGACCGCAGCGGGGTGCACCGAGTAGTCGTTGGCGTCAAGCCGGACGTAGTGATCGCGCGGCAGCCGGGCATGGGTGCGCCACCCGCTGACCGGCGCCACCGGCGGCAACGGCAACATCGCCGCCCGGTCAGCTTCCACCCGATCGGCCGGCCGGCATCCCAACACTCGATGCTGGCGGTGATTGGCGATGACCAGCCACTGGCTCAGTTGAGCGTTGAAATCTGACGGCGAGTCGAACACCCGACCCGCCGCGCGAGTTGCAGCTATCACGCTGTCGATCAGCGGCGCCAATGAAACGGGCCGGGAGACGCCTGCGCCGTCACGTGACGTAACACCACCAGCGGGAGGCAATGCAATCAGCGCGAGCAGTCGCGAATGTCGGAACGCTCCAGCGCCCTCATCTGAAAAATGACAAGAAACTGAGACAGAAGCCGGATGACATCGCGTGAGACAAACTTGCATCGCTGCAGGTCAGGGAATTGAGAGATGACACGCGATTTTGGAACCTACAGTAGTAGTAGTTTCTCAAAACCCTTGTCGCAGTCTCAATTAGGATGTCATCTCGATGTCTTTTATGACACCACTTTGAGAATTTTTGTAGGTACCCCTCGTTCCAACACGCCCGCGACTGCTATCAGCGGGGCGCCGATATTGCGGGCTCAGGCACGCATGGCCCCGATTGGCACTCCCTGTCGACGACACCAACTAGTTTATCTACCAACACCTTTCGGACTCAAAGGCGGTTCCAGCGACGGATCTTGGGGGCGGACGGGTGCTGGTTCATCCGATGAATACGGCGGCGTTACTCATGCATAACGAATGTTATCCATGACTTGCTGACGCGGCGATAGCGCGACACCGGTGACAAGTGCGACGCGTATGCCCCGCGCGAAGCGGTCGGCCAATGAGCCGAGGATCTGGGACTCGTCGTTGTGACGGCAAGGAAAGCTGGGGCGGTGAACAGAGCTAATAATTCGCCGTAGCATTAGCTTTCCTAATGCGAAAACGGGTGACGTATCTGCGTGTTACCGGTGCAGTGGAGTGGCTTTCATTTCCTCTCCTGGCGGCGGTGCCGCGGCTGGGTGACAGGGGAGCGAACAGGTACTCAGTGCAGAGTTGTCGCGTGCCCGCTAACGCAATTCGGCTGTCTGCGTTACAGCCTGGGATCGACAGCGTTGAGCACCAAGACCAATGTGTCGATGCCTAACGACGCGGCCTTGGTCGCGGCCGCGACGACCTCCGCACCGGGCACGAAGGGTAGGAAGAAGGCGATACCAGCGGCCGACGACAGAAGGCCGGAGGCGATCTTCAGCGGGCCGGTGATCTGATGCCCTGAGCGAAGGTCAAACCCACCTTGAACCAAGTCGATCACACCGGTGACCAAAGGTACGGCCCTCTTAAGGAGTTCGCCGACTTGAGGTGACACGTTGAACGCCGCAGCATAGTCCTGACCAGTCGTCTTGATGAGATCGTCGACCACGCCGCTGAGGACGGAGACCCCGTTTTCGAGTGCCTTGCCAAGCACATCGCCGGGGTGGCTGCCGCTTCCGGAACCGCCGGAACTTCCACCGCTACTCGACGAGGAACCTCCCGGGCTGCCGTGCGGAAGAAGCGAACCAAAGAAGTTTTCGACTTGTGTTGCGAAGGAACTGATTCCGTCGGCGACCGCGTGCACGTCCGAGTTCACCTGCGTCGTCACTTGCGTCGTCACTTGCGGTACGACCGTGTTAACGACGCTGGTGTTCGCCGTCTGGACGAAGCTGTTTGCTGCTGTGACTACGCTGCCTAGAAACACCCCAAAATCGGTGGTGGCGGCCTGGACGAAGCTGCTGAGCCCTATAACGAGACTGCTCACCAACTCCAGCGGGTTGCCAGTACTTGTGGTGGCTGGGGTGATGTTGATGACCGAAATCGTGTTGTCGCTGTTGGCGACATAGAGCTTGGTGCCCGCGGAGTTGACCGCCAGGGATGTCGGCATCACGCCGACGGTGACTGGGTTGCTGACTACCGCGCCGGCGTTGGAGTCGTAGCCAGTCACACTGCCCAGGTACACCGTTTGACTCGGCACGCTTGGAACGGGTTGGAAGGTGGCGCTTTGACCGGTGCGGGAGTCTGAGACGTCGGCGACGTAAAGCGTCTTGCCATCCGGACTGACCGTCATCGGCCCAAACCCGGTGATGGTGATCGGCGTGCCGATCTGTTGTCCGGTAGCGGTGTCATAAGTCAGCACAGTGGCGCTTTGCGGCTGGGTCGGTGGGGTAGTCGGTGAGGTCGTAAGTGCACTGGCGGGAACGGTTTCGACGTAGAGCTTCTTGCCATTGGGGCTCAGCGCCATACCCGCGCCGCTCCCGGCCAAGCCGTTGTCGAGCACGATGGGAGTGCCGACCGTCGCTCCGGTCGACGGGTTGACGGTGTAGATCGTCTGCGTGGCAGCCAGCTGATTGTTGATGTCGGATCGTGAAACAGTGGTTACGTACAGGCGGTCACCTGACGGACTGACCAATATTTGGCTGGCAGACGGCGTGGAACTCGGCGTGTTGGTCGACGGCCCGATCGGTATCGGTGCACCGACTTGGGTGTTGGTCGTGGTGTCGAAGACGTAGACCGAGGGTTGGAAGGTGTGGTTAA
Organism: Mycobacterium sp. JS623; assembly: GCF_000328565.1. Classification (NCBI taxonomy): domain Bacteria; kingdom Bacillati; phylum Actinomycetota; class Actinomycetes; order Mycobacteriales; family Mycobacteriaceae; genus Mycobacterium; species Mycobacterium sp. JS623. The sequence continues at coordinate 3,490,668 of NC_019966.1, read as the reverse complement.
ACGGGTTCGCAAGGTCCACGGTGTATGTGGTGTCTGCAACGTAGACGCGGCTGCCGTCGGGGCTGACCGCAACGTTCTGAGCAGACGACGGTGTCGTTTCGGTGAGCCGTGTCCCGGTCAGTGATGTCAGCGGGATGGTGTCGATAACCTTGCTGGTTGTTGGGTCGATCACGACCAACGAATCGGTGGCCCCCGTTAGGTGTTGTCCGTTGACGTTGACGGTGAACGGATTCAGTGCGGTCACGTATACGCGGTTTGTCACCGGGTTGACCGCCACACCATTTGCGACCTGGCCGACGGGGATCGGTGCGCCGACCTGGGTGTTGGTGGAGGTGTCGACGACCTCGATGAACCCCTGGGGCTGACCTGACGAGTTGACCGCATAAGGGGCGCTGGTGCCGTAGAGCGTTTTGCCGTCGGGGCTCAGTGCGATTTGGTAGGGGTCGACGGGGATGGTGTTGGCGACGGTGAGGTCAGTGGTCGCTGTTGGTGCGGCGACGCGACTGGTGGTGCTCGCAGCGGTGGCCGGGATCGCGGAGCCGGTTTGGGTTTGCCGGTAGGCGGCTAGTAGAGCGTCACTGAGCGGGTTCGGCGTGAGGGGTGCGGCTGGAGCACCCGGTTGGGTGGGATCGAACCCGCCGAACAGGCCCGTGAGCACCGACGCAGCCAGGCTCTGCAGGCTCGGCGACGACGGCGCAACGGCCTGCGATGCGGCAGCCACGCTCGCCGGTGCGGCGACAGGAGCGGGCGTGGACACCGGCGTATTCGCCGTCGGCATAGTACCCGTCGACGAGGTGCTGCCCGAGCTGGCCGCAGAAACACTCGCCACCGTGGTGGAAGCGGAGGAGGTGGATGAGGGCACGGGCGCGACGGTTTGGTGACTGACCAGCGAGGCTATGCCGGTGGCGGTTAACGTCTCGGCGGTGTGCGACGACGCCGCAGCGCTCTTCGAGGTTGTAGGCGACGATGTTTCAACCGTTGACGTGCTCGGCGAAGTGTTCGAACTCGATGACGGCTCCGACGGCGAAGTGGTGGTTGTCGACGAGCCGACCGTAGCCGTCGAATCCGTCGGCGCGGAATTCGCTGTGGCGTTAAGAGAACTCGTCCCAGCGGTCGCACTGGAATGCGAGGTGCCAATGGTCGTGGTGGCCGCTGCCGCGTTGGCTGTCGTAGTGGATCCGGTGTTGCCGCCGCTGGCGGACAGAGTGCTCTTCGGGGATTCGTGGGTGGTGGTCGACGAACCAGTCGATGGTCCGGCGTTTTTGCCGTCGGACTCACCACCTGGTGTGGAAATGCCCGTTGTCCGCGCGGCGTCCGAGGAGCCGCTGCCGTTCGGTGAAGTCGAGGAGGGCGCCGAACCAGTGTCGTCGGCATGGGCAAAACCTGACCCATTGACCAGAGCAGCACCCAGACCAAGCGCTACTGCCCCGGCGCCCAACCACTGATACGGCTCGAGGCGCTGCTTAGTCTTCTGGTGACGGCCCTTGCCACGTTGAGGGTGTGTCCTCGATGTTCTCTGCGCACTGTGCCGACCCGCCACCGCGGCCCCCTAGCTGGTAATGAAATTGCCGCAGCAATAACTACCACACCCGACAGCAAAATCGTGAAAACAGTGGAAGGCTGGGAGTCACCTGGGAGCGGTGCTCTTCGGGTGGTCAAACAGCTTCTCGTGCAACGTTATCCGCAAAACGAAAGGACACAGGCCAATCATCCGCCGAAATGGATCCCCAGAACTGGCAAACAGGCGACGGCGGCCCGGGGATATTGCCGGATGTTGACTTGGGCCGCACCGTCTCCCAACGCGTCCCGTCAGTACTGAGCCTTATCGGGCACCGCGTTTCGTACCGGTGGCGATACCGGACCGTGGGATCAGCTGGCGTTGGCGCCGTTGACGTGCCTGCTGTACGCCGCCAGTCCACACGAACGCGAGGTGATGGAGTCCGCGACGCTGTGGGTCGGCAAGACCACCCGCAGCCACCAGTCCTACGCCGCGGGTCTCGACGATAAGACGACCGGGCGCCAATTCGGCAACGCGCTGGAGGCCGCAGAGCTGTTGCCCCGCAACACTTCAGAGGCCCGGCTCATACCGCGCGGGCAGCCCGGGCAGATGGTCGAACTCATCGACTTCGACGAAGTCGTCGTCTATCTCGACGAGCTACGGGGAGCGCGCGTGTGTGCCGCCCGCGACTACGAGCCGGCCGGGATGTAGAAGCCCAGTCCCTGGGCGGTGGTCTGCAGAGTCGAGTAGGCCATCCACATGAACCCATCACTACGCGCAGCACGCGGGCGCTGTCGTCGCAGGCACGCAAGTACGGTCAGGGTTTGGTGTTCGCCACGCAGGCGCCGAAGGGCTTGCACAACCAGATCCCCGGCAACGCGGTCACCCAGTTCTACGCACTGCTCAGTGCGCCCGCGCAGATCACCTCCGCGCAGGAGATGGCGCGGGCGAAGGGCCGGCTGATGCCCGACATCAGCCGGCTGCGTTCGGGCAATTTCTACGTCGCGATCGAAGGCGAAGCGTTCCGTCGCATCGTCGCGCCGTGATGTCTCTCCTACCGCCCGCCTAATCCGCTGTCGCCCGAAGAGGTAGTCGACCTCGCCAAGCGCCCGACTTCCTGATGTGCCGCCTCAGGCTGGCGCGACGATGATGACTTCCCCGTTGGGCCGTTGTGGCTGCCCGGTCTGGCGGTTAAGTGGCATCGGCAAAAGCTCCAGGGGATGGCGGCGGATGTCGAGAGTCTGGTAGATCACCAAGACCACCAGTCCGGCGATGAGCACCGCGGAGGCGCCGGCGTTACCCCAGTTCAGTCCGCCGTGATCGCGGCTCTTGCTCAAGATGTTGCCGACCACGGCGCCCCACGGCCGGGTCAGGATGAAGGCGATCCAGAACAGCAGCATGCTGTCGATGCTGGTGAAGTAGTGCGCGGCCAGCAGCGCCAACATGGCGGCCGTCAGGATCAGCGCTGCCGGCCGCAGTCCCACGTTCAGCCCGCCGGAGAGGTAGTCGCCGGTGGAGGTGCCCAGGCTGTTGGAGAACACGACGGCGATCCAGAACAGCACCTCACCGGTGAGCGTGGCAAGGTTTTCGACGTTGAGGGTCTGGCCGCTGCGCCACCACATCAGCAGCACGACAGCCAGTCCGCTACCCAGAATCAGCGCACCAGTGGCCTGCCCCAGGTGTGATGTGTAGTTGATGAAGTCCGAGATGGTGGTGCCTGCGGTGCTGGTGAGCACGACGACCGTCCAGAACAGTGCCGGGTGAAACCGTTTGGCGCGCAACTGGATTGTCACGGCAACGAGGAAGATGGCGAGAAGTAGGATCGCGGCACGAAGGGTGCCCAGCCCTAGTGTCTGGGCGAAATAGTCACCGGCGGTCTCGCCCAGGGTGGTGGCGAGGATCTTCATCGCCCAGAAGAGTGCAGTGATGTGCGGCAGCTTGCGCATGACGTACTGCCCGGGCGTCAGGACCATATCGGAACGATGACATACGGCGCTGAGCCGGGCGCACCATCACATCGAGATGGCAGTGAACACACAGACTGCGTATGTCCCGGGCATGCAAGGCTGTTGGTGGGATTCGCACCGATCGTCGCCTGCGGTGACGTAGCCCAGATGCTCCGCTGGCCCGGCCTGCGGCCAGGCTGCAATTGGGCCGTGGGCGGCAACGGCAGGCGACTTCCGACGTCAAGAAGTCAAACCGCGCCGCCGAAGCGCGGGTCCAGGCCGCTCAGCGGATCGCGGCACCCTGAGGTCTCACCAAGACTTCCGGGTCATCGATTATTCACCGCCAGTAACCGAGAATCGGCCGGAATCGGTCATCTCTCCCGAAGCGGGAGATGGTCTTATCTATTGTGCGGCAAACATTGTCGAGAATGCATGTGGGCCTGCGCCGATGGGCGTTTGGTAATCCGTTGGTATGGCGGGCCGTTTTGTGGCGGACATTTGAGGCACCCTGACCGGGGGAGAGTCGACGATGCTGTGCGATGGAGGCGCCGTCTCATATATGGGTCCATTTCGAGACGTGGTTTTTCGGGTCGAGGCCGAACACTTGGATAGCGGCGGACTTTCCCTCAAAGAATGCGATCCCCGGTCGGTTGGCCCGGGCAGTCTGGCAACCAAAGCTTCGACGGTATGCTCCGTCACCAAGATCGCGTCGCCCGTTGTCTTCGTCACATGATGCTGGTCAGCGGGCCTGGAAGGCTGGCGCAGATCCTCGTCGAACGCTGCCGGCTGTACGCTTAGTGCCAATCAAGTCGTCGCTTTATTCTAAAGGGCAGTGCCGAAAAGCGCTGTGATACACCACAACTCGCACCAGTTAACTGGTAACAGTGTGTGTTCGGGAGGTGCGAGTTCCTGGTTGGCTAATGCTTCGAGGGCGACAAGCCAGCAGTCACCGATCGCGGCGTCCGCGCGTCTTATGAACCGTCGTTTTGCTAGGACTTGAGTCCTCGCCGGCGGGCTCCGCGGCAGACCGTTTGTGCAGTTGTCGATGACTACCGCCGATGGCAGCACTGAATTTCTGTGGCGTTTCCCGGGGGAAGTTGGCAGCGGCGTCTAGCATCTTTGCCGGGAGGTGCAGGCACCACAAGAGCGGGGAGCCGATGGTCCAGATTCGTGCGGAACGGACGATCGCAGCATCATCGGAACGGTCTTTGACTGGCTGCATGATCCGGCCAACTTGACCGTCTCTCCTGTGCTCCGCAAGGCCGTTTGGGCGAAGGGCTCGTCAAGTCCCGGCGTGGGAAGTGACCGGATATGGCTTTTGGCTGCACGAACAGATCAGGGCCTACGACGCGCCCCGGAACTGCGCCGATGACGTTGTTCGATCGTTCCCGGCCTCACAACACGAGGGCGGATCGGTCACGTGCACTCCGTCTGGCGACGGCACCCATGTCGTTTGGGTGAGTGGCTACACGGTCCCCGGCTCGCGGGGGCGGCAAGCTGGTCGAGTACTCACCGCGCCCCTGATCTCGTTTAACCTGCGCGCGATACTCGCTGGCTGCGCGAAGGCGCTGGAGAGCTAGGGTCAGACAACGCGACCAGTTTCTGAACTACGAAATTGGCTGTGTTGCAAAACAACTCGCTACCATTAACGATCGAAAGCCAACGATATGTCAGGCGCAAACGGCAGTGGTATCCGGTCTGCGTCCGGGAAGACACGAACGTCCGAGATGCTGAATCGCAACGGCGCCAGCGTCACAGTGACATTACGAATGGCTCATTTCCCTGTCGATGCCGCCGGCCCCGAATGGCTACTAAGCCCCGGGCGAAGCCCGTCCGAAAAAGTGACACGCGTTTGCCAATGTCACGCGGTGGCGGGTCGGTTGGCTCGCTACACGTGTATGTATGCCTTCGTGGCTTTGTGTCTCTAATGCGGCCGGTCGACGCCGCGTGCACCGAAAAAAATAAGTCGGCCCGCCACCCGGGGGTGTCGGTGGCGGGGCCGACGATGTACTCAGACGGTCAAGCCTCTGGTTTGGTTCATCTCTTGAGTCCCCTGGGCAAAAGGACCCAAACCGTCACTGCCAGCAAACGAAAGCCGCCACCGGTAAATCGCCGCTGCAGTCGGTCTGGCGTTCTATCTTTGTGCGTGACAGCCCGAGGCGGTGCCCTCTTCGGGGCTGGGTAGCGCGTGAGCGAGGGCGCTTGGAATACGCACCAAGTCGAATATGTCGGGTTACCGGTAGCGCTTTCGTCGGCACCCGCGAGCCGTTACATCGCGCGACAGCTCGAGCCGCAAGCTGCGGCTGCCTAACGCGGTATCGCGGCCGCTGACCTTGGCAAACGTCTGGGAGGTCTGATTCTTGCTGGATTTGGGTATCGTCCATGTTGTGATCCAATCGGCCAGCAGGTAGGCCGCAAACGCGATTAGTGACTTGCCCGGATAACCTCAATGGCGCCCAGGGAGCAACGATTAAATGCGAACTGACGGATGCTGGACAGACTTACGGCGTCGACGTGTCTGGCACTCGCGTCGACGCCGGCAACGTCAACTTCGACATCAAGGCCGACGATCAATCCGAGCCGTGTTATGACGCTGGCTCCACCACCTCGCGCCGAGGTCTTCTTGGTGAAGAAGCGCCTCATCTCGATCTCGACGCGAGCCGAGCTCGAACTCACCGATCACAATTTGCGCTGCACCATCAAGGAGTACTCGAAGTGGGCTGAGAAGGCCCTGGGGATTTCAGATCTCAAGTCTCGGCTGCAAGCAGGCGAAGCGGTTTTGGCGTTCGATTTCCGGCGTGATCGGCTGAAGGTGAAGTGGCTCAAGCAATTTCTGAACGCGGGTTTCGAGGTTAGTGAAGAGGGCTCGCTCCGTTGGCTGGTGTCCCTCGTTTATCCCACGGGAGTCCTAGCATTGGTGGAGGTGGTGGATGGGTGGGACGTCCACAATCAGTGGCGGCAAGCTCTGCCTCCGAATTGACCCGCGGGTTCCGACGTTATCGGGCTGCGCAACCTTCCGGCGGCCCAACAATCAAAGCGAATACGGAGCCCCTTTCATAGATAACGACGATTATCCATGAGGGTCTCGTAAAGGATTGGCAGAGCACATAACTCGCGGGTTATATCAGCGCGTCCCTTTAGATCATGCGACTCTCCTGTTCTGAGCGGCTCGCGAGAGCCCACCCACGACCTGGTCGTAGGCACGCTCCGCACGACGGCCCTGAACCCGATGGCACAACTAATGCATGTGGGCATCCTGTCGCTGCGCACGCCCCAACACCCTGGAACGCGAAGCAACTATGCGTCGGCGCAGGCGTCGAGGAGTGTTTGCACACGGCCTTGCCCTCTTCGCTCACGCGGTCGAGTTGATCGCCGCGTTCGATTGCACGAAGGGCTGTGGCCTGCCTGCTGGCTCCTCGTGCGCTAAGGGCGGTAACGCCACGCGATGCATGTTGGTCAGCGGGCGACGAGGTCGAACTCGTTGCCTTCAGGGTCGATGAAGCTGATCCACCGGTTGTCGTTGTCGGCCAGCGATCGGATCTCTTTGGCGCCCAGCCCCATCAGCCGGTCGGCTTCGGCCCGTACGTCGGCGGCCTGCAGGTCGAAGTGCAGACGGTTCTTGACCGTCTTGCCCTCGGGAACCTTGTGAAACATCAGCAAGGGAGCGCGCTGGCCGTCGGCCCCCGCGGCGATCGACGCGAAGTCTTCGGTGGCGCCGTCGTCGACGGTGCGATGTAAGGCCTGAGCCCAAAAGTAGGCGAGTCCAGTGGCGTCAACGGCGTCAAAGCTGATGCCCAGTAGCGAGATGCTCATATGCGATCGCTCTGTTCGCGGCAAGAGAGGGGTTTCTTGGCCATTGCGATAGTCCTTGCCGTCGTTGGGGTTTGGTGACTGTGCTGTCGGGTCGTGACGGTGGTGTTCATCGCCTGCCGCCGTCGATGGCCACGTCGGTACCCGTGATGTAGGACGCTCGGGGGGATGCCAGGAAGCCGATGAGGTCGGCGACCTCCTGTGGTTCACCGGCGCGGCGCAGCACGGTGGTCTCACCAAGGGCGTCGAACAGTTCCCGTTCGGCTGCGTTGGTATAGACCGGCCCTGGCGAGATGGAGTTGACGCGGACTCCGGCGGGTCCGAATTCGGCCGACCACGAACGGGTCAGCGAGACCAACGCGGCTTTGGTGGCGCCGTAGGCGGCTGTGGTGGGCTGACCGACAGCGCCGGCCCGGCTGGCCACATTGACGATCGCGCCGTGTCCGCGGGTCACCATCTTCGGCGCTAATACCGACACCAGCAGGTAAGGGGCTTGCACATTGGCGACGAACAATTGATTGAGGGTGTTGGCGGCCAGTTTTTCCGTCGGGCCGAACCAGGCGAATCCCGCGTTGTTGACCAGGACGTCCACCTCGCCGGCCTCGGTGGCAAGTCGTAGCGCCTCCCTAGGTTGGGTCAGGTCGGCGCCCACGAATCGGGCTGAACCTCCGGCACTTTCGATCTCTTTGACCACTGCCGCGCCGCGCCCGGCGTCGCGGCCGTGGACGATCACCGTGGCGCCCTGCGCGGCCAGTTGTAGCGCGGCGGCCTGACCGATCCCCGACGTCGCGCCGGTGACCAGTGCAACTTTGCCTTCCAAATTCCGGACCTCAGTGATGCCTATCATGGTGACTCCTCAAATTTGTACTGACCTGTCTAATTCCGTAGAAGCAACGCAAGTCTGTCGCCGACTATTCCGGCCTCGACCGCGCAACCGGAACGTCTTCCCGCATGCTCGTCGTCGAGCTGACGGTTCGGCCAGATCACTCAATCATCTTGCGCTGCAGGGACTACCGTGGTTCGTGCCGCGGCGTGGAAGGCCTCCAGTTCGCCGCCGATGTCCGGGCCGGTCGGCTGATAGATGATCTCGGTGATGTGTTGCGCGGAGAGCTGTGTGATTCGGCGGCCGACGTCGTGCGCGGTGCCGGTGAGGGTTGTCGTGGAGATGGCCTTCCAGCTGCCGGCTGTCCAGGCGGCGGTGTCGGCGCGGTTGAGGGCGATGAGATGCTGGTCGTGCACAGCGAAGTGGCGATCCCGCGGTGGGGTGGCGTTGATGGTGTCAAGCCACGCCTCGCCGCCGGGCAGTGCGGTGACGTCGCCGCCGAATTCATAGGCGGCGTGGTAGGCCAAGGCGTTTCCGGGCCCCGCCGCCGCCTGCACCCGCGGCGAGTCCAGGGGCTCACCGTCGGCGAGCACGGTGCCGTGTACGCCAAGCGCGGCCCACTCGAACTGCGCGGCGAAGGCCGTCTGGCCGTTGACCGTGAACAGACCGTCGGCCAGCTCTTCGGCGATGGCGAGCCCCTTGGGGCCCAGCGCCGAGATCAGGATCGGCACGTCGACGGGGCGCTCGGGTCCATGCCCGCCGGGGTGCATCATCTGCATGCGGTCGCCTTGCCAGGCGACGGTCGCACCCGCGAGCAGAGCGCGGAACGCGGCTACATAGTCGCGCAGATATGACCATGTGGTCGGGGCGGCGCCCAGCGCGCGGGCGCCGGCGAAGCCGGTGCCAAACGCGACCGCGACCCGGCCCGGCGCCAGCGCCTCCAGTGCTGCGGTGGCTGAGGCGTTCACCATGGGGTGGCGCAGGCTGGGCACGAGCACACCGGGGCCCAAGCCGATCCTGGTGGTGCGTTCGGCCGCCAGCGCCAGCATCATCCACACATCGGGGCTTTCGTGCGGTGTGTCGAACAACCACGCTCGGTCGTAACCGAGCTGTTCGGCGGCCACAATGTGCTCAGCTGAGCTCAACGAGGTCGCAAACTGGGCCGAGATCTTCACGGCCGGCACCCGATCAAGTCTGCTGGCCGACCGTCGCGCCGGCTTGTGTGAGTGCAATTGGCTCGAGCGCCATGATCGGGATGTCGCGGTCACCTGCTAGCCGTCGGTATTGGGGAAAGTGCGGCCAGAACCGCTCGGCGACCGTCCAGTAGTATCGCTTCTCTTTGCCGGTGACCTCACGGGCCTGAAACTCCCGAACACTCGCACCGTCCTGAAGTCGAACCGTGGGGTGGGCAACGAGATTGGCATACCACGACGGGTTGGTGGGTGACCCGCCCGCTGATGCCACCGCGACGTACCGGTCACCGTGGACGATGCGCATCACCGGGTTCTTGTGAACCTTGCCCGATTTCGCACCCACCGACGTCAGGATCACCACAGGGCGTCCTTCCAGCGTTGCGCCCGCGACGCCGCCGCTCGCCTCGTAGTCGGCCACCTGCGCACGGACCCTTTCCGACTGGCTGGGTACGTACTGCCCATCAACGCCGCTTCCGGTGTCGCAGTCGGCGTTCAAACTCGTCTCCTCGCCCCAAATGGTGTCGTCGATGGCTGTCAGACCTGGGCAAAGCCGCCGTCGACGCTCAGCTCGGCGCCGGCCACGAAGCTGCTGTCGTCAGAGGCCAAGAACAACGCGGCTGCCGCGATCTCTTCAGGGCGGCCCATCCGCTTCAGTGGTATCGCCGCGGCGAACGTCGCCCGGATCTGGTCGGCTTCCTCCGGGGAGCTCGCCTGGCCGTCCATGATGGGGGTATCGATCGGGCCCGGGCTCAATGTGTTGAACCGGACACCACGGTCGTTGAACTCCCGGGTCCACGTCCGCACGTAGGAGCGCAGGGCGGCCTTGGTGGCGCTGTAGGTGCTGTAACCAGTAATCCCGACGTAACCGGCCACCGAGCCGACCAGAACGACGGAGCCGCCCTCACGCACCAAAGGCAGCGCCTTCTGCACCGTGAACAGGGCTCCCCGGGCGTTGAGGTCGAAGGTCAGGTCGAAGTTCTCCTCGGTGACCTTGCCCAGTTCCTCAGGCTCCACCCGGCCCGAGTTCACCAGCAGGATGTCCAGCCCACCCTTTTCCGCCAGGACCGTCGCGAACAGCCGCTCCAAGTCTGCACTTTTCGTGCTGTCGACGGCGACCGTGGTCACGCCCTCTCCGATCAGCGCCTTGGCCTTGTCCAATTCGGTTTGCCGGCGCCCGGTGATGAAGACATAGGCGCCTTCGTCAACGAATCTCTGCGCGCTCGCCAGCCCGATACCGCTGCTGCCGCCGGTGATCACGGCGACCTTGCCATCCAGTCGTGCCATCAGTTCATCCTCATTTCCAATGCGTTGGGAGACGTTTCAAGCCGCGCCCGTCTATGCGACAACGCTGTCGTTGCGCGGAAACCGTTGGATGCCAGGGCATCCCGCCCGCATCGTGGGTGTCATCGGGTCAGGCCCGCGTCGGGAAAGCGGCGCCGAACATGGGCAGCCCGCTGATGGACTCATCGTGGGTTGCCTCGTCTTGGATGACATCCCAGTGCTCAGCGAGAAGACCGTTTTCGATCCGGACGACGTCGGCCACGATCCAATCGGCGGGCTGCCCGACGTTGCGGAACCGGCCGTGCAACATCACGTAGTCACCGCCCGCGACGACAAGCCCGTTCTCGTAACGCATATCAGGCGGCGAGGCCTTCACGAGCTCGAACAAGCCCTCACGCCCCGGCGCGATGTGGGCGCTGTGCTGGACGTAGTCGGGCGACCAAAACCTCTGTGCGCCCGCGTAATCACGCCGGTTGAACAACGTGTCGAACGCTTCCAGGACGAACGCACGGTTCCGATCCTCTACTGCTGTGGCCATGATCCGCCTCCTTCACCACCTTTGAACAGACCGGTACAAACAATAATTCCTGCTGGGGTCTGCGTCAAGGCGTGACACGCGATGCCACGCAGAAACGCCCAGGACACGAGGCGTTGGCGGGAAACTTGACAACACTTATCAGACAGCTCTGTCTGATAGGCTGATGCGGTGGCGACGAAGACAGCAGAACGGCCATCGGCGCGCGAGCGACTGCTCGCCGCGGCCGACGAGCTGTTCTACCGCGACGGCGTGCATTCCACCGGAATCGACGCCGTCATCGAGAAGGCGGGAGTCGCAAAAGGCTCCCTGTACTACATTTTCGGCGGGAAGGACGAGCTGGTCGCCGCCTACCTCCGTGGGCGCCACGAACGATTCCGCCAGCAGGTCGAAAACGCCCAGTCCGGTATCGACGATCCGGCCGACAAAATCCTGGCACTCTTCGATGCGCTCGCTGATTACGTATCGCTTCCGGAGTTCCGGGGCTGCCCCTTCGACAGCGCGGCAGCCGAAGCGCCGACAGGGCAGTGCCAGGTGCTGGCGATCAAGGAGTACCGCGATTGGTTGCATCAGTCCGTACTCCAACTCGCCGCAGACACAGGAGTGCCCGACTCCCAGGCGCTGGCCGAAGCCCTCATCGTCCTGTACAACGGGGCGCTGGCGACGGCAAACACGGGACCGCCCTCGCGCGCCGCCGCGATGACAGCTAAACGTCTTGCGCGGCTCACCCTCGCAGCGGCGAAAGCCTCGAGCTCAGTCTGATTCCGGCAACGAGCTGGGCGGGCGGCGGCACAGGTTGACGCGCGCCCAGCACACACCGAAGTCTCCACTGGCGGCGGCGCCGGAAGGGGCGGCCGCAGGTCAACCGAGCATTGGCGTCCGAGCTTAAAACACCCGACGGATAGTCCAACCCTTCAGCCGTGTTAGTCAGCGGACGATCCACTATTTGCCCGGATATTCATCGACGAAGTCATTAACGTGTCAGCGTGTCAAGTGCGACAGCTAGGACGACGATCAGCCAAGTCCTGAAATGACCCTGTCTCCACCGCCTCGCGCCGAGGTCTAGTTGTTGGAGAACCGCCTCAACCCGATCTCGACGCGAGCCGCGCTCGAACTCACCGATGACAATGTGCGCTGCACAGTCAAGGAGTATTCGGAGTGGGTCGAGAAGGCCCTGGGGATTTCAGATCTCAGGTCTCGGCTTCAAGCGGGCGAGGCGGTTACGGCGTTTGATTTCCGGCGTGATCAGGTGAAGATCAAGTGGCTCAAGCAATTTCTTAAGGCGGCCTTTTCGGTTACGGAAGGCGGCTCACGTCGTTGGCTGGTGTCCCTCGTTTATCCAACTGGAGTCCTGGCATTGGTGGAAGTTGTCGACGGCTGGGACGTCCACAAAGAATGGCGGCGGGCGCTGCCTTCGGCTGACTGATGTGGCTCGAGTGACTGTCTTACAAATCGTCGCACATTGTTGCTATCGCTGACACGACTATCTTCCGACTGACTTCGCCTTGTACGCAAGATGAAATACGTTCGCAGCATTGCGTTTTGGAAACAACTGGCGCGATCACGATGCTGAGCGGACCTTGCCCCGGTCGGCGCGGTCATGTCACCGTGACGAAATCGGTGATACGAGATCAGCCGCGCCAGCTGTCAAAGCCGCAAACGGACTGCGCGTCTCGGGGCTGCCTGAAAAATGACATGAATATGAGACAGATCAGGGATGACATCGCGTGAGACAAGCAGCGGCGTCGCAGGTCAGCGCCGCGCTAGATGACAGGAAGATTGAGAATCTACAGCGGCCGACACACGCGAATCATCGCGCTGCTCATCGTCGGCGCCGATCGTCAATCATTGAACGACACGAGGCAGCTGGAATAAATCATCCCCTGACAAGTTCCATTCACACCGCGCTACGTGAAGATGGTGTGAGGGCGAGACAACAACGCGCCGTCGACGAAGATGTCGAGCTTCTCGTTGTAGAAAGCGATCATCCCGGCGATGGGTGCGACTTCGCGCAGCGGGTAGTCGTAGGCCCAGGCGATGTCCGGATGCACGGCGTCGCCGCTCCTGAACGTCCAGTAGGCCGAGGTGATTCCCTTGTAGGGGCATACGGATTCGGTCTTGCTCGGCTCCAAGTGCGATAACTCGACGTCGGTGCGGTCGATGTAAAAGCGAGTCGGCAGACCTGTTTCGAACAGCAAGACTGGGCTGTGTGTCTCGGCCAGTACCATGCCGTCGAGCTCGACCCTGATGTGGCGGTGGGAGCGGAGTGAGTCGACACGCACGTACGGGTTGCGCGGATGAAGGATGAGGGGTTCGTCCTCTTCGAACCACTCAAGTGCATCCCATTCGAACCGCACGCTGCCCGCGACCGGACCGGAATCGTAGACACGGGCGGCAGAGGGCCAGGTGCGTTCGGCCGATGTCAGCGAGTACAGCCGCGACGAACCGAATTGCAGCTTCTGGACGTGGTTTTCGTCGTGCAAGTGCTCCATGCGCACGTGGGATGTCGGGATGTAGTACTGCGGGTAGTACGCGATCTCCCAAACGTAATGGGCGCGGACGGTGTCGAATACGAGTGTCTTGTCGAAATAGCCTCGTACCCGGCGCGGTGCAGGCTCGATGAGGCCTCGTTCGCCAAGCAGCTGGGGGTAGTCCCGATCGGGGGTCGGTGACACTGCAGTCATTGGTCCTCCTGATTGCGTATGAGCGACACGAGCGGCGCTGGTTTTAGACAGATCTGTACATGCGAGATGTCGCTTGACGACGAATGGCTGCCGGTAGTGGCCCATTACTTCATTACCGAGCTGGCGTTGTGGGCGTCGAAGCTGATTGCCAGCACGGAGATGCTCATGATGTCGTGTCCCGATTGTGGTGTTAGGTGCCGGCGCGGCCGCCGTCGACGGCCACGTTGGTGCCGGTGATGTACGACGCGCGGGGGGAGGCCAGGAATCCGATGACCTCGGCGATCTCTTGCGGCTGGCCGCCCGACCCAGCACGGTGGTCTCACCGAGGGAATCGAACACTTCCCGTTCGGCGGCGTTGGTGTAGACCGGTCCTGGTGAGATGGCGTTGACGCGGATGCCGGCGGGTCCGTATTCGGCGGCCCAGGAGCGGGCGAAGGAGGCCAGTGCGGCCTTGGTGGCGCCGTAGGCGGCGGTGTTGGGCTGACCGACGGTGCCGGCCCTGCTGGCGATGTTGATGATGACGCCGTCGCCGCGGGCCACCCTTTTCGGCGCCAGGACAGACACCAGCAGGTAGGGAGCTTGCACGTTGGCGGCGAACAACTGATCCAGCGTCTTGGCGTCCAGCTTTTCCGACGGGCCGAACCAGGCGAACCCGGCGTTGTTGACCAGGATCTCGACGTCGCCGGCCTCCTCGGCCAGCCGCAGCGCCTGTGCGGGTTCACCCAGGTCGGCGCCCACGAATCGGGCTGCGCCGCCGCCGTTTTCGATCTCGGCGACCACCGCTGCGCCCCGATCGGCGTCGCGGCCGTGCACGATCACCGTGGCGCCCTGCGCGGACAGCTCTATCGCGGCAGCCTTGCCGATCCCCGATGTCGCGCCGGTGACCGGGCCGACCTTGCCTTCCAGATCCCGAACCACGGTGGGGCTTGCCATGACTACTCCTGAATGTCGTTAAACCGATCTAGACCTGAGCGAAACCGCCATCGACGCTCAGTTCGGCGCCGGCGACGAAGCTGCTGTCATCGGAGGCCAGAAACAGTGCCGCGGCCGCGATCTCTTCCGGGCGCCCCATCCGGTTGAGTGGAATCGCCGCCGCGAACGCCGCCCTGATGGCGTCCGCGCCCTCTGGCGAATCGGCCTGAAGGTCCATGATGGGGGTGTCGATCGGGCCCGGGCTCAAGGTGTTGAACCGGATGCCGCGGTCCTTGGACTCCCGGGTCCACGTGCGGGTATATGAGCGCAGTGCGGCCTTGGTGGCGCTGTAGGTGGTGTAGCCGTTAATGCCCGTGTAGCCCGCGACCGAGCCGATCAGAATGACTGAGCCGCGGTCACGCATCAGCGGCAGCGCCTTCTGCACGGTGAACAGCGTTGCCCGAGCGTTCAGGTCGAAGGTGAGGTCGAAGTTCTCCTCGGTGATCTTGCCCAGCTCTTCGGGCTCCACCCGGCCCGAATTGACCACGAGAATGTCCAGCGCGCCCTTCTCCTCGAGGACCGTCGCGAACAGCCTGTCCTGGTCTGCGCTGCTCGTACTATCGACGGCGACGGTGGTGACGCTGTCGCCGATCAGGGCTTTGGCCTTGTCCAACTCGCTCTGGCGGCGCCCGGTAATAAACACATACGCCCCTTCTTGGACGAACCGCTGTGCGGTCGCCAGCCCAATACCGCTGCTCCCGCCGGTAATCACAGCGACCTTGCCATCCAATCTCGACATCAGTTGACCCTCCAATTTCGTCTTGCGTGGTGGACGTGCTTATGCGGTGTCCGGTTCTTCTGCAACGCTGCTGTTCCGCGGGAATCGTTGTGGGACTATGGCATTCCGCCTCTCAGGCGGCCAGTACCGTGTCATACCCGTGTTGGGAAGGTCTCGCCGAACATGGGCAACCCACTCACGGATTCCTCGGCGGTGGCCTCATCCTGCAAGACATCCCAATGCTCGGCGAGCAGACCGTTTTCGAGCCTCACGATGTCTGCCGCTATCCAATTCGCGGGTTGCCCGATGCCGGTGAATCGGCCGTGCAGCATCACATAGTCGCCGTTGGCCACGATCAGCCCGTTCTCGTAGCGCATGTCTGGCGGCGAGGCCTTCACAAGCTCGAATAAGCCCTCGCGCCCCGGCTCGATGTGCGCGCTGTGCTGGATGTAATCAGGTGACCAGAACCGCTGCGCCGCAGCGTAGTCCCGCCGATTGAACAACGTGTCGAACGCCTCCAGAACGACCGCTTTGTTGCGCTCTTCTGTCGTCATGGCTGTGCCTCCTCGGTAGGGATAGGGTGCTGCCGTACCGGACATACGGGGTGACTGGCGTGCGCGGCGCGATGGGCTCCAACACCACGATCGGGATGTCGCGGCCCCCTGCAAGCCGTCGATATTCGGGAAAGTGCGGCCAGAACCGCTCGGCGACCGCCCAGTAATAGCGCTTCTCGTCGCCGCTGACCTCACGCGCCTGAAACTCCCTCACACTGGCGCCGTCCTGAAGTCGGATCCTCGGGTGGGCAACCAGATTGGCGTACCAGGACGGGTTGGCCGGCGCCCCGCCCGCGGATGCCACCGCCACGTAGCGGTCGCCATCCACGATCCGCATCACCGGGTTCTTGCGGACCTTGCCCGACTTTGCGCCCACCGACGTCAGGATCACCACCGGCCGACCCTCCAGCGTTCCGCCCTTGACGCCGCCGCTGGCCTCATAGTCGGCCACCTGCGTGCGCACGCTTTCCGTCGGGCTTGGCACGTACTCGCCGTCAAGACCGCTCTCAGTTGTCAGCGTCATCTGTCGCCTTTCGGTGATGTGTCGTCCATCGACCGCACTATGGTTAGACCGATCTGTCCAACAACGCGGTAGGTGCACCTTCCCTTCCGGAATTCGAGCCGACGAACTGACCCAATAATTGCGACTGCGGGACCTGCGTGGAGCTGTGGCTAGGTTTTCTCGACCGTCGCCGGAACTGAGCCATATGTCGCCTGCCTGCGACGCTAGCTCTGGGCGGCCTCAAAAGGGGGGTTGGAGGTAATGCTGACAGCACCACCTTCAGAGCTCGGCAGTCACAGATGACCGGGATAGCCTGGCGCACCTTGAGAACTCCCGTCGGCGGGTCGTCGACGGCTTGTAAAATCGGCCCGGTGGATGCGTTAACCGAGCTGGGCATACTGCTCCGGCGTTGGCGCGAGCGCGTCACTCCCGCCGATGTCGGGCTCCCCGCAGGGACGGGTCGCCGAGTACGCGGCCTCCGACGCCAAGAGGTGGCCCAACTGTCGGGTGTATCGGCGGATTACATCGTCCAACTGGAACAGGGAAGGGCCACCTCTCCATCGACGCAGGTGCTCGCCGCATTAGCTCGGGCGCTTCGCCTGTCAAACTTCGAACGTGATCATTTGCTCCATCTGGGCGGGTACACGCCGCCGGCCGAGCACGCCCCAACGCTGTCCGCCGCTGTGCGGCGCCTGGTGGACCAACTCGACTCCACACCCGCGGCGATTTATGACCTGTGCTGGAATCCCCTGGTGTGGAATCCGATGTGGGCCGCGGTCAATGGCGACCCACTCAGCCGGCCATCGAGAGCGCGAAACATGATGTGGTCTTTCATGACTGGACAGCCCAGCCGCATCAAGCGCCGTCCAGACCAAGCTCTACGCATTCAACAACTCCTGGTCGGCGATCTGCGAGCACGCATGGGACAGCATGCCCGCGACGACCGGTTAACCAAGTACATCGCCGACCTCAGCGCCGGAAGCGAGCACTTCCGCAACATATGGGCGAGCGAACACATCGCCGCCTACCGCCACGAAGAAAAGGTAATTGACCACCCCGCCGCCGGGATCCTCACGCTGGACTGCGACGTTCTGGCTGCCGACAACAACGAATTGCGGCTAGTCGTCTACACCGCACGCCGTCGCAGCGAAACTAGCGATCGCCTCCAGCAGCTAGAAGAAGCGCTAGCCCAAACGCGCGATTCCCGACAACCTCCGCTGCAGGTGTAGGTGTAGGTGCTCGATTCGCGTGTCATCCGACCCTCCCGTGAGGTGCGGCGATCGAAGGTGCTCACGTGTGTGATCTGTGCAGTCTGATGTGACATCAGGCGCCACCGTGACGTATGTCAAAGTGTGCGCGACAGCACGGTCGAGCACCGCTCGGCGCCTCCGGAAGTGACGATGAGCTGCGATTGAAAGTGGACACGAAGATGAGACGTTTCGTGTCTCGTCCGGTTGAAGATTGCAACTTCGTCGGACATGTGCGAGCCTGCCGGGGTAGACCGGCACGATTACGTGTTATCGGCGGGATGCGCTGACTTCTCGTGCACCCGGGTGTGCGGTTGGACGGGGCCAGTCCTCTTGGGGCACCGTTGGACTCTGGGGACGTAGTTGATCGAGAATCGTTCGTAGCGGCGGCCAGTTGGCTCGGCCACGCCGGGTGACGGCGTATGCGGTGAGAATGGTGCTGGGATCCATCAGCGTGAGGATTGTGATCCCATTGCGCGTCGGGCGGTTGATCGGTAGCAGGCCGACCCCGTAACCATCGAGGATCAGATCTTCGACAAGGTCCAGGCTGTCGATTTGGTGGACGATACGCGGTGTGAAACCTGCCATCGCCGCGAGTGTGCGTACCGCATCTTCGTCAGCTGTGTTGCGCGAGTTGACAATCCACGTCGAGTCGGCGAACGCGCTGAGGTCGGCGATACTGTTCGTCGCGGTATCGGCCGGAACGCCCAGACCCCACGGCGTTGACCACAGCGGAATGGATTCGAGCACGGGGTCGGGGGAGGCGGGGGCGAGGTTGTAGTCGTAGGTGATCGCCAGGTCGAGGTCGTCATCGACCAGTAGCTCGAATGCCTCGCGTGGCTCATATTCATTGATCGCCACCTCGACGTGCGGATGGGTGGTGGCCAACTCGCGGACGATGGGCAGCAGCGAGACGCGGATGCCGGTCGCAAAACCCCCGACGCGTACGGTGCCCACTGGTTCGGCGTCTGGATCGAGATCGAGCCGTGCGGCATCGACGGCGGCCAGAATGGTCACCGCGTGATCGGCCAGCCGGCGCCCTGCTGGAGTGAGGCGTACCCGCCGGCCCTCCGGCTCGATCAACGGCTCGCCAGCCTCTCGGGCCAGCGCCGCAATCTGCTGTGACACGGTTGAGGTCGTCAACGCGAAGGCCTCTGCCACCTTGCGCATCGAACCCATGCGAGACAGGGCGAGCAGTAGCGCCAACCGCCGGGTGTCCACTAGACAATCTCTCCGTCTCTGGCGAATTCGCCATCATTCGCCATCTCACGTGAGATTTCGCCACGCGAAGTGAGACCCGACAACAGCAGCTGCAGGCGACGGGTGTCCATCCCAGAGATTGTTCATGATTCGTGAACGGTATGTCCAGAAAAATCAAGTGGACTTGAACGGTCGCCGTCCCGTTCAATGCAGGAATGGCCGCGACGCAAGCCCGCACCGGCGCCCTGATGGCAATGGGGTCGATGCTGTGCGTCCAGATCGGCCTCGCGATCGCCGTGACGCTGATCGACCGCATCGGCGTCGAGGGTGCGGCGTGGCTGCGCCTGGCATGGGCCGGCGTGTTGATGCTCGTCATCGTCCGGCCGCGGTTCGCGTCGTTTACCTGGGCCACCTTCCGGATGTGCGTGCTGCTCGGCGTGGTGACCGCGGCCGTCACGCTGCTCTTCATGGCCGCGGTCGATCGCATCCCACTCGGTACGGCCAGCGCGCTGGAATTCCTCGGCCCGCTCGGCGTCGCGGTGGCGCACGGCCATGGCAGCCACCGCTTTGTGTGGCCCGGCCTGGCTGCCGTCGGTGTCGTCCTGCTGACCGAGCCGTGGACAGGCACCGTCGACCCGATCGGTGTCGGGTTCGCACTCGGCGCGGCCGCCTGCTGGGCGGGCTACATCCTGCTCACCCAGCGCGCCGGCGATGAGGTCTCCGGTATCAACGCGCTTGCTGTCTCGATGCCCGTCGCCGGTCTGGTCGCGACCATCGTCGTCGGTCCTGCAGTGCTGCCCCGGATCACACCGGACATCCTTCTCATCGGCATCGGGCTGGCGATCCTGCTGCCGGTGGTGCCGTTCGCGTTGGAGCTCATGGCGTTGAGGCGGCTGACCACCGCCGCGTTCGGCACATTGATGGCTCTCGAGCCCGCATTCGCGATGATTGTCGGACTCATCGTGTTGCACCAGATCCCCGGCCCGGCGGGCACCGTCGGCATCTGCTTCGTGGTAGCCGCAGGCATTGGTGCAGCCCGCACCGGTGCCCGCACGCAGCCGGTGCCCGCCGAGGTCGGCTGACATAGGCTGGGCCTCATGGCATCTGGAATCTTCGATACGCCCATCGTCGGAATCGTCAACAAACTGTTCGTCTCTTTGATCGACGCGCCCGTCGTAGGGCCCGTCGTGCGTCGCGGCCTGATCAACATCCGCTACGTCGGACGTCGTTCGGGCAAGACGATTCAGACGCCGGTCGGCTACCAGCGCTCTGGCGACGGCATCGTCATCAACGTGATGTCGCCCGACAACAAGACGTGGTGGCGCAACTTCCGCGGTGAAGGCGGCCCGATCACGCTGCTCAAGCTCGACGGCCAAGACCGCACGGGCCACGCGATTGCCAGCAGGGACGAGAAGGGCCGCGTCAAGGTCGCAGTCCAGCTCGACTAACCCTCGATTCGCTTCCGCCGGTAGAGCGTTCCCACGGCCAACAGGAGCAGGCTGATGCCGAGGATCGCGGTCGCGAGCACGTTGATCTGCGGCGGCACCGCGGCCTTGACGGCCGCATTCACATACAGCGGGTAGGTCACCGTCGAGCCGCTGACGAAGTACGTGATGATGAAGTCGTCGAGCGACAACGCGAACGACAACATGCCGGCGGCCACAATGCCCGGAACGATCAGCGGCAGAGTCACTTTGAAGAAGGTGCGGGCCGGGCTGGCGCCGAGGTCCATGGACGCATCCTCGAGCGTCCAGTCGAAACCCCGCATCCTGGCGCGCACCGTCATCGCGATGAAGCTGATCTCGAACGCGATGTGCGAGATGACGATGGTCGTGTATCCGGCCGCCCAGCCGAAATCGAGGAACAAGGTCAACAGCGCCGCACCCATCACGACCTCGGGAGCGGTGAGCGGGATCACCAAGAATGTGTCCACCGCGGTCTGGCCGCGGAAGCGTTGGCGCACAAGAGCGATCGCCACCAACGAGCCCAGCACCAACGCGACCGCCGTCGACACCGCCGCCACGTTCAACGACAGCTTCAACGCGTCGGTCAACGGCGGGTACTTGAACGGGTCCGCCCAGTTCTTCAGCGTGAAGCCCTGCCACGAGTAGTTGAACTTGCCTTTCGGGTCGTTGAACGAGAACAACACGATCACAAAGATCGGCAGGAACAGGTAGAGCAGGACGAGGCCCGCAACGATGCGCAGAAGCACGTCGCCCCACTTCGGGGTGCCCTTGACCTTTTTCGGCTCTGCCGTGCCGACCTCGGCCATTGCCTGAGTCGTCATACCAGATCCTCCGTGCCGAGCGCCCTGGTGTAGAGCAGCACGCCGACCAGGATGATCAACATCAACACCATGCTGAGCGCCGCTGCGGCCGGATAGTCTTTGACCACAAGGAACTGCTTCTGAATGACGTTGCCAATCATGGTCGTTTGCGTGCTACCAAGATAGTCGGCGTTGATGAAGTCACCCGACGCGGGGATGAACACCAACAGGCTGCCCGCCAACACACCCGGCATCGACAACGGCAGGATCACCTTCGCGAAACTGCGCCGATTCGTCGAGTACAGGTCCTTTGACGCCTCGATGAGCCGCGGGTCGATTTTCTCCAGGCTGACGTACAGCGGCAGGATCATGAAGATGATCCAGTTGTAGGTCAGGCCGCCGATAACCGCCCAGCTCGTCGACAGCAGCCGTCCTTCACCGGGCAGCAGCCCCACTGATCCGAGCGCCTGGACCACCCAACCGTCGTCAGCCAGAATGGTTTTCCACGCGATGGTGCGGATCAGGAACGTCACGAAAAACGGCAAAATCACCAATCCAAGAATCAGGTTCTTGTAACGCCCTGCCTTGAATGCGATCACGTACGCCAGCGGAAACGCCAACAGCAGACACAGCAATGTCGCGGTGATCGCGTACACGAACGACCGGATGATTTGGTCCTGGTAGTGGCTGAACGCCTGCAGATAGTTCCCGAAGTCCCAATTGAACTCCAACGTCGGCAGATACACCGAGCCGCCCGAGGACGAAAGCGACGTGCGCGCCAGCGAATAGAACGGCACCACGAAGAAGATCCCGAGGTACACCAGCGCGGGCAGGATCATCAAGTACGGGGCGATCTTGCTCCGCTGTCTATTGCTGGCGGCTGCACCTGCCATCGATCAGCCGCCGGTGACCGTGGCGTAGGCGTCGTTGTACTGCTTGGTCTGCTCGTCGGTGAGTGCGGGCCAGCCCTTCAGCTTGGCCAGCGTCTCCTTCGACGGGTTGATCAGCGGATTGGATGCCAGCTTCGGATCTATCTTGTTCAACTCGTCGGTCATGTCAGACAGCACGGGCACGTACTGGGTGTGGGCGACGAGCTTGGCGTAGTTCGGCCGGTCGTAGACGTAGTTGATCCACGCCTCGGCTGCCTTTTGGTTCTGCGTGGTGTAAGGAATCACCATCGTGTCGACGAACGTGGTCCCGCCTGCCTCCGGGACGACGAAATGGAGGTCGGGATTGTCGGCCTGCAATTGGACGACATCGCCCGAATACGCTTGGGCGATAGCGACATTGCCGGACGCCAGGTCGTCGGCGTAGTCGTTGCCGGTGAACCGGCGGATCTGGCCCTTTTCCTTCTGCTGCTTGACCAAGTCGATTGCCTTCTGGACGGTCTCCATGCTCGAGTTCTCGATGGAGTTGCCCTGCGACATCATGATCATGCCGAGGCCGTCCTGGGCGTCGGAGAACAGGCTGACCCGACCCTTGAACGCGGGATCCCACAGGTCCTCGATCTTGGTGATGTCGCGCTTGGTGGCGGCCCTGTTGTAGGCCAGCCCGACCATGCCCGACATGTACGGCGCGCTGAACTTGCGGCCCGGATCCACGCTCGCCTCGAGAAGATCCTGGCGAATGTTCTTCTTGTTCGGGATATCACCCAGGTCGTTGAGCCAGCCGAGGCCATGCAGCCGCACGGCCATGAACGTCGTCGGCACCGCCAGATCGGCGCCGATGTCCTGCTTGCGCGACAACGGTTCCTTCACCTTCGCGAACCACTGCTCGTTGTCGTTGAAGTCTTCCTTGTAGTCCACCGTGATGCCGGTGGACTTCTGGAACTCGGCGACAAAGCCGTCGGCCATGTACAACGGCCAGTTGGAGATGCGCAGCGTGCCGCTTGCCGGACCCGATTGCGTCGACGTGGTGCCGCTGGCGGACTTGTTGTCCGAGCTACACGCGGCCACGAACGAACCGCCGACGGCCAGCGCAACAGCGGCTGCGGCCCCGCCGCCGATGAAGCGCCGGCGCGACGTTCGGTTGGCAACAAGGCGATTGAGGACCTGGGGATCAAACTCGTTGGGGGGCATGACGACTGTGCCTTTCGATGAAGGGGGAGGGGGACTGACTACAGCCAACGCTTACGAGTCGTCGAGCATCTCCTCGAGATCCTCGGTGGTCGGGATGTCGGCGGCCGGTAATACCAGCGACGCGTCGGGGGCCCAGCCAACGTGCACCTCGTCGCCCGGGCGCAACATCGGCAGATCTTGTTCGGCGCCGATGTGCGCGATGATCGTCGACTCGTCGGCAGCGGCCAGTGAGAGCCGCACCACCGGACCCTGGAACGTCAGATCGCTGACCGTCGCACGCACAGTGGCGACGTCACCGGTGGGCGCATCCATCGAAACCCGCACGCGCTCCGGCCGAACCATCAACGTCGCCTGGCCGCCCGGCTCGATAGTTGTGTCACCCGGACGCGCCTTCAGCGTCGTCCCGAGCACCTCGACCTCGACGAAGTCCCGGTTGGCGCGGCCGGTCTGCTTACCGGCCCACAGGTTGGCCTGTCCGATGAAGCTCGCGACGAACACCGTCGACGGGCGGTCATAAATCTCGGTGGGCGTGCCGATCTGATCGACGTTGCCGGCGTTCATCACCGCGATCCGGTCGCTCATCGTCAGCGCTTCCTCTTGATCGTGGGTCACGTAGATGAACGTGATTCCGACCTCGCGCTGAATGCGCTTGAGTTCGAACTGCATGACCTGGCGCAGCTTGAGGTCAAGGGCGCCGAGCGGTTCGTCGAGCAGCAGCGCGCTGGGGTAGTTCACCAGCGCCCGGGCCAGCGCCACCCGCTGCTGCTGGCCACCGGAGAGCTGGGCGGGCCTGCGCTGGGCGAAGTCGGTCAGCCGCACGATCTCCAGTAGCTCGTCGACCCGCTTTTTGACTTCGGCTTTGTCCTTCTTCTGACTGCGCGGTCCATACGCGACGTTGTCCCACACCGTCATGTGGGGGAACAGCGCGTAGTGCTGGAACACCGTGTTGACGTTGCGCTTGTGCGGCGGCACGCGCGATACGTCGGAGCCTTCCAGCCGGATCGCACCTTCGGTGGGCGTCTCGAACCCGGCGATCATCCGCAGCGTCGTGGTCTTCCCGCAGCCCGACGGGCCGAGCATCGAGAAGAACTCACCCGATGCGATGGAGAAGTCGGCTTCGGCCACCGCGACGTAATCGCCGAAGCGCTTCGTGACATGGTCGATCTCGATGACTGGGCCGCCCTTGGGGCGGGTGGTCCCGTCGGAACCCGCCGCTTGCTCGACGGGTGTGGTGTGTATGCCGGTCAGGGCGAATCCTCCTCAAGACACAGCTGTGAAGCTGTGGGTAAACCATCGCGGATCGGGCGGTCCTGCGCAAGCGATTCCGCAACGAATTTACATTTTTACAATGGAATCCTTCGTCGTACGCGCTCCAGACCGAGAAAATCCGCCGAATGGGGCGTCGTTGGCCACGCCTGGCTACTGGCAGCAGGCTGGAGGTGGCTGAGACGGCTGCTCTCAGTCTCCCAGCCTCCGTGGCTCCGATCAGTGGAAACGCGGACGCCGTTTACCCGGCTGCTGCCTCCGGGTAGTGCTGTGGAATGGCAAAGGTTGACGTCGCGGTTTCGTCGGATCTGACTCCGGAACGGGCATGGGCACTGGCGTCGGATCTGCGGCGCTTCGACGAATGGCTGACCATCTTCGCCGGCTGGCGTAGCGAGGTCCCGCCGCAGATCGAAGTGGGTACCTGCGTGTCGTCGTGCGTGAAGGTCAAGGGTTTCCGCAACACCGTGCACTGGCGTGTCACCCGCTACGACGAACCCAAACTGATCGAGATCGTGGGCAGGGGCAGACCCGGTATCCGGATCGCGCTGACACTCTGCGTGCGCGACGACAAACCGGGATCCACCTTTGCGGTCGTCGCCGACTTGTCCGGCGGTCTGCTCAGCACTCCGGTCGGCCGGCTCGTCGCTAAGGTGCTGGAATCCGATGTGCGCAAGTCCGTGGAGAATCTCGCCGCACTCGGTTAACCCCATTCGTGGTTCATGGCACGGGATTCGTAGCGCGCCTCAACGGATTCGATAGCGCTCCGCCGCGGACGCGAGAACGCGATCAGCACCATCGCCAGTGCCGCGGTGACCGCGCCGCCGACAAAGATCGCGACGAAGCTGCTCTCCATCGGCACGCCGTGACTGGTCCGGCCAAGCAATACCGCGACCATGGCCGCGGCCAGTGAGCTGCCCACGGTCCGCGCGATTGCGTTCATGCTCGTCGCCACACCGGTTTCACCCGCGTCGACCTCCGCGACGACGAGCGCGGGCAGCGCGCCGTATCCCAGGGCGATGTAGGCGTTTGCCAGAATGCTGGCCACGATGATCTGCCACGGCGCCTGATGAGCCAGCGCGATGAACAAGAAGCCCGCGATGCCTGCCACTGCTGCGGTAATGAGGACTGGTCTGGCTCCGTATCGGTCGATGAAGCGGCCGCTGACCAGCGCCACCAGAAAGCCGGTGACCGCTCCGGGTAGCAGGTAGACGACACTGGCCTCGAGCACCGTCGCGCCCAAGCCGTAACCCGCTGCGGCATGCGGTATTTGGACGAACTGCGTCAGCCCCAGGAACGCGAAGTACAGCCCCATCCCGACGAATATCGTCGCGAGGTTGGTCAGCATGATCGGCCGTCGGGTCATCATCTCGGTGGACACCAGCGGTTGCTTGGCCCGTCGTTCCCACAGCCACCACGCGGCAAGGATCGCCAGGCCGCACACCGCGCACGCCAGCGTTGCCGGTGACGTCCAGCCCCACGAGTGGCCCTGAGTGATCGCCAGCAGCACGGCCGACAGACCTGCTGCCAACCCGGCGGCGCCCAGCCAGTCGATGGTCCCTGTCGAGCTGCGCTGGCGGGCTGGCACAACGAGCATGGCGATCGCGATGACGACGACGGTGAACGCCGTCGTCAGCCAGAACACGCGGTGGTATCCGGCGTGTCCGCTCATGAGCAGGCCGACCACTACGAGTCCGGTGCCGCCGCCGAAGCCCAGCGTTCCCGACAGCACCGACATCGCCGAGCCCATCCGCTCCTCGGGTAGTTCCTCACGCAGGATCGCGATGCTGATCGGGTAGAGCCCGTACGACGCGGCCTGCAGCACACGCGCGACGATCAGCAGCGCCAGCGATGTGGTGGTGGCCGCCAGCACCGAGCCCGCGAGCACGACGACGAGCACGGTGAGCAGGATGCGTTTCTTGGGGTGAAGGTCGGCTAGCCGGCCAATCAGTGGGGTGGCCGCGGCCGCGGCCAGAAGGTTGGCGGTGACGGCCCAACTGACAGCCACCATCGACACGTTGAGTTGATGGCCGATGATGCCGAGCACGGGAACCACGGCGGTCTGCAGCACCGCGACAGTCAGGACGACGATGCTGAGCCCCGCGATCAACAGGCCGGGCCGAACGTGACTGCCGAGCCGGGACCGCGCTTCGGTCTCGACCACGGCCCGCTCCGATCGTTAGCTCATCTTCGGTTCTCTCGATTATGGACCGAGGGCCAAAAGCGTCTTCACCCGAGCATGCGGAAGCGCAGGGGAGCGGTGGCCATCGCGGCCGATCATGTCGTCGTTGACCACGAGCGCGTTGAGCACTGCCTCCTCGACGGCCTGCACGACCGCGGTGTAGAGGTCGTCCATCCGGCCCCACGGCATGAACGTGAGCGTGCCGAACTCGTCGTCACGGACTGGCCCAACCGGGAACGCGCTGGCCAGGCCAGGCGCCTCCGCTGTGGAGAAGGCCAGGAAGATGTCGCCGGAGAAGTGGCTGCCTGCCGTCCCGGTGCGGGCCAGGCCCAACGGAACGCGCCGAGCCAGGGCCTTGCACTGGCCGGGCAGCAGCGGCGCGTCGGTGGCCACGATCGCGATGACCGAACCCGCGCCGGGCGGCGGCTTCAGCCCCAGGTCGACCTCGAACCAGTCGTCAGCCAGCGGATTGTCGTCGAGCAGTTCCCGGCCCAAATGCCTTCCGGCAATAGTCAATTCGCCACGTGAGCCGAAGTTCGCCTGCACGAACGCTCCGACGGTGAAGGTCCGTCGCCCATAGCCGACCCGCCGGGATGCTGTCCCGTTGCCGCCCTTGAACTCATAACAGTTCATCCCGGTGCCACCGCCGACCGATCCTTCGGCCACCGGGCCCGCGGTCGCCGCGTCGAGCGCCGCCTCGACGTGTTCGGGCCGGACGTGACCACCATTGATGTCGTTCAGGTAGCCGTCCCACGTCTCCGCGCACACTGGCAGTAGCCACTGCTTAGCGAGCCGCGGGTTGATCCGGTTGACCCAGCTGACGACACCGGTGTGGCAGGCGCCGACGGCATGCGTATTCGACAGCGCCACAGGCAAATTGAACGATCCCGCTTCGTCGATCCAAGTGGTGCCGGTCATCTCGCCGTTGCCGTTCAGCGAAAACCAGCCGGCCGCGCACGGCTGCCCGACGCCATCACGGCCGCGGGGAAGGATCGCGGTGACGCCGGTGCGCACCGACGGGCCCTCGATCAACGTCGTCGCGCCGACTTCGATCCCATCGACGTCGGTGATCGCGTTGAGCGGGCCGGGCTGCCCTGGCAGGTCAATGCCGAGCCCGCGCGCCCGCGGCCGGCCATCGGTGGTGTGGGTGATGGTCACCGGTCAATCCTGCCAACACACATGATCGAATGGACCGATGAGCGCATTGACCGAGCCGACATTCGCCGGCCACCGACCTGCCTCCGCCGGCGACCTTTCCGTCGAGACGCACGGCATCGCGCCAATCCCGCAGAACCAGCGCTACGGGTCGCCTGCCCGGCTCTTCACGGTGTGGTTCGCGCCCCAAGTCAACATGACCGGCGTATTCACCGGCGCGCTGGCGATCGTGCTGGGGCTGGGCTTCTGGCTGGGTCTGCTGGCGATGGTGATCGGCACCGTTCTCGGTTCGCTCGTCGTCGGATACCTGTCGACCTGGGGGCCGCGCACGGGCACCGGCCAGCTGCCCAACTCGCGGATGGCCTTTGGCGGCGGGGTCGTGCTGCCCGCCGTGCTGCAATGGCTCGGCACGATCGCGTGGGACGCGCTGGTCGGCCTGTTCGGCGGGCAGGCGCTGTCATTACTGCTCGGCATTCCGTTCTGGCTTGCGGTGTTGATCGTGCTCGGCGTGCAGGCTGTGGCCGGCTTCTTCGGCTACGAGGTGATCCACCGGATGCAGGCCGTGCTGACCGTCGTGCTGTTCACGACGTTTGTGGTGTTCGCGCTGAAACTCGTTGCCGGACAACAGATCGTCACACCCGCCAGCGTTGCCGGCGCAGACCTCGCGGGCGCGTTTGTCTTCGAGGTGACCATCGCGTTCAGCCTGGCCGTGTCGTGGGCCAGCTACGCCGCCGACTTCAGCCGCTACCTGCCCGCCGACTCGTCGCGCGCCAGGGTGTTCGGCTTTACCTTCGCCGGAATTGTGTTGGCATACACCTTTATTCAGGGCATCGGTGTCGCGGCGGGCAACATGGTTTCGGAGCAGACGGCCGAGGGTGTGCGAACAGTGATGGGCGGCGGTCTGCTAGGGGGGCTGGCTCTTCTGATCATCGCGCTGGCGTCGATTGGTTCTGGCGTGATGAACGACTACAGCGGCTCGCTGGCGCTGCAGACGATCGGCGTCCGAGTTCGGCGGCCGGTGTCGGCCGTGATCGTCGCAGCGCTGGCCTACCCGCTCATCCTGTGGCTGAACGCCGCGGACACCGCGACCCGATTCCAGAACGTGCTGTTGTTGGTGAGCTACTGGATCCCAGGCTTCGTCGCAGTGGTCGCTATCGACTGGCGGTTGCGCGTTCACGGCCGGGCGACCATCAACCCGGCCGAGGAATCAACCGACCGGCGTGATGCGGTCGCGGCCGTGGTCGCCTTCGTGCTCGCCTACGCCGTGGCGATCCCGTTCATGAACACGGCACCCCTATTCGAGGGACCGATCGCGAAGGCATGGCACGGCGCCGACGTCGCTTACTTCGTCAATCTGCTGGTGGCGGCGGTGTTGTACGGCGGTTATCGGCTGGTTCGGTCGCGGTCTCACTCGTCGAGGTGATGAAGTCGTCGATCAGGTCCACCACTTCGGCGGGCCGCTCGACTTGCGGGAAGTGACCGACACCCTCGAGGACCTCCACTCGGCTTTCCGGCCGGACGTCATGGGCCGCATAAGCATGGGCGACGGGGATGATCTGGTCCTGATCGCCCCAGATCGCCATGATGGGCAACTCAGAGGCCACATGCAGTCGGTTGAGCGCGCTGACCGCTTGGCCGCGGTAATCGACCACCGACCGTAGCGTCCGCAAAAACGCTTGGCGGGTCTGTGGGTCCGCGAAAGACGAGTAGGCGCTCCACATTTCGGCGCCGCGGGGTGACTGGATTCCGAAGGAACGGGCCCATGCGCGCAGCTTGTTGCCGACCTTGAGCACCGGCGGCGGCGCGATGATCGGCATGATCAATTCGGCTCCCGGCGCCGACAACAGCCGCAACGTCCAACCGACATCGGGGCCAAGTCCGCCGCTACTGATGAGCACCAACCGCTGGCAGTAATCCGGGTGCTGATACACGAACTGCATGGCCACGCCGCCACCGAGCGATTGACCGACGATGGTTGCGCGCGTGACGCCCAGTTCATCGAGCAGGTCGCGCAACCACACCGCGAATGCACCAAGCGAGTAGTCACCCCGCGGCTTGTCCGACTGACCATGACCGAGCAGGTCGGGCGCCACGACCCGGTACTTCTTGGCCAATGCAGGGATCATCGCCCGCCACGTGTCCGAGCTTCCCGCCATGCCGTGAATCAGCAATATGGTCTCGCCGGTGCCCGCGTCCCGGTATGCGATGCGGTCTCCGTGCAGTTCCAGGTACTTGAGTTCAGCAGTCACCGATTCCCCCTAACGATCCTGGCCATTGTTCCCGACACCAACGGCCGTCAAACCGGGAGCGTAAAGCCAGGTCGGCCGATAGCCGCGCCGTTCGTAGGGGCGGATCGCGTCGGTGTTACCGGGCAGCGCACCGAGGATCAGGTCACAGCCAACCTCGGTCACCACGCCACGCTAGATGTGCTTGACGCCGTCCGCCACCGCATGCAGCTTGTCCGGATTCGCCACGTTGTGCACGGTGGCGATGCGACCGTCGGCGTCCAGGTCGACGGTGAGTGTGGCGATGACGCGACCGGCGCCGGTCAACAGGATGCCCGGCCCGCCGTTGATATCGACGACTTGGGCTGCCATATCGGCGATTTCGACGCCCTCATAGGGCCGTGTGCTTGCACCGGCGATCCAGCGTGCGACGTTGTCGATACCGATGATGGGCC
The DNA here is from genome assembly GCF_000328565.1 of Mycobacterium sp. JS623. Lineage (NCBI taxonomy): Bacteria > Bacillati > Actinomycetota > Actinomycetes > Mycobacteriales > Mycobacteriaceae > Mycobacterium > Mycobacterium sp. JS623. The sequence continues at coordinate 3,460,081 of NC_019966.1, read as the reverse complement.
GCATCGCCTGGCGGACCTTGCCTCCGCCGTCGGTCCATAGCGTGACCTCCGGTGCGAGCAACTCCATCAGTTCGTTGATGTCGCCGCCCGTGATGGCCGCGAAGAACCGCTCGGTGGCTTCGCGCTTCTTGACGCGGTCGGTCCGGAACCGAGGTCGGCGCGCAAGCACGTGTTCGCGGGCGCGGTGAGCGGCTTGGCGCACCGCGGATTCGGAACGCTCAACAGCCTCACCAATCTCGGCGTAGCTGAAGGCGAACACTTCCTTGAGCACGAAGACCGCGCGCTCCAAGGGGCTGAGCGTCTCCAGAACGACGAGCATCGCCATCGAAACCGATTCGGCGGTGGCGACGTCCTCGGCGGCGTCGGCCTGCGTGAGGATCGGCTCGGGAAGCCATGGCCCCACATAGGTTTCGCGTTGATGACGCGTGGACCGAAGCCGTTCCATCGACAAGTTCGACACAATGCGCGCGAGGTAAGCCTTCGGATCGGTGACCTGTGAGCGGTCGTCCGCCGACCACTTGAACCAGGCGTCCTGCACAACGTCCTCGGCATCCGCGGCCGAGCCGAGGATTCGGTACGCGACCGAGAACAACAGGGTCCTGTGGTCGGCGAACGTCTGCTGGTCGGCGTTCATCGGTTGGTCCGGCCGCCACGCCGCCAGGTCGCCGCCCCCAGCGCGGGCAGCACCTTGAGCAGACGGTATGTGGTCCACGGACTGGAACTCACCGTCTCTTTGTACGCGACGGCGAACCGGCCGGCCAAGTAGAACCGCCCTGGAGTGTCGTCGGCGTGGGTGAACTGGATGACGCCGTCGTTGCGGCCGAGACTGACGGGCTGATGGACATAGCCGAAGCGGAACTGCTTGGGCTGCTTGCCTTTCAGCTCACGCGCGATCGAAGCCGCCGCATGCAGCGCAGTCGGGATACCGCTCTGACAGGTGCCGTGAATGACGCCGTAGCCCTGATGGATCGCGGCGGCGTCACCGACCGCATAGACGTTCGGATGTGACACCGACCGCAGCGCCCCGTCGGTGATGATGCGGCCGCGGTCGTCGACGTCGAATCCGGCGGCCGCCGCGAGCGGGGACACCCGGACGCCCGTGGTCCACAGCACTGCCTGCGCGTCGACCACTTCGCCGTCGTCCAGCGCGACACCATCGGACATCACCTTGACGATGTCGACGCCTGCACGCACCCGCACACCAAGCCGCTTCAGACCCGCGTGTAACCGGGCCCGCGCCTTGTCGCCCATCATCGAACCCGGCACCTGACGGCTCAGCAGCACAACGTCGAGTTCGGGATGCTGCTCGGCGATCTCGGCTGCCGACTCGATGCCGGTGAGTCCACCGCCCGCCACTACCACGGTGCCGTCGGGAAGGCGGTTCAGGTGTTCGGCGAGCAGTGTCGCGTCCTGCGCGCTGTTCAAGGAGTAGGCGAATTCGTCAACTCCCGGAACAGTCTCGGTGTCGGCGACGCTGCCGAGCGCGTAGACAAGGGTGTCGTAGGGCAGCGGGTAGGCATCGTCGATACCGACGGTCTGCGCGTCGGCGTCTACGCCCGTCACCCAGCCCTGGACGAAGTCGACGCCGGTGCCCTCGAGCTGGTCGGGGATCTCCAGGTCTGCCAGGGTCTGGCCGGACGCAGTCTGATGCAAGCGCAGACGTTCGGTGAACCGGGTCTGCGGGTTGACGAGCGTGATGTGAACGTCGTCGCGACCCTTCAAACGACCCACCAGCCCGGCGGTGGCGGCCATCCCGGTGTACCCGGCGCCCAGAATCAGGATCTCGGTCATCGTTCCGCCTTTCGTGTCGGTTGATACACACCAGACGCGAGCGGCGCCGCGATTCGTGACATCGGCTTTGGGGTAAATTCCCGCATGCGTTCAAAGACACTGGTCAGCACCGTTGCGGCCACGTTCATCACGGCACTGGTAGGCGGTCTGGCAAGCCGGCCCGCGGAGTCGACGTGGTACGCCGGGCTGAAGAAGCCGAGCTTCCAACCGCCGCGTCAGGCCTTTCCCATCGTGTGGCCCGTGCTCTATGCGGACATCGCTGCCGTATCAGCCTCCGTGCTGGACGACCTCGGCACCGAGGATCGCGGGCAGGCCCGCACCTATGCAGGCCTGTTGGCCGTCAACCTTGTGCTCAACGCCGGGTGGACATGGCTCTTCTTCACGCGGCGTCAACTCGCCGCGTCGGCCATCGCGGCGGCCGCGCTGACTGCGAGCAGTGCGGATCTCACGCGACGGGCCGTCGCGGCGTCTGGCCCGCGGGCCGGTGTCCTCGCCGCCTATCCCGCGTGGTGTGCATTCGCGACGTTGCTGTCCACCCGCATCTGGCAGCTGAATCGCTCTGGGTAATCCCACCACGCTGGCCGAATTAGCTGCGACGATTGAGATGCGACCTGCTGTCGCGCGGCGGTGGTCGCACCGACTCGCGTGGGAGGTGCGGATCGATGGCCCGAATGTGTTTCGCGTACATCTTCTCTGAGTCGTCATGACGGTCATCTTCCTCACCGGCGACGTGATGACTGGCCGTGCGATCGATCAACTGTTGCCACACCCGGGTGATCCGACCCTGCACGAATCCGTGGTTTCCGATGCGCGAAAATACATTTCGCTCGCCGAGCAGGTGAACGGTCCGATCCCGACACCGATCGATTTCTCATGGCCATGGGGCGAAGCTTTGGAGATCGTCGACTGGTTCGCTCCCGACGTCCGACTACTCAACCTGGAAACCAGCATCACCGCGCGGGGTGAATTCGCCCGCGGAAAGGTGGTGCATTATCGGATGCATCCGGACAACATCGGCTGTCTGACCGCGATCCGGCCCGATGTCTGCGCCCTGGCCAACAACCACATCCTCGATTTCGGATATCAGGGTCTTCGTGACACCCTGAAAACCCTCGACTTCGCCGGAATACACAGTGCTGGTGCGGGTTTGGATGCTGATGCTGCCGAGCGCCCCGTGGTCGTCGGACGGGTCGTCATCGCGTCGTGTGGCATGAATTCGAGCGGTATTCCACCGGAGTGGGCCGCGACGGCACGCCGCCCGGGGGTCGCGTATGTGCCGGATATGACGGACCGCAGCGCCGACATGATTGCTCGTCGAGTGACCGCCGTGAAGGGCCCCGACGGCATCGGGGTGGTGTCGGTGCATTGGGGCTCGAATTGGGGCTACGCCGTGGACAACGCGCAGATTCGCTTCGCGCACAGGCTGATTGACGCAGGTGTCGACCTGGTGCACGGCCATTCCTCGCACCACCCCAGGCCAATCGAGGCGTATCGCGGAAAACTGATCCTGTACGGATGCGGGGACACCATCGACGACTACGAAGGCATCCGAACGTACGAGGCATACCGGCATGAGCTGCGACTCCTGCACTTTGTATCGATCGAATCCACAGACATCGTCTTGCGCATGATGCCCATGCGCATGCGGCGAATGCGACTCGAGCGCGCGCCTGAGCAGGATGCCGCGTGGTTGCACGCCAATGTGGCAGAGATGAGCCGCAGTTTCGGAACGCGCGTCGAGGCCGAGGCCGACGGCGTACTGCGGGTCGCTGGGTAGCGAGAAAAGCGTTGGCAGGGATGACGTCGCGGCTGCTAGCGTCCCGGATACCGTGACGTCGATCGAGGAGGTGAGACCCATGAACGCAGTACCGAGGTGGGTGCTCCTTGTTTCTCCACGGTTGGGCGACTGACGGAGGTGTCGCCAGGAGTGCCTCGATAACAAGGCAATCCCGAAAGGCAGCACCTATGCAATTCACTTCACAGACGTCGTCGAACGGTGTCATCGAACGAGGTTTCATCCTGGGCGAGATCACAGGCGTGATCTGGTCATCCGCATCCGGTTCGGATGGGGCGCCCGTGATGCTGATGGGTCATGGCGGCGGCCTGCACAAGAAGGCGCCGGGAGTGGTGGCCCGCGCCCACCATTGCGTGAGCACCTGTGGTTTCACCGTGGCAATCATCGACGCGCCCGGGCACGGTGAGCGGCCGCGAAACGCCGAGGACAAGCGGTGGGTCGCGGCGCTGCGGCACGCTCGCTCGACACGTCAGCCGATCGACCCGATCGTCGTCGAGTTCAATGCGTCACTGGCCGAGCGCGCCGTGCCGGAATGGCAGGCGACCATTGACGCTCTGCAGGCGCTGCCCGAGATCGGTGCCAGGTCCCCGATCGGCTACATCGGGATGACGTTGGCCACCGCGATCGGGATTCCGTTGACAGCGATCGAACCTCGAATCACCGCAGCGGTCTTCGGCGCGATGTTCACATCTGACGCGCTAGTTTCGGCGGCCAACCGGATCAGGATCCCGATTGAGTACTTGTTGCCGTGGGATGACGAGGAAATCGCCCGACACGACGGTCTCGCGTTGTTCGACGCCTTCGCCTCGGAGGAGAAGATGTTGCGCGCCTTTCCGAGCGGGCACCGTCAAGTGCCCGGCTACGTGCTCGAGAGTTCGCTCGGCTTCTTTGCCCGACATCTCCGCGGAGCTACAGGGTGACCTCCAGGCCTAGCCCATCATAGAGGGAATGGCTTTACGAATGGCTAGTAAAATACTATACGATCGTAAAGCTGAACCTCGAGGAGCTGGCGATGGCAACAGCGGCGTTGGAGACGACCGACACCCGGACGCGACTGATCGAGGTCGCCGTCGCCCTGTTCACCCGCAATAGCTTCGCGGGCACGTCCCTGCAGATGATCGCCGACGAACTCGGGTTCACGAAAGCGGCTATCTACCACCATTTTCGGACTCGCGAGCAACTGCTGGCGGCCGTCCTGGAGCCGATCCTCGATGAGCTGCGAATCGTCGTCGAGTCTGCCGAAGCGAAGCGCACTGCTCACTCGCGGGCGGAACACATGTTGAGCGGCTACGCCGCGTTGACTGTCCGGAACAGGGGACTTGTCGCCGTGCTTGCCGCCGATCCGAGCGTCGCGGCGGTGCTGGCCGAGCGCGCCGAATGGGGCGGCCTGATCAAGCGACAGCTGGCCCTGCTGGCCGACGTTGAGCCGGGACCGGGCGGAGAGGTCCGGGCGGCCATGGTCTTCGCCGGGATGGCTGGCGCGACGGGGGCGAACCTAGATGACGACGTGCTGCGCGCCCATCTCGTCCATGCGGGTCGTCGCACGCTTGGTCTGCGCACGCCTCGGCGCACATGAGGCCAAACATGAATGATTCAACTGATTCGGAAAGGAAGACATCTTTATGAAGACTGCTGTCGTGACGGGAGGCGGTTCGGGCATTGGCCGCGCAGTGGCCGAACGGCTGCGGGCCAACGGCTACCACGTGGCCACCATTGACCTGAACCCGTCCGATGAGGAGTTCGCACAGACCGCGGATGTGACCGATCGTGCCCAGGTGGAGCAGGCATTGACGGCGATCCGCGCGCAGCTCGGTCCGGTCACGATCCTGGTCAACGCGGCCGGCCTGGACGGCTTCAAGCGGTTCACCGACATCACCCTCGACGAATGGCAGAGGGTGGTCGACGTGAACCTGAACGGGGTATTCCACTGCATTCAAGCGGTCCTGCCCGACATGATCGACGCGGGCTGGGGCCGGATCGTCAATATCTCCTCGTCGAGTACGCATTCGGGCACGCCCTACATGTCGCATTACGTCGCCGCGAAGTCGGCGGTCAACGGGTTGACCAAGTCGCTGGCCCTGGAGTACGGACCGGCTGGAGTCACCGTAAACGCGGTCCCGCCGGGCTTCATCGATACGCCGATGCTGCGTAACGCGGAATCCCTCGGAAGGCTCGGCAATGTGCAGGCGACGATTGAGGCCACCCCGGTCCGCCGGATGGGGAGGCCCGAAGACATCGCTGCCGCATGCGCTTTCCTCATTTCCGATGAGGCCGGCTACATCACTGGGCAGATCCTGGGCGTCAACGGCGGCCGCAACACCTAGCCTATTTGCCGCTGTGCGACGATGATCGGATGTCAACGGAACCGGCGCACTTCACGCTGACGGAGGGTGGCGCGTTCGTGCCGACGCCGTTCGCGCAAAGCCATTGGGGCGACGATCATCTCAATGGGCCCGCGGTTGTCGGGTTGGCCGCTCGGGCGCTCGAAAATCATTGTGGATCACCGGATTTTATGCCTACTCGATTCACCGCAGATCTGTTTCGGGCAGCGCGCAATGCGGCTACGACGATCGACGTGCGAGTGGTCCGCGACGGAAGACGCGTGCGCAGCGCGGAATGCGATTTGGTTCAGGACGGTCGCACGGTGACTCGGGCCACGCTGGTGCAGTACCGCCGCTCGATGGCACCGCCCGGCCGGGAGTGGAGTGCGCCGATCTCACTCATACAGCCGCCATCACCGGACGATTCGATACTGCCGTTTGTCGGAAGCGATGAAGTTGGCTGGACGCGGTCGCCTGCGGCACATCAGAATGACTCCAGGAAGCGATTCTTCAACGACGGCATCAAAGTGCTTGCGGGGGAGAAGAACTCTCCGTTTGTTCGCGCCGTGATGATCGCCGAGGCGACGAGTCTGGTGACCAATCTGGGGACGCAAGGCATCGGCTATATCAACGGTGACCTGACGGCGGCCTTCTCCCGGTTGCCCGTTGACGACTGGATCACCGTCCAAGGCGATTCGCACTGGACGTCAGATGGGATTTCGGTCGGCACGGCGACGCTGTTCGACTCGCAAGGTGCATTCGGCTCGGGAATGGTCACCGCGGTGGCCAATCCGGCTGCGCAGATCGACTTTTCGGGCCAGTCGACACCGCTCAAGGGTCTCAACTACGAATAGCAGGCCCGCTCAGCACCAGCCTCCACAATGGAAGCCCTTGCGGCCGTCCCCAGGTTTGGCTGAGTTGGTGCCTGATGGTTGTTGCTTGGATGGCGCCACACTGATCGGCGCGCGGGTCACGTCGATGCTCGGACCTTGGCTCGGGTCTGCCGGCCCCGTCCAGTACGGCTCGTTGTACGACGGCGCAGAACCGGTGTTCTCCGGCGGCGGAGGTGGCGGGGGAGGCGGCGGTGGCGGCGGAGGCGGGGGCAGGTTGATCGGCGCGGGCGGAGCACTGCTGAGGGCGGGCTGGGTCGTTGAAGGGTGCGGCGCGACGGACGTCGACGGGGCAGGACCCGTGGCGGAGCTGTCAGGCCATGTGAGCAGGACGATCGGCACGACCACCGCAGCAGCGGCGACCACGACCAACCCGACTCGTCCCTGTTTGGTGCGATACCACGGCGGCGGGGGAGCCCGGAACGTCAACGTGCTGGTATCTGATGCGCGCAGCTGGCCGTTTACCGTCCACGTGTTTACCGTCGGCGTCGAGGCACGGCGGACAGGCGGCGCGGGAACCGGAGGAGCTATCTCGGGCGGGGCAACGTCGGGTTCCTCGGGGACATGAACGACCGGCCCACCGCGCGGCGGGGTGGGCGCTTCCTCTACGAACGTGGGCTCAGCGAGTTGACCACCGAACCACCCGTCGTGGTCATAAGGGTCGGTTTGCCGGTGATCGAAGCCCCAATCCGGCGGGGCCTCGCGTTCAGTCACCTCTCGATGCTAGCGCTGACGTGCGAGGCGGTGGCAAATCAGCCGAGGTCAACGGCTTTCGCCGCGGTCTGGATGCCGTGGCTAATCGGCATCTCGCGGGAGATTGGGGCAGCAGGCCCGGTCGATTGCCTCAGTTCGGACCCTCGCTGATCGGCCGCGGCGTACATTTTTTGGCGCTGAACTGCCCCATCGATCAAGGAGCGGGGATGGGTTACGACACGTGTGTCGGTCGAGTCGGCGCATTAGCTGTCGCGCTCGGGGTCGGATGGGCGGTAGCCACTACGCCTGCAGTCGCCTTCGCGGAGCCAGCAGACTCGGGTCCTTCGTCGGCCTCGACTAGTGCGGCGGATACCTCGTCCGCGTCGTCGGCGGCGAAGAAGCCGGCCCCGTCGAGTCCATCGACAGAATCCGACAGCGCGGCCTCGGAAAAAACGTCGACGGCCGAGTCGCATACAGCGGCCGACGATTCGGGCCCCACAATCAAGACGTCCTCCGATGATGACGAGCTCCCGACCACGCCGGCAGCGGAATCGCCAAAACGAGGTACCAGCAAGGCGCTCAAGGCGGCAACACGAAGCGCATCGACAGCAACCTCGACATTTTCTGTGCCGCAAGCGAATCTGACTAGCAACGCCGCAAACCTGCAGTCGCCGAGTGCGCTTCGAACGACGCACTCAACGCCGAGCACCGAAGTGCACGCCGTCGCCAGCGCTGCACCGGTGACGCCGTCATCGCCAATCACCGCGACGGTCAACTCAATCGAAACGAGTGCGCCGCAGCAGCATCCGGCGTTCAGTGGGCCGCTGGCACCGTTGAACATCGTCACGAGCGTCGTCTCGTCTCTGTTTGGGTGGGCCGGGCTGGGACCGTCGATGACAGCCAGTCCCGTCGCACCGATTCACGAGCCCGCGCTGTGGACGCTGTTGGCGTTTGCGCGCCGTGAGATCGAGCAGACACTGCTCGGCTTCTCGCCGGTAGCCGCCCCACACGTCCCCGCGCTGACCGTTGGCGGGCCGAACTTGCTAGTGAATCCTGGCGCTGAACTCGGTGACCCGTCGTTGTCGGGATACAGCTCGGTGACAGTGCCAGGCTGGACCGTGACCGGCACACCGACAGTCATTGAATACGGCACTCTGCGCCGCTTTCCGTGGCCGACATCCTCCCCGGGCCCGACATTCCCCGCGTTCCTCGGATTCCCCAGCGCGGCGTGCGCACCACCCGATGGTGGCAATCAATTCTTCGGCGGTGGACCAGTCGCCACTTCCACGCTCAGCCAGACCGTGAACCTCAGTGCCGCGGCGGCCGAGATCGACGGTGGCGCAGTGCCTTACACGCTCGGCGGCGACCTCGGCGGGTTCACCATCGACCCGTCCGCTGCCTCGGTCCGCGTCGAGTTCCTCAATGCCAGCGGAGCCACCCTCGGCACCGGAAGCATCCGGCCGGTCGGCGTGCTCGATCGATTCTTCCTCACCGGCTTCATTGACCGCGAAACCACGGGCACCATCCCGGTGGGCACCCGCACTGCGCGTGTGGTGGTGACGCTCGAGGACTGCAACCCGGTACTAGGCAACTACAACAACGCCTACGCCGACAACCTCTCGTTCACGGTCGGTGCTGCAGGCCTGGCTCCCGCGCCGCTCACGCGACCGGCATCGAGCGTCAAGCCGCTCGATCACGTGTTCATGGTCTACATGGAGAACAAGGGCTTCACTGACATCGTCGGCAGCCCCAACGCCCCGTACCTAAACGGTCTCATCGACACCTACGGACTCGCGTCGAACTACTACGCACTCACGCACCCGAGCGATCCGAACTACTACCCGATCCTGGGTGGTTCAGACTTCGGCATCAACTACAACTGCCCCGCGAACTGCTTTGACCAACCCAACCTTGCCGACAACATCGAGCTGGCGCACAAGACCTGGGCTGGGTACATGGAGGGTGGCGGCGGCTACAGCACACCTACCGACCGGCTGCCCTTCCTGGCCTACAGCGACATTTACAACGATCCGACCCGGGTGAACAGCCACTTGTTCGATCTATCAGAGATGGCAGGCGATCTCGTCGTCCCCAACACCGCTCCCAATTTCGCGTGGTTCGCCGCCGATGACGCGACCAACATGGAAGGTCCCACCAATACCCTCACCGGCATAGTCCAATGGGCCCTGAGCCAGTTGACCCCGAAATTCCTTGGCGGACACCAATACAACGTCGCGGCAGGCGACGCATGGCTCAACGAGACGCTGCCCATCATCATGGACTCCAACACGTGGAATGACCCCACCCAGAAGAGCGCGATCTTCCTGACATTCGACGAGGACTACAACAACCTGTCGTTGGGCATCGGCAACCAAGGCAACCACATCGTCACAGTCGTCATCCCGTCGCCGGGTGCCGTCGCCAGCGGGATGCGTGGTGGCGCGTTCGTCGCCGATGATCGCTATGACCACTACAGCCTGCTGCGCACCATCGAGGATTCTCTCGGACTCCCGCCGCTGACCAACAACGACCGCTACGCGCAACCCATGAACGAATTCTGGACGTAGACACCCGACGTACGATCCCGGTGTGACGCCTGATGCACAGCGGCTGCGCGACCTGAAGCTGCTGCGTCGTGTCCGTGATCGGATGGACCGTGAGTATGCGCAGCCGTTGGATGTCGAGGCGTTGGCACGCGGTGTGAACATGTCGGCCGGCCACCTGTCGCGCCAGTTCAAACTCGCCTACGGGGAGTCGCCGTACTCCTACCTGATGACGCGGCGGATCGAGCGCGCGATGGCGTTGCTGCGCCGGGGCGACATGAGCGTCACCGAGGTCTGTTTCGCCGTCGGAGGCTCGTCGTTAGGAACCTTCAGCACACGCTTCACCGAGCTGGTCGGCATGTCGCCGAGCTCCTATCGAGAAAGGGCCGCGGGCGCTGTTGACGGCCTTCCATCGTGCGTCGAGAAACAAGTCACCAGACCGATCAGGAATCGAGAAGCGCCCGCCGCTCGGCTGCACATAACGTGAGCGACATGAACCTCACCATTCACTCCAGCATGTTGCCCCTCGACGATCCGGAAGAGTCGCTGGCGTTCTATCGCGACACCCTCGGCTTCGAGGTGCGCCTCGACGTCGGAAACGGCAAGATGCGCTGGATCACCGTCGGCCCGCCGGACCAGCCCGATACGAACGTCGTTCTGTACCCGCCGACCGCCACCCCCGGCCTCACCGACGACGAGCGTCGCGTGATCTCCGAGATGATGGCCAAGGGCACCTTCGGCACACTGCTGCTGGCCACCAAGGACCTCGACAGCACCTTCGAGCAGATCCAGGCCGGCGACGTCGAGGTGGTCCAGGAGCCGACCGAGCAGCCGTACGGCGTCCGCGACTGCGCGCTGCGCGATCCAGCGGGAAACATGGTCCGAATCCAGGAGCTGCGCTGACGCATGCCAACCAAGTCCACGCGCTCGCCTGCCCTACATGCCGCCGATAGCCACGACCTCATCCGCGTGCACGGCGCTCGCGAGAACAATCTCAAGGACATCAACATCGAGCTGCCGAAACGCCGGCTGACGGTATTCACCGGCGTTTCGGGCTCGGGCAAGAGCTCGTTGGTGTTCGACACCATCGCGGCGGAATCGCAGCGGTTGATCAACGAGACCTACAGCGCGTTCGTGCAGGGCTTCATGCCGACGCTGGCGCGGCCCGACGTCGACGTCTTGGACGGGCTGACCACCGCGATCATCGTCGGTCAGGACCGGTTGGGTGCCGACCCGCGCTCCACGGTCGGCACCGCCACCGACGCGAACGCGATGCTGCGCATTCTGTTCAGCAGGCTGGGCAGGCCGCATATCGGTTCGCCGCAGGCCTTTTCGTTCAACGTCGCCTCGATCAGCGGCGCGGGCGCCGTCACTCTGGAAAAGGGCGGCAAGACCGTCAAGGAGCGGCGCAGCTTTTCCATCACCGGCGGGATGTGCCCGCGCTGCGAGGGCAGGGGCGCTGTCAACGACTTCAACCTGTCGGCGCTCTATGACGACAGCAAGTCGCTCAACGAGGGCGCGCTGACCATCCCCGGCTACAGCATGGACGGTTGGTACGGCCGGATCTTCCGCGGTTGCGGCTTCTTCGACCCGGACAAGCCGATCCGCAAGTACACGAAGAAAGAAATGAACGACCTGCTCTACAAGGAGCCGACGAAGATCAAGGTCGATGGCGTCAACCTGACGTATTCGGGCCTGATCCCGGCGATTCAGAAGTCGATGCTGGCCAAGGATGTCGATGCGATGCAGCCGCACATCCGCGCCTTTGTCGAACGGGCGGTGACGTTCTCAACCTGTCCCGAGTGTGACGGCACCCGGCTGTCTGAGCTTGCCCGGTCGTCGAAGATCAACGGGACCAACATCGCCGAAGCCTGCGCCATGCAGATCAGCGACCTCGCCGAGTGGGTCAAGGGCCTAGATGAACCGTCGGTCGCGCCGCTGTTGGCGGCGCTGCAGCACAGCCTCGACTCTTTCGTCGAAATCGGACTCGGCTATCTGTCGCTCGATCGGCCATCGGGAACGCTGTCGGGCGGCGAGGCGCAGCGCGTGAAGATGGTCCGCCACCTCGGGTCGTCGCTCACCGATATCAGCTACGTGTTCGACGAGCCGACCATTGGTCTGCACCCTCACGACATCCAGCGGATGAACGATCTGCTGCTGCAGCTGCGGGACAAGGGCAACACCGTGCTCGTCGTTGAGCACAAGCCGGAGGCGATCGCGATCGCCGACCACGTCGTCGACCTCGGTCCCGGAGCGGGAACCGCGGGCGGCGAGGTGGTGTTCGAGGGCACCGTCGACGGGCTGCGGCGCAGCGGCACTCTCACGGGTCAACACCTCGACGACCGGGCCAGGCTGAAGGAATCGGTGCGAAAACCGAACGGCGCATTGGAAATTCGCGGTGCGAACACGCATAACCTACAGGACGTCGATGTCGATATCCCGCAGGGCGTGCTTGTCGTCGTGACAGGAGTGGCTGGCTCGGGCAAGAGCTCGCTGATCCACGGCTCAGTTGCCGGCCTGGACGGTGTGGTCGCGATGGACCAGACACCGATTCGCGGCTCCCGACGCAGCAATCCCGCGACGTACACCGGGTTGCTCGAGCCCATCCGCAAGGCGTTCGCCAAGGAGAACGGCGTGAAGCCAGCGCTGTTCAGCGCCAACTCCGAGGGCGCCTGCCCGAACTGCAACGGCGCGGGCGTCATCTACACCGACCTCGCGATGATGGCGGGTGTCGCAACGCCGTGTGATGTGTGTGAGGGCAAGCGGTTTGAGGCATCGGTATTGAAATATCGATTCGGCGGCTCCGGCAACTCGAAAGACATCAGCGAGGTGCTCGCGATGTCGGTGACCGACGCCTTGGCGTTCTTCAGCGATGGTGCCGCGAAAGTGCCTGCTGCACATAAGGTTCTCGAGCGGCTCGCCGACGTCGGGCTTGGCTACCTGTCGCTGGGCCAGCCGCTCACCACGTTGTCCGGTGGCGAGCGTCAGCGACTGAAGCTGGCGGCACAAATGGCCGACAAGGGTGACGTCTATATTCTCGACGAGCCGACCAGCGGCCTGCACCTCGCAGACGTCGAGCAGCTGCTGGCGTTGCTTGATCGGCTCGTCGACTCGGGAAAGTCGGTGATCGTGATCGAGCACCATCAGGCGGTGATGGCGCACGCGGACTGGGTCATCGACCTCGGTCCTGGTGCCGGTCATGACGGCGGTCGAGTCGTCTTCGAGGGCACGCCCGCCGATCTCGTCGCCGACCGCTCGACCCTGACTGGCGAGCACCTGGCGGAGTACGTCAACGCCTGACCGCTACAACAAGCCCGGAGGAATGGGCGCCGGAAGCTGGATGGGCGGAACGTCGGCGGGCAGGTGCACCGCGGGGACATCCGCGGGCATTTGCACAGTCGGAATTGCCGCGGGAAGCTCGACTGCGGGTATGTCGCTCGGCAACTGCACGGGCGGGACGTCGGCTGGGTAGACGAACGGCGGGACGCCGACGGGCATCGGCAGGTCGGGCAGCGGCAATGTCGTAATGGTCGGTGGCAGCGGGAGCGTGGGGGCAGGCTGATCCGGTGGTGCCGCCGAAGCCTGCCCCTGTCCGCCGAGCACCAGCAGCGCGGACGCGATCACCACCACCCGACGCGACATATAACAAGGTTAGGGCTCTTGCCAGGGCTGCCGAAGTGATTGAAGATGCCCAGGAACGGTAATTAGCTGGACCCTGGTGGAGGACACCGCGTGGCATTCGACGCAGATGCGCTGCGGGAGAAATACGCCTTTGAGCGGGACCGGCGATTACGACCCGACGGGATCGCGCAGTACGTCGAGATCGCGGGCCCGTTTGCCGGATTTGGGAAGGATCCCTGGAGCGACCCGGACTTCGCCCGCGACCCGTTGTCCGACGACGTTGACGTCGCGATCGTCGGCGCCGGGTTCGGCGGGCTACTTGTCGGAGCTCGACTGCGCGACCTGGGCGTGCAGAGCATCAGGCTGATCGACAAGGCGGCCGACGTCGGCGGCACCTGGTACTGGAACCGCTATCCGGGCATCGCGTGCGATGTCGAGTCGTATGTGTACATGCCGCTGCTGGAGGAGTTGGGCTATATCCCGACGGAGAAGTACGCCAAGGGCGATGAGATCTTCGCTCATTGTCGACGCATCGCCGAACACTACGATCTGTACCGCGATATCTGCCTGCAAACCGAGGTCGACGAAATTCGTTGGGAGTCAGACCTTTCCCGCTGGGTAATCTCCACAAACCACGGCGACGCCATCCGCGCACGATTTGTGGCGATGGCAAACGGGTACCTGCAGAAGCCGAAACTTCCTGGCATCGACGGCATCTCCGACTTCGGCGGCCATGCGTTTCACACCAGCCGGTGGGACTACTCCTACACCGGAGCCGATCTGGCCAAGCTGTCGGATAAGCGCGTCGGAATCATCGGGACCGGCGCCACCGCCATCCAGTGCGTGCCGCACCTTGCCAATGCGGTGAAACATCTTCTGGTGTTTCAGCGCACGCCGTCTACCGTCGACGTCCGTGGCAATCGGCCGACCGATCCGAACTGGTCGGCGACTCTGGATGATGGCTGGCAGCGGCGACGCATCGAGAATTTTCAGCTGTTGACCGCGGGCGGCTCCGCCGAGGAGGATCTGGTCAACGACGCATGGACCAGTATCGTCAAGAAACTCTTCGTCATGCGGCAGACCCGCATCGAAGGGATGTCGGACGAACAACGTTTGCGCACAGTGGAAATGGCCGACTTCGCCAAGATGGAGGAAATCAGGGCGCGAGTCGACTCCATCGTCGCCGACCGCGCGACCGCCGAAGCGCTCAAACCGTGGTACGGGTACTTCTGCAAACGGCCGTGCTTTCACGATGCGTATCTACAAACGTTCAACCGCGCCAACGTCACACTGGTTGACACAGAGGGCAAGGGCGTTGAGAAGATCACACCCGATGGTGTCGTCGTGAACGGCGTAGAGCACGCGGTGGATTGCCTCATCTTCGCGACCGGATTCGAGATCGGCACAGACTATGCGCGACGTACGGGTTTCGAGATTATCGGCCGAGACCGCCTGTCACTCACGGACAAATGGCGCGACGGGGTTCGCACGCTTCACGGCCTGAGCGTCAACGGCTTCCCAAACTGTTTCGTGCTCAGCATCGCTCAGTCGGGGTTCACCGTGAATTTCCCGTATCTGCTTGACGTGCAAGCGCGTCACACCGCATCGGTGATCTCCTGGGCGCTGAGCCACGACGTGACCGAGATGGAGGCTTCGATCGACGCCGAGGATGCTTGGGTCCAAACGGTGATCGACCGTTCGGCGGCCAGCGCCGGGCGGGCCAAGGCCTGTACACCCGGGTACTACAACCGGGAGGGACAGGCGAACGCCGTGACGCGCCAGGGCAGCTTCTTCTACGGCGCTCCGACGGAATACGCCTCAATCCTGGAGGCGTCGAGGGCAGCCGGCACGCCGGAGGGATTTGAGATTCGATGAGTTCGCGCCGCCGATACCTTGCCGGTCGCGTGCGGGCGCTGCGCCACCGCACATCGCCTAAGGTGGTCATCATCGGTGCGGGTTTCGGTGGACTGGCGGCCGCAGTCGCATTGCGGCGCAAGGGCATCGATGATCTGCTGATCATTGAACGCGCCGACGGTGTCGGCGGCACCTGGAGGCAGAACGTCTACCCTGGGGCGGCCTGCGACATCCAGAGCCACCTGTATTCATTCTCCTTCGCCCCCAACCGCGGTTGGACTCGCACCTACGCGTATCAGCCGGAGATCCTTGCCTATCTGGAGAAGGTCGCCGACGACTTCGACCTGCGTCGGCACTTGATGCTCGGCACGCGCGTGCACAGATTGGTCTGGAACGAACAGGTGTCACGGTGGGGAGTCGAACTGGCCGACGGCAGAACCATCACGGCCGATGTCGTCGTCAGCGCGGTCGGATTGTTCGGTGCCGTTCGCTATCCCGATATCGAGGGGCTGACCGATTTCGCCGGAAACCTGATGCACACCGCTGAGTGGGACCCGAGCGTCGACCTGACCGGCAAGCGCGTGGCGGTCGTGGGCACCGGTGCCAGCGGCGTGCAGGTGGTGCCCGAACTTGCCGCCACGGCCGCGCAATTGACGGTCTTTCAGCGCACCCCGCCGTGGATGGTGCCCAAAGAGGACCGCTTGTACACGGTCGAGGAACTGGCACGCTTCCGTCGGCACCCGTGGGCTGCGCTGCGTGAACGCTGGCGGCTGTGGAAGCTGCAACACGACAACACGGCGCTCACACCCGGTCATCCGCGGTTGGCCACGGTGCAAGAGATTTCGCAGAACTTCCTGCGGCACCACGTCGAGGACGAGTCGCTGCGAGACGTATTGACACCGCGCTATCCGTTCCGGTGCAAGCGCGTCCTGCTCGGCGAAAAGTACTACACGGCACTGCAACACCCACACGTCGAACTTGTGACAGATCCGATCGACCGGATCACCGCGACGTCGGTGATCACCTCGCGCGGTGTCGTCGACGTGGATGTAATTGTGTTGGCGACGGGGTTCGAAACGAGCGACTACCTTTCGGGTCTCGAGGTCATCGGCATCGGTGGCCAGCGGCTGCACCAACGCTGGGGTTTGGATCCTCGCGCGTATCTCGGCGTTGCGGTGAGTGGATTTCCGAACTTCTTCATGCTGTATGGCCCGAACACCAACCAGGGTGCGAATTCGATCATCTACATCCTGGAGGCCGGCGCACGGCTGGTCGCCAGTGCGGTCAGCTCGCTCGCGCGCCGAGGCGGCTTCATCGAAGTGCGCCCGGAAGCCGAGCACCGCTTCAACGAAGAGGTCAACGCCGATCTGGAGCGCACGATCTGGACGCAGTGCGACAGCTATTACCGTTCGCCTACCGGCCGGATCGTCACGCAATGGCCCTACTCGGAACTCGATTATGCGCGAGCGACGTGGCGGCTACGGCCGCGCGATTGGGTTCACAATGGGTCGTAGGCGAAATTGAATGTGCAGACGACTGGGTCGGTAAGTAGGCTCCGGCCGTGGCGAACGTGTTGACGGTCAATCTGGCCCACCCGCGGCCGAATGCAGACAAGGGGTCCTTGCGGACCGGCATCGACAAGCGGCCGACCAACGACGCGATCACGGTGCGCGCCCCCGGACCGATGCGCGGCGGCCTCGGCAGTGGCCTGCTCGGCGACTTCATCGGCGACAAGCAGTACCACGGCGGTGACGACCAAGCCGTTTATGCGTATGCCCGCGAGGATCTGGACGCTTGGGGACGAGAGCTACAGCGCGACCTCAACAACGGTGAGTTCGGCGAGAACTTCACCACAGAACGGCTCGATGTAACCGGCGCTCGCGTCGGCGAGCGCTGGCAGGTCGGCGACGAGGGCCTGGTGCTCGAAGTGACGCGGCCGCGTATCCCGTGTCGGACGTTCGCAACCTGGTTGTCGATTCGAGGGTGGGTCAAGACGTTCACGAAGGCGGCGACGCCAGGCGCCTACCTCAGGGTCATCGAAAGCGGAACGGTACGGGCGGGAGACTCCATCGTCGTAGTGGATCGGCCGGATCACGACGTGACGGTCGGCCTGGTGTTCCGCGCGCTGACACTGGAACCGGAGTTACTGCCCTTGATCCTCGAAGCCGACGCGTTGCCCGATGAGATCAAGGAACTCGCCCGGCGCCGCGTCACGTCCTAGCGTTCGCGTCGTAGGAATCGCCGTCGCTCCTTGAGGAACTGCGGTTGAGCGGTTGGGGGACAGGCTATTACAGGCTGACTCAAGCCTTCTTGTCGGTGGTTCGTGCTCGCGTCGGCTTCTTTCTCACCGATGATGCGCCTGCGGTCGCAAATCGACTGATGGTTGAGGCGCCGGGGAGTGACGACACGGCGTTGTATACGTCGTTGCCAGTCGCGACAAGCGCTTCGAGCTGAGGCAGCAATGCATCCATCGTTCGGATCATCGGATCGGCCAGCGCCAGATATCGCTCCGCGCGGTCGATCGCGGTGTTGAGACGTTCGGTGGCGACCGCTAGATTCTCGATGAGGTCCGGCAATTGGCCGGCTAGTTGAATCGATGCGGGCGGAATGCGCATCGCTCCGCTGGCGACCGACTGCGCGGTCTCTGCGGCCGCTTGTGCGGCGGCCTTGATCTCTTTCGGGCTCGGAACCTTGTGGCTCGACATCTACTAACCATGGCCGTGCACGTGCGGTCCTGTCTGAGATTTGCCCGAAACCGACGCGTCACGGCTGTTATCTGGGCGGCAGCCGGCTGCTGTTAAAACGTCACGGTGACGAATTGACCCTCTTCGACCCTGGGAATGGACGCGAGCTGAGGTTGCCTCGCAGCGGGGGGAGAAGGGCCCACCACCACGGAGCTGCGCCTTGCGATCAGAGATTCAGGATCGTCGCTCTTCTTTAGGATTTAACAAGCCGAGGACAAAATGGTTCGAGCTCAACGACAACCGTTCGAGAGGCGAGTTCCGGCGGACCGCCGGCTCAATGTGTTGCTTCAATAGCCTTGCGCCACAAGCCAATTCGTCACAGTGACGAATTGACGGGGCACGGGGAGAGGCCGGGTGGGTGGTCGATCGCGGACCCTTGGGCCGGCCCGTACTTGGGCACACTCAAGTTTTCACCTGATACCCGAATCGTTCACTAAGCGATGAACGAAACGGCACGCTCGGTTATGTGCAATGGATGCAAGGAGCCAGTTGGGTGACCCGGAATTGGTGCCGCGGGGTGCGAGTCTTTTCATCTAATGCAACTCGCCACTCTTCAAATGCCGATAAGCCACATTATGTCAAGTAACCTCCGCCACCGGTGCATCGATGACGAATATTGTCACACCGGCACTTTCGCATTGACCGCATCAGTTCCCCCGCTGAGAATATGGCGGGGTTACCAGCAGAGGTGACAGTCGCCTAGACCTGGCCGAGCGGCCGGCAGACGTTGGAAACCGGGTTCCAATACTGTCCGTCACCGCAGTTCGGCGGGAATGGCGCTAGCGGTGGCCTGCACACGTTTGCGACCGGATCCCACCAGTCGCCGTTCTGGCAGCCCAGCGGCACCGGCCCCACTGGCGGTTGGCATACGTCGGCGACAGGATCCCACCACTCTCCGTTTTGGCAATCGAGCGGTTGCGCCGAACCGGCGGCCGGAATCACTAGCGACAGCGCGGCGATGGGCGCAAGAGCTGCCGTCAGGATTGTGGAACGACGAATGACCTTTCCCATGACCTGAGCCTGCCCCATACGGCAGATTTTCAAACCGCTGGGGTCGACGATGCGGACCAGCGAACAGGGCGCACATCGGCGTAGCGAATTGCCTACTGACCAACGCCGAAACATCGAACTCCCGGCCGCATTGAAAGATCCTTGGGACGTCAACATCTGTCCCCCAGGCCAGTTCGCGGGCAGAGCATGTAATCGCCTGTCCGCCTCTGTGTTTCGTGGTTCACAAGCTCAGCGCGTGCCCGGTAGCGAAGCTAGACCACGGCAAGTACGGCGTTCTGTCGCCGAGGACCACCTACGAAGGTGGCCGCCTGACCGCTCGCCCATCCACAAAGATTCGAACAATGGAGGAATCGTCAAGACCTGTGGATGGTATGTTCACCGCGCATTCCGAATCTGCCGGATCGATGATCTTGCTTGCTAACATCTGAGCCGTGGCCCGCCGGCTGAACCTCAAGGACCGTTTCTTGCGGGGGCTGATAGTGGCGCCGGTTCAGTCAGTTGCGCAGGATGTGTGGATAGTTCGCGGTGGACTACCCGACAAGATCATGAACGTGTACTTCATTCGCGACGGCAGCGGCGTCCTCGCCTACGACTCGGGTATCCGGTCTATGGCGCAGGGAATCGCCGCAGCCGCTGCCTCGCTTGGGGGCCTGACCCGTGTGGTTCTTGGACACGCGCACGCCGACCATCGCGGCGGCGCAGCCGGGCTGGAGGTGCCGGTCTATTGCCATCCCGACGAGGTCGCGAATGCCGAAGGCGACGGCGGCGCTCACTCCTGGCACCTGGAACACCTCGATCGGCGTAACCGCGCGATGTTCATGTTGGCGGCGCGGTTCTTCGACGGTGGCCCGGTCCAAATCGCCGAGACGGTGTGCGAGGACGACGAGCTCGCCGGGTTCCGCGTCGTGCATCTGCCTGGTCACACGCCCGGACAAATTGGCCTGTGGCGCAGCGCGGACGGCTTAGCTCTGGTCAGTGACTGTATTTACACCCTGGACCCCTTCACCCACGAAAATGGTCCTCCGCGCGTTCCCGACTGCGCCTTCAACCACGACCACGGGGCGGCGCGCGCCTCAGGCGACTTCGATTCCGGCTTGCTGGTCACCGTCTGAGGGTGGCGTCGGTGGGGTGATGTCGGTGGGCCGTTCGAGCAGTTTGCCTTTGTGGAAGACCGCGCCGGCGCGGACCTACGCGCCCACGCGGCCAGGATCGCCGACGAGAACCGCTGCCGGACACCGGTATCAGGGTCGATGCGTTTGTCGTTGAGGTGCGCGCACTTTCAGGCCCCCACACCGAGGCTCATCCACAGTTTCTGATCATTGCTCCGAACAATGTCTCGTGTGGCGTCGCGGTGAGTTTTGCCCTCTCGTGCAGTCTGATCTCCATGGGCAAACTCATCTATGGCTTCAACGTGTCGGTGGACGGGTACATCGCCGACGCACAAGGCAATATCGACTGGAGCGATCCAAGCGAAGAACTGCACCAGTACTGGAACGACTTCGAGCGGGAGACCGCCCTGTCGTTCTACGGGCGGCGGCTCTACGAACTGATGTCCGCGTACTGGCCGACCGCGGACAAGGCCCCAGACGCCACACCGCTTATCGTCGACTTCGCCCACATCTGGCGCAACATGCCCAAGGTCGTTTTCTCGCGCACCCTGGAGTCCGTCGACTGGAACTCCCGCCTGGAACGCGGCGACCCGGTCGAGGTGGTAACGAAGCTGAAAGCCGAAACCGACGGCACGCTGGAGGTGGCCGGCGCGACGCTGGCCGCACCGATCGTGCAGGCCGGACTGGTGGACGAGTACCGGATCGTGGTCACGCCCACCGCGGTGGGCGGCGGCACCCCGTTCTTCCCGACACTGCCGTCATGGATCTCGCTGCGGCTGTTGGAGAACCGCACCTTCCCGGGTGGCACGGTCCTGCTGCGCTACGAGGCCAAACACGACTGATCGAACACAGCCAGACGGCCTGCGGACTAGTCGAGCGGGCCTTCGGCCGAGTCCAAATTGGCGGAGTCCCTTGGCCGGTTCGTTATCACCGGCGTTTGCTGCCGAACTGATACCGGCCCTTGACGCCCCTGTGGCACAAGTTCGTGACCCTGAGTTGGATGTCTATACCCTTCGGGTCCTCTCTGCCATCTCGTGGCCGCACGGCAAGCGTGATGGTTGCGGTCGCCGTGCTACTCGCATCCGGCGTGATGCCGCGCGCATTAGCGGACCCCGACGATGTTGCACCGCCTGAGCCGGTGCCAGGGATGGAAACACCTGGTCCTGAGGTCCTCGAGCACATGGTGTTATCGGATGACCCCGCGGTTGCCCCGCCCCCGATTCCGCTTGCGATTCCCTTCGGGACGCCCGAGGGGCAAGACCCCACGCCATTCGTCGGCGCGGCCCCATTTGAGTCTCCGACGATTAGTCCCAGCGAGGGCGCGACCGTCGGCATCGCCAAGCCTATCGTCATCAGCTTCGACGCTCCCGTCGCCGACCGCGCGATGGCCGAGCAGGCGATCCACGTTTCGTCGGATCCGCCTGTGCCCGGCAAGTTCTACTGGATGAACGACTCCCAAGTCCGTTGGCGGCCATTTGATTTCTGGCCCGCGCACACCGCAGTCACCATCGACGCCGGCGGTACGCGGTCGAGCTTCGCTACCGGGGACGCGCTAATTGCCGTCGCCGACAACGACACTCATCAGTTGACGATCACCCGCGACGGTGTTGTGGAACAGACCTTCCCGATGTCAATGGGCAAGCCTGGGCGCGACACTCCGAACGGCACCTACTACGTCCAAGACAAGTCTCGCGACGTCGTGATGGACTCCGCGACCTACGGGGTCCCGAATACGTCGCCGGATGGGTACAGGGTGCACGTCCAGCTCGCCGTGCGCTTCGACAACAGCGGCAACTACGTGCATAGCGCGCCATGGTCGGTCGCCGATCAAGGCATTCGCAATGTGAGCCACGGCTGCATCAACATCAGCCCGTCGAACGCGAAGTGGTTCTACGACAACTTCGGTGTCGGCGATCCGATCGTCGTCACCAATTCCGTTCCGTCTCCCCACGGCGACGGAACGCAAGACTGGCAGATCTAGACGACGCTAGCCTCCGCCGGTGACCGGGTTTGACGTCAACGTAATGAAGCCGCCGTTGATCCACACACCCCAGCGGCCGCCCCATCCCGAACTCCATACGACGGGCTGCCCATCCCAGACCTCGGCAGGCTTCGGTGGCGCCCAAGCAGGCGGCTCCTCGCCTTGGACTGGCGCAGGTGGTGGCGGAGGGGGCTCGGCGCTGGCCAGTGCGGCGGCGCCCAGACCGGCTGCGGTGAGGCCACCCGCGAGTGCGAGGGCAGAAAGAGCCCTTTTCATCGAGGTCATGATCATGACTCCAGTGGTGAGACGTAACCGGATCCTTAGCTGATTTAACCACCCTACCTACGCGATCGCCTAGGGGCCTTGCCGGGTGCGCAGCGCCACCATCGTTACCAGGTTGACGGATGCCGGCAGTCAGCGGCGAATCCCCGCGCAGAGCTTCTCCCAGTTGCCGGAAGCGATCATCTCCCGATCCGTTTCACTGATCTCGGCCTGTTCCAGGAACCGCCTACTGCCGCCGTCGGGCACCATCACGTAGGGATAGTCGGAGGCGAACAGGATGCGGTCGGCACCGACCACGTCGAGCGTCCACTGCAGGTAGCGCTGGCTGAATACCCCTCCCGGCGTCACGAAGACGTTGTCGCGGACGTACTCCGACACGGGGCGGTCCAGGCTGGCAATGCCGCTCATCCTGTCGATGCGGTCGAGATAGAAAAGCATCACCTCGCCCCAGTGCCCCAGGATCAGCTGTAGACCGGGAAATCGGTCGAGCACCCCGCCGAGGATCAGCCGAAGCAATTGCAGGCCTGCGTCGTAATGCCACCCATATCCGTGCGTGGCCAACGCGGCGTCGACCTCATCGCCCAACCCCCTGTAGTAGGCGGCCCGCACGGCCGGTGGTGGCGGCTGCGGGTGCAGATACAACGGTGCATTGAGCGCTTCCGCCGCCTCGAAGATCGGCCAGAAGTCGCGGTGATCGAGATTGCGCTCTCGGGTGCGTCCATACAACATCGCGCCGTTGAACCCGAGTTCCCTTACCGCCCTGTCGAGTTCGGCCGCCGCAGCATCCGGCCGTGGCGTGGCCAGCGTGGCGAAGCCCTGCAGGCGATCGGGGTGGCGACGGACCGCGTCTGCCAGCCTGTCGTTGCAGACACTTTGCAGCGCCACGGCATCGGGCGGATCTAGGTTCTGCAATCCCGGCGTCGTCATCGACACGACGGAAACGTCGAGGCCAGTGGCGTCCATCGCAGCAATGCGGTCGACGTCGAGATCCACCAGCCTTCGACGGAGCTCGTCGTCGACCGAACCGGGGATCCCGACGTCCCGCCATTGGAGTGCCAATGCCTGCCAGGCGTCGATCAGTTCAGGTGTCGCGAAATGTTCTTCCAGACCAACGACCTTCATCTCCGCGATAGTAGGAGCCCTTTCTGCGTTGCCCCTGAGCGTGGCGGCTAGCGAACCGAGCCCGGAGCTATGTTGACCGGCCCTTATCGCGCCACAGATGCCCCCATGAGCCGTTATCGTGAGCCCGTGGAGGGCACGCCATTTGGCCGCTATCGGCTCATCGAACTGCTGGGCCGCGGCGGGATGGGCGAGGTGTGGCGCGCTTATGACAGCGAAATCGACCGCATCGTGGCGTTGAAGATGCTGCTCCCTCAGATAAGCCAAGACCCCGACTACGAGAAGCGGTTCCGACGCGAGGCCCGCGCTGCCGCACGCCTTGACGACCCTCACGTCGTCCCGATTTACGACGTCGGTGAGATCGACGGACGGCTGTATGTGACCATGCGGCTGATCAGCGGCACCGACCTACACACCCTGCTCGAGGCCGGTCCGCTCGACGCGCACCGCGCGGTGTCGATCATCGAGCAGATCGCATCTGCGCTCCAACGGGCACATCGAACCGGACTGGTGCACCGCGACGTCAAACCCTCCAACATCTTGATCGACGAGAACGACTTCGCCTACCTGATCGACTTCGGAATTGCCCGCACCGCCGAGGACACCGGCCTGACCATGACCGGTGCGACTATCGGCACATGGGCTTACATGGCGCCAGAACGCTTCAGCACCGGTGAGATTCATCCGAGCTCGGACATCTACGCGCTGGCGTGTGTGCTATACGAATGCCTGACCGGCCAACAGCCTTTTCCTGGCACAACACTTGAGCAAGTCGCCAGCGGCCACATATTCACCGCACCGCCGAGACCCTCTGAGAAGAGCCGCACCGTTCCCACCGCTTTTGACCAGGTGATCGCGACAGGGCTAGCCAAGCAACCCGTCGACCGCTACCCAACGGCTATCGAAATGGCCGCTGCTGCAAGACAAGTCATCTCACAGTCCAGTCAGCCGAACGCCGCTCCCCCGTTGCCGCCTGTTCCGCCAAGCCAGGGTGTGAGCCCTCCGCAACCGTCGGCCCCGGATAGCGGAGCGTCGCGGTCGGCGCCAACACAGTTGAGTGCCCCGAATCTGCTTGTGCCGCCGGCTTCTCCACCACCGAAGCGGCGGGGCCGACGCCAAGGTGTCCTGATCGGTGCGCTGATATTCAGCGTGGCGCTTGTCCTCGTAGGCAGTGTCGTCGGTGTCATCGAGCTGACCCAGCACGACGGGACCACCGCGTCTGCACCGTCGACCGCGGCTAAAGGCGCCAGCGCCTTCACCGGAACCTACCGAGCCGACTATGGGCCTGGCACCGATCTCGAAGGCAAGCCGGTAGCGAATGCGCCTGCGACAACGAGCAATTGGGGTGTCCGATCGGCATGCGGCGCCCGCGGCTGCGCGGCGACCGCGGCAAACGTCAGCGGTGCCAGCATGGCCCTGTTGTCGAACCTGACCTTCGATCAGTTGGGTGGCACGTGGGTGGCCGTAGGCCTGGCGTCAGCACAATGTGGCGACGCATCCGCGGAGCTTTGGGTGGTGTTCACGCTGCAACCGCATCCCGACGGGACTCTGTCGGGCGAGTCCGTCAGAGCGTCCACCAACGGAGCCTGTGCCGCCAAGCGCACGGTGAAGTTCACCCGCACAGGCGATCCGGACCTCAACAAGGTTCCGGATCCAGATGTCCTACCGCCGCGCTCGGTGACCCCCGCCGAAGCCCTTCGCGGCAGCTATCGGCAGACGACCACATTCGCGAACGGCAACGTCCTTCCCGGAGGCGTTCTCACCGCCAACACATACTGCCTGCGCACAGGCGATCGATGCATGAGCCTGTTCCATAACCCCGACGGCGCCGTCACGCTGATGTTCGCCAACGACAAGTGGACTCGCAACGAACAAGGCACCACGATGTGCGGGGCCGGCGGCACGGCACAGATGACGATCACCGCGGAGTACCCGATGCCTGCGCAATTGGACGATCCGCTTTCAGTTCTGACCGGGAACGGCAACCAAACCGTCGCGGCGGGCGGGGGATGCAGCGGAGGCGGCGCTTTCT
The DNA here is from genome assembly GCF_000328565.1 of Mycobacterium sp. JS623. Lineage (NCBI taxonomy): Bacteria > Bacillati > Actinomycetota > Actinomycetes > Mycobacteriales > Mycobacteriaceae > Mycobacterium > Mycobacterium sp. JS623. Next base: position 3,434,295 of record NC_019966.1, on the reverse strand, counting down.
CAGACAAATTCGAGCGAACGGGCGACTAACCGACCATCCACCCTCGTCGAGCGTGGCTTTCAACTCGGTGCAGGTGCAGCCCTACAACCGGTGAATCCCATGTCGCGGTCAGGGTGTAGGCGGAGCCGGCGTGATCGTCGGCGGTGCGGCCGGGTCCGCCGGCGGAGCCCCGTCGAAATACCCGGGCGGCGGTGGCCCGTTCAGCGGGTAGTACCCCGGCGGCAGCGCTGGTCCGCCCGTCGCCGGACCTTGCGGCGGAGGACCGTTCGATTCAGGGGCGTTTATCGAGATGTATCCCGGCGGCAACTGCGGCGGTGGACCCGCGCCTGGGGGCGGTCCAGGTGCGTCTTCGACCGGCGCGGTCAGGTTCTCCAACGGGTTACCGCTGTGGAATGTGTGCCAAATGTCCCTGAGATACCCGAGTTGCCCCGGCGTCTGCCCCGCCCCGTAGACGGGGTTCTGGACCTCCGGAACCGTGGGCGGGCCGGCGGGCGCAGGCGGCGGTGCCGCGACCGGTACATCGGTTGTCAGCACGGGCTGGCCGGGAGCGGGGGTACACGGGCCCGATGGCGTCGGCGTCGCGCAAGGGGGCGCGGGATCGGCCGCGGCTTGGCCGGCCATCGTCACCGCGCCGCCAGCGATGAATACGCCCGCGACCGCCATTCGCACGAATTTGGACGCCGATGTGACGCGTGTTCGTTCGGTCATAAACCCGGTTGTCCTCTCTGGTGGCGCCCTGCGAGCACCCGTTCAGGAGCAGCACGGAAAGCGCCGGACCCGACTTCCGAGCAAGGCTAGCGCCTCGCCACGTTCGACGTCACCTGGTTCGCCCTCCCCTGAACTATCGGCGGATTGCGACCATTGTTACTGGAGAGCCTATTGAGGATTCGTGTTGGATACTCGCCACGGGCACATCACCAGTGCAGAGCACGACGCCACCACCGGTGAGGTGAAGATGAGCAACGGCTTGACCTCGGTGTTCCTGGAAGTTCTGCTTGGTGTCTACCTCGCCTACCTGGTCACCCGCCCCTAGTGCAGCGGCGACCATGCCGAGGTCCGCAGTAGGCGGCTCTCCCACTGGTCGCGAAACCTGAGTGCCTCGAACATGTAGCTGCCGGGGCCACGATGCTCTGGCGCGATGTCGGACGTCAGCAGGTGCACAAGCGTGGCGTAGTCGTTGGCCGGCGAAATCTTCTGCCACAGCATGGCTTCTCGCCTCTTGTAACTGCCGTGCGCGACCTGGAAACACGCCTGGATGTCGAGTATTTGCGACGTCTTGGACAGCGGACGGTAGTAGATCTCGTCCCACGACTGGATGTAGTCGTCCAGCGCAGCGTGCGGCCAGCCGGTGTCCTCCATGAAAAGGCTCGGCGGATGCGTTCTCGCGTCAGTGGGCACGCTTTCGAGATCGACTTCCTGCAGCGGTGACCACTCGACGGGCAGCAGGATCTTGCCTGTGACGTCGTGACGCAGGGTGTCCACCTCGCGCATCCACGGCTCCAGATCTTCCGATCGCACCCGCTGGGCAAGCCGCTCCCAAGCGGCGCCGTCGGCGATTCCTGTGATGGTGATGACGTTGTAGGAAAGCCCGGAGCCGTGAGCATGGTTGGTGTACCAGAGAAGTCGCGCATCGTCGCCGCGCGCCAGTGTCGGCATCCAGCCGTCTCGGTAGGCGGCCTCGAAGTCGTCTTCGCGCGCACCAACCACCTGGTGGGTCTCATGAAGGAATAGCACTGCGACTCCTCAGGTTTCGTCGACGATCAGCGCGGCAAGTTGGCGACGGTTGACCTTGCCGGTGTCGTTGTACGGGATGTGGTCGACGACTTTCAGCCGCTCGGGCAGTTTGAAGTAGGCGATTTGGTCGCGGCAGTGCGATCGCAGCTCCTCAAGTGTGAGCGGTGAGTTGGCCACCACCGCGGCGCCGACCCGTTGGCCCATTTCGTCATCTGTGATCCCCGCGACCGCGACGTCGCTCACGGCGGCGTGAGTCCGTATGGCATCCTCGACCTCGACCGGACCGAACTTCTCTCCCCCGCGGTTGATGGTGTCCTTGAGTCGACCGCTCGGGTAGATGTAGCCATCGGCGTCTTGACGTGCCAGATCGCCTGTTTGCAACCAGCCTTCACCAACGTGTGCATTCGTGTTGACCCACAACTCTCCGACCGTGCCTGCCTGGACGTCGATTCCGGTGTCGGGGTCCACCACCCGAACCTCGACGCCTGGCAGCGGCCGACCGACGGACCCGACTCGGTTAGGGTCGTGATGGTCGTTCGGCAACAGGGTTGTGTAGGCGCCCAAGGTCTCGGTCTGACCAAACACGTTGGCGAATCCCACATTCGGTAGCGCCGCCATCGCTCTGCGCACCAATGCGACGGGCGCGGCCGCTGCCCCATATGCGACGGCCGTCAACGACGACAGGTCCGTGCGGCCGAAGTCGGGATGGTCGAGAATCCGCTGCAGCATCGTCGGCACCATGAATGTCGACGTCACTCGGTGCGTCTGCGCCAGATGTAACCATTGCCCGGCGTCGAACCGCGGTTGGATCACATAGGTGTTGCCCATGTGCAGGTTGCCGAGCACGCCGACCGCGCCACCGACATGGAAGAACGGGACGCTCATCATGCTCACCGTCGGTGGTTTGTCCGCGCGGAAAGGTGTTGTGATCCCGGTGATTCGGGCGCCCAACTGCCGCTGTGAGATGGCGACGGATTTCGGCAGCCCCGTCGTGCCACTGGTGAACAGGATCAGTGCGTCGAGGTCATCGACGTCCTCAGCAACTGGTGATTTGTTGGTGTCCCCCAGCAGCTCGGCGGTCGTGAACACCGTGGGCACGCCCGCGTCGACGAGCCGGTCGACGTATGCGTCGCCCGCGACGCCGACCGATGAACACCCGGCGTTGGTGACGAGTTCGTGCAACTCCGGTGGTGTCAGCGCGGGGTTCATCAGCACCGCGGCGGCGCCGATCCGCGCAGCGCCGAGCATCGTCGCGATCGACAGGAGGCTTCCGACATCGACGACGGCGATGCGTTCGCCCGCCAATCCCTTGTCCGCCAGGCATGCGGCGCAACTCTCGGCCGCGGCAGCCAGCTCGCCATAGCTGATGACGCGCTCATCGATGATGAGTGCGGTGCGGCCGGGGTCGCTGGCCGCGGCTGCATCGATGATCGCTCCGATATTCATCTGCGCCTCAATGCAGCGGTGACCACGACGAGGTCCGCAATAGGCGGCTGGTCCACTGGTCGCGCAGTTCGAGCGCATCGTGCATCCACGTCCCCGGCCCGCGATATTCGGGTGGAATCTCGGTCTGCAGCAGCCTGAGAAGTGCCTGTGGGTCGTGGATTCGCTGCATCAGAGCCACTTCGCGGCGCCGCTGGCTGCCGAGGGCCGGCTGGAATGCGGCGTCGATCGTCAGCAGCGGGTTAGGCCGATCGAGGCTCTTGGCGTACACCTCGCCGCAGCGATCGATGTACTCGCCGAACTTGTCCGGAAACGGCCACATGGTGTCTTCCATGTAGAGGGTCAGTTCGTGTTCTCGGCCATCGGTCGGCACATCGTCGAAGTCAACGTCCTTGAGCGGTGACCAGGCAAGCGGCACAAGCAATTTGGCGTCGACATCATGGCGATGCTCGTCGAGGTCGCGCATCCACTTCCGCAGATCACCCTTCTGGATTCGCAGGGCCAGGCGCTCCCAAGCCGCTCCGTCCCGGACAACAGTCACCGTGACGACGGTGTACGCGGCACCGCTGCCGTGGGCGTGGTTGGCATACCAGAGCAACCGGGCATCGTCGCCAGCACCCAGCATCGGCATCCAACCGTCGCGGAACGCGGCCTCGAAGTCGTCCTCGGCGCGACCGCGCACGGTGTGCACCTCATGCATGAACAGCATTGCCGAGACCTCCCGAGCGCAGTCGCTGCATCTGGACAGCGACGCTGAGAATCTGGTTTCCTCAAAAGGGTAACGGTCCTCACCGGCAGGAAGTTCGCTCATGGCTAGGCTCGATGTGCCGGATGGTCCCGGCGGCGAAGCCGCGATGGTCTGGACCCTGCGCCCCCCACTCGGCGCGATGGTCGAACGCATGATCCGCGGCGCCTATCAGGAAAGCATCCTTCCGGCAGACGAACGCGAACTCGCCAGGATGCGGATCGCGCAAATCAACGACTGCGTCGCATGCTCGGACTTCCGCGCGCCCTCGGTGCTCCACGCCGGCATCGCGCCCGAGCTTTACGCGAATGTCGCCGACTACGCCACCTACCCGGCCTATACATCTCGGCAGCGCCTGGCGATCGAATACGCCGAGCGGTTCGCCACCGCGCACGCCTCGATCGACGACGCGTTCTTCGCGCAACTACGCGAGGTGTTCCGCGACGAAGAGATCCTCGACCTGACGCTGTGCGTCGCCGTGTTCCTCGGCCTGGGGCGGTCCCTCACAGTGCTCGGCGTCGATCAATCCTGTCCGATCGACGTCTGACCGGTGGACATCTCCTCGGTCGACGAGCTGCTCACCACCACCCGGTCGGTGCGCAAACGCCTCGACCTGACCCGGCCGGTCGATCGTGACGTGATTCTCGAGTGCTTGCGGCTCGCGATGCAGGCCCCTACCGCGAGCAATGCGCAGGACTGGCGCTGGGTGGTCGTCACCGATGCGGACAAGCGCGCCGCTATCGCTGAGATCTACCGCAGCATCGGAGCGGACTACCTCGCTCAGGCCGCCTCGACTGCATCCGATGCCCAGACCCGGCGGGTCTATGAGAGCGCACTCGGGCTGACCGAAACACTGGGCCGGGTGCCTGTTCATGTAATCCCTTGTCTGGAAGGCCGTTTCGACGGAACTAACCAGCTGGTCGCGGCGTCGGCGTGGGCGTCGATCATCCCTGCGGGATGGAGTTTCCTGCTGGCACTGCGATCACGCGGCCTGGGATCGGTCTGGACGACGATGCACTTGGCCAAGGAGCGCGAAGTCGGCGAGCTGCTCGGGATACCCGACACCGTGACGCAGGCGGCGCTGTTTCCGGTTGCCTACACGATCGGCACCGACTTCCGGCCGGCCTCGCGGCCGCCCGCGGAGAGCATGACGTTCTGGAACACCTGGGGAGAACCGTAATGCAGTCCTACACAGTGCGATTCCATATCGACGCACCGCCGAAACGGGTATGGCGGGTACTGCATCCCCCGGCGCCTCCCAACGCTCCTAAACCGCGAGTCCTCAAATGGCCCACCGGCAGCATGGAAATCCTTCATGAAGGCGACGAGGCCGGCGAAGGTTTGGTGCGCACCTGCATCTTCGAGGTGCCCAAGTACCTGCTGTCGGGCGGCAAGGGCCGGTCGTTTGAAACCGTGACCGAAGGCAAGCTCAACAAACTGTCGCGGTACGTCGCGGTGGGCGCGCCACTGTGGTCGCGCGCGGAGGGCTACCACGAACTCGAGGAACAGCCCGACGGTACAACGATTCTCACGTTCCACGAGACCTACCACGCCTACAACCCCGTGCTGAGGTTCCTGCTCGAACGTCCCGTGCACGCGAAGATTTCGCGCGACAACCTCGACACGTACGAGCATGCGCTGGGCTTCGCTGGCCGTGTCACCCGCCTGACCTAGCCCCACTGATCTGTGCCAACTACGGGTGCGCGCCGCCCCCGGACATGCCGCCCGGCTACGTCACTCGGATCTCCGTTGATCGGATCGGCGGTGTCGGACCCTGGGTCGCCTAGCAGGGTTTCAGCTGCAGACGTCCAGAAACGTTATCGGACCGGCGGTTTCGTTCAGTAGCCGCCCACATATCCCGGCGAGTGGGACATGGTGCTTGGCGGTGTTGTGGTGCTCGTGGTTGTCGTTGAATTCAACAGCGCCGGCCCTGAGTCAGTCGGTAGCGACGCGAACGCCACGGCGCCGGCAATGATCAGGCCTGACGAGCACGTTGCCGCGAGAATCTTCCAAGTCATCGATGAACTCCGTCCCGGGTCCGCTGCCCTGACGGACCCTGCACGTTATGCACGATGCAGCGCATCGAGGCGTTCAGTCACGTCGCGGACTACTTGGCCCACTGCCCTCGGGGCGGCGGGCAGGCGGTGTGGTCCTGCAGCTCCTCGCCGGCGCCCGGATTGCCCGCAGCCGGATCTGCGCGACTCGCGAGCAGGACGAAGCCTGGCCGTCCGTCGGGCAGATACGCACCAATCACAACGAGCGTCTCGAGCCCCATGTCGTCGGCTCGTTTGGCAAGCAGCTGAACCGGATTCGTCACGTCGAAGGTGTCGCCCTCAACCGCCATCGCTTGATACGGATGTCCTCTCAATGGCTCGGGAAACGGCGCCCAGTCCGGCCCGACGTCGGCGATCCGGCGGTTCACCGTCTCCCGGATATCGGCGCGGACGCAGTCGATGTGGATGTGCAGCTGGTTTTGCGATCGCGCCACAGCGGAGTTGATGGCAAGGCTCATCCAATCGCGTGGAATGTCAATCCCTGCCCGTGCGTTGACGAAACTCCTTGCGTCCCAAGCTGCTGCGAAGAAGTTGGGAGCATCCGGCTCGAGAAGCGTGGGGCTCTCGATACCCGGGATCCGCTCCGTCGGGATCAGCAGGAACTGCGTCGCGCCGACGAGGTCCTTGAGGACCGCCGAGCCGCGCTGCTCCCCCGCGCCGATGTCCACCCGCGCGCACGGGGCAGGATCGCCGCTCGCCAGCTGATCAGGCACGCACTGGTCGTGCACGATCGTCCACAGAGCGTTCGGATCGGCGTTCGCCTGCGCGGCCGTCACCCCCGCCGTCAAGACGATGAGTGCTGAAGCAAGCAGGAACCACCGCCGACGATTCACGTCCCGAAGGCTACTGCGCCATCGCTTCTCCCCGCCCTTAGTCTTGGCCTATGGCGGTCCTGACTCCTCAGCGTGACGACTTCCCGCGTTGGTACCAAGATGTGCTGACGAAGGCGAAGCTGGCTGAGAACGGTCCAGCCCGCGGCACCATGGTGATTCGGCCCATCGGCTATGCGATATGGGAGCGGATGCAGGCCGAGGTCGACGGGCGCATCAAGGCGGCGGGTGCACAGAATGCCTACTTCCCCTTGCTGATTCCGATGAACTTCTTCGAGCGCGAAGCCGAGCATGTCGAGGGCTTCAGTCCCGAACTTGCCGTCGTCACCCACGGCGGTGGCAAGGAGTTGAACGAATCGTTGGCCATTCGCCCGACAAGCGAGGCCGTCATCGGCGAATACATGGCCAAATGGGTGGACAGCTACCGCGACCTGCCGCTGCTTCTCAACCAGTGGGCCAACGTCGTCCGGTGGGAACTTCGACCCCGAATCTTCTTGCGTACCACCGAGTTTCTCTGGCAGGAAGGCCACACCGCGCACGCGACGGAGGCGGATGCCCGGCAATACGCGCGCCGCATCCTGCACGACGTCTACCAGGATTTCCTGTGCACCGTGCTGGCGATGCCCGTGATCGTCGGCCGCAAGACCGCAAAGGAGCGGTTCGCCGGCGCGGAGAACACCATGACGTGCGAGGCCGTCATGCGGGACGACAAGGCACTGCAGATGGCCACCTCGCACGAGCTCGGGCAGAGGTTCAGCCGCGCGTTCAACATCAGTTACTCCAGCACCGACGGTGCGGCCGAGCTGTGCTGGACCACCTCCTGGGGTGCATCGACGCGGATGCTCGGCGGGCTGATCATGTGTCACGGCGACGACGACGGGCTGGTCCTGCCGCCGGCGCTGGCCCCCGTGCAGGTGGTCGTCGTGGTGGTCAAGGACACCGACGGTGCGGTCAGCCGTGCCGCCTCGACCGTAGTCGAGGGCCTCACCGGCCGCGGCCTGCGAGTGCGGCTGGATGACAACGTCGGCCAGGCCTTCGGCTGGCGCGCCACCGACTGGGACCTGCAAGGCGTGCCGATCCGGGTGGAGATCGGGCCGCGCGACCTCGCAGAGAACGCTGCCCTGCTCTACCGGCGCGACACCCGCGATAAGGTCAAGGTGGGCATCGACCAGGTCGTCGACGAGGTGCAACTGCTGACGAGCCGGATCCAGGACGACATGTTCGAGGCGGCGACAGTTCGCCGCGACGACGCCATCACGGACTGCACCACGCTTGAGCAGGCACGCGAGGTCGCGCTAACGGGCGTTGCGCGCCTGCCGTGGGCGCTGGTCGGCACCGCCGGCGAGGAGGACCTCGCGACAAGCGGCCTCACGGTGCGATGCCTGCAACTCGAGGACGGGTCGCTCCCCGACACCGACCACGAGGCAGGTGCGGTCGCCTATGTCGCCCGGGCGTACTGACGCGTCACCTGCTGTTAAGACGGCTGTGATCCGATGTTGGCGTGCTTCAACCAACTGACGACGTCGACGACGCGATCGACCAACTACGCGCCGACTATGACGCGACGCCGTATACCTCGGTTTCGTTTCCGCCATCCGCGCCCGGCCAACTGGCTGCGGTAGCCCATCTCTTCGGGTTGTCGACGTCGGAGGTATCGACCGCGCGCGTGCTCGAAATCGGCTGTGCCACAGGCGGAAATCTCATTCCGTTCGCCGCTGCGCATCCGCAAGCGCGCGTCGTCGGGCTGGATCTCTCCCAGGTGCAGGTCGACTTGGGCCGCGCGAAGGTCGACGCATTGGGACTCGACAACCTGGAGTTCGTCGCGGGCGACATCGCGCGGATGGACCTGACAGCGTTGGGCCAGTTCGACTTCATCATCGCCCACGGCGTGTACAGCTGGGTGCCACAGGAGGTGCAGGAAGCGCTGTTGGCCGCCTTCCGCACTCTGCTGGCGCCCGACGGTGTGGCTTACATGAGCTACAACGTGTATCCGGGCTGGAAGACCAAAGAGGTCATTCGCGACGCCATGCTGTTGGCCAGCGGTGGCACCGATACGCCGGATGAAAAGGCGCGCGAGGCGCGCGGCATGGTGGACTTCCTCGAAGAGGTGGCGTCCGCAGACGGTGTGTTGTCGCGAGTGGTTGCCGAATTCCGCGCCCACTCAGAGGGTTTCGGCGATTCGTATCTGTTGCACGACGAACTCGAGACGTTCAACGCACCGTGCTACTTCTCCGAGATGCTGGCACGTGCGCGCGCGAACGGCCTGGCGTTCCTCGGAGAAGCCCGACCCGAAGCAATGTTTCCCGGCAATTTCGGCCCGAAGGTTGAAGAGCACCTGCTCGAGAAGTGCGGTGGCGTGCAGGTGCTGGTGGAGCAGTACATCGATTTCGTCGTCAACCGGATGTTCCGAGAGTCGCTACTGGTCCACGCCGAGCGGGAGCAGCAGATCCGGTATAACCCGGACCGCACCCGGATCCGCGACTTCCATATTGCCGCGCATGTGCCGCCCGCTGACGAGCCGACTCGCCTCGACAACTCACGTCAGGAGTACCGGGAGGGCGACGGCGCGACGCTGTTCACCAACGATTCGGGGATCAAGGCCGCCCTCGATGCGCTCACTGAGCGGTGGCCGTGGACGCTGTCGCGCCAAGAATTGGTGGACGCAGTGCACACCCGGTTGGTCGACGCGGGTCTGACGCCGAGCGACGGGCTTTCTGACACAGTCGAGAATCTGATGGGCGTGCTGATCCTGCAGGGACAGGCGCGCTACCGGCTTCATCCGGTATCGCCGGAACCGGCGTCGGCACCGTTGCGGCTCGACGAGAGAGCTCGCCGGATGGTGGAGCTGACCGGAAACGAGGGCCAGGCGTCAACGTTCAACCTCTGGCACGAGACGCACATGTTGTCGCCGCTGGACCGTCATCTGCTGCCGCTGCTGGACGGCACGCGTGATCGCGACGCACTCGTTGAAGCACTGCTCGCCGTCGTTTCGATGGACCGCGAAGCACTCGCCGAGTACATCGACGCGCTGCCTGAGCACGTGGCTGAGATGAAGCTGCTGCTTTTGAATCTGTAAATCTGCGCACGCCCGCGGGTAGGTTCGCCTACATGATCTTGGGGGCAAATCGGCTCTTCTCACTGGTGCGACGGGCGGCTTGGGTAGGGCCATCGCAACAGCTTTGGCGGCGCGTGGCGCGAGGCTGATCTTGAGCTCTCGCAAGGCCGAGGAGTTGGTGAAGCTCGCGCGATCACTGCCTGGCGGCGGGCATTCCACTGTCGCGATTGACCTCGCGGAGGACGGCGCGGCGTTGTCATTGCTTGAGCAGGCCGGCGATATCGACGTGCTCGTCGCCAACGCGGCGCTGCCTGCGTCGGGGCGCCTGGATGGCTTCAGTCAGTACGACATCAGTCGCGCGCTTCGAGTGAACCTCGAGGCGCCGGTGCGCATGACTCGCGAGCTGTTGCCCCGCTGGCAAGAGCGCGGCAGCGGGCACTTCGTGTTTATCTCGTCGATCTCGGGCTTCGCCTCTACGCCGCGCGCGTCTCTGTATGCAGCCACGAAGTTCGGCCTGCGCGGCTTCGCGCTCAATCTGCGAGAAGACTTGCGCGGCAGCGGTGTTGGCGTTTCCGTCATCACACCGGGCGCGATTCGCGAGGCAGGCATGTTCGCCGACAGCGGCGCGCCGCCGCCACCCGGCCTCGGCACCGGCACGCCGCAGCAGGTGGCCGACGCGGTCGTGCGCGCGATCGAGCATGACAAGTCTGAGATCTCAGTGGCCCCGCTTCGGCAGCGGGTTCTGGCCCGCCTCGCGATGATGGCGCCGGAGATCTCGGGTCGACTGGCTGGATCCGCCGCGACAAAGGCGGCGGATGCCATTGTGTCGGGTCAGACCGAGAAGCGGTAGACGTACATTTCCCGGCGTCAGGCGATGATGCGTGACAGGTAGGGAGCCATGTTGTTGGTCCGTACCGGTGACACGGCAACCCCGGTGTCCGTCGCTTCGACCATCTGACCGTTGCCGATGAACAGGGCGACGCTCTGGGTGCCGTCGGGACCGTAGAACAGCAAGTCGCCGGGCAGCGCCTGGGACGGCAGCACCTTCTGGCCGACCTTGTACTGCTCGCCGGAGGACCGCGGCATTTTGATCCCGGCGCCGGCGAAGGCATAAACGATCAGGCCGGACGCGTCGAATCCGACGCGGCTCACTCGCTGTTCGGCCGCAGGCGCGGGAGTTGTGACAGGGCTGAGGCTGAGGCCGGTGGCACCGACGGTCGTGGGCAGCGGCTGAGTGGGGGGCGGCTGAGTGGCGGGCAGCTGAGTGGTTCCGAGGGCGGGGGCGGCGGGATCGACGGGGGTCTCGACCGCGACGGTACCCAGGCTGGCGCCCGAGACGGTGCCGCCTCCGTATGCGAAGGGCACCCCCCGTTGTGAAAGCGCCCGCTGGATCACAAGATTGATCAGCTTTTGGTGCGTTGCGTCGGCGGTCGCGACACCTGGCGTTGCGATCAGCAATGCCAAACCGATCATCACGGCGCAGATGCGTTTCATTCGTGCTTCCTTCGTCCTGTGGCGTGGCCGCCACACCTGTATGCGTTTGCGGGCCCCGGTGACCGCGTCATCTATCCAATTAACACCAGTCACTATATTCACTTTTGCAACAGGGTGGTGCCGCCTCTCAGCCTCTTCCCAGCTCAGCCGGGGATTCTTTGCCCTACCGTGACCACGCCGGTGACGATTCGTAATCGGGACACCGAGTTTTGCTCGGGTAGTTGACGTTTGGTCCGAGCGTGCTTAGCGGAGCGTGTCGATCCGCGTCGCGAGGAGCGCCCGATCCCCTACTTCGGACCCGGCAGTCGCAGCACCAAGCGCGCCCCGCCCAACGGGCTGGCCTCCAATGCGGCAGTGCCGCCGTGCAACTCGGCCTGCTGGGCCACCAACGCGAGCCCGAGGCCGGAGCCCGACCGCGCCGCAGTCGACCCTCGCGAGAATCGCTCGAACACCGCCGCTCGTTCCGCTTCGGGCACCCCGGCGCCGTTGTCGTCAACAGTGATCTCGACACCGTCGCTGGAACTCTCTGCGCTGAGTCTGATTTCGGTGGCACCGCCGTGCTTGATCGCGTTGGTGATCGCGTTGTCGATCACCAGTCGCAGGCCGGCAGGCAGCCCGACCATGAGCACCGTCGTCGAACTGGCCAGCGACACATGCAGATTCGGATAATTGCGCACCGCGTCGTGCGCAGCCCGATCGAGTAGGTCAGTGATATCGACAGGAACGAAGTCGTCGACCGTCGTCAACTCGCCCTGGGCCAGCCGTTCGAGAGCGGTGAGCGTCGCTTCAATCCGGCTCTGCGTCCGAATGATGTCGCCGACCACTTCCTTGCGTTGTTCGTCGCGCAGGTCGAGCGTCGACAGCACCTCGAGGTTGGTCCGCATCGCCGTCAACGGCGTGCGCAGTTCGTGCGACGCGACCGCGGCGAAGTCGCGCGCCGATTCGAGCGCCGCCCTGGTCCGTTGTTGCTCGTCGCCGATGCGGGCGAGCATTCCCTCCACGGCCTCGGCGATCTCCACCGCCTCTTGGACGCCACGCACTTGCACCTCGTCGGGTTTGGACTGTGCGTTGATGGCGCGTGCTTGCTGGGCCAGCAGCCGGAACGGGTTGATCATGATCAACCACATCACCCAGCCAACCAGCACGGTGCCCACGATCACCCCGCCGCAGATCACCAAGACTCGTCGGTGGAGTTCGTCGATGCGACGCTGCGTTTCGGCCAGCGGCGCGCCGACCGCGATAGAGGCGACCCCTGCTGAGAACGTACGGACGCGGTATTCGACTCCGTTGATCGTAGTGTTGGCGTAGCCATCATCGAACTGCGGCAGCACGATGTCGCTCGGGACCGAGACGGTGGCGCGGGCCACGCGGGCGGTCCGCACCAGGCCGCCGTTCGGGGCGGGCTGATCGGCGGTGTGGTTCTGGGTGCTGCGCAGCAGGCTGCTGATGTCGCCGAGGCTGCTCACCGAGTCGAGCCGTCGGTCCAGCTGGCTGTACTGGTCGTTGGTCACCCCGATCCAGACCCACGCGCCAAGCGTGATGACCAGAGCGACCACCGAAAGCGCCGCGACGATGACAATGATGCGCAGCGAGAGCACGCGCGTCAGCAGCAGATTTTGCAGTTGGCCGCGTTGCACTAGGACGCTCGCCGCGCCGGACCGTACATGCCTGCCATCTTGCCGGATGTTAGCGGTTGCTGATTAACGCATCGCCGGTGAAAGCAGCGCCGTATCGTCGGTCATGTAGCGGCCCACCGGGGGGCCGGCGATGCGAATTGGCTCAAAGAGGAGCATTGACCCATGGCCATCATCGAAGCGGACGCCCAGCCGCAGACACCTTTCGAACGCGACGTTGCTGACACCCAGCGATACTTCGACAGCCCGCGTTTCGACGGCATCATTCGCCTCTATTCGGCCCGCCAGGTCGTCGAGCAGCGGGGCACGATCCCCTCCGATTACATCGTGGCGCGCGAGGCCGCGGAGGCGTTCTACCCTCGCCTGCGCGAACTGTTCGCCCAAAAGAAGAGCATCACCACCTTCGGGCCCTACTCGCCAGGCCAGGCCGTGGCGATGAAGCGAATGGGTATCGAGGGCATTTACCTCGGCGGTTGGGCCACTTCTGCCAAGGGATCGACGACCGAGGACCCCGGGCCAGATCTGGCCAGTTATCCATTGAGCCAGGTGCCGGAGGAAGCCGCGGGCTTGGTGCGTGCATTGCTGACCGCCGACCGCAATCAGCAGTACCTGCGTTTGCAGATGACCGACGAGCAACGCGCCACCACACCCGCGACCGACTTCCGGCCGTTCATCATCGCCGACGCGGACACCGGCCACGGCGGAGATCCTCACGTGCGCAACCTGATTCGTCGCTTCGTGGAGGCAGGCGTGCCGGGTTACCACATCGAGGATCAGCGGCCAGGCACCAAGAAGTGCGGCCACCAGGGCGGCAAGGTTCTGGTGCCGTCGGATGAACAGATCAAGCGGCTGAACACCGCTCGGTTCCAGCTCGACGTGATGAAGGTGCCCGGGATCATCGTCGCGCGCACCGACGCCGAGGCGGCCAACCTGACCGACAGCCGTGCCGATGAGCGCGACCAGCCGTTCCTGCTGGGCGTCACCAACTTGAAGATTCCGTCGTATAAGGCGTGCTTCCTGGCGATGGTGCGACGGTTCTACAACCAGGGCGTCACGGAGCTCAACGGTCATCTGCTCTACGCGCTGCCCGACGGCGAATACGCCACAGCCGACGCGTGGTTGGAGCGCCACGGCATCGCGGCCTCGGTTGACGAAGCCGCGTCGGCGTATCAGGACCGCGCCGATCATTCGATCGATGCGCTCTTCGACAAGGTCGAGTCGGAGTTCGTCGATGCCTGGCAGGTGGATGCCGGGCTGATGACCTACGGCGAGGCGGTGGCCGAGCTACTCGAGTTCCGCGAGAGCGAAGGCGAACCGCTCGCGATGAGCGTCGCCGAGTGGCGCAAATTCTCTCAGCGCGCACCGATGTACACCGCCCGCGAAAAAGCGAGGGAACTCGGAGCCGCGGTCGGCTGGGACTGCGAGCTCGCGAAGACGCCTGAGGGCTATTACCAGGTGCGCGGCGGCATCCCCTATGCCATCGCGAAATCGTTGGCGGCCGCGCCGTTCGCCGACATCCTGTGGATGGAAACGAAGACGGCCGACCTTGCGGATGCCCGCGAGTTCGCCGAGGCGATCCACGCCGTGTACCCCGACCAGATGCTGGCCTACAACCTGTCCCCGTCGTTCAACTGGGACACCACCGGCATGACCGACGACGAAATGCGCGCCTTTCCTGAAGAACTCGGCAAGATGGGCTTCGTCTTCAACTTCATCACCTACGGCGGCCATCAGGTCGACGGCGTCGCCTCCGAGGAGTTCGCCACCGCGCTGCGGCAGGACGGCATGCTCGCGCTGGCTCGGCTACAGCGCAAGATGCGGTTGGTCGAATCGCCTTATCGGACACCGCAGACCCTTGTCGGCGGACCGCGCAGCGATGCTGCGCTCGCGGCGTCGTCGGGACGCACGGCGACCACCAAGGCGATGGGCAAGGGCTCTACCCAGCACCAGCATCTGGTTCAGACCGAGGTGCCGAAGAAGCTGCTCGAGGAGTGGCTGGCGCTGTGGGGCGAACACAACCAAATCGGCGAGAAGCTGCGGGTGCAACTGCGGCCAACGCGGCCCGGCTCGGATGTCCTCGAACTCGGGATCTTCGGAGAACGTGACGGCGGCGAGGACGAGAAGCTCGCCAACGCGATCGTCGACCCGATCAAGGACCGGCACGGCCGCAGCATTTTGACTGTGCGCGACCAGAACACCTTCGCCGAGAAGCTGCGCAAGAAGCGTCTGATGGACGTCATCCACCTGTGGCTGATCCATCGCTTCAAGGCCGAGATCGTCTACTACGTCACGCCGACCGAGGACAACATCTACCAAACCGAGAAGATGAAGTCGCACGGCATCTTCAGCGACGTGTACCAGGAGGTTGGCGAGATCATCGTCGCCGACGTGAACCAGCCACGCATCGAGGAGCTGCTCGCGCCCGACCGCGCGGCGCTCGGCCGGTTGATCCGCAAAGAGGACTAGCGGCTGGGTCGGACTCGCTGCCAGAGACGGCGTGCGGCATCGACGGGCGCCAAGGCGGCTTGCCACGCCCTGCCCTGCCAGGAGGACCCGACGCCGACGAACGTGACGACGGCGCCGTCGCTGCCGCCGGCCTTGTCTCCGATCAAGTCGATGGTTGCGTGGGCAACGATGATCCGTCCGTCCTTGCAGAGGGCTGGGACCTTGAACAGCTCCTTGTTCAGTTGGCCGGACTTCATGGCCTGGTCGAAACCCCACCAGTGCACAGGCCGAAGAGCGGGTGGGATCACGACATCGAGACTTCGCCCGAGCGTGTCGTCGGCCGAGTAACCAACGACGTCGGTGACAGCCTCGCCCCACTGCCGGATGATGCCTTTTCGGTCGACGGTCACGCTGGCGACCGGCGCTGACGGGCGCGCTTCGGAAGCGTCCATACCTCTGATACGTCGCGCACAGCCGCTGGGTTCACCGATGCGGTGACGTCGGTCCGTTACCGTTCACCTATGGCCGGGTGGGATCGCGTGGCCGCAGTCGTCACACACCGTCGCTCCTGGATGCTTGCGCTGCTGCTCACGGTCGGCGCCGGAGTCTTCATCGCGCTCGCGGGCCCGAACGCCGGTGCCGACAAGCCTCCGCTACAAGTTCCGGCGTCTGCCGAATCATCCAGGGCGGCAGCGCTATTGGCTACTTTCCCGGACGCGGATCAACAGCCCGCGATTCTGGTGATATCGCGCCACGACGCTGCTCGACTGAGTCCCGCCGACTTGGCGGCCGCAGAAGCCGCGGGTCAGCGGGTCCTCTCGCGCGCCGACGCCCCCGCCGGCCCGAGGCTGATCACTTCCCGGGACGGACGTGCCGCGATCGCGCCTATCCCCCTGTCCGCGGGCCTTTCCGGGTTCGCCCTACGCGATGCGATCACCGCTCTTCGCACCGCCGCGACGACCGGAGCTCCGGCTGATCTCGCAGTGGAATTGACCGGTGGCCCGGCATTCATCGCCGACATCACCAACGCGATGAGCAATGCCAACATCACGTTGCTCGCGGTGACCGCGACCGTGGTTGCGGTGCTGTTGATCGTCACCTACCGATCGCCCATCCTGTGGCTTGTTCCGTTGGCAATCATCGGTCTTGCCGACGGACTGTCGACATCGGTAGGTACCGTCGTCTCACGACTCACCGAATTGCCGTTTGACGGAGCCACGTCCGGCATTACCAGCGTGCTCGTCTTCGGCGCGGGCACCAATTACGCGCTGCTGCTGATCTCCCGCTACCGCGAGGAACTCACTCAAACCGAAAACCACGCCGTCGCCCTCCGAGTCGCGGTCAGTCGCGCTGGGCCCGCGATCCTCGCGAGCAATGCCACCGTCGTGCTGGCGCTACTCACACTTGTCTTCGGCGTCGCCCCAGCCACGCGCAGCCTCGGTGTGCACGCCGCGTGCGGACTTCTCATCGCGGTGTTGTTCGTGCTGCTGGTGTTGCCCCCACTGTTGCGGGTTTTCGGCCGTCGGCTGTTCTGGCCGTTCATTCCCCGTCACGGAGGCACCGCGGGCGTCACCACCGGGCTCTGGCACCGCACCGCCGACTGGGTCGCCGATCACGCGGGCCGCGTGGCCACCGCGACCGTGGGGCTCCTCGTAATGCTGGGCATCGGCATCGTCGGCATTCCGATCGGTCTGTCGCAGATCGATCAATTTCGGGTGAATGCTGAATCGGTCACCGGATACGACGCAGTCGCCGCGCACTTCCCCAGCGGACTGACCGATCCCACCCGAGTGGTTGGTGCCGCCGGTCGCGCCGCCGCGATTCAGCAGGCGATCGCGACGACGCCCGGTGTGGTCTCGGTCAGCGACGCGGCGTCCTCAGCGTCGGACCTGACGCAATGGAAGGTGGTCATCGACGCTGCCCCCGCATCGGCTGGTGCGTTCAAAACGATTGCGGCGCTGCGGGAATCGGTCCGGTCGGCGGAACCGACAGCGATGGTCGGCGGCTCCGATGCCCAAGCGCTCGATGCCAGAGACGCCGCGGTGCACGACCGAGACGTGCTGATCCCGGCAATCCTCGCCGTCGTGCTGATCGTGCTCTATGTGCTCCTGCGCGCAGCGCTGGCGCCATTGGTGTTGGCGGTGGTCATGGCGCTGAGTGCGGTGTCGGCTATTGGATTGGGCGGCTGGGCCTGTGTGCACCTGCTGGGCATGCCCGCGCTGGACTACACAACTCCGCTCTTCGCGGCGCTGTTCCTCGTTGCACTCGGGGTGGACTACACGATCTTTCTTGTCACCCGTGCGCGGGAAGAGACACCCATTTATGGGACTCGTGACGGAATCGTCCGGGCGGTGTCGGCCACCGGTCCAGTGATCACCAGCGCGGGCATCGTGATGGCCGCGGTTTTCTGCGTGCTTGCAGTACTGCCGCTGATCGTGCTTACCCAGCTGGGAGTCATTGTCGGACTGGGCATTCTCCTCGACACGTTCGTCGTGCGCACCGTATTGATCCCGGCGCTATTCACGGTGATCGGGCCGCGGATCTGGTGGCCTGCGAAAGTCGACGTCGCATTGCGGTGAACCTTTCGGCGCGCTGCTGCGTGCCACACGTATGACCGTTGAACGGTCGGGGGTGGCAACCGATGCGATGTGGGTACCGGCGCTCGCGCGCGGACTGATCCGCCAGGACGCGCTGCGGTCGATGCGATATTGCGACGGCTATACCGACCTGCTGGGACGCAGTGTCCCCGCCCGTCGCAGCCTCGCGCAACGCGCCATGAACAGCCCGGCGGTGGCCGCGATCTATCAGCACATTTGGCGACCGATCATGGTTGCCGCGCTGAGTTTGCACGGAATATCCATCACCGCGGAGCGCGAAAGAGCCTCCGCTGCACTTTATCTCGGTGGGCAGCAGCGAGTGCTCGACGTGGCGTGCGGTCCTGGCAACTTCACCAGCTTTTTTGCGAGTCAGCTTGCCGGGGACGGATTCGTCATCGGGTTGGACAACTCCGCACCGATGATGGAGCGCGCCGTTCGCGACAACACCTGCGCTCGCGCGGTTTACATGCGCGGTGACGCGCTCGATCTTCCATTCAACGACCGCGCGTTCGACGCAGTCAGTTGCTTTGCCGCTTTGCACCTCGTTCCGGAGCCGCTTGGTGTTCTCCATGAAATGGTCCGGGTGCTCGGTCCCGGAGGTCGCATCGCGGTGATGACAACCTACGGTCGCGAATCGTTCCTGCTGCGGAAGGGACTCGAACTCGGCGCCACCATCTGCGGAGTTCGAGTATTCGACCGCACCACTGTCCCAACGTTTTTCGCAGCTGCGGGGCTCGTCGATATCGAGCAAGAGTTACGCGGTATCTCCCAATTCGTGGTCGCTCGTCGCCCGCGCGACGCTACCGCGCGACGGCGAGCGTGGGCGGCGCCAGATTCGCCCGTGCCGTCGGCGGATTCTTAACGGAAACTTGCAGCCAAGGCTGCCGCGGGGTTGACGCCGCCATCGATTAGTACGGGTATGCGTGCAGGGCCATGCTGAAGAATACATAGGCCATGCACAGCAGCGCGTTGAGGAGGAGCAGCACCAGGCCGGCGACAATGAACCACCGCATGAGTCGGCGTTGGTGGCGCTTCAGTTTGGCCAGCCGCTGCTCGCGCTGTATCTCTGTCGCAGCGATCGCGAAGCTGACGTCGGTCAGTTCAGCCTCGCACGCCCGTCCGCCGGCGGATATCTGCCGAAGCCGCGTCGCCGGGATCAAAACGCCGACGTCCCCGAAGCGCCGACTCAAGCGTCGCGCCTGCCCGCGGGTCAGCGCTCGATCGTGTAGAAGGATGTGCTGTGACGCGCTTGTCACGAGCGAAAATTTTAGTTCGAGCGCTACGGCGACGTTGCCGTTCCGCCAGAAGTCGACCCATCAGATGTGGTGCCCTAGCGGATCCGGCAGAGCCGTCTGAAGTCGACCCGGCGACGCGGTCAGACCGATCAACACCCGTTCTTCGGCCAGCTAGATTGAGCGGACCATGTCAACCGACGCCGGGCACCTACCGTTCCTGCTGATGTCGATCCGCGCCGAAGACGCGGCGGCCGACGATGAGTACGCGGCGATGATGCGCTTCACCGGTCTCGACACCAACGGGATGCAACGCATCAGGCTGACGCATCGGGCACTAGGCGATATCGACCTGGCCGACTGGTCTGGCATCATCCTGGGCGGCGGCCCGTACAACGTCAGCGACGCACCGGAGGCAAAATCCCAGACGCAGCTGCGCGTCGAGTCAGAACTTCTGCCGCTGATCGGACGGATCGTCGACCACGACTTCCCGTTTCTCGGATGCTGTTATGGCGTCGGCACGCTTGGCTCGATCATCGGAGCGACGATCGACCGCACGTACCCCGAGCCTGTCGGCGCCATCACCGTGACCCTCACGGAACAGGGGCGCCGCGATCCGCTGCTCGCAGATCTACCCGAGACCTTCGACGCCTACGGCGGCCACAAGGAAGGTGCGAGTGCGCTGCCCTCCGGTATGGCGTCCCTCGCATACTCGGCTGACTGTCCCATCCAGGCGTTCCGTGTCGGGAACAACGTCTACGCGACGCAGTTTCACCCTGAACTCGATGCCGTGGGCATCTGCACACGCATCGACGTCTACAAGGACTACGGCTACTTCGCGCCAGAAACCGCGGAATCACTGAAGACGGCTGCACTCGACCGGAGCATCGACTATCCGCCGACGATCTTGCGAAGGTTCGCCGAGCAATACGCCCGACCGGTCTAGGCAGGGCTTCGCGACGGCTCTCGCCTGCCTCGTATCTGACTGCGGCGCAGCGGCTCCCGCGCGCCTGGAAACCACCGGATCCGCCGACGGGGTGAGAAATCTCCTAAAGTTTGCTGAGGTAATCAACTGTCACCTTTCGGCTCCTGTCAGAAGCTCACCAACGGCTGACATTTGGACAAATAGCGGACGAACTTGAAAATTATCCTGAACGTCAATATTGAAATTTACAATCGCATCTGAATTTGACAACCAGGTCTGTCACCGAGGCACGAGTACCTACCGAGTTCGTTGGCCAATAGTGACGCGCCTCAACTTAGCCGCGCTAGCTCGATGAAATCGCCGAAACCCCTCGAACAGCAAGGATTTGACTGCCTCCGACACATCTCTCACACAGCTGTTGCGCACCAGAGGGCTACGTGTTATTGGCCCAGAAGTTGACACATGTTTCGGCGGAAACCGACCATTCTGCAATGGCGCAAATCCAGCAAACCCGGGTGTATTAGCCGGTAATGTTTGAGCCCCTGAGACTGCAACGTCTGGTTGCACAATTGCGATTGATTCCTGCTATTTTCTCGCGCATGTCAATTGTGGGACTGCCTCTGGTCGGCCGTCGCCACGTGGCATCGCCGAGCGATCATCGCTCGCGCGGCTTGGCAGGCACTGCCTTGCGGACAATGACTGTCCCTGGCGCTCAACGCGATTCAGCAGACCCCCTGCGGTGAGGTTCTCGCCATCGGGAGTGTCGTCACGAGCTGGCGAACACGAGAGGAAAACGCATGTTCTTGGGCACGGTTGACGACTGGACCGCCGAGGGCACCGTCGTGTCCTGGTACCCCACTGCGGCCAGCTACGCGAGCGCCTCCCTAGCGGCGCGCCATCCGGCCCCCGTGAGCTATCAGCAATCGCAACATCTTCAGTACTACCGTCGACAGACCAGCCTGGGCCGCGACATTCCGCGGTTGTGCATCGGTGTCTGGGAGATCATGGGCGTCTGCGATGTCGAGGCGATGACGCAAGCCATCAACACCCACGTGCGCAGGCACGACACCTACCACGATTGGTTCACGTTCGGAGAGAACGACGAGATTCATCGTTACGTCATCGACGAGCCCGAGGCCATCACATTGGCTCCGACCGATCACGGCATGATGACTCCGCCGCAGATCCGCAAGCTGCTCCTCGATACCCCGGATCCGCTGCAGTGGGACTGCTTTACGTTCGGGATCATCCAGGGCGAGGATCGGTTCACCGTCTACATCGCGATCGATCACCTGCGGGCCGACGGCATGTCGGCAGGCGTGATCTTCCTCGACATTCAGACCGCTTATTTCACCAGCCTGCAGAGCGCGGCCCCCGTGCTGACCCCTGCCGCGAGCCACCGCGATTTCTGCACCACCCAGCGCACGTTCACCGCAGGCCTGGACGAACAGTCACCTCAGATCCAGTCGTGGCGAGAGTTCGTGGCCGCGAACGGCGGTGCGCTACCGGCATTTCCGTTGGAATTGGGCGAGGCAACTCCTGATACGCCCGGAGCCATCGACGTCTTCGACCTGATCGACGAGGACCAGGGGCAGCGGTTCGAAGCGGCCTGCCGTGCGGCAGGGGCACGCTTCAGCGGCGGCGTCTTCGCGTGCGCGGCCCTTACCGAACACCGACTGACCGGTGCCACCACGTACTTCGGTCTCACCCCGTTCGACAACCGGCGAGACCCCGCTTTCGCCACGACCGTCGGCTGGTTGGCGAGCTTCGTGCCGTTGGCGATTCCGACGGCCGGTGCGCCATTCGCGGAGGTGGTGACCTCCGCGCAGTCGTCGTTCGACCTGAACACCACCCTCGGTGCGGTCCCCTACTACCACCTGCTCGAGATGCCGGAGCCCGTATCGGGATCACTCGAAGTGCCGGACCGTCCGGTGCCGATGTTGTCCTACATCGACATTCGCAAGCTGCCGTTCAGTGATTACTGGGATGGCTTGCGGATCGGAATCTGGGGCGACAACCGGCTGTCGGAGGCGGTGTGCATGTGGGTGAACCGCATGCGCGACAAGACGCAGTTGGTGGTCGCCTACCCTGGCACCGACGTCGCCCGCAAGTCGATATTGCGCTATGCCGAGGCGATGCGAGCGGAGTTCACACGGGTCGCCGACAGCGTTGAACAGTTCACGTATGCCTGAGGCTGCGATCGAATGCCGTGATCTCGCAAAGTCATTCGGCAAGGCATCATCGGCGCTGCAGGGCGTCAGCTTCACGGTTCCGCGGGCGTCGGTGTGTGCGCTGCTCGGCCACAACGGCGCGGGGAAGACCACGACCATCAACATCCTGTCCACGCTGTTGCGCCCGACTGCCGGGTCGGCCACTGTCGCTGGGTTCGACGTGGTTCGCCAGTCGGCCGAGGTTCGCGCGAGCATCGGCGTCACAGGGCAATACGCCGCGCTCGACGAATTGCTCACCGGCCGTGAGAATCTGACCCTGTTCGCCCAACTTCGGGGACTGCGGAACCGCCATGCCAGACGCCGGGCCGACGAGCTGATCGAGCGGTTTGACATGGGTCATGCCGCCGATCGGCGGGTGTCCACATATTCCGGCGGAATGCGCAGACGCATCGACATCGCCGTCGCCCTCGTCGTCGAACCCCGGGTGCTGTTCCTCGACGAACCCACCACCGGCCTGGATCCGCGCAGCCGCCGCGATGTCTGGGACCTGGTGTCCGCGTTGCGTCATCAGGACGTCACGGTGCTGCTCACCACGCAGTACCTCGAAGAGGCTGACGTCTTGAGTGACTCGATCATCGTGCTGGACTCCGGTCGCATCGTTGCCAGTGGCACTGCGGATGATCTGAAGTGCCGCGTCGGCGTCAGCTACTGCCAGGTCACGCCCGCCGACCCGGTCCATTTGTCCGCGATTGCAATGGCATTGGCCGACTTTGCGGGCGCAGACTGTGATGCACTGATCGATCAGCAGGCGGCCGCGGTATCCGTGCCTGCGCCCGATGGCGTCGTGACCTTCGGAGAGGTGTTCCGCAGGCTCGACGGCCTCGGCATCGAACTGGCGGACATCTCGCTGCGCAAGCCGTCGCTGGATGAAGCATTCCTGAGCCTTACGTCGTCGGCGGTCACTGTATGAGTGCCCTGGTGGCACTCACCCTGCGCACCATGTCGGGCACACTGCGCGACGCCGATCTGCTTTTCGCGGTGCTGGCCCCGGTGGGCTGCTTCCTCGGGTTCACGCTGGCGTTGGGCAATCTCATCGACACCGGCCGCATCACCTACCCGCAGTACGTGCTGCCGGTCGTCATCGTTCAGGCCATGTTGTTCGGCGCGATGACCACCGCCGACCGTGCCGCGCGGGATCGGTTGTCCGGCTTCGGAGTTCGGCTTCGCACCCTGCCGATTTCGGCGATGGTGCCGCTGGCCGCGCGGATGCTCTACTGCCTGATCCGCGCAGTGATCGCACTGGTCGCAGGCGTCGTCGTCGCATCGATCTTCGGCTTCCGGATGGTTGGCGGACTCGGCTATGGCGTTGTGTTCGTGCTGATCGTGTTGGCGTTCGCGATGGCGGTCTGCCTCGGTGCCGATGCGCTTGGCTCACGGATCGGTTCCGTGGAGTCGTCGAGCCAAGTGCTGTTGCTCCCGCAGCTGGTGTTGGTGCTGCTGTCCACCGGGATCGCACCCGCCGAATCGTTTCCGGCGTGGCTCGGCCCCTTTGTCCGCTACCAACCGGTGTCACAGGTCACCGAGACCCTGCGCGGGCTCGCGGCCGGGCATGTCACGGGCGCAGGCCTGGCTGTGACTGCCGCGTGGTGCGTGACGTTGTTGATGGTGTTCGGCAGTCTTGCCTTGCGCATGCAAAGGCGCGCCGCGTGACCGCTAACCACGTCGAAACTGTGGACAGATCGGCAGATTTCGCTGACGTGCGATCTGTGCGCAGTCTCGGCGTCAACACGGCGTTCGCTCGGCAGAGTGTCCTGGAGGCGGGACGGCTGTTGCGGCGCTGGCGACGCGACCCGATCGTCGCCGTGCAGGCCTTGTTGTTTCCGACGTTTCTGTTGGTGATCTACAAACTGCTGATTGGCAAGGCCGTGCTCGCGGTGACGGGAAGCGACAGCCTGTACGGCCTGGTGCCGATGTGCGCGGTGGTCGGCGCGATCTTCGGCACGCTGGGAGCGGGCTTGGCATTGCCCGCCGAACGAGAGTCGGGCTTGCTGACCAGGTTGTGGGTGTTGCCGATCCATCGGGCGAGCCCGTTGACCGGTCGACTGCTCGCCGAGGCCACGCGCACCATCGCTTCGGCTGTGGTGCTCACCGCTTTCGGTGTCGCACTCGGCCTGCGCTTCGTAGGCGGCTGGGAAGCTGCGGTGCCGTTTGTTCTCGTGCCGGTGATGATCTCGGCAGGCGTCGCGACGGCAGTCATCGCGATCGCCGTCCGCGCGGACGGCCGCGCCATGGTGACGTGGCTCGGCGCGGGATGCGTGGTGCTGCTGTTCTTCAACACCGGGGTGGCCCCCGCCGAGGTGTTCCCGTCGTGGCTGCAGCCCGCAGTGCGGCTTCAGCCGATGTCCCCGACGATCGAGGCGATGCGCGGGCTCGCAGAAGGTGGGCCGGTGTTGTGGCCGCTGTTGCAGGCGATGGTGTGGGCCGGCGTACTTGTCGCGATCTTCGGCCCGACGGCGGTGCGAGGGTATCGCGCCGCCGCAGAGGTGGGTTGCCAGTGACCAAGCTCGCGCTGCTGGATCAGGCCGCATACCTGCGGCTGCGGGCCACGGGCCAAGGCAGCGTGGTTCAGTGCACATGGGTCTACGACCGCGACGTCGACATCGATGAATTGCGAGTCTTCAACGGCAATCTCGGTCACGGTTTACTCGGTCGCAGGATCGAGCGCTCGCCGCTGCCGTTCGGTCGGCACCGCTGGGTGCGCGACGCTCGCTGCCCCGATGTCGCACTCACGCCGCGACGGCCGCGGGCCGAGATCGGTGCATGGCTCGAGCAGCGCGCGCGGGTGCAGGTCGACCCTGAGTGGGGCCCGGCGTTTCACCTGGGTCTGACACCGCTGGACGACGGCGGCTCGGCGGTGACATTGGTAGCGTCGCATTGCGTCGCCGACGGACTCGGGCTGGCAATCGCGATCGCAGAAGCGGTCAAGGGTGAACGCCGTGATTTCCATTACCCGCAGCCGAATTCACGCAGCCGCGCTCGAGCGGTGTCGGAGGACATGGCCGACGTCATCCGGGCATTGCCCGCCGTGCTTCGCGCGCTGATCGCGACCGTGCTCATCTTGCTCCGATTGGGCCCAGGCGCGGACGCTCCCGTTGCGACGCCGCGGCCCCGCGAGGTTTCCGCCGACGATGTGGAACTGCCGTCGGTGACGATGCAGACCGACGCTGAGGTATGGGACGCCCGTGCGCGGGCCTTGAATGGAAGCAGCAACACCCTTTTCGTCGCGTTCGCCGCGCGGCTGGCCCACCGGATGGACAGGGTGCATCCCGATGGCACCACCGTGACGGTGGTCCTCCCGGTCAGCGAACGCGGCGTCGACGACGACCGTGCAAATGCGCTGACGTCGATCACGTTCGACGTCGACAGCCAAACGGTGGCCGACGATATGACCGGCGTGCGGGCAGAGGTGAAAGGCCGGCTGAAGGCACTGGCGGAGCAACCCGATGAAATGCTCGCCGGCCTTCCGCTCATCCCGTTCATACCACGATGGCTGGTCCGCAAGACCGAGGGCATCGCCATGGCGTCCAATCAGCTACCGGTGGGCTGCTCCAACGTCGGAAGCTTCGACACTGTCGTCGGACGGGTCGATGGTGCGGACGCCTCCGAGGTCTCGATGCGGCTCGCCGAGCAGGGCATCACTCGCCGACGCATAGAACAGAGTCATGGCCAGTTGTTCTGTGGCACAGGAACAATCAACGGCAATCGGTTCCTGACCATCGTCGCCTATGACAGCGGAATGCAGAACACCGCAGCATCGACGCGTGAACTCGCCCACGACGCATTGGCCGACCTGAATCTGTCCGCAACAACTGTCTACTAGGGCCTACCCGATGGTGAACCTGAGCCTCAAGTCCAGTCAGCGCGCCCATCCCATGCTGTACGTCGGCATCGCGGTCGCGATTGCGATCTGGTCGGCGGCCGTGCTGTGCTTCGCGATCAATATCCTTCCGCTCGACGTGTATTGGATGTCGTACTACGCCGTCGACTACACGTTTGGTTTCGTCCGTCGCGGCCTCGCCGGTGAATTGGTGGGCCTGGTGCCCGGGCACTACTTCGCGGTTTCGCTGGGATTGCGCTGGGTGTCGACCGCGGTTTACGTGGGCGGCCTGGTGTTGGTCATGGGTGTGGTGCTGTTCGGGCGGCGACGGTCCGAGCGCAGGCTGATGGTTGCGATGCTGATCCCGTTGCTGCCGTTCGGGATTCCGTTCGCGGCGTACTCCGCGCGGCCGGACCTGTTCGGCGCGGCCGCGCTGGCGCTGTTCACCGTTGCGCTGGCGTACGTGCGATCAAAGACGGTCGCGGTGGTGTGGTGTGTTGCCTACGGTGTCGTTATCGCCGCCCTGACTCTCGTGCACGAGGCTATCGGGCTGCAGTTCGCCCTTGGTGCGGTGCTGGCGATCGTCGTCCTTGGCGGCGCGTTGGGAACCGCGAGGCGTCGCGGCGTGCTGATGGCCGTCATGCCGGGCGTCTTCACCGCGGTAGTGGTAGCGGCGTTCGGCCGCCACGACGTCGCCTCCCAATTGTGTTCGGCGGTACCGCATCACCCGATGCCCAATCCGTTGGCATCGATCACGTCACTGCCGACGCTCGCGCAGTACGTGCTGGGCGGCCGGCCGAGTCAGACCGACTACCACGATTGGGTCTGCCGCAATGTCATGCCGATCTACGATTACGGGATCGTCGATGCCATGCGCATCGTCGCCCACGTCGGCGTCGTCGGCCTCGTGATGTCGCTGGTGTTCGGCGCGGCGGCGTTCTTGACGACCGTCTACGGGATCGGCACGCTGTCAGGAGTTCCGGTGTGCGCCTTCGTTGACGAGTTCCGCGGCCGTCTCGCATGGGTGGTCGCCGGCCTGCTGCTGGTCGTCCCAGTATTCCTGACCGGCTTCGACTGGACCCGTTGGCTGGTCGTCATTTCCTACGACGTCGCGATCGTCTATCTCGTCTTTGCCGCGCGCAGACCTGAGATTGAGCAACCACCGACGCCAAAAGCGTTGCGGCTCTTCATCTGTCTCGTCATCGTCCTGGCGTTCATCCCGATCGGCACTATTCCTGGGTTTGGCGGTCCGCGAATGATCTAGCTCCCCGTGCAGGGGCTTGAGGTTCTTCGACGGCCACCAGTTGGCCTTACCCACCAGAACTGCCAGCGCGGGCACGGTCACGGTGCGGACCAGGAACGTGTCCAGTAGCAAGCCGACACCGATGATGAAGCCCACCTGGACCATGCCCATGATGCTGCCGAACGTCAGGCCGAACATGCTCGCGGCGAAGATGATGCCTGCCGAAGTGATCACCCCGCCGGTGGCGCCCACCGTTCGGATGACTGCCGTACGCATTCCACGGGACGCCTCGTCGCGGATGCGTGAAATCAACAGCAGGTTGTAGTCCGCGCCGACCGCCACCAGTACGATGAACGCCGTACCGGGCACATTCCACGCGATGTGTTGGCCGAGGATGAACTGGAAGACGACGACGCCGATGCCAAGCGCCGACAAGAACGAGATAGCAACTGAAGCAATGAGATAGAGCGGCGCGACGATGGCTCGCAGTAGCACGATCAGTATCAACAGCACAACCAGGATCGTCATGGTGAGGATGAAGTGCATGTCGTGGTTGTAGTAGTCGCGGATATCCGCATTCACGGCAGGCAATCCGGCGATCGAAATCTTCGCGTCGGCCAGTTCGGTGTTGGGCTGCGCGCTACGTGCCGCGTCCATGAGCTGCGCGACCTGGTCCATCGCCTGCGTCCCGAACGGGTCAAGGTCGGTCTGCACGAGATAGCGCACCGCGTGGCCGTCGGCCGATACGAACATGGTTGCGGCGGTCTTGAATTCGCTGTTGGTCAAGATCTGGGGCGGAATGTAGAAGCCGGCCATCGACGGTTCGCGGGCGTTGTTGCGCATGGCCATCAGGAACGACGAGGCGTCGCCAAGACCTGGTCCCATCTGGCGGACCTGGTCAACCAGTAGCTGTACGCCGTCGGCGAGTTGGCGGCTGGCGTCGGCCAGCGTGTTGGCGCCGTTCTGGAGTTCGGCCAGTTTGCGTTTGATGCCGTCGGGCTTGTCCAGCCCGAGCCTCTGGGCCGCTTCGGTGGCGTCCTCGAGCTTCTGGCGAAGCTCTGTGGCCGTGTTATTGACCGGCTGGGTGCTGTCTACGGTCTGTAATTGATGCGCCAGATCAGATAGTGACTGAAGCGAGCCGTCGTCGTGTGCCGTGATGAGGCGCTGCAATATCGCCCGTGAGTTCTGGCACGCCGGATCAATCGAACAAACCGGGTTGAAGTTCAGCGCGGCCATCATCGGGACCGCCCACCGGTACACGTCGTCGACCTCAGTGAGGTTGACCCCCAACGCATCCCCCATCGCGCGCATGCTCTTGACCAGTCTGGCCGACTGGTCGATGTCCGCGATTGTCGCGTTGGGTCCGTACTTGGCTTGCATTTCGACCAACGCGTTCGTCAGTCCGCTGACGGACGTCATCGCGTCAAGCACACCATTGCGGACGTCGCCGAGGGCGTCCGCGAGCTGGTGTGCACCGCCCGTCAGGCGGTCGAGATCAGCGTCGCGGCTGGAGATCTCGGTCGACGCCTCGGAGAGCTTGTCCCCCA
The DNA here is from genome assembly GCF_000328565.1 of Mycobacterium sp. JS623. Classification (NCBI taxonomy): domain Bacteria; kingdom Bacillati; phylum Actinomycetota; class Actinomycetes; order Mycobacteriales; family Mycobacteriaceae; genus Mycobacterium; species Mycobacterium sp. JS623. The sequence goes on along the minus strand of NC_019966.1, from coordinate 3,405,269 downwards.
CGGCACCGGCCTGGAATGTCGCCTTGGCCTGTTCGAGGGTGTCCCCGGTGGGCCGGGTGATACCGCGTACGGCCGCGATCCCGGGCACTTGGCTTACGCGGCGGGCCATCTGCTCCAGGTCGGCGAGCGCTTTCGGACTGCGCAGATCGCGGGACGACTGAACAAGGATGAACTGCTGGATGCTCGAGTTGACCGGAAAGTGTTGCGCCATCACCGCGTATCCGACGTTGCTGTCGACGTCGGCGGGTAGGTTCTTGCGGTCGTCGTAGTTGAATTTGATCGCGCCGACGCAGCCGGCCAGGATGGCCAGCACGATGAGGCTGGCCACCAGGTGCTGGACGGGACGTTTCACGATCCGGATGCCCGAACGTCGCCAGAGACGGCTGGTGAGTTCGCGTCTGGGCTTGCACAACCCGCGTCGCCCGGCGAGCACGAGCATCGCGGGCAGCAGTGTGATCGATGCGAGAAACCCGACGAGGATGGTGACGGCCAGCGCAGGCCCGATGGTCGAGAACACGCCGAGCTTGGCGAAGGTCATGCCCATGAACGTGATCGCGACCGTGCCTGCGGACGCCGCGATCACCTTGCCGATCGACCCCAGTGCCCGCACCAATGCGACGTCGGATTCTTCGCCCATCCGCAGATACTCGTGGTATCGCGAGATCAGGAAGACCGCGTAATCGGTGCCCGCCCCGAGCATCATCCCGCTTACCAATACCATGGCCTGCGGCGAGATGGTCAAGCCCAACTCGAGGAGCCAGGCGATGAACTGTTGGGCCACGACGAGTGAAATGCCGATCATCACTAGCGGCAGCGCCATGGTGAGCGGGTTGCGGTAGACCAGAAGCAGAATCGTCAAAACCATGAGCGCGGTAGCGATCTCGATCACATGGACGTCGCGTTCGCCGACTGCTGTCATGTCACCGACCGTTGCCGCGGGCCCGGTCAGGTGTGCGGTCAGCGTGGTGCCCGCCGTTGACGCCTTGACGATTTCGACGGCCTTCTTGTACGACTCAGCGGCTGGAGGCGTGGCAAGTTCACCCGCGAGGCCGACGGGTAGGTACCACGCTTTGTGGTCCTTGCTCGTGACCACGTCGCGCAATGCCGGAGTGGTGATGAAGTCCTGGAGCATGACGACCGACTTGTGGTCGGCACGCAGGTTGTCGACGAGCTTGCGGTAGACATCCTCCTGCGCGGGTCCGAGCCCGTTGTCATTGCTCAGCACGACCAACAGGCTGTTCTGCGAGTCCGATTCGTCGAAGGCTTTGATCATCGCGTTGTTGGCGAGCAGAACGGGTGCGTCGGACGGCAGGAACTCTGGCTGCTTCTCCCCCGCGATCTTCGCCAGCGGAGGGAGCAGGACGAACAATACGACGGCCAGTGCAAGCCACAATCCGATGACGACCAGTGGCCGGCGCACGACGAAACATCCGATCCGGCCGAACGAGCCCAGCGAACTCGCCAGGTCGTCAACCTCGGCGCGTCTGGCGGACGTTGGTCCCTGCATCCCCGAGAACAATACTGTGTGGTGACGCGTTTCGAGACGTCAGCAAGTCTGCGAACTGCCTGTGCTGTCAACGGATTTCGATTATCCGGATTGGGCAAACCCGGTGGACCGTTAGCACCCCGCATTGGACTGGCGTAACCGGGCAAAATTCAGTTGTGAGCGACGCCGGGCAGTTACCCGCCGGCGGTCAGTGCCTTCAACTCGTCGAGCGAGTCGCCGATGACTCGGCTAAGATCATTGACCCGTCCTGCGTCCAGCCACCGCATGAAGGCGACTTTGAAGACCGCGATCGCCATCTCCGCGGTGAGGGCCGCGGCCGACGCCGAAACGCCGCGGCGTTGCAGGCCCTCTGCCATCGCAGCGGACAGCGAAGCGAGCTTGATCAACTCCCGTTCCTGTAGGCCGGGGTTGGCGTCGATAACGGCTTGGCGTCGTTGCGCGTGCTCGCGGCGATCCGCAAGCATCTCGCCGACCGCCTGCAGTGCGCCGCGCACCATGTCGATCGGCGATGCCGCATCGGGGGCATCGGCAATCCGCGTCGTCACCAACTCGATCAGCGCGTCCTGCCCCCCGAACAACACTTCCCGTTTATCGGCGAAGTGCCGGAAGAAGGTTCGCTCGGTCAAACGCGCTCGTTCGGCGATCTCCGCGACGGTCGTCTGTTCGAATCCGCGCTCGGTGTAGAGCTCCAGCGCCGCCTGCTCGAGGCGGCCGCGGGCGTTGGGCTCCCACCGGCTCATGCCGCGATCTTAGGGGATGACAGCGACTGTCATCGGCGTTACTGTGATGACAGTAGCTGACATCAATGGGGGGTTCCAATGCGAGTCTTTGTCACCGGTGCGTCCGGCTTCATCGGTTCGGCCGTCGTTTCCGAGCTCATCGCGGCAGGTCATCAAGTCGTCGGCTTGGCGCGCTCGGATTCGTCCGCGCGGGCCCTCGAGGCCGCCGGAGCGCAGGTTCACCGCGGTGATCTCGACAAGGTGGAAAGTCTGCGCGCCGGTGCGGAGCCCGCCGAGGGAGTCATCCACTTGGCGTTCAAGCACGATTTCGCCGACTACGCCGGTGCCGCCGCGCTCGACCGACAAGCCATCAAAACCCTGGGCGCCGTGCTCGCCGGCTCAGACCGTCCGCTCGTCGTCACCTCTGGGCTGGCAGGCTTCCGACTCGGCCGGACGATGACGGAGGACGACGCCGCTTCTCCCGAGTCGCCTCGGTTCTCGGAACAGGCGGCGCTGGAATTCGCCTCGCGCGGAGTGCGTGTGTCGGTGCTGCGGCTGCCGCCGTCGGTGCATGGCGAAGGTGATCACGGCTTCGTCCCACGGTTGATCGACATCGCCCGCGAGAGGGGTGTTGCGGCCTACCCCGGCGACGGCTCCAACCGGTGGCCTGCAGTGCACCGGGTCGATGCGGCTCGACTGTTTCGGTTGGCACTCGAGTCCGCACCCACAGGTGCTCGGTTGCATGCGATCGGCGACGAGGGAGTCCCGGTGCGCGACATCGCCGCCGCCATCGGCCGCCACCTCGGCGTGCCCGTCGCCGCTGTTCCGACCGAAAAGGCGCTTGATCACTTCGGCTGGCTCGGCACGTTCTTCTCGCTGGATGTCCCGGCGTCAAGCGTTCAGACGCGGGAACTGTTGGGGTGGCAGCCGACGCGGCTCGGCTTACTCGACGATTTGGACGAAGGGCATTACTTCCGCGAACGAGCGGCGTGAGGTTGTCGGGCAATGGAGTATGATCGAACGTATGTTCGACGAGAGGGTGTTGGCGGCGGTGGATCCGCACGCCGATGACGCCACTCTGATCGAGCAGATCGCCTGGCTGGAACGGGTGAAGTCGGCTGCGGCGGCGGGCCAGGCGCGGGCGGCGGCGGCGCTGGATGAGAATCGTCGGGCCGCCGAAGCGGCAGCCGGGGTGCCCCCGGCCAAGCAGGGTCAGGGTTTGGCCAGTGAGGTGGCCTTGGCGCGACACGACTCTCCGGTGCGCGGTGGCAAGCATCTGGGCTTGGCCAAGGCGTTGGTGCACGAGATGCCACATACGCTGGCCGCGCTCGAATGCGGCGCCTTGTCGGAGTGGCGCGCAATCTTGATTGCGCGGGAGTCGGCCTGTCTGACCGTGGCCGATCGTCGACTGCTGGATGTCGAATTGTGCGAGGACACTTCGAAACTCGACGGCATGGGCGACGCGCGTATCACCGCCAAGGCGAAGGAGATCGCGGCCAGGTTGGATGCGCAAGCCGTGGTCGATCGGGCGGCAAAAGCTGAGGCGGGCCGGACGGTCACCATCAGGCCCGCGCCGGACTGCATGACGTATGTCACGGTGTTGTTGCCGGTCAGCAAGGGAGTCGGGATCTATGCGGCGCTCAAGCGTGAGGCCGACACCACCTTTGACGACCGAACGCGGGGTCAGGTGATGGCGGACACGATGTTTGAACGGGTGACTGGCCGCCGGGTCGACGAACCGGAATCGGTTTCGCTGAGTCTGGTGATGTCGGATCAGGCGTTGTGGGGGCAGGACAACGCACCGGCGGTCCTCGCGGGATACGGACCGATACCAACGTCGCTCGGACAACGTCTGGTTCGCGATGCGGTCGTGGACAAGCGGTCGTTGGCGACGCTGCGGCGACTATATCGACATCCGAAGAGCGGATCGTTGGTTGCGATGGAGTCGAGATCGCGGTACTTCCCCAAAGGGCTGGCGGCGTTCATCGGGCTTCGCGATCAAACCTGTCGCACACCGTATTGCGACGCGCCGATTCGACACCGCGACCATGCCAATCCACGCAACCGCGGAGGACCGACCAGTGCGAAGAACGGGCTGGGAGCGTGTGAACGTTGCAACTACACCAAGGAAGCTCCGGGCTGGCAGGTGACGGCCGACGACGAGAACGGCACGCATACAGCCGAATTCATCACTCCGACCGGCGCCCGATACCGCTCGACAGCGCCACCGTTGCCCGGCGCGCCGTTGGTCGCGATCAGCGAAGTGGAGGTAAGGATCGCGATCGACCTCGCCGACCTCCACGCCGCCTAGAGGTGAGAATCAGCCGGACCGCAGTTCGTGCGCCTCGCGGTAGACCTGCGCAACCCCTTGATCGACAGGGCGGCCCCGCTAGCCAAGGTGTCGAAACTGATTGTCCGGCACCGGCAATCCATAGTGCTCGCGTAGGGTTGTCCCCGTGTAATCTTCGCGAAACAGTCCTTTTCGTCGCAGGATCGGCAACACGTGGTCGATCAACGTTTCCAGGCCGGACGGTAGCGCGGCGGCCATGATGTTGAATCCGTCTGCCGCGCCACCTTCGAACCACGCGACGATCGTGTCGACGGCCTGGTCTGGCGTGCCGACGAAGGTGAAGTGGCCGCGTCCGCCCCCAAGCCGGGACAGGATCTCGCGGACAGTCAGGCTTTCCCGGTGCGCCAGTTCGATGATCAGGTCTGCCCGGCTCTGTGCGCCTTCGAGGTGCGGGCGCGCCAAAACCGCAGCGGGCAACGGACTGTCGAGCTCGAACTCTGACACGTCGACCTCGAGAATGTTCGACAACTGCCACAGCCCGTATTCCGGAACTCGAAGCTCGTCCAGTTCCCGGGCCAGCTCACGGGCTTCGCGCTCCGTCGAACCGATTACCGGCACGATCCCCGGCAGCACGAGCACGCCGTCGGGATCGCGGCCCGCGGCCTTTGTGCGCGCCTTGATGTCGCCGTAGAAATCGGCGGCACTCTCGTAGGTTTGGTGCGCGGTGAAGATCGCCTCGGCGTGCCGGGCGGCGAAGCTCTTGCCGTCCTCCGATGAACCCGCCTGCACCAGCAACGGATGGCCCTGCGGCGGCCGCTCCACGTTCAGCGGGCCCGCGACCTTGAAGTGGTCGCCGCGGTGGGCGATGGCGTGCAGGCGCGCCGGATCCGCGTAGCGACCCGACGATTTGTCCGCGAGGACAGCGCCGCTTTCCCAGCTGTCCCACAACGCTTTTGCCACAGTCAGAAACTCATCGGCTCGCGCATACCGCGACGCGTGGTCCAGGCGATCATCGAGGCCGAAGTTCGCCGCCTCTTCCGGGGTCGCCGAAGTGACGATATTCCAGCCGGCCCTGCCGCCGCTGACATGATCGACGGACGCAAGCCGCCGTGCCAGGTTGTAAGGCTCGTTGTACGTCGACGACACCGTCGCGATCAGCCCGATCCGCTCGGTGTGTTGCGACAGCGCGGTCAGCAGGGTCAGCGGCTCGAGCTGACCGGGTGGACGGAACTCCCCGGTGCCTGTCAACGACGGACCGTCGGCGAGGAAGACCGAGTCGAACTTCGCGTCTTCCGCCAGCTGCGCCAATTCGATCCAATGCGTCAAGTCGAAGTCGGCCCGTGGATTGCTCTGCGGCAACCGCCACGCCGCCTCATGGTGGCCGGCCTCCATGAGAAACGCGTTGAGATGAAGCTCCCGACGACCGCTCATGTCAGCTTGGAGCTATCGAAGCCGTCGGGCAGCAGGTTGTCGGTGATCTCGGCGAGGTCGACCTTCTTGGCGATCTCACCGGCCTCGAAGAAGGCATCAGACAGATCCTGTTCAGCCTTGATGTCCGCTGGCAGTACCTGAGTGACCTTGAATTGGTAGGCGTCGACCGTCGTGCGCGCATCGTCTTTCGAGATGCCGGTTTCCTTGGCGATGGCCTTGGCGTACTCGTCAGGATTGAGCTGGGCCCAGTTGAAGATTCGAGCGATGCGAGTCAGCACGTCTGCAAGGGCAGCCCGCTTGGTCGCGTCGCTGAGCGACTTCTCGTTGGCGACATAGTAGTTGTTGACCTGGTCGATCGGCGGAATGCCCTTGGCCAGGATGCGCGCACCGTCCTTGACGGCAATCGCGGAAGGCGGGTTCCAGATGGACCAGGCGTCGACCTTGCCGGTGTTGAACGCCGTGGCGCCGGCTGCGGGGCTGAGGTACACGAGCTCCACATCCTTCGGCGTCAGGCCAACACTCTTGAGCACGAGTAGCGCCAGCCCGTGCGCGGAACTGCCCTGCGGGATCGCGATCTTCTTCCCCTTGAGGTCAGCCAGCGTCTGGATCGGCGAGCCCTTCGGCACGATGATGTTCTCGGCGGCCTTGGTGGGGTCGGTGCCGTGCTGCGTGGCGACGATCTTGAAGCCGAATTGCTTTGCCGCACCGGTGATCGGCGGAACCGTGCCCACGTAGCCGAGGTCGATGTCACCGGTCGCAGCGGCCTGCACGAGTGGCGGGCCGTAGTCGAAGCGGGCGAATTTGACCTTGTACGGCGCATCGTCGAACGCACCGGTGACCTTGGCGAGTTCTTCGCTGCCGTCGCCGCCGTTGTCGCCGATGGTGAACGTGTACTGGCTCCACTCGGGGTGGGTCGCGGCTGTCGACCCGCCGGTGCTGCTCAGCGGGGCGGCAGGGCCCTTCGACGTGGAGCAGGCCGCAAGCACGCTCGCCACCGTGAGCAGCACAGCTGCAGAAGTGAGGCGAAAAGGTCTGTGAGACATGACTTCTCCTGTCAGTGGGTTAGTGCTGGCTTGCGAGCCCGAGGTCGGCCAAGAGCGCGGCGCGCAGTTCTTCGCGAGCGATGCTTGCCTCACGGTCAGCGGAGCAGAGGCGGACCGTGTGCGCATCGCCGATGCGCCCGTTGCTCATCACCACGATTCGATCGGCGAGCGCGATCGCTTCGTCGACGTCGTGGGTGACCAGCAGCATGGACGCATGGTGCTGACGCCGAAGTGCGCGCACCAGATCGTGCATTCGCAGCCGAGTGATCGCGTCCAGTGCCGCGAACGGCTCGTCGAGCAGCACCAGCTCGGGCTCCGAAACCAGCGCACGGGCCAATGCGACGCGCTGTGCTTCACCGCCGGAAAGCTGTTTAGGCCAAGCCTTTTCGCGCCCGGCCAGGTTCACTTCCGCGAGCACCGTGCGCGCCCGCTCGTCGGCCTCGGGTCCGCGCAGGCCCAGGGTGACGTTGCGAAGCACGCGCTGCCACGGCAACAACCGGTCGCCCTGAAACACGATCGCGCGCTTGGCGGGGACTTCAATGCGGCCGCCGTCTGGCTTGTCCAACCCGGCCAGTAGACGCAGCAGGGTGCTCTTGCCGCACCCGGACGGCCCGAGGAGGACGACGAGTTCGTCCTCTGCGATCGCCAGGTCGAGGTGGTCCAGGACGACGCGATCTCCGAATCTGCGGACGACCCGGTCGACCAGCACGCCCGTCTGCGTGCGCAATGCGGCGGTCATGGAGCCTCATAGCTGGGACGCCACCGCAGCAGCACCTGCTCGAGGATCCGGACGATCTGGTCGGCGAGAAGACCGAGAACGGAGTAGATCACCAAGCCGACGAACACCTTGTTCGTCTGCAGGTATGTCTGGGCCTGGGTGATCAAGAACCCGAGTCCCTCGTCGGCGTTGACCGTCTCGGCGGCGACCAAGCCCAAAATGCTGTAAGCCAGTGAAAAACGCAGGCCGACAAGGAAACCGGGCAGCGCACCCGGCACGAGCACACGCGTCACGATGCGCCACGACCCTGCGCCCGTGGTGCGGGCCATCTCAATGAGGCGTTGGTCGACGCCACGAATCGCCGCGAAAAGGTTCAGGTACATCGGAACCCCAGCCCCGAACGCGATCAACAAGACCTTCGTCAGCTCGTCGATGCCGAACCACACGACGAACAGCGGCAACACCGCGAGCAGCGGGATCGTGTTGAGGATCTGCGCAACGCCGTTGAACAGATACTCCCCCGTGCGCAGAAACCCGCCAAGGACACCTGTCACCATTCCGATGGCCAGCCCTATGCCGAGACCAATCCCCGCCCGCTGCAACGAAATCGCCAGATCCGGACCGAGCACCCCGTCCTGCCACAGCTCAACGGTCGTGCGCAGGATGTCGGATGGCGCCGGCGCGTATGTCGGCTTGAGGGCTCCCGCGCGGGCGAGCATCTCCCAGAGGATCACGATCGCGACCGGCGTGGTGTAGATCCCCAGCGGCCAGCGCAGCCACCGGTGCACGCTGCCAAGCCGGGCCGGCCGTTGGGCATCGCCGGGCAGAAACACGTCGCGCGGACGCGACGGCGCGCTGGCGGGCGCTGGGGGCGCGAGTAGGGCCATGGCATGCCTTCCATACCGAAGCGATGTGTCGGGGCGCTTTTTCCTTGCGCGCCCGTACGATTCGCGTGCACAAAATGTTGTCAACACCATGTCGCACTCGGGTCGACTGCGGGAGCCATGAAATCGACGCGATTCTTTCTCGGCCGCCGCAATTGGGGCGCGGAGCCGCGACTCGCCGAAAAATCATTCCCGGAAAGACTTGACTGATTCCAGAAAAGGGACAATATTGGGTGCCGTGACGTCCGCACCCGATTACGCGGATCAGCTGCGCGCAGCCGATCTACGCGTGACACGCCCTCGACTGGCGGTGCTGGAAGCGGTCCACGCTCATCAACATGCCGACACAGAGTCGATCTTCGGTGCCGTCCGTGCCGGCTTGCCCGACGTGTCGCGGCAGGCGGTATATGACGTGCTCGCCGCCCTGACCACCGCTGGCCTGGTCCGCCGGATTCAGCCGTCGGGGTCTGTCGCGCGCTACGAGTCGCGGGTCGGCGACAATCACCACCACGTGGTCTGCCGCTCCTGCGGGGTCATCGAAGACATCGACTGTGCGGTCGGCGAGGCCCCGTGCCTCACTCCGTCTGACCACGAGGCCTTGGATGGCTTCGTGCTCGACGAGGCCGAGGTCATCTACTGGGGACTGTGCCCTGATTGTTCGACAGTGAGAAGTTCGTAGATCACGCACCGTGATCGCAGCCCGTAACACCCACCCCCGGAAGGAATGCTGTGTCATCTGATACATCTGGCGCCCGCCCGCCGCACGACGACTCGAATACGGCTAGTCACAGCGAGAGCGAGAACCCGGCGATCGATTCGCCGAAGCCGAAGACGCACGCTCCGCTGACCAATAGGGATTGGTGGCCGGAGCAGGTCGACGTTTCCGTGCTGCACAAGCAGAACGAGAAAGGCAACCCGCTCGGTGAAGACTTCAACTACGCCGAGGAGTTCAAGAAGCTCGACGTCGAAGCGTTCAAGCGCGACGTCATCGAGGTGATCAACACTTCACAGGACTGGTGGCCCGCCGACTACGGCAGCTACGCAGGCCTGTTCATCCGCATGAGCTGGCACGCCGCGGGTACCTACCGCATCTTCGACGGCCGCGGTGGCGCCGGGCAGGGCGCGCAGCGCTTTGCTCCGCTCAACAGCTGGCCCGACAACGCGAACCTGGACAAGGCACGCCGGCTGCTGTGGCCGATCAAGCAGAAGTACGGCAACAAGATCTCCTGGGCCGACCTGATCGCCTACGCCGGAAACGCCGCTCTCGAGTCGGCGGGCTTCAAGACGTTCGGTTTCGCGTTCGGCCGCGAGGACATCTGGGAGCCCGAGGAGATGCTGTGGGGCCAGGAAGACACCTGGCTCGGCACAGATCAGCGCTACGGGGGGACGAACGACTCCGACCGCAAGCTGGCCGAGCCGTTCGGCGCCACCACCATGGGTCTAATTTACGTCAATCCGGAAGGCCCGGAAGGCAAGCCGGATCCCCTCGCCGCCGCGCACGACATCCGCGAGACGTTCGGCCGGATGGCGATGAACGATGAGGAAACCGCCGCGCTCATCGTGGGTGGCCACACCCTCGGCAAGACCCACGGCGCCGGCCCGGACGACGGCATGGGACCTGAACCCGAGGGCGCCCCCATCGAGCAGCAGGGTTTGGGCTGGAAATGCCCGTTCGGCTCCGGCAAGGCCGGTGACACGATCACCAGCGGTCTGGAGGTGGTGTGGACCAACACGCCGACGAAGTGGAGCAACGCCTACCTCGAAATCCTCTACGGCCACGAGTGGGAGCTGACCAAGAGCCCGGCCGGTGCGTGGCAGTTCGAGGCCAAGGACGCCGAGGCGACGATTCCTGACCCGTTCGGCGGCCCCAACCGCAAGCCGACGATGCTCGTCACCGACATCTCCATGCGGGTCGACCCGATTTACGGCGAAATCACCCGGCGTTGGCTCGACCATCCCGAGGAGCTCAACGAGGCGTTCGCCAAGGCGTGGTACAAGCTGATGCACCGCGACATGGGGCCGATCGAGCGCTACCTCGGTCCGTGGGTGGCGGAGCCGCAGCTTTGGCAGGACCCGGTGCCGGCCGTCGATCATCAGTTGATCGATGAGGCTGACATCGCGTCGCTGAAGGCCAAGCTGCTCGACTCCGGCCTGACCGTGCAGCAGTTGGTCAAGACGGCGTGGTCGTCGGCTTCCAATTTCCGCGGCACGGACAAGCGCGGTGGCGCCAACGGCGCACGGATTCGTCTTGAGCCGCAAAAGAACTGGGAGGCGAACGAGCCGTCGGAGCTGGCCCAGGTGCTGCCTGTGCTCGAGAAGATCCAGCAGGACTTCAACCGCTCGGCGACTGGCGGCAAGAAGGTGTCGTTGGCCGACGTGATCGTGCTCGGTGGCTCCGCGGCGGTCGAGAAGGCGGCCCACGACGCCGGCCTCGAGATCGACGTGCACTTCGCGTCCGGTCGCACCGACGCAACGCAAGAGCAGACCGACACGGACTCGTTCGCGGTGCTCGAACCGCGCGCCGACGGGTTCCGTAACTTCTCGCGGCCGGGTGAAAAGGCGCCGCTGGAGCAGCTTTTGGTCGAGCGTGCCTACATGCTCAACCTGACGGCTCCGGAGCTGACGGTGCTGATCGGTGGACTGCGTGCGCTGAACGTGAACCACGGCGGCAGCAAGCACGGCGTGTTCACCGACAAGCCGGGCGTGTTGTCCAACGACTTCTTCGTCAATCTGCTCGACATGAGCACTGAGTGGAAGCCGTCGGAAACGGCGGAGAACGTTTACGAGGGACGCGACCGGGCGTCGGGTGCGGTCAAGTGGACTGCTACCGCGAACGACCTGGTGTTCGGCTCGAACTCCGTGCTTCGTGGTATCGCGGAGGTGTACGCCCAGGACGACAGCAAGGACAAGTTTGTCGAGGACTTCGTCGCCGCATGGGTGAAGGTCATGAACAACGACCGGTTCGACCTGGCCTGATCGATCAAAGACGGCACCCCGCAAGTCAATCCGGCTTGCGGGGTGTTGTTCTTTCTAGATCTGTCGAGTCAGCTGTGCGCCGATCAGTGGCGCGATCTTCTCGGCCATGTAGGCGTGACCCGCATCGGTGGGGTGAACACCGTCCTTGCCGATCAAGTCGGGCCTGCCGACGAACCAGCCCTGCGCGATGGGGTCGATGAACGTTGCGCCCGCGATCCCGGCCTGATACTTCAGCGCATCGCGGATCCGTAGTACCGGATCGGGCGGGTCAGCCGTCGGCCACGGCGGACCGATCACCAGAAACTTCGCGGAAGGTGCTGTGCGCCGCGCCAATTGGAATGTGCCGTAGGCGAGAATCGACAGCTGCGTCGGGTCGACGCCCTGGTCGTTGCGGGAGCCGAAGAACACCACCAGGTCATCGTCGGGCTTGACGGCGTCGGCTGTGAGGTCCTCGAACACGCTGCCGTGATTGCCGCGCGTACCGTAGCCGGCGCCACCTTCGGCTGCCACGTCGGGCGCCACCCGGATGCCGTCGCGCGCGAGCAGTTGCCAGGCTCGGGTAGTCCAGCCATGGGAGCCAAGGCCACCCAGCTCGCCACCCGTCGTGTAGGAATCCCCCACCACGGCGATGCGGTTCAGCGATGAGTCCAACGTCCTTATCTCGTTGTGTCTCACCGGTGTTGGCTGCCCGCTGAACAGCCCAACGAGCAGAGCGATCGCGACGACGAACGTGACCAGACGACTCACCGGAACAGCCTACGGCCCAACTCGCAAGAACGCCGGGGCGGACGAAATTGTGCGCAATGTGTTACGAAATCGCTGCATTGTCATCGCACACAGCGCAATTGGGCTCTGTACCATGCCTCAGCCCGCTCGTGCGGTGACGGAATTCGCAGGCAGCTGCCGCGGGCCATGAATCGGTTGAAGCTTGCTCTGCGCGGGGTCGGGCGCCTCGGAGTGCGGGTCTGCGACGGGAAGTTTTCGTTCCTTGACCATTCTGCGCATCCAGATGCGAGCCGGCTCCTCGACGAACTGGTACAGCAGTACTGCACCGACGAGCGCGACCGCGAACACGCCGACCATGATCAGCTTCGCCGACCAGCCGGGCGTGAGAACGATTTCGAATTGCGCCGTGAACCAGTTCCACGCCGTGTGCACCAGCTCGTGCACCATGTACAGACTGAACGAGATGTATCCGCCGTACACCATGACTCGGGTGGACAGGAGCCGCGGCAGGCTGCCGATGCCGACGGCCAACGTGGCCACCAGCGGCACGAACAGCACATCGACCAGCCCGCTCGAGTCGGACACCTTGGGTATCGGATGCGCATCGAGGAAATAGAGAATGCCGATGATGCCGACGAAGAGGGCAAGCGACAGGTAGCCGGCCAGACGCCGACCTGACTCTGAGAGCTCCATCTTGCGGACCGCTGCGCAGGCCAGTGCGCCCGCGGTGAACTGCATCACGATTCGAGGGAGCCAGCTCCACGGTGTGTAGAAGTGGCCGGTCGCCAGCAGGAGCAGCGCAGGTGGCAGGCACGCGGCCACCGCGAGCCACAGCAGGCCCCTGACCCGCGTTGCCCGGGAGATGCGGAAGACGGCCAGTATCAACACCCCGAACAGCAGATACGCCAGCCACTCTGCGCTGATCGACCAGGCGGGTCCGTCCCAGCTGGATCCGTCGAAGAACGGCTGGAACCAGAGTTGAACAAGCAGGAGCTGGCGGGCATAACTGACCGCGCTGAGCTGGTCTGCGGCCGGTGACGGCAGGTGGCCGACATAGAGCGTGAAAATGATCCAGGCCAACGCGAGGTGAAGGGTCACCACGTAAACGGGCCACACTCGCGCTAGCCGTAGCCACAAGAAATGCAGGGTGGCCTTGATGGAGAACGACTGCCCCATCCGGTCGATGTAGTTCCACGTCAACACGAACCCGCTGAGCATGAAGAAAAGGTCAACGCCTTGTGCGCCGCAATTGATGACCGGGGCGAGTGCGGATCTGAAGCCGGGCGCCGATACCTCGAGCCAAGGCCGGAAGTGAAACAGCACCACCCACACTGCAGCGACGATGCGCAAGCCGGATAGGGCTTTGATCTCTCCGGTGCGCACAAAACTCTTTTCGTGAGGGAGTCTGCTGTTTCGGGTCATGGTGCCAGCGGTTACCTACCGGCGCTTGGCAGAATATCAGCGCGCTCGCCCGATTCGTGCGACCGGAAAGCTGTGCGATTCCTGCGAACCGGCGTGTCGCGGTGGGTCAGCTAAAGCAGTCCGCCGAGTCCGCCGAGTAGCCCGCCGCGTTGATCGTTATTACCCGGCGGCGGCTGATTCGGAAACGGCGTGCGGGTTTCGGGGCTGACGCTGATGGGTGCGCGCGTCGTCGGCGGCGGCATCGTGGCGGGCGGCGCGCTGGCAACGGTGGTCGGCTGCTCTTGCGGCGGCGCCAGCGGTGGCGGTGCAGCGGTCGGTGCCACTACCACCGACGTACTGATCGTGGCCGGCAGGACGGGAACGGGTGGCTCCGTCACGGTCAGTAACGGGGCGGGCATCGCCGAAGACGTCGGCATGGGCATCGTTGTGGGCGACGTGGTGGCGTCGGTCGGCGTGATGATTTGCGGAGCGGGCTGCGCCGGCTGAAGCAGGACAACCGCCGTCGTGATGGCCGCGACTAGAGTTGCTACGACGACGCCGGTGAGCACTATTCGGCGCGACCAGCGGCCCTCGCCGGCGTCGGCTGCGGGCGCGTCAGGACCCTCGTCGTGGCCGTCACCGGCCGAATCATCGACTTCCAGCGGTTCGAACAGGTAGTCGAACCGACCGGAAAGGTCCCCCCGAGGCATGCGCCGATGGTACGCGTACTGTTTGCCATACGTTGTGCATCTGCAAGAACAGCGGCGACGAGGCAGAGTGGATATGCTTGCGCCTTCTTGACGGAGGACGACTATGTCTGCTGAACCCGGCGCCGCGGCGCCGTCGCCTGCCAAGTCGAACGGCGCCTCCGGCCATATCCGCCTGACCTCTCACAGCGGCGGCCTCGACGCTCCGCCCATTCGCTGGGGCGCGCCGACGGCGGCCGAGCGCGGACCGCTTATCGGCACCACCACCAAACGCGCCCATCGCAACGTGATTGGCACACACAGCGGGTCCTACAGCGTGTACCGGGCCTTGGCAGTGGCCGCAGGGGCGTTGTCGCGTCAGCACAAGGCAGACCTCACCGACACGTCCCCCACTGACGTCATCGGCCCGTACCCGCAGTGGAGTGACCCCGGCAAGATCGTCAGCCTCGACCCGTGGGGCGCGATGGTGGCCGACGTGTTCGCCGCCGATCTGGCCGCTGGCTATGACATCCGCCCGACCATCGCGATCACCAAGGCGCATGTGATCGTCCCCGAGGTCATCGACGCCGTTCAGAAGGGACGCCTGGTCCCCGACGGCCGGATCCTGCTGCCCAACGGCGCGGCGCTTGTCACCAAGGCGGCTGTCGAGCCCGTCTGGCACCTGCCCGGGGTTGCGCACCGATTCGGCTGCAGCGAGACGGATCTGCGTCGGGTGCTGTTCGAAGAGACCGGCGGCATGTACCCCGAACTCGTCACGCGCTCCGACCTCGAGGTGTTCCTCCCGCCGATCGGCGGGCAGACGATCTACATCTTCGGCAGCGGCCGCGACTTGGGTGATCCCAGTGTGGAATTGACCGCGCGTGTGCACGACGAGTGCAACGGCTCGGACGTGTTCGGATCTGACATCTGCACCTGCCGCCCCTATCTGACGCATGCGATCGAGGAATGC
This sequence comes from Mycobacterium sp. JS623, assembly GCF_000328565.1. Classification (NCBI taxonomy): domain Bacteria; kingdom Bacillati; phylum Actinomycetota; class Actinomycetes; order Mycobacteriales; family Mycobacteriaceae; genus Mycobacterium; species Mycobacterium sp. JS623. The sequence continues at coordinate 3,389,918 of NC_019966.1, read as the reverse complement.
ATCCAGGGCGCGCAGCGCGGAGGCGTCGGTCTGGTGGCCTACTCCCGTAAGGAAGGCCGCGCCCTGGGCGAGGTGACCAAATTCCTCGTCTACAACGCCCGCAAGCGCCAAGTCGGCGGCGACACCGCCGAGGCCTACTTCGCCCGCACCGAGTGCGTGGCCGGCGTGCAGGACATGCGCTTCCAGGAATTGATGCCCGACGTGCTGCATTGGTTGGGCATCCGCAAGATCCACCGCCTGGTCTCGATGAGCAACATGAAGTACGACGCGATCACCGCTTCGGGAATCGAGGTCGGCGAGCGGGTGAACATCCCGGATGCGTTGATCCCGCCGGACGCGCGGGTCGAGATCGACGCCAAGATGGCCGCCGGGTACTTCACCCCTGGGCCGGTGCCCGACATCGAAGAACTGCGCAAGGTCAAGGGCCGGGGGCTCGACGGGTGAGCGTGGTCAGCGCCCATCTCGAGCATGACACCAGTGAGCCGGCCGGCGCAGCGGCGGCGCTACGGACCACGACCGCGATCCGTGAACGCGCACAGTTTCTGTTGAGTCGCGCGCGGGCGGGCGAGTCCCCGTGGTTCGTCGTCGACGACTCGTCACTGGCTAAGGCGGCGGCCGAAGTCGCCGACCTGACCCTGGCCCGCTACCCAGATCTGCGCATCCCGTTTCACGGCCGCTGGCGTCATTTCGAGGCTGGCGGCGTGGACCGCAAGGCAGAACTCGACGCGCGAGCCAGAGTCGATCTGACCGTGGTCAGCGTGCTTCTCGACGCAGGCGCGGGGCCGGATTGGTCCTACCGGGAAGCCTCCACCGGACAGCGCTTCAGCCGATCCGAGGGATTGGGCGTGGCGAGCTGGCATGCCTTCTGCAGTGGATTGTTTTCCGGGGATCTGGCGCAGCCGTTGCAGGCGGACGCGGCGGGCCTGCACAGTCTGACGGCCGGGCGGCTGGCCGAGGCGTTTCAGTGTGGACCCGCGAATCCGCTTGTGGGCCTGGACGGCCGCGTGTCGGTCCTGCATAGGCTTGGTGATGCCCTGGGTCCGCAGGGCAGGCCCAGTGATCTCTTCGACCTCACAGAAGGGAGTCGGATTTCCGCACACGACATTCTCAGTCGGCTGCTCGCCTCGCTGTCAGGAATCTGGTTGGCGGACAACAGTATTGGTGATGAGGCGCTCGGCGATTGCTGGCGCCATGACGCCGTCGGCGGGCCGGGGCTGACGCAGGGTTGGATGCCGTTCCACAAGCTGTCGCAGTGGCTGACGTACTCGCTACTGGAGCCCTTCGAATGGGCAGGGGTGCGTGTCGAGGACCTGGATGCGTTGACGGGACTGCCGGAATACCGCAATGGCGGGCTGCTACTCGACACGGCTGTGTTGCGTCTGCGCGACCCGGCGTGGGCGGCACGGGCCTGGAACGTCGGCCATGAACTGGTGGTGGAGTGGCGAGCCCTGACGGTGGCGCTCCTCGACGAACTGGCCCCGCTGGTGCGCGAGCACCTGGGCGTGGATGCGGAGCAGATGCCGTTGGCGTGCGTGCTCGAAGGCGGAACATGGGCGGCGGGCCGCGCGATCGCCGCGCGCATGCGGGACGGTCGTCCGCCGCTGTCTGTGGTAAGCGACGGGACGGTTTTCTGAGGCCATGGCCGCCGTACACCTGATCGACCACCCACTGGTCCAGCACAAGCTCACACTAATGCGTCGAAAAGACGCCTCCACCAATAGTTTTCGCCTGCTTTTGCATGAGCTCTCGGCCCTGATGGCCTACGAGGTGCTCAGGGACATGCCGATGCACGAAATCGAGATCGAAACTCCGTTGGAAAGCACCACCGGAATGGTTATCGACGGCAAGAAGCTGGTGTTCGTATCGATCCTGCGGGCAGGCAGCGGAATTTTGGACGGCATGCTGACCGTGGTGCCCGGGGCCCGCGTCGGGCACATCGGCCTGTATCGCGACCCCAAAACACTTGTTGCCGTTGAGTATTACTTCAAGATGCCCGGCGAGCTCGAAGAACGTGACGTGGTGGTGGTCGATCCGATGCTGGCCACCGGTAACTCAGCCGTGGCGGCGGTGGACCGGCTGAAGGAATGCGGCCCGAAGTCGATCAAGTTCGTCTGTCTGCTGACCTGTCCCGAAGGGTTGGAGGCCATGCAGACCGCTCATCCCGATGTGCCGATCTACACGGCCGCAATTGATCGTCAGCTCGACGAGCACGGCTACATCCTGCCTGGCCTCGGCGACGCCGGGGACCGCATCTTCGGCACCAAATAACCCCTAATCCCCTAACGTCGCGCACTCCCATATGCCCTGGGTGCGCCGTTCGCGCAGGGGCACACGACCCGTTTTGGCCGATCGGGCAGCTCCATACCGTGGCTTCCACACGAGTACATCGCCATCGCGAAAGGAGTTGGAGTCATGGCGCACTGTCGATACTGCAATCATTTCAGGTTGACCCGGATGGCAGGCCCTGGTGCCTGGCTCCTGGAATGCGGCCACACCTACCTGCCGCTACCCAGCGAGGCGCAGACCTGGGCGGCCTACACGCAGGAGGCGCGCCGCCCACGGGGTTAGTGGCGGCGTCGGGTGGGCAGTCTGCGGATATGCGGACGGTTGAGTATGCCCCGGGGAGAGCGGTCGACTTGTTCGGCGAAGCAGGACCTGCAGTTTTGATGTGGCACGGCGCGCAGACCGATGCCCGCAGCTCGATGCGACCGCTTGCCGAACTGGTCGCCGGCCACGGCCTCATGGTGGCGGTGCCGGATTGGGACTCGCACGCGGCGGATGGCGGGCGGAGTGATCTGCTCGGATCGGTTGAATTCACCCGCGAACGCCTCGGCTCGGGTGGCCTCATTCTCGTCGGTTGGTCGCTAGGTGGTGCCGCCGCTGCCGGGTTGGCCATCACTGCTGAGCGGCTCAATGTGCCCGTTGCACATACCATTTGCCTTGCGGGCGCGTTTATTGCGCGCAATGCGATCACGGGCGCACCGCTGCCGACCAAACTGCCGCCGAAGCCCTCGCCGTTCACCCTGCTGCACGGCTCTGCAGACGATGTGGTGCGGCCCGAGGTGAGTCGGTCCTTCGCGGCGACGCTTGAGGACAACGGGTGGCCGCTCGAATACGTCGAGCTGGCCGCCGATCACGGATCGATCGCCGGCGCCACGTATGACCGCGCTCGCGATCGCTACGTGGCTGCAGATGATCCCGAAACGTTGGCGGTGGCCACCGATGTGGCGACGCGGATCGCCGCGGTCGTCACCTAACCGTCCTTGAGGGGCGGGCGTTGATCGTTCGGGTCGTTCGGGTCGGGGTCGCCGAACCATCGCCACGGTGTGTGCTCGGCGTAGGTGTCGTGCCAGTTCCACCATTCGTACGGCGGCGTCTGCGGATAACCCACCGGTGAGTCTTCCCACTCCTCTTGGCGGCCAAGGGCAGTCATGTCCAGGAGGTTCCAGGTGTTGACAAACACCTCATCGCCGCGGCCGTTGATGAAGTACGTTTTGAACACCCTGTCGCCAGCCCCGTCATTCCAGCGGATGAACGCCGTCGTGCCGTGCCACTCGTCGACACCGAAGTCCTTGGCGAAATCGTCGGTCATCGTGTACCACGGGATGTGCTGCCAGCCCATCTTCGCCTTCATCCGTTCGAGCTCGGGCTGCGATGCGAGGGAGGCGTAGACGAATGTGGTGTTCCGAGCATTGAGGTGGGCAAGGTTGGGCACATGGTCGGCCATCAAAGAGCAACCCGTGCAGCCATGTTCGGGCCAGTCACCCGTGCCGGGTTCGATGAATGCGCGGTAGACGATCAGTTGGCGTCTGCCGTCGAACAGGTCGAGCAGGCTCGCCTTGCCATCGGGGCCGTCGAATGTGTACTGCCGTTCGACCGGCGTCCATGGCATTCGGCGGCGCTGCGCGGCCAACGCGTCGCGCGCCCGCTGCACTTCCTTTTCTTTTACGAGCATCTCCTTGAGCGCCGCGTCCCATTCTTGCGCCGAAACAATCGGTGGTGTTTGCATTTGCCTTGTCTCCCTTCGCTAGTCAGCTCAGCGCGTCGGAGCGACCCGCTTCGAGGCGGGACCACTGGGCGATCGGTCGTCCATTCATGCGCACGCGTTCATTGTTGTTCGAGATTGGTCGTATCGGCCAGCCGGGTGGTGAGTCCTCCCACTCCTCCTGGCGTCCGTACGCGCTGAGGTCCATCAGCGCGAAGCTGTAGTCCATGGCTTCGACGCCGCGGTAGTTCGTCCAGTAGGTCTCGAACACGCGGTCGCCGTCCCGGAGGTAGCACACAATGTGCATCAGGTTCTTCTGGCGTCCGACGAGAAGCGTGTCGAGCGAGTCTTGCGCCGAGTACCAGGGCATCTCCCAACCCATGAAGTCGCGGTAGCGACTGCTCTCGTCGAACGGACCCTGGCAGAACACCGCGTAGGTAATGTCGCGGGAATGTAGGTAGGACAACTCGGCGACATGGGTGGTGCACCATGTGCAGCCTTCGCACTGTTCCGGGGCGGGATGGCCGGTGTGCCACATGAAGTAGTACGCGATCAATTGCGAGCGGCCTTCGCACGCGTCGAGCAGTGTGACTGATCCGGCGGGCCCGACCAGCGGCGTCGTCGCGTCCACTTCGACCATCGGCAGTCGTCGGCGCGCCGCGGCGATCGCGTCTCCCTCTCGCGTATGCGCCTTTTCGCGGACCCGCAGCGCGTCAAGCTCGTTTTGGAAGGTCGTCCGGTCAGCCACCCGGGGCATCGCGGTCATGACTGTTCGAGGGCGGTCTTGAGGTTGGAGAGCTTCCATGGCCAGCCGCCGGAGATCAGGCCGAGCACCGTGCTGTCCGGGCCGAAGTCGTCGTGGATGACGGTGAGCTTGACCATGTCGCCCTCGGGTTCGAGGTCGAACGACACCTTCGAGCGTCGTTCGGCCGCGCAGGTGGCGACCGTCTTCTCGTCGAGTTGTTCGACGGCAGTGGCTAGTTCGGGGACGAACGTGTGGAAGGTGAAGGCGAGCCGGCGATACGGGTCGGATTCGAGGATCACCTGCTCGGGGTGTTCGATCTTGAGTCCGTGGTCCTCCCAGGCGTATGTCGACCCCTTCTGGAAGTCGGACACCATCGCGTGGCCCATGTAGCGGTGCGAGAACGCGGGGTCCGTTATTGCCTGCCACAACTTTTCCGGCGTGGTCCGGATGTAGGTGGTGTAGACGAATTCTCCACTGCTGCTCATTGATTCGGTCTCCAATGCTGTTTTCAAGTCCGCGAGTGCCTGTACTCGCGGACGGTCGTACTGAGTGATCCAGCGATCGGCGATCGCATTGATCGGTTCTGCGTTGAGGTAGTGCAGCTTTTCCCTCCCCCGCCACACGGTGGTGACCAGGTTGGCTGCTTCGAGGACGGCAAGATGCTTGCTGACCGACTGCCGCGCCATCGACAATCGCGCGCACAACTCCTGCAGGTTCTGCCCGTTGCGCGCATTGAGGCTGTCGAGCAGAAGACGTCGGCTCGGGTCAGCCAGCGCCCTGAATACCTCGTCCATCTCTTCCGTTTCCTTGATATGCAGCTGATTGGCTGCATATCGGACTATATGCAGCCCTCTGGCTGCATGTCAACGGTTAGGCCCCTTTTAATTGCGTGAATCGGGCTAGCGCCTGCTCGCGCTGGTCGGCGTCGAAGAGCTCGAAATGGGTAAGGCGATTACCTTCAAAGAAGCTCAGCAGCACCATCGGGATCTCTATCTCGACGCCGTCAAGCGATGTGCCCTTCGCTACGAGGTCGCCGACAACTCCGGAAGCCGAGTAGCGGAGGATTTCGGATGGCTCTACCCATACGTTCGGGATGAGCGACACAACCGCGGTGACCGACGTGGCAAAGTCGGTGACCGTCTCGCCGGTCCCCAGTTGACGATGGTTGACGTATGTGGCGCCGGCCAAGCTCGCGTTGTGCGCATCCCAGTCGTGGCGGTTCAATTCCTGCAGAATCCTAAGGTGCGCCTTGATGACTTGGGGATGTGCGACCTCTCCTGATGCGATCCAGCGGGCCGTCAGCTCAGCGATCGCGCCGTTGATGTCCTCAGGATCGAACCTCACGGAGTGACGCAGAAGGCCGTCGTCGCTGACTTCCACGACCGTCAAGTACTCCGCTGCGATCGGCACGTCGGGCTCGGCGGTGTCACGGAAACGGTTGCGCATCAGCGCAAAATGAGCACCCCTGATCGCGACGAGGTCCGCCTCCGATCGCCAGCTGGGGGTGGCGTCGAACATCGCCTGCGCGGCGTCGCGCGGTGCCAACCTCTCGAACGAGGCGCGCAGACCTTTTCGCCGATCCTCCGCATGGCAGTCCTCGGTAATCAGCGACTGAAAGTCGTCCACGTCGCGGCGGTTGAATGTATCCGCTAGTTGCGTCCAAGTCCGAGTAGCGGCGTTTTCAAGCGGCGCAGGTGAATTGAGCTTCTCAAAGCTCGCGAGTGCGGCTTCGATGTCTATGTCGTCGAACATCTCGCAACGGTCAATCCGGTCGCTTTCGATCGAATAGACGTCGACCACTCGCCACTCGGTGTCCGCGCCGTCCTGTGACGTCGCCTTCGCCACATGGGTAACAACCGCGCCGCGGTCTGTTAGCCGATGCACGGCCTCGATGTAAACGGTGATGTCAGGGGTGAGGTCGAGCGTTGCCGCGATGTATGCCTTCAAGTCCACCCCGTCAACCGGCGCTAGCCGGCGTCTGTCGATGAATTGTCCTGTTATCGACGGGACTTCGCCCCGATTGATCGCGGCGTACCCCTGCGCGATGAGCGACCACGTGCATGTATGAGGGGCCGCTTCACCGGCAAGGTAGCGGGCGTCGAGTTCTTCGAAAGCCGCATCAATGTCGTCGGGCTCGAACAAGACACATGCCACGATCAGGTTTTCGGCGTTGGTCTCGACAAGGTCGAGTAACTCGGCACGGAATACACCGGCGCTTTGGTCGCGGCCCGAGTAGCGGGCCCGTGTGAGAACCAGCCGCTCGCCGCGGGTCGCGACGACAGTCGGCGTCACATTCGTGATCCCAGTCTCCGCTATTTCCCGCATGTTGGTGATCTCGGCATCGCGACCACGCCGGATGCCGGCATTCACTATGCGACGACGATCGTCGCAGATCATGCCTTGCGACATTGCGTCGGCCATCGAATCCCAGTCGCGCGCAGCGAAGTAGGAGAAGAAACGATCATCTGCTCGGCTCGCCGCGTTTTCCAATCGCGTCGCGGGCAGATCTAGTTCGTCGAATCGCACTAGCGCGTCGTCGAGGTCTGCTTCCTCGAAAACTTCTGCCCGGTTGATCAAGTCAGCCTCGAACGTAACGACACAGACATAGCGCCATTCGACTTCGAAGCCCTCATTTGAGGTTCCCTGCGAAGCATTGGTGAGGACTGCTCCGAGGTCGGTAAGTCGATGAACAGTCTCGATGTAGGTGGTGGATTGCGGAGTGAGATCCCATGTGGCGCGGAGATATGCCGGCAATTCGCTCATCTCGTACATAGGGAGCGGTCGACGGTCGACGTGTACCCAATCTGGCGTCGTCGCATGTACCTCGTGCCTGTTGAGCGCGACCCAGGTGCGTGCAATGAGCGCCCAGGTGTGCGCGTGCGTTGCCGCTTCGCCGGCGAGATATCGAGCATCGAGTTCCTCGAATGCAGCATCGAGGTCGTCGGGGTCGAACATGACGAGCGCGGCGATCCGTTCGTCGGCGTCGATCTCCGCAATTTGTAGGACATCTGTGTAGAAGGCCCCCCGTCGTTCGCCGTAGTGTGCGTCGCCGCGAACGAGGATGAGGCGCTCCCCACGGCTCGCGATATCGACGGCGGTCAGGTAGGCCACCCCGAACTCGGCGGCCGCTCGCAAGTCTTCGATCGCTGAGTGTCGACCATGTCGGACGCCCGCGTTCACGACTCGTCGGCGATCCTCGTTGTACAGGTTGTCGGTTAGCGAGTCGGTCATCGCGTCCCAGTCCCGAGCCGCAAATGATGCCCGAAAGCGCTCGCACACTTGGCTTGCCGTGTTTGATCGCGGCGACGGCCGTCGCAGTTCCTCGAACCGCGCGAGCGCGGAATCGAGCTCCGTCTCGTCGAATAGGTCGCAGCGACTGATTAGGTCGCCATCGACCGTCATTAGGCCGATCCCGCGCTGCTCGATCTCAAAGCCCTCGTGTGAAATTCCATGCGCGGCCCAGGTCACGACTGCCCCGGGAGTGCTTAATCTGTGCACGGTTTCGATGTAGATGCCGCTGTCTTTCGAGAGTTCCCACCCGGCACGGATGGATGCGGTCAGACCGCCTGCCTCAATCATTGCGAGCAGTCTCCGGTCAACGTTCTGCCAGGCAGGCGTCGTTGCTGGGAGTTGGTGCCGGTTTAGCGCGGCATATGCCTCCGCCACTACCGACCAAACGCGAGCGTGCGCGGCGGCTTCGCCTGCAAGATAGCGCTTTTCGAGTTCCGCGAAGGCGGCGTCGATGTCGTCAGGGTCGAACACGATGTGCGTCGCGATCCGCTCGTCGGCGTTGATCTCGACGACGGCAAGTATGTCCGTGCGGAAGGCCCCAGGCCCTTCCTCGGGACCCGTGAAGTGGGCACGCGCGAGGATGAGTCGACTTCCGCGGGTGGCTATAACGGTCGACCTCAGGTTCGTCATCCCGAAGTCGGCGATCGCTCGGGTCGTGTCCTTTACGGCCTCCCGACCCTGTCGGACTGTCCCGCCCACCACGCGGCGGCGATCGTCCGTCGAAACGTCGTCGGCGAATACTGCTCCCATCGCGTCCCAATCGCGGGCTGCGAAGTACGCGTTGCAGCGGTCGTACACGTGGCTTGCTGTGTTTTCCAGCCGTTGGGCACCTCGTTGCAGCTCCTCAAACCGGGCGATCGCCGCATCGAGGTCCACCTCGTCGAAGATCTCTGCGTGGCTTATCCGTTCGCCTTCGGTGGCCACAATTTCGACAATCCGCCACTCGGCGGCGAAGCCCTCCTGTGAACTTCCTTTCAGCACCTGCGTGTAGACCGCTCCGAGGTTGCTCAGCCGATGGACAGCCTCGATATGGAACGTCAGGTCCGGAATCTGATTCCAGGAGGCGTGGATGTACTCAATGAGGTCACCGGGCGGGAACGCCATTGCCCCGCGACGGTGGTCGATGCTCACCAAGTCCGCTGTGGCTGGGTACATCTCATGGCGGTTGAGGACGGCGTACGCTCGCGTGATGACTGACCATGTGTGAGTGTGGGCTGCGGCTTCGCCTGCGAGATAGCGGGTTTCGAGTTCCTCGAACGCCGCGTCGATGTCGTCGGGGTCAAACATGACGAGAGCGGCGATCCGGTCGTTCGCGTCGATCTCGGCAATCTGTAGGAGATCGGTTCGAAACGCTCCGGGGCGCTCGTCGTAAATTGCGTCGCCACGAACGAGAACCAGGCGCTCCCCACGGGTCGCGATTTCAGTAGCCGACAAATAGGTGACCCCGATCTCGACTGCTGCCCGTAAGTCTTCGATCATGGAGTCTTGACCATGTCGGATACCTGCGTTCACGACAGCCCTGCGGTCCTCGTTGTATAGGTCGCCGGAGAGCATCTCCGCCATGGCGCTCCAGTCGCGATTAGCGAAAGCCGCCCGGAACTGCGCGCATACGCGGCTCGCCGCGTTCTCGGGCCGCGGCAACGTCTGACTGAGTTCGTCGAACCTCGCAAGCGCGGATTCGAGGTCTGACTCGTCGAAGAGCTCGGCGTGGTCCACCGCGTCGTCGTCGACCGTGACAAGTTCGACGACTCGCCATTCGGCGTCGAAGCCTCGCTGCGAGCTGCCATGCGAGACCTGCGTGAAGACAGCTCCGACATCACTCAGCCGATGCACAGCCTCGATGAATAGCTTGAGGTCCGGCGTGAAATTCCACATGGCACGGATTTCCGCGGTTGGATCACCCGCTTCCACCGTTACCAGTGGTCGATGGTCGAGCAATTCTGGTGTGTTCGGGGGTAATTCGCGCCGGTTGAACAAGTCATGGTGATCCGCGATGACCGACCATGTGTGGGCGTGTGCTGCGGCTTCCCCGGCGATGTATCGCGCATCGAGTTCTTCGAAGGCGGCATCGAAGTCGTCGCGGTCGAACATGACGCAGGCCGCCATCCGATTGTTGGCCTCTACCTCAACGATTGCGAGCACCTCGGTATGGAAGTCATCGGACCGGTGATCGTGGCCAGACCATCGGGTACGAATAAGGACGAGTCGCGCACCGCGGGTTGCTATGACGTCGACCGTCGTGGACTCGACTCCGACGTCTGCCATCGCTCGCATGCTTGCCAGCGCGACGTCGCGCCCCTGCCGGAGCACGTCGCTGACTACGTGCCGGCGATCGTCTACGTAGTAATCGTCGGCCAGCATTCCGGTTAGGGCGGCCCAGTCGCGAGCCATGAAATTGGCCTGCATACGCGCGGTGCTCTGGGCGGCGGTGTTCTCAAGCCGCCGCGGCGGCCGACCGAGTTCGTCGAAGCGCGCGAGCGCGGCGTCGAGGTCTGACTCGTCGAACAGCTCGATGCGATTGAACCGGTCGCCGTCGACGGTGAGGACGTTGATCTGCCGCCACATCGCGGCGACGCCCTCCTTTGAAGTCCCAGTAATCACATGAGTGACGACCGCTCCCAGGCTGTTCAACTGGTGCGCGACCTCGATGTAGCCATGAATGTCCGGCATCAGGTCCCACGCGGAACGGATATAGGCGAACAGGTCACCGGTGCGCAATGCTGTCGCCCTACGATGGTCGATGTTCACCCAGTCCGGTGTCGTCGGCGGTAGCTCTTGGCGGTTGAGCGCGGCGTGCGCGCCCACGACTACCAACCATGTGTGCGCGTGAGCGACCCCTTCGCCTGCACGGTATCGCGCTTCGAGTTCTGCGAAGGCCGCGTCGAAGTCGTCGGGTTCGAAGATGGCGACCCTCGCGATGCGAATGTCCTCGGTGGTTTCCACAACGGCAATCACCTCGGCGTGGAACGACCACGGATCCTGGTCGCCTCCCGAAAAGCAGGCTCGAATGAGCGCAAGGCGTTCGCCGCGTGTCGCCACCACCGTCGCCGAAGCCTTATTTGTACCTACATCAGCAGCGGCACGCAGGCTTGCGATCTCGGCGTCTCTTCCCTTTCGAATGCCTGCGCCCACTATCCGTCTACGGTCGTCTGTTGATATGTCCCGGGCGAGTATTTCGGAGATGGCGTCCCAGTCACGCGCCTCGAAGCAGGCGCGCAAGCGGTTAGCCACTCGGCTCGCCGCGTTCTCAAGTCGTTGTGCTGGCCGGTCGAGTTCACCGAACCGCGCAAGTCCAGCGTCGAGGTCGGTTTCGTCGAAGATTTCGGTGCGGTTGACCAGGTTGCCTTGGACTGTAACGATCTCGACGATCCGCCACTCGGCGGCGACGCCCTCTTGTGAGGTTCCTTTCAGCACGAGCGTGCAAACGGCTCCGAGGTCACTTAGCCGATGCACCGCCTCGATGTGAAAGCTTAGGTCGGGAATCTGATTCCAGGTGGCGCGGACGTACGGCACAAGGTCACCGGGCGGGAAGGCGATCACGCGGCGATGGTCGATGTTCACGAAGTCGGTTGGCGGCGGCCGTATTTCACGCCGATTCAGAGCCGCGGCTTGCTCCGTTATGAGTGACCAGGTATGCGCATGGGCGGCGGCTTCGCCGGCGATATAGCGGGTTTCGAGTTCTTCAAAGGCGGCGTCGATGTCATCGAGGTCGAACGTCACTGTTGCCGCGATCCGTTCTTCGGCATCGACCTCGACAATGTTCAGGAAATCGAGGCCGAACTCGTCCGCGCTTCCATCGCCGCGCGAGAATCGAGCGCGCGCGAGGATGACGCGATCTCCACGGGTCGCTATGGCATTCGCTGTTTGGGTGGCGCCGAGATCGGCTGCCGCCCGAAGGTTGTCGATGAAGAGATCCCGTCCGATCTGCAGGTCGGCGTTCACCACCCGACGACGGTCGTCGAAGCTGATGTCGTTAATCACCATCTGCGCCATGGCTTCCCAGTCGCCTGCGGCGAATCGCTCTAGGAAGCGGTCGGTCACTTGGCTTGCCGTGTTTTCCAGCCGTGGCGCCGGTCGGCTGAGCTGTTCGAACATGGCGAGCGCCGCGTCGAGGTCGTCCTCGTCGTACACCTCCATCCGCTGTTCGTCGGGAACAAGCGCAACGATGCGAGGCCACTGCAGTTCATTCCCACGAGTGTCGGTGCCTTCGATGACGAGGCTGGCAACGGTGCCGTGGGCGTCAAGCGCATGTATTGCCGTCACCCGATACCGGGCGTCGGGCACGAGCGCCCACAACTCCTCAACCGCCCGCCCGAAGTCATTAGACCCGAACGAAACCCGGCGATGATCGACGTACGTGAGTCCGCCCATGATGGGTCCCAGCTCATGACGATTCGCTTCGCCAAGCGTATCCATCACGCTCTGCCAGACGCCTGGATACGGTGCCGCTTCACCGGTGAGGTATCGCGCATCGAGTTCGGCGATAGCGGTGTCGATATCTTCGGGGTCGAAATTGGTCCTGCTCACGAAAAGTCCGTCGCTGTCTAATTCTACGATCATGAGCGCTTCAAAGTGGAACGCGTCGGCCAGGTCGTCGCTGGCCTCGACGCGCCCGTAGGCGAGGCATAAACAATCGCCGCGAAGTGCCACCGGCGTTGAGGTGATCCTGTCTACGCCCAGCGCGGCCAACGCCCGTGCCTCGGCGACCGCGCCCGCACGGCCGTTGGTCTCGCCGCGGAGGCCCTGCCGACGGTCTTCAATCCGGACGTTGTCGGCGAGCAGTGTGCCAATCTCATCCCACTGACCACTTGCGAAAAGTGCCGTATAGCGGTCGATGCCGCGACTCGCGGCGTTTTCGAGAGGCGCTCGAGAACTTTGCGCCTCGAACCGGGCGTGCGCAGCGTCCAGCTCGGCCATCGCAGCGTCGATGTCATCGACATCGAACATCACCTGCAGTGCGATCCGACCGTCCTCGTCGAGACCGCATAAAACGAGCATCTCCTCGTGCGGCGCTCCGGGGCTCGCGTCATCGGTGCCGAGGTCGAGTCGAGTGAGGGCCAGGCGCTCGCCTCGGACGGCGATGATTGTCCAACGCTGCCACGCCCATCCTTCGCGAAGATGTCTGGCAACTCGTGGCCAGTCGCCTGGCCGAAGATCGGTCTGCGTGAAGCCGACCACCTTGCGCCGACTCTCGACGAAGACGTCGGGCGCATAGGTTTTCTCGCACTCGTCCCAGTCCTCGCGTTCGAAGGCAGATTCCAGCTCATGCATCACCCGGACGCAAAGGTTGTCGAGCTTCACGGCCGGGGTATCGAGGGTGGGAGCGAGCGCCGGAACGTCACGTCCGCTGAGAAGGCGGCGTGCCTTGTCGGCAAGTGCCGCTGCGCCTTTCCGCTCATACAACTCGGCAGCCTGCGCGGCCGCTGCTTGCGCACCCGCGAGGTCGCCGACGATATCCAACACCGTGGCCAGCGCCAAGCAGGCATCGCCATGGTCGACCAGAGCGTCAGTGCCCGCAGCAATAGCGACAGCCTCCTCGGCCACCTGTCGGGCCGCGTCGTGAGCGCCGTTTCGCGCCAACAGCTGTGCCCGAACCATCCGCCAGGTCATCGATGCCTTCAGCGCATGACCGGCCAGACGTTCACTCTCCGTGCATAATTCGTCGGCATCGGCGTCTCTGTCTAGTGCCAGGCAAGCGCGTGCCAACAAAGCGGCGGTCTCGGCCGTATCCGCATCGAGGCGCATGCGCCGGAAGCCGTCGTAGGCCTGCCGTAGGTGCGTCTCGGCAGACGCGGGTTCGTCGGCTACCAATTCGACAATGCCTGCGAACTGCTCAACCTCGAGTAACGCGTGGCGCATGCCAAGGTCGTTCAACGCGCGTCGGGCCGAGTCGATCAGGCGTCGGCCGGCCTCGGGGCGACCTCGAAATGCGTCCAGCACGCCCTGGCATCTCGTCGACGTTGCCTCGACGACGGCCGACCCCGTTGTGATGCGAAGCAGCCGCACCACATCGAGACACCGTCCGCCCGCGCGCGGCACCGGGTTTGGACCCCATAACGCCGCGAGTGGCGCTCCCGCTAGCACCGCGTTCACCCGTCGGTGGTCACGTGCGCGCCGCGCCGCGGTCAGCGCGTGGTCCAGCGCCATTTCGCAGTCGCCGATGCGACCGAGGCGTGCCAGACATCCGGCGCGAACGGTGTGCGCCTTGGCCTCCCCCGCCGCATCGTCGAGTATGGCCAGCTCCTCGGCGGCGACGGCAAGCGCGGATTCGACCTCGTCCAAGCGCTCGGGGTGGGTGAGCATCGAGAGCTGACCGTCGAAACACGTGCCCCAGGCCGCGAGCCTGGCGGAATCGCCTGCTGCTTCTTGCAGTTGCGACACCGCGCCTGCCGCCGACGCGACGTCACCCGCGGCTAGTAGCGCCTCACACCGCGCCACCAGCAGTTCGGCCTGTTGGTCGGCGCGGTCGGGCAGCTCGTCATCGAGCTCCTCGAGCGCGTGCAGCGCCCGGTCGTACAGGTCGGCCGCGCCTTCGTAGGCGAGGCGGGCCATCGCCTGCTCTGCTGCACGCCTGCAGTACTCGACCGCCTTCGGCGCGTTTCCTGCCCATGCACATTCGAAGTAGTGATACGCCAATTCGGCCAGTCGTTCGTCTTCGGCACCGGACTCGGCTTCGAGCGTCGCCGCGATGCGCTGGTGTAATCGCATGCGGCGCACCGACGCCAGTTCGGCGAGCAGCGACTGGCGGACGATGGCGTGGTTGAAACGGTAACGGCCGCCGGATTCTTCAATGACGATGCCGGCTTTGGACGCTCCGTCGAAAGCGTCGACGAGGTCGTTGCCGACCACCCGCTCGACCAGATCGAGCGCAAACCGGCTGCCCACCACCGCGGCAGCGGCCAGGGCCTTGTTGGTCTCCTCCGGCAACCGAGAAAGTCTGCGGCTTATAGCTTCTCGAACCCCTTGCGGCAAAGTGCTCGGGTCCCAACGGCCGCCACTTTCGTCCACATGGCGCAGCGCCTCGATGAGGAAGAACGGATTTCCGCCGGTGACCGTCGCCAACGCCCGGGCCAGCTCCTGGTCGTCGTAGCCGGCTTCGGCAACGTAGGCACTCACGTCGTCCTCGCCTAGACCGCGCAACTGAAGGCGATTATCGGAGCCGTCGCGGTGAAGGTCGGCGAGCATGGCCGCGAGCGGGTGGGAGCGGTCGAGATCGGTACTGCGATACGTGCCGACGATCTGTACGCGGGCGTGCTCGCCGAAGCGAAGGAGATGTCGTAACAGCAAAAGCGTGGGCTTGGCCGCCCAATGGAGGTCATCGAGGACGAGCACGACCGGTGCGATGTCTGAGGCAACGCCCAGCAGTGCGACGACAGCATCGAACAGCGCGTAGCGTTCGGTGTCCGCGTCGGCGTGTGGCGGCGCGGCCAGATCGGGTAACAACTCGCTTAGTGCCGGCACCAGTGGAAGCAGTGCTTCGACACCGCGCAATCCGCGAATCCGGTTGGCGCCGAGACAAGGTGCGAGCGCACGCAGGGCTTCTGCGAACGGCTGGTACGGCGCGCCGAGGTCCTCATCGCAACGGCCGTAGAGGACGACCGCACCCCCGTCGTAGGCGTGGCGGGACCATTCACCCGCCAGACGTGTCTTTCCTACGCCGGGCTCCCCGGCGATCATCACCGCGCGCGTGCCAGCGGCAAGTGTGGCCTGCCAAATCGACACCAGCTGCTCGAGTTCGCTGTCCCGCCCGACGAAAGGCCCGGGGCCGGCCAAAACGGCTGGCAGCGCTGGTCGTTCGATGGGTGTGTCCGTTGCGGGGGCACGGGATTCGTCACTGGCATCCAACCGAAGTTCGTAGACGTGTTCGGGGCGGGCAAGGTTCTTGAGCTGACGCGTCCCGAGGTCGGCCAGCACGACGTCGTCTCGAAGCGAGTCGATGACGAGTTCGGCTGTAGCACCTGAACATAGGATTTGGCCCCCGGCTGCCAGCGACCGCAGTCGGGCGGCCCGGTTGACCGCCCGGCCGAAGTAGTCGCCGTCCCGCAGCTCGACCTCGCCGGTGTGCAGCGCTACGCGGATGCGCATCGGCTCTGCCAATACCCACGGCTCGTGAAAGATCGCTTCCTGCAGCTCGATCGCCGCCCCAGCCGCGGCCGACGGCCGATCAAACACGGAGAATGTCGCATCACCCTCACCACGCGTCTTGATGAGCCGTCCGCCGCGCGATGTGACAACCTGCTCGACGATCTCGTCGTGTCTCGCGAGTGCGGCCGCCATCGCGTCGGCGTCCGCCTCCCATGCGGCGGTCGAACCCTCGATGTCGGTGAGTAGGAAGGTCACCGCCCGGGTCACCGCGGAGAGCTGCTGTGACGCAGGGACTTCCAATGCGGCGTCCTGTGTGATGATGGCGGCCTCGAGCCGACGCAACTCCGGTCCGGGGTCGACGCCCAGCTCGTCGGCCAGCAGGGATCGTGCGCGTTGGTAAGCGCCAAGCGCCTCTCCCTGCCTGCCAGCGCGGTAGAGAGCGAGCATCAGCTGGCCCCAACGCCTTTCACGAAGCGGCGCGTCTGCCACGGCAGCTTCGAGTTCGCCGATGATCTCTGCTGCACGGCCGGTCGCAAGCAGTGCATCGGCCCTGTCTTCGACGAGGGCCGCGTGCCCCTCGATCCATCGTGTTTTCTCGGATACACCGCGCGGGCCATCGGGCAATTCGGGGATACCGCGCCAGAGAGCCAGCGCCTCGTCGAAGCGGGCGATCGCTTGACTCGGGTCTCCAGCGGCGACCGCGTCGCGACCCAGCCGAGCGGCCAGCTTGTAACGCGTGGCATCAGTCTCGGTGGTGTTGAGGACCCAGCCGGCGCCCTCGGTCAACACACAGCCGTCACCAAGGGTGCGCCGCAGCGAGGAGATGTGGGTTTGCAGTGCTTTGGCCGCGGTGCGTGGCGGATCATCGCCCCACAGCAGCTCAACGAGTGTGTCCGCCGAGACGACCCCGCCGCCGTGCAGTCCGAGCATCGTCAGAATGGCGCGGGGCTTGGCGCCGGGAATGGCGACCGGCAGGCCATACTGCCGGACCTGCAGAGTCCCCAAAACCCCCAGCTCCACCGTTTGAAGCGTAGTCACGTCGTCATCGTCAGGAAGGCGATTCAATGCGCGGTCAAGGTTCAGTAAAGGTGTCCCGCACGGTCATTGCGTTGTCAAATACCTCGGACATGTCGGTGGGGCCTTGCAGGATGGCGCCATGGCGACGATTCGTAAGGAAGGACAAATCCATGCCTCGCCCGAACAGGCGTGGGACGCGCTGAGGGATGTCGGAGCGCTGCACACTCGGCTGGCCGCCGGATTTGTTGCCGACACGAGGATGGAAGGCACCGCGCGCATCGTCACGTTCGCGAACGGCATGGTCGCGCACCCACCGACCTGCTGCCCGACGAACTGGCGCCGAATGTGGACGAAATGATGACCGCAGGCATCGCCGCGATCAAAAAGACAATCGAAGCCACGTGACCGCGGCGCGGTGCGGTGCTATGGCAGGCTCGCGCTGTGGACCTGCCGACGCCGGATCCTGACCTCCCGCACCTGGCCGACGTGGTGCCGTCGGTGCTGGCCGCGATGGGCGTCGCGGGATTCGACGGCGCGATTCCCCTCCCAGGCGAGGTCACCGGCGCGTGCGTGCTGCTCATCGACGGACTGGGCGCGGAACTCTTGGATTCCTACGCCGCGGACGCGCCAGTCTTGGCCGCCCTGCGGGGACGGACGCTCGGGGTCGGATTCCCGTCCACCACCGTGGCAGGACTGGCGGCGATCGGTACCGGATGTCGCTCGGGTGAGCACGGGATGGTCGGCCTCTCATTTCGACTGCCCGGTGCCGATGTGGTCAACGCCCTCGGATGGCGACCACACCCGACGGGGCGTGACCTGCGCGAGAAGGTCCCACCGGAGCAGGTCCAGCCGATGCCGACGACGTTTGAGCGCGCCGCCGCGACCGGCATCGCGGTCAGCGTCATCTCCGGCGCGCAATTCAGCGCGTCAGGCCTGACCCGCGCCGTGCTGCGCGGCGCCCGCTATGTCGGCGTACACGCACTCGGCGACCTCGCCGCATGTGTGCGGTCGGCGGTCATCGACGGCGGTTTCTGCTACGGCTACCACTCAGAGCTCGACCTGCTCGGACACATCAACGGCCCTGGGGCGCCGGCATGGCGGATGCAGCTGCGCCAGGTCGACCGGCTGGTCGAGTCCATCGTGGACGGCTTGCCGCGCGGCGCTTTGCTGGCCGTCGTCGCCGACCACGGCATGGTGTCGATCGACGCGTCGCAGGTCGTCGACATCGACGCCAGCGAGTCACTGCTGGACGGCGTCGACGCCATTGGTGGCGAGCCGCGCGCTCGGCACGTCTACGTCGCCGACGGCGCGGCGGATGCGGTCCTCGCCGCGTGGCGAGAAACGTTGGGGCAGCGGGCATGGGTGGCGTCGCGCGACGAAGCGATCGCGGCGGGATGGTTTGGCGACCGGGTCGGCGATGACGCGCGGTTTCGTATCGGCGATGTCGTCGCGGCGGCCCGAGGAAGGGCCGGCATCATGCGGCGCACCACCGAACCACTGTTGTCGGCACTGATCGGCCAACACGGTTCGCTGACAGACGCCGAGCAGCGCGTGCCACTGCTTCTTGGTTATTCGTAAACATGTAACGCTGTGTAATACAAAGACTTTCAGATAGGGGAGATCTTACTTCCCTGTGCGAGAGGGTATTTGAATACGGAATGTGAACCTTAAGAACGTAACTACTTGGTGTTAGGCAATTCCCATTTAACGCGAGGCGAGCTGACAGCTGCGCTGCGGACTCGCGGTACCGTGAATGCCCGCATACCCGGCGTTTTGAAGCGGCATTTCGCTGTGGCCCAGGCCACATTTCATGATCTTGAAATGTGATACCCGCCACTCAACTGCGGCTTTCGGCCTACCCGATCTGACCGATCTCTAACACGAACTCGCAACGCTTCCATATCGGTATGGCCTTCGCCGACGTGTGTTTGCGCGTGTAACTACATGCGGCTACCAGCGGGTACTTCTGAATTCCAAAGCGGCGGTTCCGGATTGGTCCATTTGTCAGTCTGCGACATTTCGTGAACCAACCCGCTGGAGACGCGAGTTGTGAAGGGCATCACAGATTTTGGTGCGTTACAAAACCCTCTAGTAGCGTCCGGCCGCATGTTTGCTACCGTAACGCTGTTGACGCTTGTGAGCTCGGTTTCGGGCACACCGTACATCTCCGGCGGGGACTCCCCCAGGGGCACGGACTGCTCGGGCCTGGTTTCGTGGGTCGCGAATGCGGCAACGGGCCGGCCGATCTACGGCGACCGGTTCAACACCGGCAATATCGAGAGGGCCCTGCTGGCCCGCGGCTTCCAATACGGCACGCAGCCCGGCGCACTCAATGTCGGCTGGAACGGCGGTCACACCGCAGCCACGCTGCCCGACGGCACGCCCGTCTCCTCCGGTGAGGGCGGCGGAGTACGGATCGGTGGCGGTGGCGCCTTCCAGGGGCAGTTCAGCCACCACATGTACCTGCCGCTGGCGCCCGAGGACGTCCCGCCCGCGCCCGATGCGATGCCGGCCCCCGAGGGCATGCCGTTCATGCCGCCCGCGCCCGAGATGGTGCCGCCACCCGCTCCTGAGGCTCCGATCGTGTTGATGGCTGGGGAGGTTCCGCCCCCGGAGATGGCGCCGCCCGCGCCTGCCCCCGAGATGGCACCGCCCGCGCCTGCCCCGGAGATGGCGCCACCGGCGCCCGCAGATCTGCCCGCGCCGGCCTGAGCCGGCGCTTGGGGGCGGTGACGGTTCTCGCCCTCGGCTAGCGTCACGACCGTGATCGTGCTGCTGCCGCCGTCGGAGACCAAGCACGTCGGGGGTGACGGACCGCCGCTACGACTCGAGACGCTCAGTTCACCTGAGCTCGGGCCGTTGCGCGAGTCTCTTGTCGACGAACTCGTCGAGCTTGCAGCCGACCACGCCGCCTGCCGTCTGGCTCTGGGCATCTCCGCCTCGCAGCACGCCGAGATCGAACGCAATGCTGCCCTGCGTAGCTCGGCAACCATGCCCGCGATCGGCCGCTACACCGGCGTTCTTTACGACGCGCTGGATGTCGGGTCGCTGCGCGGCGCATCCGCAACCCGTGCCCGAAGCCGGCTCGCGGTCGGCTCCGCATTGTTCGGACTGTTGCGCGCGGACGACGCCGTGCCGGCCTATCGACTCTCGGCGACTTCGAAGCTGCCAGGGCGGCCAACGTTGGCTTCGCGATGGCGACCCTTGCTGGAGCCCGTGCTGGCGCATCTCGCGTTGATTGAACTCGTCGTCGATCTGCGCTCTGGTTCCTACGCCGCGCTCGGTCGGCTGCCCGGTGCCGTCAAGGTCGACGTGTTGGCCGAGCGTGCCGATGGCACGCGCACCGTGGTGAGTCACTTCAACAAGGCGCACAAAGGTCGGCTGGCGCGCGCCCTGGCCACGACAAAAGCGGAGCCCGACGATGCAGCACAGGTTGCGGCCGTCGCTCGGCGCGCAGGCATGCGTGTCGAACGTCAGGGTGACGATCTCACGGTCGTCATCCCCGGATAGCCTGCACCAGCACCACCGCGGTATCTGCACCCGCCCGACGGTCTTCCGAAATCCGTTGGTAATCAGGCGATTCAGCCCACTCGCGAAACGACGCCTCGTCGGGAAAACTCATCAACACGACCTTGTCCCGGTCCCACTCCCCTTCGATGACCCGCGGCGCCTCGTCGGCCGCGAGGAGTGTTCCCGAGTAACGCTGGAAGACGTCCATGAACGCTGCCTGGTACCGGCTGTAGGCGTCGCGGTCGGTGAACTTCAGCGTGGCGATGGCATAGACGGTCACCGGCCCACCGTAGTCAAACTTTCGCGGCGTCAACGCGTAGCTGGCAAATCACGCAGTGATTCAACAAGATTCGCGCTCACTGCGGGATGGGTGGCCATGGCTTTTCCTACAACCGTTGTCGTGCAGAATGTTCCGCACAACCAGTGCACGAAGTTGCATGACGGGAGCGCCCTTCGTCACCAGCTCGGGGTATGTGACGCGACCTTCCCAAACCCGCGGCCGACAACGAAAGCAGCCTTCCCCCGCTCGACTTCTGCTACGCAGGCACCTGGCGCTCGGCGGATCGGCTCTCCTGCTCGCGACGCTGATCGTCTCGGTCGGCGCGGTGGTGAAGTGGGCATCCCCCGAGTCGATTTCGCCGCCGACCGCCTTCCCCTTCGGCACCAGCCGCGACCCGCCCACCTGAGCCGCCCGCCGAACCGCCCAGCCCTCCAGTCGCATCGCCCGCCCCGTTCGCGGTCGACGACAGGGGCTTAATCAACACCGAGGCACGAGGTGATGGAAACCAAACCGCCGTCGCGATCGGGCGAACGCAGGGTTCCCTCGTGGTGATCTGTGGCGACCACGACGGTCGCTACGGCTACCGGGGGGTGCGGCTCAGCGACGACGCGGTACTCAAGACCGCCCGTACGACCGCGACGCGCGAGTTCGTTGCGCAGAACGCGAGCGTCACCTACTCGATTTCACCCGCCGGGTTGCGCATCACCGCAGCGGGCAGAGTACTCAGGCAGGAGCCGATGATCGATTACCGAGGGCACGACTTTAAATCGGCACGATGAAGTCGGACGTATAGAACTCATCGGGTGTCTGCGACAAATAGCCGGGTCGACTGACGTACATCCACGCGCCCGTGGCGCCAGGCGCAATCGGTCCGCGAAGAGTCGTGCTGCCGTTGCCGAAGTCATCGGCCGTGACCACGCCAGAGATCACGCCGGGATCGCCGGGGTTGCAACCAACCGCCGATGAGTGCGGCATCTCGACCAACCCCACCACGTAAACCGTGCCCGGGATCGCCCTCATGACCTGCACGTCGGCGATCACCTCGGTGCCCGTCGTGCGCACCACGGCGGTCGATCCCGCATATCCGGTCGGCCCGACGTGTGTCTTGGTACTGAAGTCGCATCGCCTGAAGATCTGGGTGAATGCGACGAAGGTTCCGCCACCGGCTGTCTCCCCTGCGCCGGTCGGGCCGTCGGCCCCCGACATCCCGGTTCCGACTGTCAAAGCCGTCGGCACCGCCACCACCGCTGCCGCGACAACGTTGAGAATTCGCTGACGCTTCATTGCGCCCCCCATAGTCAGTGTCCGGTGTCCCCGACATTAGTAATTAACGCTTGTTGCGACGGCGAAATCGCAGAACCGTTCGCGTACCGTCGATCACATGACGGTGTTGCCCGATTTAGGTGTCGTGCGCCAGACCCTGGGCCGCAGCCTGTTCGGCATGGTTGCCGGTCCCGATGGGCCAGCCAACCGAGCGCGCATTCACCAGACGCCGGGGGCGCGGTGGTTCGACGAAGACCGTCCGATCCGCCGAGTGCACGCCGACGCCTCGATGTTCGTCGGCGGCCTGCGCGCGCTGCTCCTGCAGTCGCTGCATCCGCTCGCGATGGCGGGTGTCGCTCAACATTCCGACTACCGCGGAGATCCGTGGGGCCGCCTGCAGCGCACCAGTACGTTCCTGGCGGTGACGACCTTCGGTCCGGCCGCCGACGCGCAGCGTGCGGTCGACCGGGTGCGCGGCATCCATCAACGTGTCCATGGGACCGCGCCCGATGGCAGGCCTTATCGCGCGTCCGATCCACACCTGCTCGAATGGGTGCATGTGGCCGAGGTCGACAGCTTCCTTCTGGCCCACCGGCTTTACGGCGCGCATCCCCTCGACCAGAGCGGGCGCGACGGGTATGTGGCCGATACCGCCCGCGTGGCAACGGCGCTCGGTGTTGCGGACCCGCCGATGTCGGAGAAGGAACTACGCGAACGGATAGAGGCGTTTCGGCCCGAGTTGTCCGGCACCGCGGCCGCGCGTGACGCCGCCCGCTTCCTGCTGTTGACTCCCCCACTGCCGATCGCCGCGCGCGCGCCGTACGGCCTGCTGGCAGCCGCATCGGTGTCGATGTTGCCGCCGTGGGCGCGGATGCCGTTGCTGCTGCCCTATTTTCCTCCGGTCGAGGCCACCGTCATCCGGATGGCCGGGCGGGTAGTCGTCGGCGGTATCCGGTGGGCGATGGCCGCGGGCCGCTGACTGGTCTCAGTCCCGGCACTCGACGACATCGAACGCGCCGTCGGCGTATTGCGACCGGATGACCTTCTTGTCGAATTTGCCTACGCTCGTTTTCGGCACTTCGTCTATGAACGTCCAGCGCTCGGGTAGCCAGAACCGGGCAACCTTGTCGCACAGATGCTTTCGCAGTTCGGCTGCCGTAACAGTGGCATCCGTCTTGACGACGACCGCCGCCAACGGTCTTTCCTGCCAGCGATCGTCGGGCACCGCCACCACGGCGGCCTCGAGTACCGCGGGATGATCCATGAGCAACAGCTCCAACTCGACCGACGAAATCCATTCGCCGCCAGACTTGATGACGTCCTTGGCGCGGTCGGTCAGCGTGATGAAGCCCTGCGGGTCGATCCGGCCGACATCCCCCGTGCGGAGCCAGCCGTTGTCGAACTTCGACGGGTCGGCGTTCTGATAGTACGAGCCGGTGATCCACGGCCCGCGAATTTCTACCTCTCCCACCGCTTTACCGTCGTTGGGAAGCACGGCACCCGCGTCGTCGACGAGGCGAACTTCGACCCCGGCGACCACCCGGCCCGCGGTGGCACGCAACAGCCAGTGGTCGGCCCCGGTCACCTCCGGCGGCGGAGCCGCAAGCGCGGCCAGCGGCGAGGTCTCCGTCATGCCCCAGGCCTGGCGGATGTGCACGCCGTAATTCTGCTCGTATTCCTTCATCATCCCGAGCGGTACCGCCGAGCCACCGCAGGCCACCAGCCGCAGCGACGAGATGTCACGACCGGGATTCGCTTGCAGGTATTGCAACACGTCGTTCCAGATCGTCGGCACCGCGGCGGCCACGGTAGGACGCCGCGCTTCGATCATGTCGACCAGTGCGGCGGCCTGCATGAACCGGTTTGGCATCAGCAAGTCGGCGCCCGCCATCACGGCCGCATACGGCTGGCCCCACGCATTCGCGTGGAACATGTTCGCGACTGGCAGCACACGGTCACCGTCACGCAGGCCGAAACCATTGCCCATGCACACCGACATCGAGTGCAGGTAGCTCGACCGGTGACTGTAAACCACGCCTTTCGGGTTTCCGGTCGTGCCGCTGGTGTAACACATTGCGGCAGCGCTTCTTTCGTCTAGATCGGGCCAACTGTAGTCGAGCGGTTGTCCGCTCAAGAGATCGTCGTATTGGATCACGTGCTTGCCCGACGCTTCCAGCTGCGCCACATCGCCATCGCCGACGACCACTACCGTATGCACCGACACCAACTCCGGCAGTACGGGCGCCAGCAGCGCAGCCGCCGACATGTCGACCAGCACAACGCGATCCTCGGCCTGGTTGGCGATGAACGCTATCTGCTCCCCAGCAAGCCTGACGTTCAAGGTATGCAACACCGCGCCCATGCACGGCGCGGCAAAGTAGGCCTCGAGGTGCTCCTGGTTGTTCCACATGAAGGTCGCGACGCGATCGCCGTCGCCCACGCCGAGTTGGCGCAGGCCATGAGCCAGCTGCGATACCCGGGTGCCAAGCTCCCCGTAACTGATATCGCGGTAGCCGTCGCCAGTCGCGGTGGTGACCCGCCGACTCGAGTACCACCCCGTGCCATGACGAAGGATGCCCGTGATTGTCAACGGGAAATCCTGCATTGTGCTTTGCATATCCGCCCCCACAGTCGATTGCGCCATGATGGTTGATCCGACACTGCAATCGGCGAGAAACGGCGAAACAGGCAATAACCACTAACATCGCCTGGCATGGCGAACCCCAGCTATCCGCCGCCACCGCAGCGGAAACCGCCCATCGCGACCACCGACTTGTGGGTATCGATTGGCGCGCTGATCCTCACCATGGCTTTCGGGATGGTCGCCGCGGTCATGGGGCTGTTCTCGCTCGCCTTTCTGGATTACTGCCCGCCGGAAACCTGTAGCGCCGAGGGCGCCGCCACCGCCGTCGGGACAGCGCTGCTCGCCGCGGTCGCGCTCGGGACCGTCGGCCTGGTGCTGACGGTGATTCAGCTTTATCGGCGCAAGCCGGCATGGCCGTTTGCGGTTGGCACGTTGGTGTTCTGCGGAGTGGCCGTCGGGCTGGGAGGCGTCGGTTACGCCATGGCGGTCGGATAGGGCGTGTCGGGCCAAATCAGCCCGCCGGCTGGGCGTCGTCGCCTACCGTTGCCAGCGTGGAACCACACCATTTAAAGGCCCCTGAGCTGGTGCCTGTCGAGGCACTGCGCTCGGGGGAACACGTCACCGACGTCAACGGTGGCGGTCAGCATTACATCGTTCTGGAGTCCAAGGTCCTCGGCGGCGGCTGCGTCGTCCTGGAACTGGAATCAAAGGCCAATGACCAGCTTCGGGTCATCGAGATGTCGTTCCCCGCGGGTTACGAAATGGGAAGGTCACCCCGCCGCCCCATTCTGTGAGACGACCAGGCACGGCACGCCGAACTTGTCGGCGACGAGGCCAAGGCGCGACGCAAACGGCGTTGCTGCCATCGGCACCTGCACGGTGCCCCCATCGGCCAGCGCTGCGAACAGGCGCTCGGCCTCTGCGTCATCGGATGCGCTGAGAGACAACGAAAATCCACTGAATTCCGGCTGACCGTCACCCTGTCCGTCAGAGGCCAACACGGCCGTGTCGCCGATGCGCAGCTCGACATGACCGACCCTGTCTTCGAAGCGGGCGAACACCGGTGAAGGGCCTCAGCACCGATGGCGCCGCGATAGAACTCGAGGGCCTCATCGCAACGACCTAAGCACCGAACGATTCGTCAACGGTTGTGCATCGCCGCGGATCGCGGTCTCCACCACCGGGTCCCGTCTGAGCACCCCGCGCCGAACGAGCTTGTGCACATAGCGTTCCGCGTTCTCGACGTCCGGCAGCGGCCACCGAAAACCGTGCAGCTCGAATGACCCGTCATCCGACACCGGCAGATTCATGGCGCGGTGATCGAGTAGCACGCCGGTCGACAGCGACGGCATGTGCACCCCGAGCCGGAATCGGATCGCCTCCCACTCGCCACGGGGTGGGCAGTCGATGGTCGTCGCCCTCGTCTCGGGCCCGCGCGCCGTGACCATGGTGAAGTCTGCGAGCCGCGTGACGACGAGTTCGAGGTGGCCCGCAGCGACGGATACGAACAGGCCGCCACCGTCGCTGCGGTCCCGCCACACCCGTTCGATGTACGGCGAAGCCAACGGCCGGGTCCGCGAACGGCAGTATCACTCAGCGGATGCGTTCGCAGAGGTGCACGGTCACCTCGTCGCCCGGTTGCTTGCCGATGCGCTGACGCAGGTCGGTCTTCACCGGCAGTTTGTGGGTGCCGTCGCCGAGCGCCATGAACGAGCTGGCGAACGGCTGTCCGTCGACGGTGCCACGAACCTTGACCAGGCCGCGGGTGCCGAAGAAGGCGGCAGAATCCGGCATGACCACGTAGGTCCAGCCGCCCTTGTTCTCGCTCTTGAGCAGTTTTGCGGTGAACTGCCTGTCCAGTGATTGCTTCATGAGTCGTCCTTTCGCGTCTGTGTACCCATAACGACTCGACCGGGCCCGAAAAGACATCGGCTGCCTCGAGTTGCCGTGCAATTCATGGCGTTGAATGATCCGTCCCAATGAACACCACCGATGCTTTCGCACTCGCCGAGGTTGACGCCATAGGCCAGGCCGAGTTGGTCGCCTCGGGTGAAGTCACCGCCACGGAATTGCTCGAGGCGGCGATCGTGCGCCTCGAGGCCACCCGCTTTCTGAACGCCGTCATCACGGACCTGTTGGATCGCGGCCGTGAGCAGGCAGCGACTTTGACTGCGTCTGGCCCACTCGCGGGAGTTCCTTTCCTGCTCAAGGATCTTGGCGCGTCGCTAGCCGGCGCGCCCGAGGCGATGGGCTCACGCGCACTGCGCACCCACGTGGCGGCTGAGTCGGCGTGGATCGTCGATCGGTACCTCGCGGCCGGACTCGTCGTGTTCGGCAAGACCAACACCCCCGAATGGGGCAACCACTGCACGACCGAGCCTTCGCTGTTCGGTCGCACGGTGAACCCGTGGTCGCCGTCGATCACGCCCGGCGGCTCGAGTGGTGGGTCGGCTGCTGCGGTGGCGGCAGGGGTGGTCCCCGCGGCCTCGGGCGGTGACGGCACCGGGTCGATCCGCGTGCCGGCATCGTGTTGTGGGCTCGTCGGTCTCAAGCCGCGCCGCGGTCGTACTTCCTTCGCACCTGGCGCCGGCCACGGGCTGGAGGGATTGGTCAACGAGCACGCGCTGACCCGCACCGTGCGCGACAGCGCTGCGCTGCTCGACGCCGTCGCGGGTTCGGCGCCCGGCGACCCGTACAACGCTCCCGCCCCGAAAGTGCCGTTCCTGCAAGCGATCACGCAGCAGCCCGCAGCCACGCGCATCGTGATCGCGACATCGTCGCCCTTTCCCGGGCCCGTTACCGACCCCGACGTCGTCGACGCCGTCGAGCGCGCAGGCGCGGTGCTCGAGGGGCTCGGGCACATCGTCGAGCCGGGCGCGCCCGCCGTCGACGCCGACGTCGTCGCCGAAGCGATCGCCGTGCTGCACAACGTCAGCAATGTCCAACTGCACGCGCTGGCGACCGCACACCTCGGACGCGAACCGCATGAGGACGAGTTCGAGGCAAGCACCTGGGTGATGGTCCGCGAGGGCTTCACGACGACGGGCCTCGCGTACGCCGACGCCATCGGTGCGGTGCACGCGCAGACGCGTCGCTTCGCCGCCGGGATGAGTGGTCACGACGTGCTGCTCGTGCCCACGCTGCTGACATCGCCGCCGCCCTACGCGCTGCTGGATCAGCCGCGTGGCACCACGCGGGCGTTCTTCGACGTCGAGTTCGCCACCACCGGCTGGACGTCGTTGGCGAATGTGACTGGCTGGGCGGCGATCTCGCTACCGCTCGGGGCCACCTCGGACGGCTTGCCGATCGGGGTGCAGCTGATGGCCCCCGACGAGACGATCCTGCTTCAGCTCGCCGCCCAGCTGGAAACCGCGATGCCATGGTTACAACGGCGGCCACGTATGTAATGTCGCTGCATGGTGCGCGACATCCGAGAGCTGACCGATTCGCCCGAGGCATACGCCGACGAACTGCGTCGGCGATGGGGTGGGTTGCTGAGCTACCGCTACATCGGCCGCAGCCACGCGTCGATGGATCTCGGCCCGGAAGACAACACCGTGACCATCCGCCGCGATATGCGCAGCGGCGCGGGCGGACTGCTGCTTGCCGTGCTGGGCATCGCGTCGCCCGAGGGCGGCCACATGTCCGACCTCGAAGCCGTGCCGAACCCCGTCGTCCATTCTTGCCAGATCCTGGATCCCGGCGTCGACGTGCGCCGCATCGAGATGGTGTCGGAGGACCTCAAGCGCGGCCGGCAGATGGGCTACAGCAGGACGAAGATCGTCGACGCCGACCGACCCGACCGCGTGCTGGCGCTGACCCAGGGCCAGGGCATCAGCATCGGCACGCCGCCCGACGGCCTCGAGAAGATGGAGACCAATCCGCTCGACGTGGTCGACTCCCCCGACCTGCCGCCGCTATGGCAGGTCTTCGGAGGGCATCGCCGCCCCGACGGCCGATGGGCGCTGCCCGAACTCGCCGTCGAGGTGGCTTCGCCCGATGCCGCACTGCACATCGGCCCGCAGTTCGTCATCCTCGAAACCGCTGCCGTCGATGCCGCGGCCGCCGTCGCGGGCACCGATCGCATCCAGGGCTTGTCGTCGCACGTGATGTTCATGGCGCGCGGTAAGACGGGGCCATTCCGAGTCGAAACCGAACCGATGCGCGGAGTCGACGGAACGGTTGCCGTGCGCACAGTGATGTACGACGAGGGCAACGGAGACCGCGTCACGACGGTGGGGTCGTATTTGCTCCGATCGGCGCAGTGAGACACTTTCGGCATGGCTGTCGCAATCGCCCGTCCGAAGCTGGAAGGCACCATCGCCGTCGGCGATGACCGTCAGATCGGGTTCGCCGAGTTCGGCGACCCGCAGGGCCGCGCGGTGTTCTGGCTGCACGGCACCCCGGGCGCCCGCAGGCAGATCCCGGTGGAGGCCCGCGTCTACGCCGAGCAACGACAGATCAGGCTGATCGGGGTCGACCGCCCTGGCATCGGTTCGTCCACGCCGTATCAGTACGACACAGTGTTCGCGTTCGCCGAGGACTTACGCACCATCGCCGACACATTGGGCATCGGCAGGTTCGAAGTGATCGGGCTCTCCGGCGGCGGCCCCTACACCTTGGCGTGCGCGGCGGCGATGCCCGACCGGGTGGTGGCCGCAGGCGTGCTGGGCGGTGTGGCGCCGGTTCGGGGCGCGGACGGGATCGGTGGTGGCGTGTCGACACTGATCTCGGCGGTGGCGCCGGTGATCCAAATCGCGGGTGCGCCGCTGCGGTTGATCGCCAGCCAACTGATCAAGCTCATCCGGCCCATCGGTGAGCCGGCGCTATATGCCTACGCCAGGATTTCGCCGGAGGCCGACCGCAGGCTCCTGGTCCGCCCCGAGTTCAAGGCGATGTTCCTCGACGACCTGCTCAACGGCAGCCGCAAGCAACTCGCCGCGCCATTCGCCGACGTCGTGGTGTTCTCACGCGACTGGGGTTTCCGGCTCGACGAGATCAAAGTGCCGGTGCGGTGGTGGCACGGCGACCGCGACCACATCGTCCCATTCGAGCATGGCCAGCACGTGGTGTCCCGGCTGCCCGACGCGCAGTTGACCCACCTGCCCGGCGAAAGCCACCTGGCCGGTCTAGGTCGGGCCGAGGAAATCCTTGGCTCGATGCTCGCGCTGTGGGACCACATCGACCAAAGGTGAGCGGCTCAGAAACCGTAACCAAGGACCGCTGGCCCGTCGGTCATAAACGCTGCGTCCAGTCCCTTGATGAGGCTGACTTCATTCGTGTGTAACCGGTTGGCGGCGGCAAACGACGATGCCTTATGTACGCCCAGGTACAGGCTGCCGAGGACGTCGAGGTCCATCCGAATGTCGGGCTCCGCGCTCGTGGGTGTGCAGCGGGCGCGGCCGTCGTTGACCTCGAGTGCGAATCGGCCGCCGTCACTGCGGAATCCATCGGACACCTCGATCACTGTGGAGACATCCGCTTCATAGGCGCGCGCTTCGAGAGTCGTGGGGATGTCCATGATCCGCAGCCACAAGTCGTCTTCCTGGTGGGTCAGACGGGCAACCCGATGATCCGTCAACTGGTACGGCAACGGGTCGCCGACGTGCGTACCGACGTGGACCGTTTCCATCAGGTCGAGCCCGAAAAGCGCACGGCACAAGGCGATTCGGGCGTCGGGCGTCGCCGCGATGATTTCGCCGACCCGCACGAACATCGGGTGATCGCCGAACACCCGATACAACACGTAGCCGTCCGGGTGCAGGAGCGCGTACCACTCGGAGCCGCCGCGGCGGTCCGACTCGCGATCGGCCAGCAGCTCATCCCACAGCGCGGCAGGGCGGACGAGGCCGCCCGGTGTGCGCTGGCGCCACTGCTCGTAGACCCGTTCGAGTTCGTCGCGGCGGTCGGCGGGCTTGATCAACCGGACACCGCCGGGATCGGGAGCGTCGTCACGGAAACGGGCGAAGCGCCGGTCAACAGTGAACTCCTGCTCGATGGTTGCGGGCCCGTATCCGAAGCGGCCGTAGATCCCGCCCTCGCTGGCGGTCAGGCCCGCGACGGGATAGTGCGCGTCGGCAATGCGGTTGTGCAGCTCGGTGTACATCGCGCGCAGGATGCCGCGGCGGCGGTGGGTCGGCGCGACACCGACGATCGTGATGCCCGCCATCGGCAGGACCGCGCCGCCGGGCACGGTCAGTTGCATATCGAGGTAGTGCGCCATGCCGACGATGTCGCCGCCATCGCATGCAAGGACGGTGCCCTCGGGCGGCATCAGCGACCGCCATGCCGTCAAGGACTCGGGATGCCCGAATCTGCCGAAACTGGTGGCATCCAACAACGAGATCGCCGGCCAGTCGGCGTCGGTGGCGGAACGGATTTCCACGGATGTCGAGGTGTCGGAAGCGAGCACAGAATTCGACGGTGCCATAAACCGTCGTCCGAGCGCATCCGAATTTCGCGCCTAGCCGATACCGTTGGGATTGCACGGAAGGAGCGCTCATCATGGCGACCGATTTGACGCTCTACCTCGATGATCAGCCTGGCGAATTGGCCAGAGTCGGCGACGTGCTCGGCAAGGCCGGGACCAACATCGGAGGCCTATGCGCGCTGACCACCGGCGGTGGGCAGGCCGAGGTGCACATTTTAGTGGCCGATGCGACATCCGCGTTCGAGGCGCTGGCTGATGCCGGCATCAAAATTGCCGCCGAGCAGGAAGTTATCGTGCTTGATGTGGAGGATCGGCCCGGCGCGCTCGGTGAGGTGGCGCGCAAACTCGGCGATGCCAAGGTCAACCTGACCACGGCGTACCTGGCGACGAACACCCGACTGGTGCTGGCGGCCGACAACCTCGCGGAGGCGAAGGCCGCGCTCAGCTGATCAGCGTTTGATCCAGCTCCTGACGGTGGCCAGATCGCGCGAGTACGCGGTGAGGATGTCGTCGTGGTACAGCGAGCCGCCGCTGATCGCTTCGGTGCCGTGCCACAGCACCTGAACCCGGACGATGCCCTTGGCGTAGTAGTCGGTGCGATCGACATCCCGGCGTTCCCAGCCGCCGAGATCGGCGAGCTCAGCTAGCGTCTGCCGCTCGTCGGTTGTAGTCATCGGTGAGACGATACAGCGATGATCTCGCTGGAAGTTCAGCAGGCCGACGTGACCCGCCTCGAGGTCGACGCGATAGCCAACGCGGCCAACACGCAGCTCAAGCACGGCGGCGGGGTCGCGGCCGCGATCTCGCGCGCGGGCGGACCTGCGGTACAGCGCGAGTCCACCGAGAAGGCCCCGATCGGTCTCGGCGATGCTGTCGAGACCACGGCCGGTGACATGGCGGCGCACTACGTCATCCACGCCGCGACGATGGAACTCGGCGGCCCGACATCGGCGGAGATCATCGTCAAGGCGACGCGTTCGACGTTGGTGAAGGCGGATGACCTCGAATGCCGGTCGCTCGCTCTCGTGGCGTTCGGCACGGGCGTCGGTGGCTTCCCCGTTGCAGAGGCCGCGCGGCTGATGGTCGACGCCGTTCGTGGATACCACCCCCGTTCTCTCGACAGGGTGGTGTTCGCTGTCCACGGCGACGAGGCGGAGCACGCCTTCCGCGCGGAGACAGAACAATGACTGGAGACGTTCCGACTGTCGGAGTCGAGGAGGAGTTCCTGCTCGTCGATCCCGACAGCGGTCGCCCGCAGCCGGCGGCGGCCGCTGTCGTCGCGGCAGCCGAAGCGGATCTGGGCGATCAGGTGTGCGGAGAATTCACCAGAAACCAGATCGAGGTCAGGACCTCACCGTGCGCCGATGCCGGTCAGCTGAGAGACGAACTCGCTCGGCTGCGCAGCGCCGTAGCGGCGTCCGCAGTCGCAGAAGGCTTGCGGCTGTGCGCATCTGGCACGCCCGTCGTCGCAGCCGGACTCTCCCCCGTCGCCGACCACCCGCGGTATCGCGCCGGCGCGGCGCAATACCGTGCGATGCTCGACGACTTCATGGTCTGTTCGACGCACGTCCATGTGTACCTACCGGACCGCGAGCTTGCCGTGCGCGTCAGCAATCATTTACGGCCCTGGTTGCCGCTCCTGATCGCGGTGAGCGCGAATTCACCCTTCCACCAAGGCAATGACACCGGCTATGCCGACTGGCGCGCTGTGATCCGCAGCCGGTTTCCGTGTCTCGGGCCGCCACCGTACGCCGAATCCCTGCGACACCACGAGGAACTCGCGGTGGCGATCGCCGACTCGGGCGCGATGCTGAATGCGGCAACACCGTTCTGGGACATCCGGCCAAACCCCAAACTGCCGACACTGGAAGTCCGTTCGATGGACATTGTCGCCGACATCGATGACACCGTCGCGCTGGCGATGGTGATCCGTGCGCTGGTCTCGGTCTCGACGGACAAGGCGCTCGCCGGTGATCCCGGTCCCCAACCCAACGGTGAGGTGCTGCGCGCCGCGTATTGGCGCGCGGCCAGAGACGGCTGGCCCGGCTGCGGCGTGGATGCGCTGTCCGGCGAGGTGCTGCCCACGTCGGTGCAGATGGCCAGGCTCCTTGATCACCTGGAGCCGGCACTGCGAGGCCATGGCGACAGCGCGACGGTGCACGGGTTCATGGATCGGCTCGTCAACCGCGGCACCGGTGCCGACCTGCAACGGGTCTCCCTTGGTCGGCGCGGCTCGCTTGCCGGCGTCGTCGACGACCTCGTCAGCTTGACGGTGCGAACGTAACCACGAGGACGTCGCGTTGCGCGGGCCGCGAGGGATCGCGTGGCCGAATCGGTGACACTCCGTGCAGAGTCCTTCGGTCGTCGCCGAAAAGTAGCGTGCCGGGCTCGTTCAAGGTGGCCGAGAGCAGCGGCCGCCCTGCCATGTCCGTGACCGTGCTCTCGCCGCCAAGCGCGTTACGCCTGCCGACCAATAGCGAGGTGACGAGCGTGACCCCGTCGCGGTGCATCCCCTCCGGCGTAGGCTGGCCCGCGTCGCCTGCGGTCGCCAGTACCCGAAACGGCGTCACCTTCACGTCCCATTCAGCGGCATCGGCAAGGGCGGTGGCCAGCCGGCCCAGTACCGACAGAATTTGTTGCAGCAGTGGGTCTTTGGCGAATGCATCGGTCAGCGGCTCGAAGTGCCGGTCGGTCCCGACGTACAGCGGGTTGGAGTCCTCGGGCTGAATGAACGCACTGTGTGTCGTCGGCTCGAAGGCGCCGTCAGCGGGACTGAAGACGAAGTGGCCGTAGCGACGCAGCCGTTGGGTGCCCAAATCTGCGGCATATCGATCGGGCGCAAGATCCTCCCAGTGAGTCGCGAAGTGCGTCCACGCGGAGCCGTCGATGCCGAGGCACGCATTGAGTTCGGCCGGCCGCATCACGCCAGCCCCGACAGCCGTGAGCTGCTGCGCAACCTGTTCTGACGTCATGGCGGCAAATGCATACCCAAAAAAGCGTCAGGTACTACTGAGCGCGCGCCGCAACATGTGCATCGCGACGGTGGTCGCCCGTTCGCGGATGTCGGAGCGATCGCCCGGCAACCGCAGCGTGCGGGTCGCCGTCGCGCCGTCGGCGAGTTTCACGGTGAAGCACACCGTGCCGACGGGCTTGTCCTCGGTTCCGCCTCCTGGCCCGGCGATCCCCGTGATCGCGACCGCGGTATCGGCCCCGAAGCGGCTCATCGCGCCATCAGCCATCGCCTCGGCGACCGGCTCGGACACCGCGCCATGTTCTGCGATCACCTCGGGTGCGACGCCGAGCAGCATGGTCTTTGCCTCGTTCGCATACGCGGCGACACCGCCTGCGACGTAGGCCGACGAACCCGGCAGGTCGGTCAGCCTTGCGGAAAGCATTCCGCCAGTACAGGATTCGGCTGTCGCGATCCGTCGGCCCGAAAGCAGTTGGGCGATCTGATCGTCGACCAGCGAGCCATCCTCGGAGTAGATTTCCCGGCCGTGCCGCTCGCGCAGCAACTCCATCAGCTTGGTGTAGACGGCTGAGGCGTCGGGCTCATAGCGCGTGACGATCTCGAGCTCGCCGCGCCGCAGACAAGTGGTGATCTCGAGCCGCTCGAAGCCGTCGACGTTCTGCTCGGCCTCACGCAGCGTCTCGGCCAGGCCTGACTCGGGCAGCCCGAACATCCGCACCATCTCTTGCCGGTACGTGGTCCGTCCCGCGATCGCCTGTTGCACCGCATCGGTTTCCACCGCGAGCGGCCACATCGGCTGCAACTCGCGCGGCGGACCGGGCAACACCACGATCGTCGGCTTACCCGGCACCACGACGCCGGGGGCGGTGCCCACCGGGTTGATGACATGGGCGCCGACGGGAATCAGGGCTTGCTTGCGGTTGGCGGCACGGACCGCGTCGATATCGACATTGTCGAAACGCGCCATCAATCGCTTGAGGATGTCTGTGATGCGGTCTTCAAGGGCTTGATCGAGCTGCAGCTCGAGGCCGGCGAATTTCGCCACCGTGGCCACCGTCATGTCGTCGGCGGTCGGACCGAGGCCGCCGCTGGTGACGATCAGGTCGACACCTTCGTCGGCGAGGAAGCGCAGCTGCGCCTCGATGTCACGCTCGCGGTCTCCACAGATGGTGATGTGGGCCAGTTCGACGCCCAGTTCCAGCAGCCGGTCGGCAATCCATGGGCCGTTGCGATCCTGAACTCGTCCCGTCAACACTTCGGTGCCCGTGACGACGATTCCTGCGCGTGCACTCACGTTCAACGACATTACGGCAGCCCGGTAACGTCATTCTCCATGACGGCGCCGAAGTCCCTCCGCGAGCTGTTCGATCAGCTGGGTCTGC
Organism: Mycobacterium sp. JS623; assembly: GCF_000328565.1. NCBI lineage: Bacteria > Bacillati > Actinomycetota > Actinomycetes > Mycobacteriales > Mycobacteriaceae > Mycobacterium > Mycobacterium sp. JS623. The sequence continues at coordinate 3,354,375 of NC_019966.1, read as the reverse complement.
AGGAGGTCCCGTCGGCCGACGGCACCGTGACCATGCAGATGCCCGTCGACGAACGAACGGTCAATACGGCAGGCGGTCTGCAAGGCGGGCTCGTCGCGACCATGGCCGACGTGACGGCGGGCCAACTGGCCGCGCGAGCAACGCCATTCGGGATGCGCATTGCCACCACCGATTTGTTCATCCGCTATTTGCGGCCCATCAAGGTCGGGCCTGCGCGCGCCGTAGCCCGGATCCTGCGCACCGGCAAGCGATCCGTGGTGGTTCAGGTCGACATTTACCGGGCCAACGACGACGAAATCGGTGCGACGGCGACGGTCAACTTCGCCGCGGTGGACTAACTACGCGCGAACGTTCCTTACCGCTCGAAAATCCGTCGAAATTTCGAGCGGTAAGGAACGTTCGGCGGACTATTTGATCGCTACCAATTGCGCCGGGGTGTTGTAGCCCGTCACTCTCACCCAGTTCGGGGTCACGCCGGTCCAGGCCTGCCCTGACAGTTCGACGGTCTCGCCGGGAAACACCGTAACGTAGTTGTCGCTGTATTCGACCGGCAGGATTTCGTCGCCCTCGCGTGTCGGAACTAGTTCTGCACGCTCGAAGAAAGCAACCCGCTGCGACGGGTTGTGTAGCCGAATGGTCACCCGATTGTCGCCGGGGTCAGCCGATTTCGACGCGGTGACATCGAGCGGAACCTGGGGCATGGAATTGAGCCCTGTCATGTTGGCCCAACTCGTTTGGCTGAGCTCGAACGCTGAATCGTTGCCCGGATCACCGACGTCGTCGAGCTGTTGCGACTGCCAATAGGTGTTCTCGGACAAGATTTTTCCGGTCGAGTCGAGCAGTTGAGCGCGGACGAAGTAGACACTCGAATCGCGGACAAGTCGTGGCAGCGTCAGCGCCTGCGTCGCTGCCCCCGCCGGCACGTTGACGTTGCCTGCAGTGCGATCGTCACGAACCTTGCCCTGCAAGTCGTAGGTGCGCACCCGCACCGTCAAACCAGTTTTCTCGCTTGGGGTTTGGTTGACGACCGTGACGTTGGCGTGGTCGTGGTTGCCTGTTGCATACGAGTCGAAGACAACCGATAACGGCCGTAGTCCCTTCTTCGCGCCGTAGTACGCGCCGCCGGGCCGAAGGTAATAGTCGAAGATGTGCCCGAAGAATGACGGCCAGTGATTGTTGAGCATCCAGTAGATCGTCATCTTGTGGTTGTCCCAGCCGCCGGCGGCGAATGCCTCGAACTGAGCGCGGGTCGACTCGTAGTGCGCCAGTTGCGCCTTGCGCGTGAACTCCTCGGCGTCATCGGACGGCCCGTACCTGCGGTCAACCGCGCGCCGAATACTCGTCAGCTCTGCGTTTCTCGGATCGGAACCGGCATGGAAGAACCAGGCGTCGTTGATCGGCCAGAGCTTGTCCGGCGGGATGAACTTCTTCAGGCTCGCAAAGGGCGGGATACTCTCGTTGTCGCCTTGTTCGGCCGTCGACCCGCGGGTGGCCGGATAGCGGCCGGAGAACCAGTAGCTCGGTGGTCGCCAGCTGTACGGGCCCGCCATCTGGATGCCGTCCCAGCCGCGCTCCCCCAAATCGTGGACAGCCAAGGTGGAAACCGTGTCGACGGTCGCGTTCTGCCAGTGCAGGTCTGAAAGGATCGAGTGGTACTCGGCCAGGACGTCGTCGGGGGCCCTGCCGTCACTGCCGTTGGCCCACATGAACACGGACGGATGGCTGCGAAGCCCCTCGATCTGCGACCGAAGGCTGTCCCGTGCGACGCGGATGTCCTCGTCGCCCCACTGATTCCATTTCTCCCACTGGTTGCAGCACATCCAGCCGTACATCAACGGGATACCCATCTCGTCGGCCATCTCGGTGATGTGATCGCCGGGGAACTTGCCCTCGAGGCGAATCATGTTGAGCCCGAGGTCTTTTACATAACCCAGAATCGCGGCGTCGCGGCTCGGGTCGTTGGCATACAACAGATCGGGGGTGTAGGCCGCGCCCCGGACCAAGAAGTCCTTGCCGTTGACCTTCAGATAGAAGTTGCCGCCCTTGCCGAGTTCGGGGAATTGCTCATCCTGGTCGCGGAACTGCTGAACGGAGCGGATGCCGAACCGAAGATGCTCGGCATCGATCTGGCGGTCGAATTGCCGGAACTCCAGATGCAGGTCGTAGAGGTTGGGCCTGCCCATGGTATAGGGCCACCACAGGTCCGGATTGTCGACGGCCAGCTGCGCGAACTTGTCTGGGGTGAAGCTGATCTCGCGCTGCTCTCCCGCGGCGAGGGTAACCGGCTGCTCGACTTGCAGATCGGGCTTACCGGGGCGGGTGATCGTTGCCCGCAACACACCGCGTACCTGTTGTGCGGAGGCGTTGTGCAGGCTGCTGTAGATCGTCAGCTTGGCGGAATTCGTTCGTGGCAGCGGTAATTCGGAGTTGACCGTGGCCGGGCCGAGGGCCACCGCGCCGGACGTCTTGAGGTAGACGGGCTTCCAAATGCCCGCATTGCGGTCGGGCACAAACGAATTTCCGTTGTTCGGATTCTTGCCGGGCCCTTGATAGCCGAGGTAGTTCCAGTTGATCCAGTCATACCAGCTGTCGGCCAATTCGACGCCGTTGACATCCTGCAGCGCCCGCTCCGGGGTGATCTTCACCGCCAGTGCGTTCGCCTCGCCCTGGTTCACCCACCGCGACACGTCGAGTTCGTGTGCGGTGTGCATGCCGACGATCTGGGTGTTGCCCGCGATGAGATGGCCGTTCAACCAGATCTCGGCGCGGTAGTTGATGCCGGGAAACTCCAACTGGTAGGCGGTGTGACCGGCCGGCGCCGTGAATGTGGTGCGATACCACCAGTCCTGCTTGTACAGGTCCTGCGGGACGGCCCCTAGATTCGTGCCGTAATACAGGTTTGGGTACGTGCCGTCGTCTTGCAGCGTCTGCAACACGGTCGCCGGCATCCGCGGAATGGTGTGCCATCCGGCGGCCTTGTAGCCGGGCGTGGACAGCGCGGCCCCGTCGGCAGACACATTCGAGGCGGAGATCAGGCTCCAGCCCTGCGCCAGCTCGATCTGTCCCGGGGGCGGCCCAGACTTGGCGAAATCGGGGAAGTCTGCCGCGCAGAGCAGCAGCAACAGCGCCACGGATAGCAGAATTCTTAAGACGATGTGCCGACGCCGTTCAACCGACATCTGCTCCCCGTCCACCGCATCACCGTACCTGCAGCCCCGGCTGCAGGCTCAGTCAAGCAGCGCAACGGAATTCGTGTCTGTCACTCTGTTCGCGCCAACACCTCCCGCACCAGCTCTAGCGTGGTGTCGGGGTGCAGGAAGGCGAATCGGCCTACCGTTTCGCCTTCCCATTTGGTGGGCGGAATGAACGCGACCTGGTCGTAGTGCAGGCGCTGCGCCCAGGCGTCGTAGTCCTCGGGTTTCCAGCCCAGCCGACGGAACAGCACCACCCCGAGGTCGGGCTCGCGGATCAGCTCCAGCTGCGGGGCGGCGTTGATCAGCTCGGCGGTCTGGTTCGCGAGCGTCGCCGCGACCTCGATGGCGCGACGATAGGCATCCAGCCCGTACACCGCCATCGAAAACCACAGCGGCAGCCCGCGGGCCCGGCGGGTCAGGTGGTAGGCGTAGTCCGACGGGTTCCACTCCCGGTCGGCAGTATGGATGACATCGAGGTACGACGCGTCCTGGGTGTGGGTGGCCCGGGCCAACTCGGGCTCTCGATACAGCAACGCGCAGCAGTCGAATGGGGTGAACAGCCACTTGTGCGGGTCGAGGATGAACGAGTCCGCCTGCTCGAGGCCTTTGTACTTCGGTTTCAGCGAGGGCGCGAAGATGCCGGAGCCACCGTAGGCGCCGTCGACGTGGAACCACCAGCCGCGTTCGCGGGCGAGGGCCCCGACCCCGGCCAGGTCGTCGATGATGCCCGCGTTCGTCGTGCCCGACGTGCAGACCACCGCGGCGACGTTGGCCGCATCCGCGGGCACCGCGTCGCGAACGGTGGCGGCGGTGAGCCGATGATCGGGGGTGTCGACGACGAGCGCGTCCATCTCCAGCAGCCGAAGCGTGTTGACGATCGACGAGTGCGCATCCGAGCCGACGACCACGCGCAGCCTGCCGGTAGCGCCGCGTTTCTTGGCGGTCTCGCGCGCGACGGCCAGCGCGGATAGATTGCCCGCCGAACCGCCGGACACGAAGCAACCACCCGAGGTCGTCGGGAGGCCGGCCTCATGCGCGATCACCCGCAGCACGCTGTTCTCGGCTGCGATCGCGCCCGACGCCTCGAGCCACGAGATGCCTTGTATCGAGGCGCAAGACACCAGCATGTCGAACAGCAGTGCGGCCTTGGTCGGGGCGGCAGGGATGAAGCCGAGGAACCGTGGGCTGTCCGCGGAAATCACGCTCGGCGCGATCACCGACGTGTAGACGCCGAGCACTTCGTCGGGCGGGCGCGGCTGATCGCGGATCACACCATCGAGCCGGTCGTAAAGCTCGTCGGCGGGCAGCACCCCCTTGTCGAGCGGCACAGGGTTCATTCGCAGCCGGTTCTCGGCGTACGCGAGCACACTGCGCACCATCTGTTCGGTGGTTTGGTCGACCTCGTGCATGGCTGAAGTCTTCCACTGGCCGGCGTCGGATCAGTGGGTTACGCGCAGGCGCTACTTGTGCGGCACGTCGTTGGTGAGACCGCCGTCCATGACGAACTCGGCTCCGGTCGAATACCGCGACTCGTCGCTCGCGAGGAACACGACGAACGTCGCGACCTCTTCGGGCTGACCGGGTCGGCCCAACGGGATGCGCAGCATGTTGTCGGGGAAATGCTTTGTCATCGGGGTGCGGATGAAGCCGGGGTGCACCGAGTTCACCCGGATGTTGTGGGGGCCGAGCTCGAGCGCTGCGGACTTGGTCAGCCCGCGCACTGCCCACTTGGAAGCCACGTAGGGATGCACCATGACGGCACCGCGTAGCCCCTCGATCGAGGAGATGTTGATGATTGAGCCGCCGCCGTCGGCCTTCATCGCCTCGACTGATGCCTGCATGCCGAGGAACGTCCCGGTGAGGTTGACGTCGATGACCTTCTGCCATTTGGCCATGTCGAACTGGCCGATCTGACCCAGCGCTACCGTCCCGGCGTTGTTGACCAGAACGTTGAGCCTGCCGAACTCGTTGATCGCGGTCGCGACTGCGGCCTCCCAGTCGTCGGCCTGGGTGACGTCGAGGTGGACGTAGCGCGCAGCTTCGCCGATCTCGTCGGCCAGTGCCTTGCCCTTGTCGTCGAGGATGTCACCAATCACCACTTTGGCGCCCTCGGCGACCAGCGCCCTCGCGTCGGCTGCGCCCATTCCCTGCGCCCCGCCACTGATGAGTGCAACTTTTCCGTCCACGCGTCCCATGACGGGTCAGGCTATCAAGCCGCACGTGCTACAAGTAGAACCTGTTCCAGTTCTGACCGGAGGGAACCAGGATGGCGATCCAAGTTGCGCTCATCGGCACCGGCAACTGCGGCAGCCTCGCGCTCAAGCAACTCGTCGAGGACGCCCGCTTCGATCTGACCGGCGTCTGGGTGTCGACCGACGCCAAGGTAGGCCGAGACGCCGGTGAGCTCGCCGGGCTCGACGTGACGACGGGTGTCGCCGCGACCGGTGATCTCGATGCGATCATCGCGGACAACCCCGATTGCGTTGTGTACTGCGCGATGGGCGACACCCGGCTGCCTGACGCGATGGCCGACGTACGCAAGATCCTTGGCGCAGGTATCGACGTCGTCGGTTCCGGGCTCGGCGTGTTGCAATATCCGTGGCAGGTGATCCCTCACAAGTACATCCAGCGCATCGAAGATGCTGCGCGAGAAGGCAATTCGACCGTCTTCATGACGGGCGTCGATCCGGGATTCGCGACCGACCTGCTGCCGTTCGCGCTCGCCGGGACGTGTCAGAGCATCGAGCAGGTGCGCACCATGGAAATCGCCGACTATGCCACCTACGACGGGGCGACGGTGATGTTCGACGTGATGGGCTTCGGCAACCGGATCGGCGACCTGCCGATGCTCTACCAGCCGGGCATCCTGAGCATCGCGTGGGGAACCGCGATCCGGCAGCTCGCGGCGGGCCTCGGCATCGAGGTCGACGAGATCAAGGACAGCGTCGAGCAAGAACCGGCACCCGAGGACTTCGACGTGGCGGTCGGCACCATCAAGAAGGGCACCGTGGCGGCAGTGCGCTTCCAGATCGAGGGCATGGTCGAGGGCAAGCCCGTGATCGTCGTCGAACACGTCACCCGGCTGCGCCCCGACCTGAGGCCGGATTGGGCACAGCCCGCTCAGCCCGGTGGTTCCTACCGCGTCGAGATCACCGGCGAGCCGTCGTACGTGATGGACATCTGCCCAACGAGTCGCAACGGCGACCACAACTACGCGGCCATCCTCGCCGCCGCCGGCCGGATCGTGAACGCGATTCCGGATGTGGTGGCCGCGGCGCCGGGCATTAGGACGACGCTCGATATGCCGCTGGTGACCGGGAAGGGCTTGTACCGCAGCTAAGTACGCTGTTGTGATGGCCGCGCAGCCCAGCCAAGCAGACGCGATCGCCGAGATCGCGTCGAGTCCGGCCGGCCCGCAGATCGGGGCGTTCTTCGATCTCGACGGGACGTTGGTCGACGGCTTCACCGCGACGGCACACGCCAGCGATCGCATCCGGCGCAGGCAGGCGCGAATCGGCGAGGTGCTGGGCGTCATCGAGGCCTCGGCGCGCTATCGGCTCGGCAGGATGCGCTTCGAACACCTACTGACCAGGGCGGCGGGTTACCTGCGGGGCGAGTCGCTTGTCGATCTCGACGAGCTTGGCGAGCGATTGTTCGTCGAACGGGTGTCCTCGCGGGTGTTCCCCGCGATGCACGAAATCGTTCGGGCGCATCAAACGCGAGGCCATACCGTGGTGCTCAGTTCGTCGGCGATGACCATCCACGCCGAGCCGGTGGCCCGCTTCCTGGAGATCGACCACGTGTTGTGCAACCACTTCGAGCTCGACGACGACCGCCGGCTGACCGGCAGGATCGCGAAGCCTGTCGTGTGGGGCCGCAACAAGGCATCCGTGGTACAGCAGTTCAGCGATGCGAATGACGTTGACTTGCAACGTAGTTACTTCTACGCCGACGGCGACGAGGATGCGGCTCTGATGAAGGTGGTCGGATGCCCGCGTCCGGTGAACCCGCGACCCGGCCTTGCTGGGTTGGCTGCCGAGAATGGATGGCCGGTGCTGCGTGTGATCGGACCAGGCGGCCGGCGACGGCGTTCGTTGCGCAGGCTCGTCGGCTACGACTAATCCGCTGGGGAACGAATATCCGAAGCCTCAGCACTTGGGTTCCTTCCTGGATCACGGCTGGGCAGCTAAGCTAAACTAGAACACGTTTCAGTTCGGCGATTGCCCACCCGAGGAGCAGGAATGCACACCCCCATCTGCGACGAACTCAACATCGAGTTCCCGATCTTCGCGTTCACCCATTGCCGTGACGTTGTCGTGGCCGTGAGTAAGGCGGGCGGTTTCGGGGTGCTCGGAGCGGTTGGCTTCACACCGGAACAGCTCGAGATCGAGCTAAACTGGATCGACGAGAACATCGGTGACCACCCGTATGGCGTCGACATCGTGATCCCGAACAAGTACGAGGGCATGGACTCGACGGACTTGTCGCCCGAGGTGCTCAAGAAGACGCTGAATGACCTTGTCCCACAGGAACACATCGATTTCGCCAAGAAGATCCTCGCTGACCACGGCGTGCCCGTCGACCATAGCGACGACGACGCGCTGCAGCTGTTGGGCTGGACCGAGGCCACCGCGACGCCGCAGGTGGAGGTGGCGTTGCAGCACCCGAAGTGCACGCTGATCGCCAATGCGCTGGGCACCCCGCCTGCCGACATGATCAAGCACATCCATGACACCGGCCGCAAGGTCGCCGCACTGTGCGGCTCGCCGTCGCAAGCCCGCAAGCACGCAGACGCGGGCGTCGACATCGTCATCGCTCAGGGCGGTGAGGCGGGTGGACACTGCGGCGACATCGGCTCGATCGTGTTGTGGCCGCAGGTCGTCAAGGAGGTCGCCCCGGTTCCGGTGCTGGCCGCCGGCGGCATCGGTAGCGGCCAGCAGATCGCCGCGGCGCTCGCGCTCGGCGCGCAGGGTGCGTGGACCGGTTCGCAGTGGGTGATGGTCGAGGAGTCCGAGCACACCGACGTGCAGCATGCCGCTTACGCGAAGGCGAGCAGTAAGGACACTGTGCGCAGTCGCTCGTTCACCGGCAAGCCGGCGCGGATGCTGCGCAACGACTGGACTGACGCGTGGGAGAACCCGGAGAACCCGAAGCCGCTCGGCATGCCGCTGCAGTACATGGTCTCGGGGATGGCCGTCGCAGCCACGCACAAGTACCCCAACGAGAGCGTCGACGTCGCGTTCAACCCGATCGGTCAGGTGGTTGGTCAGTTCACGAAGGTGGAGAAGTGCTCGGCGGTGATCGAGCGCTGGGTGCAGGAGTACCTCGATGCCACCAGCATCCTCAACGAGTTGAACGAGGCGGCCACCATCTGATCCCGGTCGCCTGCGCCGGCTTTCTGCTGGCCGTGCTGTGGATGGACCTGATCTTCGACAGTCAGGTCCTCTCCCATCGCGGCGCAGGGGTGCTGCCCGAGTCGGTGCTCGACTCCATCTCGCGGTATTACCGCCGCGCGACTACCACTTCACGCCCGATGAGTTACCTGATCGCGCTGGTGATGGCGATTCTGTTGGGCAGCTTGGGTTTTCGGGCTATTCGCGGCTTCGATCCCGGTTGGCTGCTGGTGCTTTGGGCCGTGCTGGCCGGTGTCCCGATCGTGCTGGCGATGACGCGCACGGTACCCAACGCCGTCGCGCTGGGTAACCGCATCGGCACGCCTGCTGAGCAGTCGCGGTTGGCCCGCGCGATCTGCCGCGACCATGTGGTGTGCCTGGCGTTGATGTCGGCGTTTCTGGCGTCGTGGGTGGTCGTCGCGGCCTAACTAGCTCGCCGAACGTTCCGTACCGCTCGAAAACTGGCCGGCAGATTCATACGTTCAGTGCAACATTCCTTGATTTGGGGGGTTGCACATGCCGAGTGGTTATCCGCATCCGCGCTGGGTGCGACGGGCGTTGTTCGACCGGGTGTGTGTGGGTGAGCCGTTGGAAGTGGCGGCGCGAGCGATGGGCGTGTCGACGACGGCGGCGGGCCTGTGGTGGCGTCAGGCTGGCGCTATGTCATTGCAGCACGGACAGAACGCCGAACGGACTCACGGTCTGGTCGAACCCGGTGATCCGGACCGGCCGGGCGGGCGCGGTCATCGCCTCAACCTCGATGAGCGCATCGCGATCATGCGTGGCCTCGACGCCGGGCTGTCCTACGCCGAGATTGGTCGCCGCATCGGCCGTGACCGCAGTGTGGTGTGGCGCGAAGTAGGTAAAAACAGCAACGCCGACGGCGACTACCACGCTCGGATGGCCCATAGCCGCGGCGCCGAGAAGCTCAAGCGTCCCAAAGCGTTCCGTCTGGATAACCCCCAATTGTGCGCCAAGGTCACAAGGTGGATGGACGACGGGTGGAGCCCCAAGCTGATCGCCGACGTATTGGCTCGCGATCACCCCGATGACAGGCTGGCACGGGTGAGTCACGAAACTCTCTACCAGTGCCTCTACGTCCAAGGCCGCGGCCAGCTGCGCGCCGATCTGCACAGGCGGCTGTCGACCAAACGGGCGGCGCGCAAACCCCGCGGCCACACCGAACGACGCGGCAAGTTCAATGACGTGATCACCATCAGCAAGCGTCCCCCCGAAGCTGACGACCGCGCCGTGCCCGGGCACTGGGAGGGCGACCTGATCCTTGGGACCCGAGGGACAAGTGCGATCGGCACCCTGGTCGAGCGCAGCACCCGGTTCACCATCCTGCTGCACCTGCCCGACGATCACACCGCTGAATCGGTGGCCACCGCGATGATCGAAGCGATGAACGACCTGCCGGCCCATCTGCGGCGCACCATCACCTGGGACCGCGGCAGCGAGATGGCCAACTGGCAAGACATCGCACTGCAACTGCAGGCCCCGGTCTACTTCTGCGACCCCCACTCACCGTGGCAGCGCGGCTCCAACGAGAACACCAACCGGCTACTGCGGTTCTGGTTCGAGAAGAGCACCGACCTCAGCGTGCACACCAAGGCCGACCTCCAACGCATCCAGGACACCCTCAACACACGACCCCGACCCACCCTGGACCTCGACACCCCCGCCGACCGCCTCAACACACTCATCACCCAAGCAGCAGCATGAACCCCGACGTTGCACTGATCACTTGACTTTGAGGCCGAAAACTCGGGCGGTAAGGAACGTTCGCCGGTGTGGGGGGTCTGGTCGTGCGCCACCTGATTATGTAAGGTTACATACATAGCCGGGTCAGACGAAGGGATCCAGCCTCATGCCAAGTCCCCGCGAGCGGATGGTCATCTCCGCTGCGCTGTTGATCCGCGAACGCGGCGCACAGCCGACGGCAATCGCCGACGTACTCGAACACAGCGGCGCACCACGTGGTTCGGCGTATCACTACTTCCCCGGTGGCCGGACGCAATTGCTTTGCGAGGCAATCGATTATGCCGGTGAATACGTCGCGGCGAAGATCGCCAAGGCCGAAAGCGGTCTTGATGCTCTCGACGGCCTTGTCGGCTACTACCGCAAACAGCTCGCCAGCTCCGACTACCGTGCGGGGTGTCCCGTCGTCGCCGTGACGGTGGAGGCAGGCGATCCCGCCAAGCAGGATCAGTCGGCGCCGGTGATCGACCGCGCGGCGGCGGCCTTCACTCGCTGGACCGATCTGATTGCGGAGCGGTTAGTGGCCGACGGCGTGCCCACGAAGCGGGCCGGCGAACTGGCGACGCTGAGCACCACCGCGATCGAGGGCGCGATCATCGTCGCCCGCGCCTCGCGTGACCAGGCGCCACTCGAAAGTGTCCACGGCCAACTGCGCGCTCTGATACAGGCCGAAATGTCGGAAAGGAAGTCCGGCGATGGTCGGTGAATGGAAATCCACGGCATGCATCCTGTGCGAGTGCAACTGCGGCATCGTCGTGCAACTCGACGGCCGCAACCTCGCCAAGATCCGTGGCGATAAGGACCATCCCGCCTCGCAGGGCTACACCTGCAACAAGGCGTTGCGGCTGAACCACTATCAGAACAACGGCAATCGCCTGACCTCACCGATGCGTAGACGGCCCGACGGCAGCTACGAGGAAATCGATTGGGACACCGCGATTTCCGAGATTGCCGCGGGTTTCAAGCGAATCGCCGATACCTACGGCGGCGACAAGATCTTCTACTACGGTGGCGGCGGACAAGGCAACCATCTCGGCGGTGCCTACAGTGGCGCGTTCCTGAAGGTGCTGGGTTCGCATTATCGCTCCAATGCGCTGGCGCAGGAGAAGACCGGCGAGGCGTGGGTTGACGCCCACCTCTACGGCGGCCACACCCGCGGCGAATTCGAGCACGCCGAGGTGTCGGTGTTCATCGGCAAGAACCCGTGGATGTCGCAGAGCTTCCCGCGCGCCCGCACCGTCCTCAACGAGATCGCCAAGGATCCGGCGCGCTCCATGATCGTCATCGACCCCGTGATCACCGACACGGCGAAGATGGCCGACATCCACCTGCGCGTGCGGCCAGGGACCGACGCCTGGTGCCTCGCTGCGCTGGCCGCTGTGCTCGTGCAGGAAAACCTGTGCAATGAGCAGTTTCTCGCCGAGCACGTCAACGGCGTCGAGCCGGCGCGCGACGCGCTGCGCGACGTGCCTGTCGGTGAGTACTCGCTACGGTGTGGTGTTGACGAGGAACTGATCCGGACCGCGGCGCGTCGGATCGGCGGAGCTGACAGCGTCGCGGTGTTCGAGGACCTGGGCGTCCAGCAGGCGCCGAACAGCACACTGTGCTCCTATTTGAACAAGTTGCTGTGGATACTGACCGGCAACTTCGCCAAACGCGGTGGGCAGCACCTACATTCGTCGTTCGGGCCGCTGTTTCGTCACACGCGCGGTGTCGGCCGCACGCCGGTGACCGGGGCGCCGATCGTCGGCGGGCTGATACCGAGCAACGCGGTACCCCAGGAGATGCTGACCGATCACCCCGACCGCTTCCGCGCGATGATCGTGGAAAGCAGCAATCCTGCCCATTCCCTTGCCGATTCGGCCGCGTGCCGGGCGGCCTTCGAATCACTCGAGCTGATGGTGGTGATCGATGTCGCGATGACGGAGACGGCAAGGCTGGCCACCTATGTGTTGCCCGCTGCTAGCCAGTACGAGAAGGCCGAGGCGACGTTCTTCAATCTGGAGTTCCCGCACAACACCTTCCACCTTCGGCATCCACTGCTCGAGCCGCTCGAGGGCACGCTGACCGAGCCCGAGATCTGGGCGCGGCTGACGCGGGCACTCGGCGTGATTGACGACGCGGAACTGCAGCCGTTGCGTGATGCCGCTGCGCAAGGGCTGGATGCGTATACCCAAGCGTTCCTGACCGCGGTCGGCGCCAATCCGATGCTCAACAAGGTGCTGCCGTTCGTGCTGTACGAGACCCTCGGCCCGACACTGCCCAACGGTCTCGCCGGCGCCGCGGCGCTGTGGGGCCTGGCGCAGAAGGCGGCCATGACTTATCCCGACGCCGTGCGCAGGGCAGGCCATGTCGACGGCAACACGCTGTTCGAGGCGATCCTCGCCGGCAGGTCGGGCGTCACGTTCACCGCGCACGAGTACGAGGACGACTGGCAGCTGGTGACGCATGACGACCACAAGATCGCCCTGGACATGCAGGAGATGCTCGACGAGATGCGCGGGCTGGCGGATGCACCTGCCCAGCTGACCACGCCTGAGTTCCCGATTGTGTTGTCCGCCGGTGAGCGGCGGGCGTATACCGCCAACGACATCTTCCGCGATCCGTCCTGGCGCAAACGCGACGCCGACGGGGCGCTGCGCGTCAGCATCGAGGACGCCGAAGCGCTTGGCCTGACCGACGGCGGTCGTGCACGGATCACCACCGCGGCGGGCAGTGCGCAGGCCAGCGTCGAGATCAGCGAGACGATGCTGCAGGGCCACGCGTCGCTCCCGAACGGATTCGGCCTCGATTACATCGACGCCGACGGTAGCGCGAAAGTGCCTGGTGTTGCGCCTAATTCGCTTACGTCCAGCGACTGGCGCGACGCCTATGCAGGCACCCCATGGCACAAGCATGTGCCAGCCCGCATTGAGGCCGTGGCAGTCGAAACTGAGCTTGCGCCCGAAAAACTGGCGGCCGAATCCCGCGCATAGGTTCGTTTCGAGCGCGTAGCTAGGCGAGCAGCCGCTGCGTGGCTCGTTCCAGCACCTGCTGCCGGCTGCGCCCGTCGTGATCGGCGGCGATGAAGTGGCTGCCGATCGCCAGCGAAAAGGCGAGCATCCCCTGCGCCTCGACGTCGTCGGGGTCGTCGCTGAAGGTGCCGATCTGGGCGCGCAGGTACTCCATGCGGCGATTGTCGACGCGCCGCAGCCGCCGGGCCACGGAATCATCGCGCCGGGCCCAGTCGCGCACCGCCAGGTCGATCGGAAGCAGTTCGTGCGAGAACGTCAGCATGCCGGCTTTGCGAACCTTGGCTCTCGCGTCGCCGCCTTCTTCCTCGACGCGCTCCAGCACGTCGTAGGTGGTTCGCTGCTCCCACGCCTCCAGCAGCGCGTCAAGGAACACCTGGCGACTGGCGAAGTGGTGGTAGAACCCGCCCCGGGTGACGCGAAGCGTCTTCGCGAGCAGCTCCACCCGCACCGCATCAGGGCCGCCCGCAGCCAACGCCTGCAACCCGGCGTCGATCCATGTGCTGCGCGGTGTGCGGATCTGCGCGACCATCGCGTTTGCCTTTCGGTAGGGCCTTGACGGCAGTTCGTCGCCAAGCATACAGTACTGTATGTTTGGTTCTGCACTCCTGGACACGGGCGAACACACAGCACGGCCGTGGCGAATTCATGAGATAGCCAAGGACTTTCGCGTCCTTGACGTATGGGCGCTGCCGACGCCGGGCGGCCCCGACGACTTCCCTCGGCTGGTCCGGCTGATGACCACCTTCGACCCGGCCGAAACCTCTGTCGTGGTGCGAGCGTTGTTTGCGATTCGCTTCACGCTGGGCCGGCTGTTCGGCCTCGATAGCCAAGAAACGGGTCTCGGCGCGCGTGTCCCGAGCCTGCGCGATCGGCTGCCCTCCGATTTAGCTGATCCCCCAAGCGATTTGGACACTGATCTGTTCACACCGCTGTACCTCACGCACGACGAGTTCGCGCTCGAGATAGCCAACCAGACCGTGCACGGCCTCATGCACATCGGGTGGGTGCCCGACCGCACAGGCGGCTACCGCGGCCAGATGGCCATCCTCGTGAAACCGAACGGGGCGCTTGGCGCCGCCTATCTCATGGCGATCGCGCCGTTTCGCCACCTCATTGTGTATCCACTGATGATGCGTGACATCGGCCGCGCGTGGTCGCAGACAGGAGCACCCCGATGACCGCCGAAGTGCGCCGAATCGCCGTTCCGTCGTCGGTCCGGGCATTGAGCACGCTGCCTCGCATCGACTACTGCGACGCGTTTCTGTTCGACGTCGGTTCGCACCGCGACGAGAGCGCCGTGGACTTGATTCGCGACGTCCTCGAAGGCGCTCCGCTTACTGTCCGCACTCAGCTGCTCTCCGGTTGGTCGACGATCGGGCTGAAGGTAGGCAGCGGGTCGGGACATTCGGTGCTGGGCTGGGACGTCCGTCGCGCAGTGCCCGATCATGTTCTTCTGGGCGCCGAATCGCGCATCGGTATGCCGGGAGAGTTGCTGCTCAAGAAAGAAGTCGGCGCATTGCTTTTCGCGACGTTCGTGGCGCAACGCAATCTGATCGCCCGAGCGGTGTGGACGGTCACCGAACCCGTGCATGTCCGCGTCGTGCGCGACGTCCTGGCGCAGGCCGGCCAACGACTCAGGGCGTAGGCGCGGGCTCTGGCGGAGGAGCCAGCCACGGGAACAGCGGTGGCGGTGCCGGTGCTGGCTCAGGTTCCGATGCAGGCGCCGGCGCGGCGCCGGGTGCCAGCGGAGGGGCTGGGTTCGCGGGCACGCCCGCGGGCGGTGACGCTGAGGCCATCGGCCGCTGACTGAGCAGGAGTAGGGCGTCGCGTCCGCTGATTTCCTGGGTTTGATAGGCGTGCCAGAGGTCGCGAATGTACGAGCCGCTGCCCTGCTGTGGGTCAGGCGTGTCCGTGGTGCCTGGCGGCAGGTTCTCCGGGCTCGACAAATGCGGCATGCCGTCGGGCGGGGTCGGCAGGGTGGCTGCCGCGGATTGCACCGTGCCGTCGGGCGCGGGCCCCGGCGACGGTCCGAGTGTGGGGATCGCCGGCGCGGCGGGTGCCGGAGCGGGTTCGGGAATGAGTGGCACGGGATCGGCCAGCGCCGTTGGCGCGCTGAACGTCAACGCTGCGATGACCCCTACTGCCCCCGACGCCACAGCGAGCGCGGTTCCTCCACTCTTCATCCTCACCCATGCCCCCTTCCGGATAGCGTGCTGAGCCGGTGCTACTGGGTGCTTCCGTTTGGCTCACAAAATTGTTACACCTGGGGTAGCTGTGACGAAGCGGTTAATTAAATTTTGTGCTCCGGGAACACGTTTCACTTGGAGTTTCTTCTAACCCGCCGCACCACTCCCCATCTGTGGTGTAGCAATGCGGTAGAGCACTAGACAACGTCACTCGAGGAGTGCATCTATGGCGTCTCCGGACCTCCCACCCGGTTTCGATTTCACCGATCCAGACATCTACGCCGAACGGCTACCCGTCGAGGAACTGGCGCACATGCGCAAGGTCGCGCCGATCTGGTGGAACGCGCAGACCAAAGGGAACGCCGCATTCGGCGACGACGGCTATTGGGTGGTGACCAAGCACAAGGACGTCAAGGAGGTATCGCTGCGCAGCGATGTGTTCTCAAGCAACAAGAAGACTGCGCTGCCGCGATACCGCGAGGACGCCGACCCTGAGTCGTTGGAGCGGGGCAAGGTCGTGCTGCTGAACCAAGATGCCCCGCACCACACACATCTGCGCAAGATCATTTCTCGTGCGTTCACTCCCCGCGCGGTCGAGTCCCTGCGCGATGAGCTCCGCGAGCGGGCACACAACATCGCCAAGGCCGCAGCCGCCGAGGGGTCGGGCGATTTCGTCGAGCAGGTGTCGTGCGAACTTCCGTTGCAGGCGATCGCCGGCCTGATGGGTGTACCGCAGGACGACCGTAAGAAGCTGTTCGACTGGTCCAACCAAATGGTCGGCGACCAGGACCCGGAGTTCGGTTCCAACGACCCGATGGCCGCCTCGATCGAGCTGATCATGTACGGGATGCAGATGGCCGCCGAACGGTCCAAGAACCCCGGTGACGACCTGGTGACCAAGCTGGTTCAGGCAGATGTCGAGGGGCACAAGCTCACCGATGACGAATTCGGCTTCTTCGTCATCCTGTTGGCGGTGGCGGGCAACGAGACAACGCGAAACTCGATCACCCAGGGCATGATGGCGTTCACCGAATTCCCCGACCAGTGGGAGCTTTTCAAAAAGGAGCGGCCTGCGACCGCGGCCGACGAGATCGTCCGCTGGGCTACCCCGGTCACGTCGTTCCAACGGACCGCATTGGAGGACACCGAGTTGTCGGGTGTGAAGATCAAGAAGGGCGAGCGGGTGGTGATCTTCTACCGCTCGGCCAACTTCGACGAGGACGTCTTCGACGACCCTTACACCTTCAACATCCTGCGAGATCCCAACCCGCACGTGGGTTTTGGCGGTACCGGTGCGCACTACTGCGTCGGCGCCAACCTGGCACGAATGACCATCGACCTCATCTTCAACGCGATCGCCGACGAAATGCCAAACCTCACACCGATTTCACCGCCGGAGCGACTGCGCTCGGGCTGGCTCAACGGCATCAAACACTGGCAGGTCGATTACACGGGGAAGAGCGCGGTCGCGCAGTAGCCGGGTAGTCGATGATCGAGCGCCAGTAGGCCTCCGGTATCTCGGCGCCTGTTCGCAGCACCATCGCGAGGCCGGTGGCCATCGCGATGCCGAGGAGCCCGAGCCACAGCCCGGCAAGGCCGATGACAACCCAGCACACCGCGGTGACCGTCGGCCATGGCGACAGCACGGCGAGCAGCGGTGCGAAAAAGAAGCCCGCACCGATGTACCAAGCCGACCCTGCGCGGTCCGAGATCAGCACGAAGCGCAACCACCGTGGGATGTTCTGCTCGGTTGTCATGCCTCGACTCCTCCTCGCTCCGGTCCTCGCTCGTTCCTCGCTGCGATCCTCACTCGTCGTCGTCTTCGGTTGTCATGCCTCGACTCCTCCTCGCTCCGGTCCTCGCTCGTTCCTCGCTGCGATCCTCACTCGTCGTCGTCTTCGGTTGTCATGCCTCGACTTTCCTGCGCCGAGGTAAGTGGCGCAATTACCTGGGAGGTAGTGGGAAACCCCCGGGTGTCCAACGTCGTCGGCGCGCTGGCGGTGGCGGTTCGCCCGCCAAGTTGGCACGCTGGTATTAGCGAAGGAGAACATGATGAATGTTCTGAAAACGGCGGTAGCGCTGTTGATCGCGGTGCTGGGCCTGACGGTCGGCGCTCCGGCGCTGGCGTCGGCGGCCCCTAACACCCAGGCCGACGCGTCCTATCTGCACTTGCTCGACCAGAACGGCGTGGCCTCCCCCAATCCCGACGCGATGGTCGCTTGGGCTCATGAGCTCGTGGAACAGCTGAGCGCCTCCCCGCAGGACGACGCCAGCGTGGCCTCGATAGTCAATACCGGTGAGCAGCGTGTCTCTCAGCACGACATGGGCGTGATCATCGCCGCCGCGGTGGTGGCCTATCGGCCGTCGCTGCTTCCGGTGGTAGGGCACTGGGCGGACAGCGCCGCTGGCTTTCCCTGTGGATCAGCAGCCCAGGCGGTGCTGCATTAGCAACGGATTGAGGTAAGCGGCGCAATTACCTGACAGGTAGTGGCAGGGCTTCCCTGCGCTGCGCAACACTGGGCGCGTGACCACCGTCGCCCACGTCCAAAGCCCGCCGTTCGGCTCGCTGATGCGTCAGTGGCGGCAGCGCCGCAGGCTGTCCCAACTCGATCTCGCGATCGAGGCCGACGTATCGGCTCGCCACCTCAGTTTCATCGAGACCGGCCGATCGGCACCCAGCCGCGACATGGTGCTGCGGCTGGCCGGTGTGCTCGATGTGCCGCTGCGCGAGCAGAACCAACTGCTGCTGGCCGCCGGCCTGGCGCCGGTCTACCGGGAACGCCCGCTGGATGACCCCGACATGGGCGCCGTCCGGCAGGGTGTTGAGCGAGTCCTCAACGCCTACAATCCATTTCCCTGTGTAGTGGTCGACCGCGGCTGGCAGATCGTGCATGCCAACGCCGGCGCCGCAGTGTTGCTCGACGGCGTGGCTCCGCACCTGCTCGAGCGGCCGAACGCCCTGCGTATCGCGGTGCACCCAGAAGGGATGGCGCCACGCATCCGCAATCTCGGCCAGTGGCGCCATCACTTGGTCGAACGGCTACGTCGGGAGGTCTCGGTCAGCGGGTCGGCAGAGCTGTCCGAGCTGCTTGCCGAGATCGAGTCCTACCCGGGCGGTTTCGAGGAGACCGAACTCGGCGGCGTCGCGGTGCCGCTCGAGCTATTGACGTCCGACGGACGGGTGCTGACCTTCCTGAGCACCGTCACGACCTTCGGCACCGCGTTGGACCTGACCGCCGCGGAGCTGAGCATCGAGGCGTTCCTGCCCGCCGACGAAGTGACCGCTGCGGCATTGCGCGGGTGAAACGCCCGTGAGCGCGGACAAACATCAATAGAGTCTGGCGACATGCAGACCCGACACATTGCGGTGACCGCGGCGATACTCGCCGTCGGATTGGCCGGCTGCGGTGGACAGCCGCCGGCACTTGGGGGAACCACGGCGAAGGTGACGATCGACGGCAAGGACACCGGCAATCCGCATGCGGTGACGTGCTCGCAGACGGGGTGGGCGTGGACCATCGAAACCCCCGATAAGGCCAAGGGTTTCACCGCGGTCCTCGATACCGGCGACAAGGTCGCCGTGAAGTCGGTCGACTTTCGTGACTTCGGTGGCTTTTCCGGCACTTCCTGGGGCGACATCGGCAAGGCCGATGTGACCGGTGTCGGCGGCAAGTACACCATCACCGGTTCTGCCGATGGCAACTTCACCGTCAACCCGAGTAAAAAAGTCTCGGCGACGTTCAGGATCGAAGCCTCCTGCTGAGCACCCCGAGCGCGGCTGTGCACCACTGGATGTTCGTCTGCTCGTACATCCGCCCGCCCATCAGCGTCAGATACGGCCCGATCCGCTCGGCGTCGGGCTCGAAGGCGTCTTCGTCACGGCCGTCGAGCATGTCGGCCAGCAGTCGATCGTAGGTGGCCAGCTTTGCGCGCGCTCGCTGCTGTCGTGCCGTCAGTTCCTTGGTAACGGCGTGTGCATCCCCGACATCGACGGCTTGCAGCTTGACCAGCAACTCGTCGCGCATCGCCACTGGTTTGGCTGGCGTGCCGGTGTATCGGTGTAGCTCGGTCCGTCCCGCATCGGTCAGCGTGAACACCCTCTTGTCGGGCCGCCGCTGCTGGCGCACCAGGCGCGCGTGGACCAGCCCCTCGGCTTCGACACGGTCGAGTTCGCGATAGAGCTGTTGAGGGGTGGCCGACCAGAAGTTCGCCACCGAAACGTCGAAGCGTTTGGCGAGCTGGTATCCCGACGCCTCGCCCTCCAGCAACGCGGCGAGCAGCGCGTGACGCAATGCCATCTAGACGGCCTTCCAATCGCTGGCTTAGTATCGATTGCACCTATTCAACTTGTTGACTAATGAGGTGGTCAAGTGGTGCATCCCTTTCGTCGCGCGATCGAAGCCCGTGATCTCGACGCCGCCGTCGCGCTGATGCGCGAGGACGTCGTGTTTCGCAGCCCCGCCGTCTTCAAGCCGTACCAGGGCCGCGAGGCGGTGCGCCGATTGCTAGAAGCCGTCATGGCGGTGTTCGAAGACTTCCGCTACACGCGCGAAATCGGAGCCGAGAACGCTCGCGATCATGCGCTGGTGTTCGAGACCCGCGTGGGCGATAAGCAAGTCGAGGGGTGTGACTTCATCCAGCTTGACGACCACGGTGCGATCAGCGAGTTCACCGTCATGGTGCGGCCCATATCGGGCATGCTCGCGCTGGCCGAGGCGATGAAAGTGCAGCTCTCCATCGCATAACAGCCACTGGTCAGACCACTTGACCTCTGGCCAGCAGGCCTGGCATGCTGGCCCGCATGGCCCTACAACCGGTGAACCGGCGATCCGTGCCCGAGGACGTCTTTGAGCAGATCGTCGGCGAGGTGCTGAGCGGGGAGATGCAGCCCGGCGAGACGCTGCCGAGCGAGCGCAGGCTCGCCGAGGTGCTCGGGGTGTCCCGGCCCGCCGTACGCGAGGCGCTCAAGCGGCTGACCGCCGCGGGTCTGGTCGAAGTGCGTCAGGGCGACTCCACTACGGTGCGCGACTTTCGGCGCCACGCGGGTCTCGACCTGCTCCCCCGTTTGCTGATCCGCGCCGGCGAGTTGGACCTGTCCGTGGTGCGCAGCATCCTCGAGACTCGTCTGCACAACGGGCCCAAGATCGCCGAGCTGGCGGCCCTGCGGCGTCGCCCAGAACTGGCCGGGCTTCTCGATGACGTGTTGCAACAGCTGGTCGACGAGAAAGATCCCGTCGAGCAGCAGCGTCTCGCGCTGACGTTCTGGGACCACGTGGTCGACGGCGCCGACTCGATCGCGTTCCGGTTGATGTACAACACGCTTCGCATCACCTACGAACCCGCGCTCACAGCACTGGCCACCGTGATGGCCGAGGAGGTCGGACGGGCTACCGCCTACCGCGAACTCGCCGATGCCATCACCGCGGGCGAACCAGGGCGGGCAAGTCAAGCGGCGACGGACCTACTCGAGCCCGCAACGTCCGCCCTGCTGACCGTTATCGACAACCTGCAGGAGCAACGATGACCACCTCGACCCAGCGCCCCGCACGCAAGGGATTCACGCTCTCCGGCGCGGGCCGCGAATTCTGGAAACATCCGTCGCCGTGGATGATTGGCGCCGTGTTTCTCGCCGCGTTGGCCGCGCGGATCCTCGTAGGCGACTGGCAGCTCACCGACGCGCTGGTGCCGCTGGTGTTGCTTGCCCTGTTTCCCGTCTTCGAATGGCTCATACACGTGTTCATCTTGCATTGGCGCCCAAAGAATCTGGGTTGCCTGACCATCGATCCACTGCTGTCCCGAGAACATCGTGCACACCACATCGACCCGCGCTGCATCCCGCTGATCTTCATCCCATGGAAATCGTTGGTGTCATGGGTGCTTCCCCTCACGGTTGCCGTTGCGCTGCTGGCTTTTCCACGGCTCGGCATGGGGTTGACCTATCTGGTGTTCATCGCCGCGATGGGGCTGGTCTATGAGTGGACCCACTACCTCATCCACAGTGACTACAAGCCCAAAACCAGTGTGTACCGGGCTATTTGGCGCAATCACCGCAATCACCACTACAAGAACGAGCACTACTGGTTCACGGTGACGAGTTCGGGCACCGCCGATCGCGTGCTGGGTACCTGCCCCGATATCTCGACCGTCGCCACATCACGGACTGCGAAGAACCTGCACGCTATTGCTGAACGATGATCGGGTCACCGATGTTGACGGTGTTGTAGTACCAGTCGGCGTTCTCGGGGCTCAGGTTGATGCAGCCGTGGCTGACATTCGAATTACCCTGTGAGGCCACCGACCATGGTGCGGAGTGGACGTAGACACCGCCCCAGGTGACCCGCACGGCGTCGGCGACGGTGAGGCGGTAACCCTCGGGGTCGGACAGCGGAATGCCGATGGTCCGTGAATCCATCACCACACTGGCTTGCTTCTCCAGCGCGCTGAACGATCCGATCGGCGTGGGGTGCTTGGGCTTACCCATCGATGCGGGCATGGTGCGAACCACTTGGCCGTCGATGCTGACGGTGAACGTGTGCGCATCGATGTCGGCGACGCCCACAGTGGCCGCTCCGGCTTCGAACGACGTCTTCGCGCCGCCGGCCGTCACGATGATATTCGAGTGAGCGGGCCAGAATCCTTTCGGATTCCATTGCACGACACGGTCATTGAGCCAGGTGAAGGACCCTGCGGGGGTGGCGGGCGAGGTGAACGAGATGGTGCGTTCGGCGGCCGTGCGGTCGGCTATCGACTGCGCGAACGTCACGGTCACCGGCATCGCTACGCCGACCTTTTGGCCCGGTGTCGGCGAAATGCTGACAACGTCGGTCGGTGTGGTGGTGCTGGCCGAACTGGTTGTGACGGACCCTGCGGTCGCGATCGCTGTAATGCCCACCACGACAAGCAGATTTCGAACGGCTCTACGCACTTTCCACATTCCTCCGTGATGGGCGATCAGCAAGCTTTCATCCTAGTTGGCTTGCGCCGCAACCCCGGGTAACCCCAAGTCAGCGCGCATGCGCATGTCGCGCTAGCGCACCGTAGCTACAGCGCGGTCGACGACGAGCAGGGTGTAGCCCGACGGCCAACGCGAGGCAGCCGCCGGAATCAGCCGGGAGGCAGCACAGGCGGGGCGTCTGATGCGGGTGCAGGCTGTACGGGCTCTGCGGGCGGCGCGGGTGCGGGCTCTGCGGCCGGCGGGGCTTCGGGAGGCGGTGGCACCTCGTCACCCCTGTGCAGCCGATCCCGGATCCGGCCGATGATGCCCGGGTGCTCCGCGGGGACGGGCGCCGCGGGCGGGGGCAGCTGCTCGGGCGGCAGCGGGGCGCCATCGGCCGGCGGCGGTGCCGCTGCGGGGTCGGACGGCAGGCCTTCACCGGGAGACCCCGCGCCCGTGGCCGCCGGGGGGACGTCGGGAAGACCGACCGGCGGCTCGCTATAGACCGGTGGCGGCGGCGCGTCGACGGGTGTGACCGCGGCTGGGGGCGCGACGACCGCCGGCGGTGCGACCGGAAGCGGCGCCTGCATCTGCGTGACGACGGCGGGCGGTTCGGGCGAGACCTTGGCCGCGGGTTGTGGTTCGGAGGAGGCCGTCTCCTTCTTCGGCACCAGCTGCAGGCTGACCGCGACCGACGCCGAAACGGTGAACGTCAGCACCCCCGCGATCAGCAGGGCCAGCGGACCGGCCTGCCCGAGCGGCCGACGCCGGCGCTCCTCGGGCTGATGCTGCTCAAAGTGATGGGCAGTGTCGCCAAACGTCGACTCGGCATTCTGCGCGGACGCCATCGCCGCGCCCCGCGCGAGGGCGAGCTGGGCTTCTGCGGGCGCGAAGACCGGAACCGAAAGAGCCCGTTCGAGGATCGGCATCAGCTCGTCGTCGCCGCCGGAGCCGACCATCACGAGGGCCTCAGGCTGCCAGTCGGCACGGGTGAACAGGGTGCTCATCCAGCGAACCAGGTCTTCCTCGGTGATGATCCTGCGGTTGACCGAGGTTTGCACCGAGCCGTCGCGCAGATGCACGATCAGCACGATCACCGTTTCGGGTTCGAGAACGCACACCGCGGTGGTGCCGTACCCGATGACCTCTGCGATCCCCCGAGCCAACGCCTCAGTCGCCTCCGGCAGCCGCACCGCTACGACATTGTCGAACCCGGAATCGCTCAGTGACTTCAGCAGCAGTGAGGCCTCGGCGTTGGCGTCGTCGCTCCACGTCACACCGATGGAATGCAGCCGGTGACCGTGCGTCGCGGCGATAGCCTCGCTGCGCAGCACCGCGGCGGCCGCTTGCTCGGAGGTCTGCAGGGCACTACACCGACCGCGAACGCCGACCTCGAATGCATTGCCGTCCATGGTGGCGCCGTCGGCGTCCTGCCCTTCGACGAGAACGAGGCCGACGGCGGACGGCGTTACCGATAAGCCGAGTACGGCGTCCACTCACATCCCTTCGGAGGTCCACCTATCGGGGTGACACTACCGGCACCCAACCGTTGGGGCTCACTGGGCGTGGGGCGCCAGCCGGCTGTCCGGATAATCAAATGTGCTGTGCCGCATGAAACTCCTGCACATCCGGCGGTGAACTCTTTGCCCACCAATCGCTCGACGCTATCGGCCACGAAGGGATCGGCGGCGTGGCATTCTCCCCCACATGGCAGCAGTAGGACAGACGGAGGACCGACCCGCCGAACGCACGTTGTTCGGCCATCCGGTCGGCCTGGCCAACCTTTTCGGAGTCGAGCTGTGGGAGCGCTTCTCGTTCTACGGGATGCTGACAATCCTCGGCTATTACCTCTATTACTCGGTGACCGAGGGCGGCCTGGCGCTGCCGAAGGCAACCGCGACCGGAATCGTCGGCGCATACGGCGGCCTGGTGTACCTGTCGACTGTGCTCGGCGGCTGGATCGCCGACCGGCTGCTCGGCATGGAGCGCACCGTGTTCTACGGCGGTGTTGTCGTGATGTGCGGTCACGTCGCACTCGCGGTCCTGCCGGGCTTGGCCGGTGTCGCCGTCGGGTTGGTCCTGGTCGCGCTCGGCTCCGGCGCGTTGAAGGCGAATGCGTCGTCGTTGCTCGGCACCCTGTACGAGAAAGGCGATGCGCGTTGCGACGGCGGCTTCACCCTGTTCTATCTCGGGATCAACCTTGGCGCCTTCATCGGGCCCTTGATCACGGGTCTTCTGCAGACTCACGCAGGATTCCACTACGGCTTCGGCGCCGCCGCGGTGGGTATGGCGCTGGGCCTTGCCCAGTACGTCGCGTTTAGGCGCAACCTGGGGACGCACGGCCGGACCGTACCGAACCCGTTGCCACGCAGCGCTATTGGCTGGGTTGCAGGCATCGTCGTGGTGGGGATAGCCGTGATCGTGGGGGTATTTGCGACCGGGTTGGTGAAGCTGGCCAGTCTTTCTCAGGTGACGACGGGCGTGATCATTGCTGCATCCGTGGCGTATTTCGTGGTGATGCTGACGAGTTCGAAGGTGGCCGCGGTCGAGCGGACGCGGGTGCGAGCGTTCATTCCGCTGTTCATTGCGAATGCCGTGTTCTGGTCGCTGTTCCAGCAGATCTTCACGGTGTTGGCGGTGTACTCCGACGAGCGGATGAATTGGTCGATCTTCGGGTGGACCGCACCATCGAACTGGATCGGCTCGATCGAACCGGTCTGGATCATCCTGCTCTCACCGCTTTTCGCGATCATGTGGACGCGTCTGGGTAATCGTGCGCCCACCACACCGCGAAAATTCGCCTACGGCGTGATCGGAATGGGCCTGGCGTTCCTGCTGTTTCTGCCGATGTCGGGGTCGACCGGCAAGACCGTGCCTGCGCTGCTGGTCGTCGGCATCATGGCGGTGTTCGCGATCTCCGAATTGCTGCTTTCACCGATCGGGCTGTCCGTCACGACAAAGCTTGCGCCAGAGGCATTTCGGGCTCAGATGATGGCGCTGTACTTCTTCTCGGTCGGCCTCGGCACCTCGATGTCTGGAGTGCTCGCCCGCTATTACGATCCGACGCGCGAGTTCGCCTACTTCGGAATCATCGGCGCCGTCGCGATTTTCGCCGGCCTCGTGGTGTTTGCGATCGGGCCGTGGATCAGCGGGTTGATGGAGGGTGTCCACTAGTTCGGCGTGGCCAAGTCGTTATCCGGCCGAAACCGAATTCGTCCACAATCCGGTTCAGCATGGGAACCGGATCGCAAGTTTTGCGCGTCTGACAGACAACGAGGTTCGGGTCGACGTAGGAGGCGCACTGATGTCGGTAGCTGCACCGATTGACGCAATCGATGTCGGCGATTTCCCGCGCCCCGACGTTCTGTCGCAAGGTGTGGTGGCCGTGCGCAATTACGGATTCGGGCATTCGACCGCAGCTTGCTCCTGCGGCTGGACGGGTCGCCGTCGCTATCTGAAGGCCGCTGCCCAGCAGGACGCTTGGGTGCACTCGATGCACGAGAAGTGCGCAATCGCCGTCCCGTTGGTGATCCCGGTCTTCGCCTGAGTCAGCCCGCCAGGATCTCTTGCAGCATCGGCGGTTCGATGTTGCCCCCAGACAGGATCATCACCGTTCGGCCAGGTGGCGTCGAGCCCTGTCGATAGGCCGCCAGCGCGACTGCGCCGCTGGGTTCGGCCACTAGATGCGCTCGATAGGCGAGTTCACGCACGGCAGCTCGAATCTCGTTCTCCGACACCGTAATCAGGCCGTCCAACACGTTCTGCAGGTGTGTGAACGTCAACTCGGACGGTTGTGACCGCAGCCCGTCGGCGATCGTGCGGTTTCTGTCCTCGATCGACCAGTCCACCCGGTGGCCCCGCCGAAGGCCCTCCGCGGTATCTGCCGCCAACTCGGGTTCGACACCGAATACGCGTGCGTCGGGGCACAGCGCCTTGATCGCCGTGCCGATGCCCGACGCCAGGCCGCCACCGCTGACCGGCACCAGCACGTTTGCGACCGCGGGCAGCTCCTCGGCGATCTCGAGGCCGATGGTGCCCTGTCCGGCGATGATGTCGGGGTGGTCGAAGGGCGGCACCAGCACGCCGCCCGTCTGCTCAAGCAGCTCGGCGGCCACCTTCTCGCGTTGGCCCGCACCGCACAACACGATTTCGGCGCCGTGGCTTCGGGTCGCCTGCACCTTGATGCCCGGTGTTTCGCGAGGCATGACAATGTGTGCGGGCACTGCATACACCGCCGCCGCGTAGGCGACCGCCTGCGCGTGATTGCCGCTCGAATAGGCGACGACGCCACGGGTTCGGACGGATTCGTCGAGGTGCCCGATCGCGTTGAACGCACCCCGGACCTTGAAGGCCCCGATCGATTGCAGGTTTTCCGGCTTGATCCACAGCGGTCGATCGTCGTCCGCCCAGCCCGCCGGGACCAATGGGGTGCGCAGGACGTATGGCCGGATCAACTCCGCGGCGGCACGGATGTCGTCGATAGTCACCAACTGCACTTGTCCAGTCTGCCCGGCCGAAGCTTCGTCACTTCCGCCGTGCGGTAAAGCTACTGCTCGACGGTGCCGATTCGATGGCGAATCCCCTGCCTGCCGGCAATCGCCGGCTCACCGCAGCGGATGTGGTCTACAGCAAACTCGCTAGGGTGACGGGGTGAGCCCCTTTTCGTTGCCCGTGGTGCCGCGCTACGCGGAAGTCGACCAACAGGGCGTGGTGTTCAACGGCCACTACCTCACTTGGTTCGACGAAGCGTGCACTGGATTCCTCGACCACCTCGGCGTGACGTATCCGGGTTTGATTGCCACCGGCCACGATATCCAGGTCGTGCACAGCGACATCGATTATCTGGCGGGCGTTCGGTGGCGCGATGCGGTGCGAGTGGCCGTAGAGTGCGAGCGGATCGGAACGACCAGCTTCACGCTCGCGTTCACCGTCCAGCGATGCAACGGCCACTCCGCTGAGGAGACCGCGGTGCGCGGCCACAACGTCTACGTCGTTGTCTCGACAGATGATTGGGCCAAGCGCCCGATCCCCGCATTGATGCGCCAAGCCCTGGCGGCCAACGACTAGAACGCGCCGACCTGACCCTCCGGACGGTACGGTCGTCGCATGGGCCATGACCATGATCATCAGCGCGACCTTCCGCCCGGCATGGCCGAGCAACTCGACTTGGCCTACGCCGGAATGGTGTCGTTCGGCCACCGGCCGTTTCTGACCGAAGTCGAACAACTGGAATCGTGGCAACCCGACGCGGCGATCGTCGGCGCGCCGTTCGACATTTCCACCACCAACCGGCCCGGTGCCCGGTTCGGACCGAGGGCGATCCGCTCGACCGCCTACGAACCCGGCACCTATCACCTGGATCTCGGCCTGGAGATCTTCGACTGGCTGGAGGTTGTCGACTTCGGCGACGCCTACTGCCCGCATGGCCAGACCGAGGTGTCGCACACCAACATTCGTGAGCGCGTGCACGCGGTGGCGTCACGCGGCATCGTGCCCGTCATCCTCGGCGGTGACCACTCGATCACCTGGCCGGCCGCGACCGCGGTGGCCGACGTGCACGGCTACGGCAACGTCGGCATCGTGCACTTCGACGCCCACGCCGACACCGCCGACGAGATCGAGGGCAACCTGGCCAGCCACGGCACCCCGATGCGCAGACTCATCGAGTCCGGCGCCGTGCCGGGCACCCATTTCGTTCAGGTGGGCCTGCGGGGCTACTGGCCGCCGCAGGACACGTTTGAGTGGATGCTCGAACAGGGCATGACATGGCACACCATGCAGGAGATCTGGGACCGGGGATTCAAGGATGTGATGCGCGATGCGGTCAGCGAGGCGCTGGCCAAGGCCGACAAGCTTTACGTCTCGGTCGACATCGATGTGCTTGACCCCGCGCACGCGCCAGGCACCGGCACACCGGAGCCCGGCGGAATCACCAGCGCCGACCTGCTACGGATGGTGCGCCAGCTGTGCTACGAACACGATGTCGCAGGCGTGGACGTGGTCGAGGTGGCACCGGCCTACGACCACGCCGAGCTGACCGTCAACGCCGCACACCGCGTGGTGTTCGAGGCACTTGCCGGGATGGCCGCGCGGCGCCGCGACGCCGCCCAGGCAAAACCGGGCCCGCCCGCACGTTAGCGCCCACGCTGACGGCTGCTGCTACCGAAATCCCCTGTCCCCCACACTAGTTTGTTTTCTCAAGGTGGCTATCCCGACGACGTTAGGCGAGCTTATCGTTGCAACCGGAATCACCGCACCGCAGCAGATGCCAATCGTCGAACATCCCCAGAACCCGGACGCATACTGCTCATTGGTGGCCGCGCAATCGCGCCACCATAGGGGGTAATGCCATGAAATATCTCGTTCAGTGGACGTTGGAGCCAGAAGGGACGCGAGCCGCAGCCAAACGCTTCCTGCAGACCGGCGGCAAGCCGCCGGACGGTGTGACGCAACTCGGTCGGTGGTTCGGCCTGAACGGCTCGGGCTGTTCGGTGGTCGAGGCGGCCGACCCGAAGGGCGTCTTCTCGCTGGTTTCGGAGTGGCAGGAGTTCATGCAGATCTCAGCGACACCGGTACTCGAAGACGATGAGGCCGGCGAGATTCTCGCCAAGCTTTACGGGTAGACCGGGCCCGGGTCCTGTTAGCGTGCGCTCGTGGACCTGCTAGATCGGCTCCGCCTCGACGTGCCGGCGGCACAGGCCGGAATGGGTGGGGCATCCGGAATACTTGAGCCGCATCCTCAAGGCCGACAAGACGTTTCGCACGACACTTGTCGGCCTCGGCTGGCCATTGACGCACCGGGTGGTGGCCAACGCTGCGACCAGCGGTGGTGTCGTGACGACGGGCGCGCCAAGTTCGTGCCGCGGCTGATCAAACGCGGGTAGCGGGGTGCTCGCCAAGCTTCCCGATCGAGCCATTGTGCCGTTACTCGGAGTGCAGCGGCCCGGTCTGCCGATGTTCTCACCCATGGCGCCGACGAAGGGATGCCGGATTCGATGGTGCACCGGATGCACTGTATGCAGGGGAAACAGTGCTGACGACGATCCGTCATATCTGCGCAGCCGTGACTGCGCTGACCCCGGGGTGAACAATGAAGGTGTGAACGGCGTTCTGTACTTCGACGGGGCCTGCGGGATGTGTACGCGATCGGTCTATTTCCTGGTCAAGCATGACCGCACGGGGAATCTGCGGACTGAGCCGTTCCAGGCGCCCGGCGCCGCCGAGCGTCTCGGTGTCGACCCATCCCACCTTTACGACATGTCGTGGTGGCTGGATGAGTCCGGTGCGGTGTACGGCGGTGCGGAGGCGATAAACGCGGCCCTCTCAGTCGCCCTCGGCACCCGGCTGCCTTTGCGGATCTATCGTATTCCCGGTATCCGGTTCATTCAGAACGCCGCGTACCGCTGGATCGCCGACCACCGCTACCGCTTCCGCGGTACCACTCCGTATTGCGAGTCGCATCCGGTTGCCTGCTGACGACGCGGAATGTGTGGTGCGCCGGACCAATATCACCATCCGGCGCACCACTTTCGACGACCTCGATGACATCGGCAGCATCTACGCCCATCATGTGCAAACCGGTGTGGCGACATTCGAGATCGCCGCGCCCGATCAGACCGAATGGCAGCACCGGCTGCAGTCGGTCACCGATCGTGGACTGCCGTTTTTGACTGCAACGCTGGAGGACCGGATCGCGGGCTACGCCTATTGCGCACCATGGAAGACGCGCCCCGCCTATCGCCACACCGTGGAGGACTCGATTTACCTGGCACCGGATGCGGTCGGCCGCGGGATCGGCGGTCGGCTTCTGGACGCGCTGCTCACTGACTGCACCGGCGCCGGTGTCCGCGAGGTCATCGCTGTGATCGTCGACGCCGACGGCGCAGCTTCCCTCGCGCTGCACCGCAATCGCGGGTTTGTCGATGCCGGACGGCTCACCGCGGTTGGTTTCAAGCACGGCAGGTGGCTGGACACCGTTCTTCTTCAGAAATCTCTGTGCTGATCCGCGTCAGCCGAGTTGGTCGGTGACTTCCCGCCAGACGGGGTTATCACTGCGGTGGTCGGCGGTGTTGCGGCACTCACCGTAGAGCCGCATGGTGGCGAAGTCGGTTTCATTGACGCTGCGATAGAAGATCGCCGTGACGCCGTTCCTGGTCAGCTTCTGGCCGAAATGTTCGCTCGTCGACGCCGCAGGCGCCCAGCCGTGCGCGACCAGCGACGCGGCGACGTCGCGTAGATACTTCACCGAATTGCTCTGTGGCAAGCGGAAATTCATGTAAACCGTGGCCTGATAGGGCGGTTCGTTCGCATCCTGGCACGACACGAATGCGTAGCCGCCCGAGGCGTCCCGCAATTGCGCCACCTCGACGATCTGCTTGGCGGACGCCACGACCTGCGCGGCGGCCTCGGCGTCGGTCATTGGCTCGCCCTGGACATGCACCTCGCCGGCGCGCCGATCGTGCAGCCATAGCAACCCGCCCGCGACCGCAAGCACCGCTATCAGTGCTGTCAGTGCCAGCACCACATATCGCTGCGAACGGCGCAAGGTTTTCATGGCGGCCTCGGCCCGAATCTACGCCGGATGACGCAATGATTTGGGTAGGTAAACCGCACCGGGACCGGCAACCGACGCGCTGTCGGCGGGGTTCGAGATCACACAGCGCTTCAGCGACAGGCACCCACACCCGATGCAGGAATCCAACTTGTCCCGCAGCGCCATCAGTCCCGCGATCTGCTCGTCGAGCCGCTGCCGCCAATCCTTCGACAGGCGAGTCCAATCCGCGCGCGTGGGGGTGCGACCGTCCGGAAGCATCTCGAGCGCGGCCGCGATCTCGTCGAGGGTCAAACCGACATTGCGGGCCGCGCGAATGAATGCCAACCGCCGCAACATGTTTCGCTCGAACCGTCGCTGACCGCCACTGGTCCTGCTGGCACTGATCAGGCCCTCCTTGTCATAGAACCGGATCGCCGACGGCGCGAAACCGCTGCGCTCGGCCACCTCGCTGACAGTCAGCAGATCTCGACTCTCCATCGCTTCCCCTCAGCTCTTGACTTAAAGTTCACTTCAACTATCAGTATGCCAGTATGACTGTTTCCCAACACATCTCTACCGCGATCATCACCGGAGGTTCGCGCGGCTTCGGCCGGGCGACCGCCACGGCTCTACTCCAACGCGGGTGGACGGTCGTTACCGACGCCAGGCGCGCCGGCGACCTCGCGGCGACGGCCGCCGAATTGGACTCTGCCCGGCTGAGCACCGTCCCCGGCGACATCACGCGACCCGCGCACCGGGCCGCAATGGTTGCCGCGGCCATGGACGCCGGTCCGCTGCGACTACTGGTGAACAACGCCAGCCGGCTCGGGCCCAGCCCGCAACCCCGGCTGGCCGACTACCCCGCCGCCGACCTGCGCGTCGTGTACGACACCAACGTCTTCGCTGCCCTGGCGCTCATTCAGGCCGCTTTACCCGCACTGATCGCCGGCAACGGTGCCATCGTCAACATCAGCTCCGATGCCGCCGTCGAACCGTACGAAGGCTGGGGCGGCTACGGCTCGTCCAAGGCCGCTCTCGACCACCTCACGGCCATCCTGGCCGCCGAGCACCCAGACCTCGGCGTGTACGGGTTCGATCCCGGCGACATGCGCACCGAGATGCACCAGGCGGCATTCCCCGGCGAAGACATCTCCGATCGTGCCGAACCGGAGTCCGTCGTGCCCGCGCTGCTGCGCCTACTCGATACCCGGCCCGTATCCGGTCGCTACCGCGCGCAGGACCTGCTCGCGGTCGGAGCCGACGCATGACCATCGCCATGCCACGCACGCGCTTCGAGCGGCCACCCGGATCCGACGCCGTCGAGCCCCCCGAGGCGCACGGCGTCGCGCGCGACGGCGTCAAGCTGATGGTCGCGACGCCGGACGGTATCGCGCATCGGCGGTTCACCGATCTGGGTGAGCACCTGGAAGCGGGCGACCTGCTGGTGGTGAACAACTCCGCGACGCTGCCCGCCGCGGTGGACGGCGTTCGCCACAATGCGCCGATCGCTGTGCATTTCTCGACGGCGCTCGACGATCACACGTGGGTCGTCGAACTGCGGCCCGCCGTCGACGCCACCAGCCATTTGCACGACGTCGAGCCTGGCGAGCGGGTCGGGCTGCCCGATGGCGCCGCACTCGTGGTGATCGCGTCCTATCCGCGATCAGGCGTCGTGGGCAGTCGGCTGTGGACCACTCGGTTGGCGATCGAAGGCGATGTCACCTCCTACCTTGGCAGGCACGGCCGGCCCATCCGATACAACTATGTGCTCCGCCCCTGGCCGCTGGAGAGCTATCAGACCGTATTCGCCCGAAGGCCCGGCAGTGCCGAAATACCCAGCGCGGCAAGGCCATTCAGCGCCGAATTGGTGACATCGCTGGTCGCCGCCGGCATCGTGATCACGCCGATTACGTTGCATGCCGGTGTCTCGTCGGCAGAGCAGGGCGAACCACCTGCTGCCGAACCGTTCGAGGTGCCGCCGTCGACGGCGCGACTGATCAATACGACCCGGGCCTCAGGCGGACGGGTGATCTCCGTCGGCACCACCGCGACCCGCGCGGTGGAATCTGCGGCCGATGCCGACGGCACGGTGCAGCCCGCAGCGGGCTGGACGGACGTGGTGCTGGGACCGGAGCGCCCGCCGCGTGTAGTCGACGGGCTGATCAGCGGCTGGCACGACGCGGGCGCCTCACATCTGCTGCTGCTGGAAGCGGTCGCGGGTCCGGAGGTGGTGGCGGCGGCGTACCGGGAAGCAATCGCGGCCGGATATCTGTGGCACGAATTCGGTGACAGCGCGTTGCTGCTACCTACCGTCCCGCGATCCCGTTGATCAACCGTTCGCACACGGCATCCATCTGTTCGCGCGCCTCAGTGGGATCCGAGGCACGCGAGACGAACAGCGCCGCCTCGTCGAGCGCGCCCAGCAGGACGTGCGCGGTGGGTCGCAGCGGCTGTTCGGGGATGGCGCCCTCACCGATCGCGTGTGCCAGCATCCCCTCGATCACCCCGAGTCCGTACTTCACGCCGACCGCACGCCACCGATCCCAGCCAAGCACCGCCGGCGCGTCGATCAAGACGATCCGCTGCACATCGGGTGCCGAACAGCGATCGAGGAACAGGCGTGCGCCCAGCCGCATGGCTTCCAGGGGGTGCGGTGGCCCCTCGTCCATGATCTGTTGCGCGATGTCGGCGACCAGATCACGTTCGGCCTCTTCGTAGACCGCCGCGAACAGGGCGGCCTTGTCGTCGAACTGGTGGTACAGCGCACCCCGGGTCACTCCTGCTGCGGCGACGATCGCCTGGGTCGACACATCGGCAAACCCCTTGTCGGCGAACAGCTTCCGCGCAGCATCGATCAGCACCGCCCGCGTTGCCGCAGTGCGCTCGGCCTGAGTGCGCCTGGCCGGGGTCTCGACCATCAGTTCGTCGTTGACTTTCATACTGGCTGCACGTAACTTCCATACTAGGTGTTTGTAAGTCTGATCGGAAGGATAGCGAAGATGCCGCAGATCGCGTTGGACCAGGCAACGATCGACTACCGCGTGTTGGGTCCCGAAGACTCGCCGCATCCGCCGGTGCTGTTCGTGCACGGGATCCTCGTCGACAGCCGGCTGTGGGACCGGGTGGCAGAAGGCTTGGCGCGGCAGGGTTTCCGCTGTTATCTGCCGAATTGGCCGCTGGGCTCGCACACCATTGCGGTGAACGACCAAGGCGCGCTGTCGCCGCACGGAATGGCCACGATGATCCGCGACGTCATTGACCAACTCGGGCTGTCGGACGTCACGCTCGTCGGCAACGACACCGGCGGCGGCCTGTGCCAGCTCGTCATCGACGCCTATCCGGAAAAGATCGGCCGACTCGTGCTGACCAACTGCGACGCGTTCGACAAGTTCCCGCCGTTCCCGTTTACCCTTGTCTTCGCGCTGCTGCGGGGCCCGATCTCGATAAAGCTGCTATTCGAGCAGATGCGGATCAAGGCCCTACGGCACTCTCCGCTCGGCTTCGGACTGCTGGTGCGCCCCGACCCGGCGTTGACCGCGTCCTGGCTGGAGCCCGGCCGTACGGACGTCCGCATTCGGCGCGATCTCGCGGCGCTGCTGCGGAACGTGGCGAAGACGGACCTCGTCGACGTCTCGGCCCGCCTGGGCCGGTTCACCAAGCCTGTGACGATCGTCTGGGGCCAGGGCGACCGCGCCTTCACTCCAGCGCTCGGCAGGCGACTCGCAGCGCAGTTCCCGAACTGTGCGCTGATCGAGGTGCCCAAGGCGCGCACGTTTGTGTCGCTTGACGCGCCAGAAGCCGTGATCGAGGCGATCGAGAAGGTCGGTGCCAGCGCCTAGTTCTTGACGAGCGTGAACTGGCAGATGTCGGTGTAGCCGTCACGGAACAGCTCGGCGCAACCGGTCAGGTACTTCATGTACCGGTCGTACACCTCTTGGGACTGGATCTTGATCGCCTCGTCCTTGTGCGCCTCGAGCGCCGCCGCCCAGATCTCGAGAGTGCGCGCATAGTGCAGCCGAAGTCGTTGCGCGAGCGTGAGTTCGAAGCCGACCTTCTCGGCGTGTTCCTGCACCGTCGTCGGCTTCGGCAGATCGCCGCCGGGGAAGATCTCGTCCATGATGAACTTGCTGAACTTGAGCAGCTTCATGGTCAGCGGCAACCCGGACTCGGCGAATTCTTCGTCGGTCGGCTTGATGATGGTGTGCAGCAACATGACGCCGTTATCAGGCAAGAGCTGATAAGCCTTCTTGAAGAAGTCGTCGTAGCGGTCGCGGCCGAAGTGCTCGAAAGCGCCAATCGACACGATGCGGTCGACGGGCTCGTCGAACTGCTCCCAGCCCTGAAGCAGCACGCGCTTGCTTCTCGGGCTGTCCGATGCGGCGAGGACCTTCTCGACGTGGGCCTTCTGGTTTTGGCTCAGGGTGAGGCCGATGACGTTGACGTCGTAGCGCTCCAGCGCGCGCTTCACCGTCGCGCCCCAGCCGCAGCCGATGTCCAGCAAAGTCATGCCGGGTTGCAGGCCCAGCTTGCCGAGGGACAGGTCGATCTTGGCGATCTGCGCCTCTTCGAGCGTCATATCGTCGCGTTCGAAGTAGGCGCAACTGTAGGTCTGCGTGGGATCCAGAAAGAGCCGGAAGAACTCGTCGGACAGGTCATAGTGCGCCTGCACGTCTTCGAAGTGTGGCTTCAAGTTCTGGGTGTCGCTCGTGGTATCTGGCAAGGTGAGCCTTTGGCTGTGTGATTGATGTTGGACCGGGCTCCGCGTGTTTCGAGAGCCACCCCCGTCGAGAGGGCAGTGTACGCAACGCCGATGTGAACGGTTCCCAGGACCTGTTCAGCACAGATAGTTGACAGAATCAGAAGATTGTTTGACGCTGTCAACTATGAGTGGTGTGGTAGATGATGTCCGCGGATTCAACCGTTTCTACACCCGTGTCCTCGGCCTGCTCCGGCCCGATCTGGCCGGGTCCGCGTTCGGGCTCACCGAGGCCAGAGTGCTGTTCGAGCTGGCGCTGAGGGATGACGTCGCGGTCGCCGAGCTCCGCCGCGACCTCGACCTCGACGCCGGCTACCTCAGCCGCATCCTCTCGGGATTCACCCAGGCAGGATTTGTGGCCAAGGAGAAATCGGAGGCCGATGCGCGCCGCCAGATGGTCCGGCTGACCGACGACGGCCGGCGCGCATTCGACGAGCTGGATCGATTGCAGGCAGATGCTATCGCAACCATGCTGGCGCCGCTCGACGACGGTCAACGAGCCGAGCTCGTCACCTCGATGGGACAGATCCGCCGCGTGCTTGGTGACGAACCGCGCCGGCATGGCCTCGTGCTTCGCCCGCCCGCGCCCGGTGACCTCGGCTGGGTGGTCGAGCGGCACGGTTACCGCTACGCGACCGAGTACGGCTGGGACACGACGTTCGAGGCCCTCGTCGCGCGAATCGTCTCCGACTTTGCTGAGCGCGGCGACATCAAACGCGAGGCGGCGTGGATCGCCGAGATGGACGGTGAGCGGGTGGGCTGCGTGTTCTGCACCGCCTCCACCGATCCCGATGCCTCGGACACCGCGCAGCTGCGGCTGCTGCTCGTCGAGCCCTCGGCGCGAGGAGCCGGCGTGGGCACAAGGCTGGTCGACGAGTGTCTGCGGTTCGCCCGGCGCGCGGGCTACCGGCGAATCACCTTGTGGACCAACGATGTTCTCGTGGCTGCTCGGCGAATCTACGAACGCGCCGGTTTTCGGTGCGACCGCCGCGAGCCCCACCACAGCTTCGGACACGACCTCGTCGGCGAATACTGGTCACGAGTCCTGTAGAACTAGGCCGTCGGCCCCGCGCCGAGCACCCGCTGGATATCGGGCTTCATGGCCTGCAGTTGGCCGCCCCAATAGCCCCAGCTGTGCGTGCCGTTGGGCGGAAAGTTGAACACCCCGTTGCTGCCACCGGCTCGCGTGTAGGCGGCCTGGAAATCCCTGTTGGTCGTCATGGTGAGGCCCTCCAGGAACTGCGCGGGAATCTGCGCATTGCCCAGCCCGGCGTCCAGGTCGGTCGGGTTGCCATTGCCGCTGTACACCCAGATGCGGGTGCCGTTGGACACCAGCCGGCCGATCTGCAGCATGGGGTCGTTGCGCTGCCAGGCGGGCCCGCCATAGGGGCCCCACATATCGAGCGCGTTGAAGCCGCCCGCATCGCCCATCGCGATGCCGACCAGTACGGGCCACAGTCCTCGTGACAGATTCAAGAAGCCCGATAGCGAACCGGCGTAGGCGAATTGGCCAGGGTGATACGCGGCCAGGATCAGTGCTGCGCTGCCCGACATCGAAAGGCCGACGACGGCGTTGCCACTCGGGCTGACTCCCTTGTTGGCGGCCAGCCACGCCGGCAGCTCCGACGTTAGAAACGTTTCCCATTTATAGGTCTGAGTGGTGCCGTTGCCGACGGCGGGCCGATACCAGTCCGTGTAGAAGCTCGACATCCCGCCGACGGGCGCCACCACCGACAAGCCCGAGCCGTCGAACCAGCTGAACGCGCCGGTTTCGATGTCCCAGCCGTTGCGGTCGTCGCGGGCCCGCAGACCGTCAAGAAGATAGACCGCCTTCGGGCCGCCGCCCTGGAACTGCACGGTGATGTCGCGACCCATCGACGGCGACGGAACGCTTAGTACTTCGACGGCCGCCCTGGCGGTTGGAGTACCGCCCACAATGCCGATCAGTGCTGGCAGCAACGCCGCCGCGAAGAAAGCCGCCGACAGTCGGCGGATCCACTTACCTGGTGCCTGGTGAGAAATATTCATGGTCCTACTTCGGTCGTCCCGACAAGGGTTTAATCGCGGTGCAACCGGGCTCAGTTACAGCGCGACGGGAGGACAATCGAAGACGCGTAACCCGCGACCGGAAACGAAAGGAGCGGGCGATGAAGGCCAAAGTGGGCGATTACTTGGTGGTCAAAGGAACCACGGTCGAACAGCACGATCAGCGCGGGGTGATCACCGAGGTGCGCTCGGCTGACGGGTCGCCGCCGTATGTGGTGCGGTGGTTGAGCAGCGATCACATCGCGACGGTGTACCCGGGTCCAGACGCACTCGTCGTCACGCCAGCCGAACAGGAAGCCGCCGACGCACGGCACCGAGCGCACTAATCGACATCGGCACGCGGACGTTGCTCAGTTGTGTACTGCTGACGACTCGCGGAGGAGTAGCCCGTAGCCGTTGGTACACAGGCTGATTCGCAGCGGCCGGCTCGCGACGTGAGTGGCGAGCCATGCTCGGAGCACCGGCAATTGCTTGTCGACCGATGCCTGCTTCACCCCGAGTTCGCTCAGCAGCGCCGACAGGCTGGTCGGTTCCGTCGAAACCGTCATGGCTGTCCCCCTTGACACCCGATAGGCAATTCTATTGCGGGTGGCCGCCCCGACGGAGCCGTTTGCTCAAACGCCGCATTGCGATCTGTGGCAAGTCTCGTGAAGTTAACTGGCCTCGTTCACGTGTGGCCGTACGCAATGATGGACCCGTGGCTGTTGATGATCGGGTTCGGCGCTGCACGACAGGATTTGCAGCCGTGGTCGTCCTTGCGGTGATGCCCGTGACTCCGCAGGCGCACAGCGACGATGCCAACCCACTTGCGGATCTCGTCGACGCTGCGACCCAGCGGCTGCAGACGGCAGAGCCGGTGGCGGCGACCAAGTGGATCAACGGTGGCTCGATCGAGGACCCGCCGCGCGTAGAGCAAGTGCTCAAGGCCGTATCCGCCGATGCCGACCGCAAAGGCGTCGAGCCCGATTACGTCCGAGCGATCTTCACCGATCAGGTCCACGCCACCGAGGCGCTCGAATACTCCCGATTCGCGCAGTGGAAGCTCGACCCGGCGTCTGCGCCCGGCTTCGCGCCCGACCTGGGATCGTCGC
This sequence comes from Mycobacterium sp. JS623, assembly GCF_000328565.1. Taxonomy (NCBI): domain Bacteria; kingdom Bacillati; phylum Actinomycetota; class Actinomycetes; order Mycobacteriales; family Mycobacteriaceae; genus Mycobacterium; species Mycobacterium sp. JS623. Next base: position 3,315,467 of record NC_019966.1, on the reverse strand, counting down.
GCGCGACCATCGATCGACTCAATACCGAGATGGTCGACCAGATCGCTGCGCAGTGGCCCGTTCTGCACTCCCCCGACTGCACTCGCCTGCTCGCCGAGGCCATAGCCGGTGTCACCCGCACCCGGGCGATTGATCCGCTCTATCAGCGGGCGCTTGACTTCTCCACCCATTCATATTGCGCACCTTGATGATTCGCCTCTGATCAGATCAGGGTGCGCTCGCCTTCGACGTCGTATTCAGCGACCGAGGCGCAACGGATCGAGGCCGCCTGCTCGTCGCTGGTACCACCTCCGCGAAACGCCTCCACCGCTGCCTGCGACTCCCACCGCTCGAAGATGTTGACCCGGCCCGGGTCGATCAGGTCGGCCGATAGCGCGAAGTCGAGGCAGCCCGCCGTGCGGCGCGCCTGGCGCACCACCTCGACGCATCCCGACAGGTAGTCGTCGCGGTGCTGCGGATCAACCACCAGGTGTCCAGCGACTATCACCATCGCGGGCCTCCTTCGTCTATTCGATGCGACCATCACCTGGTATGACTGCAGTTCGGGGTAAAAGTCACCGCACCGCACTGGGGCAGCCATGAATTTCCGCGAGGCACGACAAGTCATCGGCGCACTCGAGACCGATCCTGACGCAGCACGCGCGTTCGGTGACGTATACGAGATCGGTGACGGAACAACCGTCATCCCGGTCACCACGGTGCGCGGCGGCGCCCGCAAGCCCCTAGGGGTGTTCGTGGTCAAGGACGGCAAGGCGTCCTGGGTGCTGGCGATCGATGGCGAACGGATCGCGATGATGGGAATTCTGGTCGGGTTGGTATCGGCGGTGTTCGCGGGCATCGCTATGGTTCGTCGCCCGCCATGGCCCGATCTGCACGGCGATGTTTCGCGCGCATCCTGGCGCCCCACGCTGCAGCCGCGACGATAAGCACGGCCAACACAATCAGCCACGGCCAAGCGCCGTGCTGATGAACCCAGCCGGCGATCGCGCCCTGCACCCGGCCTGCGCCCGCGATCACCGGGTCTTGCGGATTGCCGTTGCCGGCGAACAACCGGATTTCGTAGAGCCCGTAGTAGCCGACATAGCTGCCCACCAGTAGCAGCAGTGCTCCGCTGATCCTGTTGACATACGGCACAATTCGGCGCATTCGTTCGACGACCGCCGAACTGGCCAGTGCGGCCGCCACCGCAAGCACACCGACCACGAGCGTGAAACCCGCGGCGTAAGCGACATACACCGCCGCAGCGCCGACGACCGAGTCACCGCGAAGGCCGGCCGCTGTCACCGCGAGAAACGGTCCTACCGTGCACGACAACGAGGCGACCGCATAGCTGACCCCGTAGCCGAACATCGAGCCCAGCCGTGCCGTCGGTGCCCACCGCGCACCGCGCGCCAATCCGCGCGGCGGTGTGATCTCGCGGCCGACGAGCAGCCAAATACCAAGGGCGACAAGAACAACGCCGATGACCACCGTGACGTACGGCAGGTAGCGCTGCACCGTCGAGGCCACGGACACGGTGAGCACACCGAACGCACCGAAGAGAATGACGAAACCGACGGCCATCGCGGCTGTGGCCGCCACCGCCCGCAAGACGGCCGTGCGTCGCCCGACGTCGGCGCCCCTCACGACCAGCGCCAGATACGCAGGCAGCATGGCAAATCCGCAAGGGTTCAGCGCCGCCACCAAGCCGGCGCCGAAGGCCAAGCCCACCAGGTCTTGGTCCACAATGCGCGGCGGCCTACGACAGTGCTGCTACCCGGTCGGACAGCTCCTGTTGGGGCATCGCCGAGGTCGGGTTGTTCACGAACGTCGACGAGCCGTCGGCTCGGTAGAAGACATACGCCGGCTGCCACGGGACGTTGTATCGGGCCCAGATCGACCCGTCGGCGTCGTTGAGGTTCGTGAAATTGAGGTTGTACTTCGACACGAAGCCCTGCATGTCCGCGACGTTGGAGCGCGCGGCGACACCGACGAAGGTGACCTTGGGATTGGCCGCTGCGACCTGGCTGACGCTCGGCGCCTCCGCGTTGCAGAACGGGCACCACGGGGTCCAGAACCACAGCACCGCAGGCTTACCGACGAGGCTCGCCCCGTTGAACGGCGCGCCCGACAGCGTCGTGCCCGTGAAGTTCAACCGGTCATCCGCGACGGCCGCGGGTGCAGTGACAAGCCCGAACGCCAGCGCGGCGGCGGCCGCACAAACGACGAGCGATCCGATCAAGCGTGAAATTCGACTGCTCATCCGCCATCTCCTTCGTTAGAGCGGCACCGCGTGAATCGCCCGCGTCGCACACTCCTAAACACGGTGGCACCGCGGCCGAGGTTCAGGTCGGGAACGGGCGAGATATGTCGCTGGGAACGCTGCTGGCTAACGAGGTCAGTTCTGCCGCGGGATCAATTCGGCCACGAACCGGTCGATGAATTGCTCAACGTTGGCGGGCAGGGCGGGCCGGATCACGAATTTGGTCAGGCCCGCAGCCAAATACGCGTCGAGTTGACGGTGCAGTTGCGGCCAGCCCGCTGCGACGAGGTCGACGGGATTGACGTCGGGCCTGCGCCGCCCCACAGCCGCGACAAGGGCATCCGGCACCGAGCCGTCGCTGACCGCGAGGTTGATTCCGAAATGATCGGGTTCGATTTCGCGGCCGGCGTCGGCCGCCGCCTGCTGGATCTGCTCGCGACCCCGGCGCGCCTCCTCGGGGGTCAGGAAGCTACCCAACCAGCCGTCGCCCAGTGTGCCGATACGACGAAACGCCGCCGGTGCGGATCCGCCGAGCCAGATGTCGAGCGGTTTGGCGGGCGTGGGTTGCACGCCCGCGGAGTTGACCGTGAAGTAGTCGCCCGTGAACGCGACATCCTGTTGTTCCAGAACCGATCTCAGCAATCGCAGCGATTCGTCGAACACGCCGGCGCGCTCACCATCGGGCACCACGAAGATCTCGCGTTCTGCCGGAATCGCCGACCGCAGCCCGAAAACAGGCAGCACCCGTTTGGGCGCCAGCCCGGCCAGCGACGCGAGCTGCTTGGCCACCAGGACGGGATGGCGGCCGGGTAGCACCGCGACCGACGTGCCGACCTTCAGGTTTGTGGTGCGGGCCAGTGCGAAGGCCATCCCCACGAACGGGTCGACCGCCTTCGAGTACACCAATTCCGAGAACCACAGCGAGTCGACACCCGTCGCCTCCAAATGGTCGACGATGCTCGCCAATTGCTCAGGACCCGTATCCGCGCCCAGCCCGATGCCGAAGCGAATCTTCACGACCCGATGCTAGGTGAAACTGCGCCGAAACCCTTGTGCGCCGTTGCCTCAGAGGCCAGAGTGAAAAAATGAGCGAACCGTGGATCCGGGGCTGTGTGGTCCAGCGGATCATGTTTCGCGACGGTCTGGTGCTCAGCCTCGACGACAACGAACTCGTCATCTCGGTGCCCTTCTACTTCACGCTGCCGAAGACCGCACGGGACGAAGAAGAGGCGGTGCTGATCGATCCGACGGTCGCACGGCCCGAGCATCGGGCGTTATTCGACTTCGCGGGATCCGAGTGCAGCAACGCGAGCTGGGACGAGGACGGCAGCCTGCATCTGGGGTTCTCCGACGGCCACGAGATCCACGCGCACAGCGACGAGCGCCGCACGGCCTGGGAGCTCTACGGCAAGCACCACGGATATGCGGCCTGTCTGGCCGGTGGCCAGGTGCGCGTCGTGCGACACGACCTTCCGGAGGACGAATCCGCGGAGCGGTAGCGGTGCAGCGCTTAACCTGGCGGGCGATGACTGCACGGATGATCGCCCTCGCCGCCGCGGTGGCGTTGCTGCTGACGATGTCGGGCTGCGGCGACAAGTCGACACCACAATCGCCGACAACTGGTCCCCCGGCCACGCCCGAGACGACGAAACCCATCGACGACGCGATCGCAAAGCGGCTCGACGCGGCCGTCAACCAGGCCATGACAGCGGCCGGCGTGCCCGGTGCGATCGTAGGTATCTGGGGGCCCGACGGTGACTACGTTCGCGCGTTCGGGGTGGCCGACAAGACTACGCGGGCACCCATGAAGGCCGATTTCTACAGCCGAATCGGCAGTGTGACAAAGACTTTCACGGTCACGGCGATCCTGCAGCTCGCCGATCAAGGCAAACTTGGTCTCGATGACTCGATCGCAGAGTTCATCGACGGGGTGCCTCTCGGCGATAGGATCACGCTGCGCCAGCTCGCCAGGATGCAGAGCGGACTGGTCAACTACACCGCGACACCGGAGTTTCAAAAGGCGATGTTCGCCGATCCGCGCCGCCCCTTCACCCCGCACGAGTTGATCGACTTCGCGTTCACCCAACCGAACAAGTTTCCGCCCGGCGACGGATTCGAGTACTGCAACACCAACACGGTGCTACTCGGCATGGTGGTGCAGAAGGTCAGCGGGCAACCGTTGAACTCCTACATCCAGGACCACATCCTGGCCCCATTGGGCATGAGCCACACCAGTTTTCCGACCACAAACGCCTTCCCCGACCCGCACGCGCAGGGATACACCAAGCAGACGGCGGACGGCAAGGAAGCGGTCGCTACCGACTGGGACCCGTCGTGGGCATGGGCGGCGGGAGCGATGATCTCGACCCTCGATGACATGCGAATCTGGGCGTCCGCGTTGGCAATCGGCAAGCTGCTCACGCCGCAGATGCAAGAGCAGCGGCTGCAGACGGTGGGGTCACCCGGCATGCCTCCGCAGGACGGGTACGGGTTGGGCATTTTCAACCTCGGCGGCTGGATCGGACACAACGGCAGCCTGCCCGGCTATCAGGCCGTGGTGGTCTACCTGCCGCAGAAGCAGACCTCGTTGGTCATCCTGACCAATACGGATATCGACTATCAGGGCGGCGAGCCGAGCACCACGCTGGCGACCGCGATCACCAAAGAGCTGACGCCGGACCATGTTTACTCACTCGGTCCGCAGATGCCGCGTTGAAAGGGGTAGAGATGCAGGGTTCTGCGACCGTCTCCATGTCGGCACCCGCCGACAAGATTTGGAACCTCATCGCCGATGTTCGCAACACCGGCAGGTTTTCACCGGAAGTGATGGAAGCCGAATGGCTCGATGGTGCCACCGGCCCCGCGCTGGGCGCGCGTTTTCGCGGACACGTCAAGCGCAACGAGATCGGCCCGGTGTACTGGACCACCTGCCGGGTGACCGCATGCGAACCCGGTCGCGAATTCGGCTTTGACGTGTTGGTCGGCAACACGGCGGCCAACACCTGGCACTACCGATTGACACCGACCGATAGTGGCACCCAGGTCACCGAGTCATTCCGCATGCCTGACAGCCTGTTTGCGAAGCTGTTCTCGGTGCTGGGTGGCCAATTGCGGCAGCGGCGCAACGTGGGTGACATGCGCACCACCCTCGAGCGCATCAAGTCCGTCGTTGAAGCGCCCGAGGGTGGCTAACGCCTGCTACTGAACGCCTGTTACTGGACGCCGATGCCGAAGATCGGGATCCAGAGGCCGAACAGCCAGATCCCCCACTGGCCGAAGCCGTCATCCCACACGGGATTGACGTTGTAGCCCCAGTAGTTGAACGGGTGCGGCGGGCCCCCATCCCACTGGAAGGCCGGCGGCGGGCCCCAGCCCCACGGCGGCGCGCCCTTGCGGTCGTCCCACCAGTCGTGCCGGTTATTGGCCCACCAGGGACCCTTGTCCCAGCCCCCGGGATTCCAGTCTGACTCGTGGCCACGGCCGTTTCCGTTGCCATTTCCATCACCGTTACCACACCACGGAGGACAGAAATCGTCGTTTCCATGCCCCGGCTTCAGCGGTGCGGGCGCAACCGGGTCCGCCGACGCCACGGCCCCACCGGGCCCAAAGGCCCCGAAGCCGAGCGCGCCGACGATCATGGCTGCTGAGAAAAACTTCGACAGCCCCATCGTCAATTAACTCCTACCTTGCGGTCCCATCGTCGAAACCCGACGTCAGACCGTCACTATTCATTCCGTACGTGGAGAGACGCAAACGTCTGCTCCTCTACGGATATCGGTGCGTGCGACAGCGCCGTTACCAATCGGATGTTGTTGGTGGATCAGGGTTTTGCGGAAATCAGAGGGTGCGCAGGCGGCGGATGCGATCGTCGATTGCCCGCTGCGAAACGTCGGCTTCGCGGGCCAGCGCCTCAAACGCATGCGGACAACCGGGATGCAGGTGCAGCTCGGTCGACACCCCGGCATCGGAAAGGCGCCGCGCGTAGGTGATGTCCTCATCGCGGAAGATGTCGAGGTCACCGATGTCGATGTAGGTTGCCGGCAGCCCCGTCAGATCCGTCGCGCGCGCCGGGGCGGCGTAGGCCGACACGGTGTCGGTGCCCGCGCTCTCGCCGAGCAGTGCCCCCCAGCCGGTGACGTTGTCGTCGTACGTCCACGTCAAAAACGGCAGCAACTCCGGATCCGGCGTCCCAGCGCGGTCGTCGAGCATCGGGTAGATCAAGATCTGCTGAGCGAGCGCGGGGCCGCCGCGATCACGGGCCAGCAGCGCCACCCCTGCGGCCAGACCACCGCCTGCGCTGTCGCCCATCACCGCGATGCGAGCGGCATCCACGCCGAGCCTGGAGGCGTTGTCGGCGAGCCAGCGAAGTGCGGCGTAGCAGTCCTCGACCGGCGTGGGATGCGGATGCTCGGGTGCGATCCGATAGTCCACCATCAGCATGGGCACGCCCGAGGTGGCGACGTAGTCGCGCATCGCCAGGTCATACAGGCGGCCGAGGTGTTGGAGGCCGAAGATCATGCCGCCGCCGTGCAGGTACAGCACCGCGCTGCCCGGCTGACTCGCCGTGGCGTGGTACCAACTGAGGTCCAACGTCGCGCCGTCGTCGGTCTTCAGCGTGTGCTTGTCCACTTCGACGCCGCCGACCGGTTGCCACGTCGTGGCGACATAGTCGAACATCCGGTGCCCGTTGATTCGCCGGCTTTCGACGTCGCCGATCGGCGGGGCCTCTGCCTGCCCCACGGCCTCCAGCAGCGGACCAAGCCCCGCCTGCACCTGCGCGTCGATACCGAGTGCCATGCCTGCGACAGTAACGTGACGGCACGTGACACGAGCGCAAACCGATACCCCCGCGGGTCAGCGCATCTCACCATTCGCCACAGGCGTGGTCGTCACGGTCGCGGCCATCAACGCCGTATTACATTGCATTGCAAGCGCATTCGGCGGCTACTGGTTCGACGAGGTGTACATGCTGGCCATCGGCCGCCATCACCTCGACTGGGGGTCGCCCGATCAGCCTCCCCTGGCGCCCGCCGTGGCCGCGTTGATGAATGCGATCGCACCCGATTCGCTGGTCGCACTGCGCATACCCGCGGTCCTTGCGACCGCAGGCGGCACTTTGACGGTGTCCTGAAACGGCTCCGCCGCACGCGCCAGGCTGGTAGAACAGGTTCTAGTTTTTAGCTGCGCGCCGAAGGAGTCTCGGATGGGTAAGTGGTCACGCGAGGAGCTCGAAGAAGCATTCCGGGCTTACCAGCAAGACGTGATCGACGTCGGCAAGACGTGGGACTGGTCAAGCTATGCCGACCATTTCACCGAGGATGCGAAGTACGTCGAACACGCGTTAGGAAACATGGAAGGCCGCGAAAACATCCGCGAGTGGATCGTCTCGACGATGAACATGTTCCCCGGCAGCGAGATGCCGTCGTATCCGGTCGATTGGTACTCGATCGACGCCGACAAGGGCTGGGTCATCTTCAAGAACATCAACACCATGAAGGACCCCGGCGACGGCAGTGTGCACGGAGCGGCGGTGATCACCGTGCTCGAGTACGCGGGCGATGGCAAGTGGAGCTACGAGGAAGACGCGTACAACCCGATGAACTTCATGATGATGATTCAGGGGTACATCAAGCGCTGTCACGAACTCGGCACGATCTCCGACGATGCGCGCAACTTTGCGAAGAACATGAATTGGCAACTGTCGTAACCCTTTTAGCGTGAGTCCCACCAGGCAAGCGCTCGTGTCCCGCACAGGGTCAGCCACTTCGATGGCTCGGCCGCCGACACGTCGACCTCGAACCACACTCGACCGCGATGTCGGCCGGCCTGCAGCCATGTGCCGTCCGGCTGTCTGGCGGCGCGGATCAGCTCGATCGCCTCAGTCATGCGCGGGTCTGGCTCGACGCCGTCAATCAGTGACGCCAGGCGGAAATATTCGGCTGCGTTGAGCACGTTGTAGGTCCACCGAAATGGGTAGGCGAAGCGGCCCACCCACGGTGCCACCGGTTCGCCGGTCGACAGCCGGCGGAAAAGCCCGCGCCGCAGGAGGTACTCCTCGCCGGAGCGCCGGGCGGCGCGGGTCGCGTCGGTGCCTCCGGTCGTAGCGTCGTAGGCGAGCAGTCCCTTCAGCGAGTTGAGCGTCGAGTGGAACGACGATCGCGTTGAGCCCTCGACCCATTCGCAGTTCCAGCCGCCGTCGGGCAGCTGATGCTCGAGGAACCAGTCGACGAGGCCGGCGATGTCGGCGCCGAGCCACACACCGTTCGCCACCGTCCAGGCATTGATGCAGCAGTCGACTTCGCCGCCCCAGTACGGCAGGTTTTGGTATTCCCAGCGGCTGTTCTCGGCGAGGAGTTCGACCGTGCGCCGCTCGTTAGGACAGCGGCATCAACGCCCCACTCCCGCAGCGAGTTCAGCGTCCACGTCGTCGCCGTCCACGGCTGCCCGGCACCTTCTGCAGCCTCAGGGCCGTCAAAATCGAAGTCGCCGGGGAAGAACGCGCCGCCTGCCCACTGGCCGTCCGGATCCTGGAGCGCGAGGAGGCGTGCGCCGAAGCCCTCGGTTGCGACCCGTGCCCGCGTTGCTTGCCAGACCCAGGCCGGTTCGCCCACGACGTCACGTTCGACTTGCCAGCGCAAAGCCGGATCAGAGTCCAGGAGCCACGCAATCAGGGACCCGGTCACCATGCGACTCTAGCGATACCGAATGGCTGGACAGGGTTACCGAACGACGAAGTCGGCGGGATCGGGTTCGCGGGTCCAGGTCCAGTAGTCGACAAGTCGCCACGGGCTCAATCCGTAGACCTCGCCGAACTGGTTCTTGTAGAACGAGTGTTTGATCGACGGTTGTGACCACACCATCTTGCGCATCTCGGCCTGGGTACGGTCGAGCCAGTCGGCTGTCTTGTCCTCCCGCGGCTCCAACGAGCGATGGCCCCCCTCGATCAAGAGCTCCAAACACTGTGTGATGTAGCGCATCTGGCACTCGGAGTGAAAGATCAGGCTGCCACCGCTTGCCAGGTTGGTGCCAGGCCCGTACATACAGAAGAAATTCGGATAGCCGGGCACCGTGATACCGAGATACGCCGACGGCCGCTCACCCCAGCGCTCGGACAGGATCTCGCCGCCGCGGCCTCGAATTGTCATGGGCCACAACATCTTCGTGGCCTGAAACCCGGTGGCGTACACGAGGACATCGGCCGCATATCGGGTGCCGTCCGCGGTGACCACAGCATCGGGCTCGATGCGTTCGATCCCGGTCCTGACCAACTCGACGTTGTCGCGGGTGAGCGTGCGCAACCAGCTGCCGTTGTCCTGAAGCGTGCGCTTGCCCGTCGCCGGGTAGTCGGGCACCACCTTCGCCAGCAGCTCTGCGTCGTCTCCGACCTGACTAGTGATCCACTCGGTGAACATGATTCGGGTGATCTCGTTGATTTCGCTGACCGCTGTCTGCTGATCCGGATAGTCCGGGTCGACGTACGCGGCGGCCAGCCCCTTGTCGCACCCCGGCCAGAACACCAGGAATCGGTACCACCGGCCATAGAACGGCAGGTGTCGCAGGGCCCACTGCACTCCGGGTCCGACCGCCGCGTGATAGTTCGGGTTGGGGAACATCCATTGCGCGGTCCGCTGGAACACCGTCAGGTGGTCCACGATGTCCGCAATGGCCGGTGCGATCTGGAACCCGCTGGCGCCTGCGCCGATCATCGCGACCCGCTTGCCGCGCAGCTCGACGGAATGGTCCCATTCCGAGGAGTGAAACGCCGGTCCCGTGAAATCCTGCTGCCCGTCGATCTCGGGAAGGTGCGGCCGGTTGAGCTGGCCGACGGCGCTGATCACCGCGCGCGCCGACAGCGTCGCCGTCGCGCCGTCGCAGCCACGCGTGTGCACGGTCCACGTGGCGGAGTCGTCGTCCCAGGACGCCTCGGTCACCTCCGTTTCCCAGAGCACGTGCCTGCCGATGTCATGTTTGTCCATCACGGATTGAAAGTACGCCTGCAGTTCGGGTTGCTCGGCGAAGTAGTGCGTCCATTGATCTGTCGGCTCGAAGCTGTAGCAGTAGAAGTGGTTTCCGACATCGACGCGGGCGCCCGGATAGGTGTTCTGCCACCAGGTTCCGCCGACGCCGGCGTTCTTCTCGACGATCGTGAACGGGATGCCCGCCTCTTTCAGCCGAATGCCCGCCAGCAGACCGGATTCCCCGCAGCCGACGACGACGACCGGCAGGTCGGCAGGTGTGCCTCGCACAGCTCGTGCGTCCCTGCCGTCGAGCTCCATCTCCTCCAGCAGCATCGGCACGTATTCGGGTGGCACCGGCTCACACACCAGCCACTGCATCATCTCCCGCAGGAGTTCCGGACCGATCGGTTCGGGTTCGGGGCAGCCCCGGTCTCGGTAGGACGCGATGACCTCTAGTGCAATCTTGCGCACCGCGGCCTTGTCCTCCTCGGACATGTAGCCCTGCACCTCGTTGAGGAACAGACCCGCGGGTTTCAGCTCACCGCGGATCAGGCTCGGGTCTGCGGACATGTGGACCAGCGACAACATCAACGTCGGGATGCTGACGTCCAGCAGCGCCTGCGCGATCTCCTCATCGGTTGACGTAAAGGGTTGGCCTGCATGTGGGTTACGCACGGTTCGGTGCTATCACGCCGGAAGGCCGATTGGAACATGTTTCAGAAATCCGTGACGAGGGCCGCGCCGGTACCTAGGCTCGGGTCGTGGGTATCGCGGCTCGGGTGAACGGGACGGCTCCCCCGGATGTGCCACTTTCCGACGTCAACCTGGGCTCATGGGACTTCTGGGCACTCGATGACGACATCCGGGACGGCGCCTTTGCCACGTTGCGTCGTGTGGCGCCGATTTCCTTTCACCCGGCGTTCGTCGTTGACCCGGCGGTCCATGTCGCGGGTCATTGGGCGGTCACCCGCTACGACGACGTCTTCTACGCCAGCCGCCACCCAGAAATCTTCAGCTCGGCACGAGGCATTGTGATCGGCGATCAGAACCCTGATCTCGCCGAGTACTTCGGCTCCATGATCGCCATGGACGATCCGCGACACACCCGACTGCGGAACATCGTTCGCAGCGCATTCACACCGAGGGTGCTTGCACTGATCGAGGACTCCGTCAGGGATCGTGCGCGCCGACTGGTCGAGGCGATGGTTCGCGATCATCCGGAGGGCAAGGCCGAGGTGGTCGCGGAGCTCGCAGGTCCGCTGCCCTTGCAGATCATCTGCGACATGATGGGCATCGCGGAGGAGGACCATGACCGGGTCTTCCACTGGACGAACGTGATCCTCGGGTTCGGTGATCCCGACATCGCCACGGACCCAGACGAGTTCGTCAAAGTCGCGAAGGATATCGGTGCGTTCGCGTCGGCGCTCGCCGACGATCGTCGGGACCGGCCGGGCGATGACCTGACGACAAGCCTGGTGCAGGCCGAGGTCGACGGCGAACGATTGACGTCCGCCGAGGTCGCCTCTTTCTTCATCCTGCTTGTCGTCGCCGGCAACGAGACCACCCGCAACGCGATCAGCCACGGCGTGCTGGCGCTGAGCCGCTACCCCGAACAACGCGACGACTGGTGGTCGGCCTACGACGACATCGCACCGACGGCCGTCGAGGAGATCGTGCGGTGGGCGTCGCCGGTGGCCTACATGCGCCGCACCACCACCTGTGACACCGAGTTGGGCGGCGTGAAACTGGATGCCGGCGCAAAGATCACGCTGTGGTACGGCTCGGCTAACCGTGACGAATCGAAATTCGCCGATCCCTGGACATTCGATGTGCGCCGCCACCCCAACCCGCATGTCGGGTTCGGCGGCGGCGGCGCGCATTTCTGCCTGGGCGCGAACCTGGCCCGCCGCGAGATCACGCTGGCGTTCGAGGAACTTCACCGACAGATTCCCGACATCACTGCGACCGAAGAACCAGACCGGCTGCAGTCGGCGTTCATTCACGGCATCAAGCGGCTGCCGGTGTCCTGGACACCACCTCGCTGAGGTCGTCGCGAGTCGGGCCGTCCGGGACCGGCGGCCGCCACCCGGCGGCGTAGATCTCCTTGGCGCGGGCGTGAGCAGGTGCGAGGCTGGCGGGCATGGCGTCCATGGTGCTGTAGGGACCGACAACATCTTTGAGCGCGGGGTCTGCGTCGGCGGCCGCGACGATCAGGTCGGACGGTAGCCGACGGCCCAGGTCGACGTCACCGCCGGCCCATCGACGCATCCGGTCGGCGTCGGTGTACCGGTGGTCGTCGAACCAGGGCCGAATGTGCGTCCGGCACCAGTGGTCGAATTGTGTTGTCGCCGTGTCGATATCGGTGTCTCCCGCATCGAGAATGCGAACGAGTTCTTGTGCCTGCATCAGCGCCAGTGTCACGCCGCGGCCGGCCAGCGGGGTCGTCGTGCACACGGCATCCCCGACGGAGATCAAGCCGGGCAATGCCGGCCGGCCCGCGGCGTCGAGCTGTCCACGGTAGGTGTTGTAGAGCCGTCCGCCGGGCAGGGCGCGCGAAACAGGTTGCGCACGTGCCGGATCGATCCATTGCGTCAACAGCGGAATGGCGCGTACGGCGTCGTCGAACGCGTCGTCACGGCGCAGTAGGCGCAACCTCTTGTCAGTGCCGTCGTGGGTGAACGTGATCGAGAAGGCGCCGTCGTCGTGGACAAACGCGATGGCGATATAGTCCGAGAAGCCAAGCGATAAGCCGATCGGCGAGTTCATCGGACCGATGTCGGTGCGGTCAAGCAACCGATACTGGCGGGTGACGTACACCGCGCCGCAGTCCCCGCCTTCAGGATGCGGGCGGAATCCGTCGGTGAACCGACTCGATCGACCCGACGCGTCGATCACCAGATCCGCTGGCAGAAACCGGCCGTCGACCGTGATGCCGACCGCCCGGCGACCATCGTGCTCGATCCGGTCGACATGCCCACGCAGCAGCCTGACCCCCGGTTCTGCCGCCGCGCGATTCCACAGCGCGTGCTCGAGCGTCGTCCGCCGGCACAGCAGCGCCACCGGACGGTTGCCCGCGGTCGCGATGGTGGCACCCTTGGCGACGAGATCGTCGAGAGCGTCCGGCATCTCGGCCCGAAGCGCCTCGACGACCGGGGCGCGGAACGTGTGGGCATGGTGGAACTGCATGACGCCCCTGCGGTCCCAGACAGTGTTCGACGACGGCGGACCGGGTTCGCGGTCGACCACGACGACGCTACGGCCGCGGCGCGCCAGCACGATCGCGGTGAACAGGCCGGTCGGACCCGCCCCGACGACGATGGTTCGCACAACCACTCCCCTAATTGAGGTAGTCTTGAGTGTAATGAATACACTCAGGGTTACCTAGAATGGTCGAAGGTGTCAAGCGCGATTACCGGTCAGAAGTGCGCGCGGCCCAGGCATTGGCGACGCGGCGCTCCATCGTGGCCGCCGCGACACGGCTGTTCGTTTCCGACGGTTACGGCGCCACCACCATCGACGCGGTGGCCGAGGCGGCGAACGTCAGCCGCAAGACCGTGTTCACCGCGGTCGGAGGCAAGCTCGACCTGCTCAAGCTCGCGCTGGATTGGGCAGTCGCCGGCGACGACCAGTCGGTAGCGCTAACCGACCGGGCCAACATCCGCCTGTGGCTCGACCATGCCGAGCCACGCGAGGTGATCAACGGGCTTGCGGGCAATCTCGCCGAGATCGGTGCGCGCGTCGGGCCGATCTACAGCGTGCTGGAGGTCGCGGCCGGCGTCGACCCTGCCGCGCGTGAACTCGTCGAGCAGTCGCAACGAGTCCGTCTGGCCGACGCGCGCAAGGTGGTGACACGGCTTCGCGATCTCGACGCGCTCACCACCCAGATCACCCACCGGGAGGCGGTCGATCTGATCTGGCTCGCCATGGATCCTGGCCTGTTCGACCGTCTGGTTCGCTTGAGAAGGTGGTCGCCTCGGCGGTTCAAGGCCTGGTTGGGCGACGCGTTGTGCCGCCAACTGCTGGCTGATCAGGCGGTATGAACCGCCTTGGCCAGCCGCCCGATCCCGGAAGTGTCGAGCTGATCGCACAGCTCCGCCGTATTCTCGAAAACCTCTTGAGCGCCGGCGGTTTCGAGTTCACCGCGCGATACCCCGCCGCTGAGTACCGCGATCGTCGGTACACCTGCCCGTTCGCACGCCTCGACGTCCCAGACCGTGTCGCCGATAAAGACAGCATGATCGGCGTCGACCCCGGCGCGGTCGAGCGCGACCTCGATGATGTCGGGTTTCGGCTTGGCGGTGTCCACATCCTTCGATGACGTGGTCGCCGCTATCAGATCGTCGCTCGCCAGCACCTTGCGCAGGATCTCGAGTTCGTCATCGGGCGCCGACGTGGCAAGAACAACCTGCAGGCCGAGTGCGTCGACCCGGCGCAGCAGTACTTGTGCGCCGGGCAGCGGACGCAACAACGACGCGGACTGCTTGTAATACCGCGAATGCAAATCCTTGGCGCGTGACCGGGTGTCGTCGTCGGCGTCACCGGCGAGTGAAGACAAGAGCGTGGTGCCGTCCATTCCGATCGACCGGTGAATCCGCCACGCCTCGACACCGACCCCGACCTCCTCGAAGGCCCGGTACCAGGAGTGCACGTGCAGGTAATTGGAGTCGACCAGGGTGCCGTCGATGTCGAACAGCACCGCCGGCCTTGGCTCGGCAGCCGTCACAACCGGTGCTGCTCGGTCGGCGTGTCCGCCTGCCGCTGTCGGGTATCGGCGCCCCCGCCGCGGACGTCGCCCTTGGGGCCTTCGTCATCGCTGCGCTTGGGGTCCAGCGCATCAGCGCGCTCCCGATGCGCGTCGAGCTCTTCACGCGAAGCGTTCACGGACTCGCGATGGGTGCGCGCGGTATCCTGCAGCCTTGCCGCCTCGGCGGCCTTGAGCTCGGCCTCGGCCTGCGCGGCGCGAGCCCTCGCCTCCGTCTCGGCCGCAATGGCCTCCCGCTTCTGGACATGCTCGGCCTTCTGTCCGATCTCCTGGCGCAGCTCCTCGGCCTGGGCGTGCCGACGCTTGTTGCGGGCACTGCGGGCAACGAACGCGACGAGCGCGATCACAACGATGGCCGCCACCACGGCGATGACGATCCAGATAACGCTGTTGCTATCCACGTCGACTCCTTCGGTCGGTCGGGCCGCTGGTGATTGACGAACCCGCTAATTCGGCGGGTGCCCGCCCTTGGCGCCGGTTAAACCGCGATGGGTTGCCTGTCAGGTGTAACCTGACGGACACGTCAGGAAACGCCTGACATGTCAGGAGGCGCAGATGCCGGCACAGACGTCAGAACTGCGCTGCTCGTTTTGCGGCAAGCAGCACACGGAGGTCGGCAAGCTGGTCGCTGGGCCCGGGGTCTACATCTGCGACGGGTGCGTCTCCCTGTGCGTGGGCGTCATGGCCGAAGCGACGCACGCGGAACCGCCGTCGCTGCCAGAGTGGGCTACCTTATCGGATGACGAACTGCTGCAACGCATTCCATTCATCGCGTCGTCGGCGGCCAACATCGAGGAGGGGCTGCGGGACCGCGTTGAGGAACTGCGGGACCGGGGCGTGTCCTGGGCACGCATCGGCGCCGCATTGGGTATGACCCGCCAGTCGGCGTGGGAGCGGTTCTCCCCCAGGGCTACTTGACGATCAACGTCCCGTGCATCGACGGGTGATACTTGCAATGGAAAGCGTATTCACCCGGTTCGGTGGGCGCCGTGAACGAGCCCTGTTCCTTGCCCTCGATGTCCACGTCGAACTTGCCTGCCGCATCCGAGGTCACGGAATGCTCGACGGAGTCGTCGTTCTTGACGCTTATCTGCGCTCCCCCCGTCACCGTGAGTGGCGAGCCGAAACTCATGTTCGTGATGGTGATCGCCGCCGCGGTGGCTGCCGAGGGTGCGCTCGACGCCGTTGCCTCACCCGAGGGGCTCGAGGTGGCGGTCGCCGTCGGTGTCTTACTTTCGGTCGTGCTGTTGCTCGACCCGCCGCACGCCGTGGCCAATGCTGCAACGACACACATGGCGGCGCAGAACAAACCGAATCGTTTCATCGTGACCCCTCTCGATTGGACCCTCGGGAAAGACACGAATACCCACTAGGTTTAGTTCACATTCGCACGAAGGCAAGAACCTCAGAAGTAGCCGTTGGCCGGCGGCCATACCCCGTTGACGGCGTAGTTGCCCGCCGCATAAGCCTTGTAGACCAACGGATTATGGCTTGCCAGGGTTCGCGCGTTGCGCCAATGCCGGTCCAGGTTCAGTTTGCGCGCGGTAGCCGACGCTCCGCCGGTGTCGAACAGCCGTTCCGCCGCCGCCAGGGTGAGTCGTTCTGCCACCAGCTGGGCCTTGGCGATCGTGATCGACAGCTCGGCCAGCGCGTCGGGGTCGGTCTGTCGGCCGGCGTCGACCACCGCGTCGATGGCTTCGGCGGCGGTGAGCACCAGGGCTTCAGCTGCGGCCGCGTTGGCGGCAATATCGCCGACCGCCGCGAGGATGAACGGATCGCCCGACGCGGAGTCGGCAAGTGAATGCGAAGCGGGCCTGGCCTTATCTCGCACATACGCCACCGCATCGTCGTACACGCCGTGCGCGATGCCCGCCGCCACCGCGGCCAGATAGAGCTGAAGAAATGCGGTCGAGTGGCCCAAGTGCTTACCGTCGGACACCGTGGTCACCTCGAACGGCTCGACGACCACATCGGTGAAACGCGTGCCCCCACTGGCGGTCAGCCGCTGCCCGAAACCGTCCCAGTCGTCGTAGAGCTCGACGCCCAGCCGGTCGGCGGGCACGATCGCCTGGAGGTCTCTGCCGTCGGCGTCCACCGCAGAGACGGCGATCGCGTCGGCGAACAACGTTCCGGTGGAGTAGAACTTGTAGCCGTTGAGCCGCAGCACCCCGTCGGCATCGGCCAGCAGCGTGGTGTCGGAACTGCCCGGCGCCTTGCCGTTGGCATCGGTGACCGCGTTGCCGAACACCAGCCCAGAGTTCACCTCAGGGAACCAGCGCTCACGTTCGGCCTCGGAAGCGCGATTGCTCAGCAACCGTTCGGAGAATCCGTAGTGCGCCCGAAGTGATTGCGCCACATTGGAACTGCCGCGGGCGATCTGGATCACGGCTGCGAACACGTCGCGCACGGCCCCGCCGGGACCGCCGTACCGGTTGGGGACCCGAAGGGTGAGCAGCCCGGCGTGGCGCAGTCGTCGGATGGCGCCGTACTGCAGCACGCGCTCACGCTCGGCATCGGCGTCAGCGCGGCGCAATTCGTCGACGATCTCGGGCAGTCGCGCGAGCCGCTCCGCGATCGAGCCACCAAGCGGGTCTTCGGAAAACGCGGGGCGGGCCCCGATCGTTTCAAGCGTCACTGCTGTCTCCTCATTAGCGAACGTTAGCGAAAATGCGGAATTATCTTGTCCGCGAACCGATCCAGCTCGGCCTCCAACGGCTGGAACTGCAGCATGAACAGCTCGATGCCGGCGGCGTGGAACGCCTCGATGCGTTCAATCACTTGGTGGTAGCTGCCGACCAAGCCCGCGAGGGTGCCGCCGTTGGACCCGACGCGGCGTGCGCCGGCCAGCACCTTGTACATCGCGGTGTTCGGGTCGGTGCCCGACGCAATCTCGGGCCGCCGCTCGGCGTCGACCAGCGATTGCAGATAGTCCAGTTCCCCGATCGCTTCGGCCTCGGTGTCACGCGCGATCACAAAGGCGGACAACCCGAACCGCAACGGCGTGCGGTCGCGAGGCCGCGCCCGCAGATCGTCGATGAGGTGGATCGTCTCGGGCAGCGGCCGGCCGTTGATGAAGAACACGTCGGCGTGTTGCGCGGCCAGCGCGCGGGCAGGTTCGGACTCCCCGCCGAAGTACACCGGCGGTGCCGGGTCGGGTGTCGGGCGCACCAGTGCGGGGTGACCGCCGCGGCCGGTGATGTCGACCTGTTTACCGGTCCAGAGGTCCAGCACGGTTTCGAGCCATTCGCGGGTGTAGGCGTAGCGATCGTCGTGGTCGGCGGCGTCAAGGCCGAGCGCCTCGAGTTCGGGCAGAAACCAGCCGCTGACGACATTGATTGCCAGCCGGCCACGGGAGATGTCGGCGACGTTGCCCGCCAGCTTGGCGAACACCAACGGGTTGACCAACAGCGGTTTGATCGCACCGATCAGCTCGATGCGGCTCGTGGCCTCGGCCAGCGCAGCCAGCGTTGACCACGTCTCGAGCACGCCGTCCTCGACATTGCTGGGATGAATGACGTGCTGCGCCAACAGCGTTGAGTCGAATCCCGCCTGCTCCGCGCGGACCAACAGATCGCGGGTGCGTCGGTACCCGGCGTCAGGAGCGTCGGCTGGATGGTTGCGCGCTCCGTGGTTTCCGTACACCGGCGCCCAGACACCGAACCGTGGGGACGTCATGAACTGGTCAGGTAGCGACGGCGTTCCCAGTCGCTGACGTGGTTCGAATACTGCTGCCACTCACTGCGGGCGATGGCGGCGAAATCGCGTACGGATTCCGCACCGAGGATGTCGAGGATGGTGTCGTCCTGGGTGGCCAGTGCCAGTGCGATACCGAGGGACTCGGGCAGCGGTGTGCCGGTGAAGTACAGGTTGCCGCTTTCGGATTGCGGCGGCTGACGCTGCGCTTCCAGCCCGGCGACCACGGCCGCCAGCGCAGAGGCCACCAACCAGTACGGGTTGGCATCCGATGCGCCGCTGCGCAGTTCGATGCGGGTGGCGGACGGATCGGTCTCGATCAGCGATCGCACTGCGGCGCTGCGATTGTCGCGGCTCCATGTCGCGGTCGCCGGCGCGAACGAGTCGGGCACAAAGCGCCGATACGCGTTGACCGAATGCGCGCCGAACACGGTGATCGATGGCAGGTGCTCGAGGAGCCCCGCGATCGCGTGCAACACCACCTCGTTCTCGTTGCCATCGTCGGAAGCGAAAGCCGCTGCGCCGTCACGCCACAACGAGATGTGCAGATGCTGGGAACTGCCGGAGTGCTCGGAGAACGGCTTGGCCATGAAGCTGGCGACCTTGCCGTGCCTGCGGGCCACCTCCTTGGCCGCGTACTTGAGCCGCGCCGCGTCGTCGGCGGCTTCGAGCGCATCGGAGTAGACGAGGTTGGTCTCCACCTGTCCTGGGCCGTACTCGGTCTGGATGCCCTCCAATCGGGTGAAGGCGCCGAGGGTTTCGTTGAGATCGGTCAGCAACGGATCGAGCGCGTTGGCGTTCTCCAGCGAGTACGCGTGAATGTCGTCCTGAAATGCTGTGCCGTCGGGGTTCAGCAGGTAGAACTCCAGCTCGACGCCGACCTTGGCGGTGTAGCCCAGCGCCGCCAGCCTGGCCAGCACCCGTTTCAGCACGGCCCGCGGGTCGAGTAGCGACGGATTACGGTCGTGCGCAACGATATCCGCGATGACATGCCCGACGCCCTGCCGCCACGGCACAGGCCGGAACGTGGCGAAGTCGGGCACCGCGAACACGTCGGGGTAGCCGCCGTCCCAGTTGGTCAGCCCCAATCCATCGATGACGGTGCCGTCGGTGTTCCAGCCTAACGATGCCTCACAGAACGCGAACCCGTGGCCCTTCGCGCGGTCGAGGAACTGCCCTGCGGGTATCCGCTTGCCCTGCGCGTGGCCGAACGGATCGCTCCACGCCACCTCGATCTCGGTCAGTGAGCCGTCGGCGAGTCCCTGCAACAGGTCGCGCTCGGTCATGATGCGACCCGGTCAACTCGTGTGCCGATCACGGCGCCAAGCGCGAACGAACTGACGAGCGTGCCGATGATCACCCACGCGAGAATGCTTGAGCCGCCGACCAAATCCTTCAGGTTGGCCAAAATGAGGATCAAGGACCCCGCCAACCCGACGAGCCCGAGGGCGGGTGCGATGCGCACCCGCCACTGCGAGTGGCCGCGGCGGCCGCGGGAGAAGAAGACCAGCACGGCGACGCTGGTGGCGATCAACAGCACAACAAAGCCGACCGTTGTGGCGCCGGCAAACCAGGTGTAGAACTGGGCAGCCGGGTCGAGCTTGAACACCACCGCCAGGGCGACGCTGATCGCTACCACCCCGGAAATCCACAACGAAGCCTGGTGTGGTGAACCATGTTTGGTGTGCGGATAGCTCAGCGACTCCGGCAGGACGTCACGCTGCGAGAGGGCGAAGACGTACCGCGATGCGACGTTGTGGAACGACAGAATGCAGGCGTAAAGGCTGGTGAAGTACAGCACCGTGATGATGTCGTTGCCGACGACGCCGATGTAGCGCTGCGCGGTGTCCGACAGGAAGGTGCCGCCTGAATGGGTGGCCCGGCTGACCGCTTCGGCATCGCCCCACCCTGAAACCAGCGCCCAACTCGTCACCGCATAGAACGCCCCGATGAGGATCAGCGCCGCGTAGGTGGCGCGGGGAATCGTGCGTTCAGGGGCGCGGGCCTCGTCGCGGAAGATCGCAGTGGCCTCGAAGCCGACGAAACTGATCAGCGCGAAGAGCAGACCGATACCGACAGAGCCCGAGAAGATCACGCTGGAATTGACGATGCCTGTCGACAGGCCATGGTCGCCGCCCTGCCCTACGATGACCGCGTCGAGTACCAACACGATGGCGATCTCGGCGGTCAGCAGCACCGCAAGCACGCGGCTCGAAAGCTCGATGTTGCGGTACCCGAGGAACGTGGTTACTGCGAATGCGACAACGGCGAACAGCCACCACGGCAGCGCAGGGCCGCCGAACAGCTCGACGACAGCGCCGCCGGCCGGGCCCAGTAGACCGTAGACACCGGCTTCGATCGCGACGTAGCTCACCAGCGCGACAAATGCGATGCCGATACCTGCCGGGAACCCCAATGCTTTACGCACATAGGAGAAGAACGCGCCGGCTTCCTCGACATGGGGCGTCAAGGCGGTGAAACCGACGGCGAAGAACAGCAGGATCACGGTCGAGGCGATGAACGTCGCCGGGAACCCGGCGCCGTTGCCCGCGGCGAGACCGAGCGGCACCACCCCGCCGATCACGCCGAGCGGTGCTGCTGCGGCGACGACCATGAACACGATCGCCGCAACGCCGAGGTTGCCCTTCAGCTGGCGCACCGGCGCTGGGGACTGCTTCCCCAAAGCCTCTGGGCTAGTGGTTATTTCGGACATGGTTGACCGTCCTGTCGGTGGTAGTTGAGCCGACGATAGGGACAACACCATGGCGGCACTACATCTGGAGTCATCGTGAGTCATATGTCGTCACAATTGGACACATTCGCCGGGCTTGCGGCGCCGGCATGCGTCGGTAGTGTTCGGGCGATGAGCAGCTCGGTGCGCGCCGTCGCCAGCAAGGGCAAGCGGCCGCTGCGGGTGGGCGCGACGCCGGTGCCTCACGCCGAGATCCTCGACTTCGTTCGCGAGCCACTGGCCGCATGCGATATCGATCTGCAGATCGAGATCTTCGAGAGTTTCGATGAGCCGAACGATCTGCTGGTCGCAGGCCGGCTGCACGCCAACTTCTTTCAATACCTGCCGTTCCTGGACGATTTCAACCGTCGCACCGGCAACGGGCTGGTGCCGGTGGCGCCGGTCCATATCGAACCGTTCGGAATGTACTCCACGACTATTCGCGACCTCGACGAAATTCCCGACTGCGCCGAGGTCGCGCTGCCGTCGGATCCGGTGAACGTGGACCGGTCGCTGGTCATGCTGGACGAGCTGGGGCTCATCGAATGCCAGCCCGCGCGCCGCGGCGTGGCGAACGTCGGTGATGTGCGGTCGAATCCGCGTCGCCTGGTGTTCAAGGAGCTGACCAGCCGGCTGCTCGGCGACCTGCGCGAGGATTTCGATGCGGGCGGGCGAAGCGGGGCGGGCGCACATGTGGTGTTCCTGTTCGGCAACCAGGCGATGGAATGGGGCGTCGACACCGGCAGCGCGTTGTACTGCGATCGCGGCAATCCGGCGTACGCGGAATACCTGGTGGCACGGCCCGACAACCGCGAGAGCTTCGGTGTCCGTGCGTTGGCCGAGGCGCTGAACCTGGAGTCCACCCGCGAATTCATCACGAATACCTATGCCGGGCAGGTGCTGGCGGCGTTCTGAGTTGCGCTCAGCGCGACGCAAACCCTGTCGCTGCCAGTGCCGGATCGCGAGAGTAACCGGGTGTACCAAGGGGCATCACGACCCGCAACGCCGCCCGTTGACACCGTCAGGGTGGTGCTGGTCCTCGATGTCCCCGTCCGCTCAGCGGAACTACCCAGTCGCACAGCGCAATTGGCCGACGAGTTCGGCCGCCTGATTGCGCGGTCGGTGCCGGGCGTACGCGCGCACAAGGCAATGGTGGCCGCGAGCCCGGTGCGGCTCCCCACCGTCCCGGCGGCTGGCCTGACCATCGACCGGTTCAACCGCGAGGTGCGCCGCGACGGTGAGCTGCTGCGGTTGGCGTATCGCGAATTCGAGCTGCTGTGCTACCTGGCGGGGATGCCGAGACGGCCGGTGTCACGTGCCGAGCTGATGCGCGAGGTGTGGCATGACAGGGCGCCCGGTGGCGACGTGTCGCTTCGCACGGTCGACACCCATGTGCGACGGCTGCGCGCCAAGCTGGGCCGCTACGCGCGGGTGCTGACGACCGTCCGTGGGCGCGGTTACCGGTTCGACCCGAGCCCCGGCGTGCGATACCTCGCCGCGTGATGGTCTACAGGGTCGCGGTGAGCGGGCCCATCGACTTGCAGATTGGTTGCGGCGGGTTGCCCGTATTGGCGCAGCCGCGCCCGGTCGCGACGTACGTCGCCCCTGGCCGGTACGGCTGGTAGAACACCTGCGCGGTCAGAATTCCGTTCTGCTGCGCGCATTGACCTGGCCCGTCGCTTCCCTGCAGCTGCACGCACGCGACGGTCAGATACCCGACTGAGTCGTTACAAGCCGCGAGCGACAGAGTGGAGGTCACCGCGGTGCCGCCGCCTAGCGGAACTACTTGCGGCGGTGACAGCGTGTATTGGCACGGCGGCGGGCTCGGCTCGGCGCTGGCGACCGGCGCGATGCCTGCGAGCGCCAGCGTAACCGCGGCAGACAGGACTATCGGCAACCGGAACATGCCTGGATGGTAGTTCACCGCAGGTGCCGTTCATCGATGATGAACAGACACAGTGTGACCGCAAGGAATCCCGCGGGCAGCCAGATCGCGTGCACGCCCCACGCCCGGCTGGCGAACGCCCCGATCAACGCCCCTGCGGCGAACGCGACGATCAGCGTGCCGTACACCCCGAATGCTCGGCGCGACTCGGCGTGTTTCTCGACGAAGCCGTCGTATCCGGCCTCCACGAACCGCATCAGATTGCCGGTGGTGGCCACGGGCAGATAGACGAGTTCACCGACGTTGCGGAACAGGCCGATCTGCACGGCGGCCAGAAACGAGATCGGCACGGTGACGTAGCTGTGGGGGACCGACGCCGGAACGAAGCCGATCACCGCGAGGACGACGGTTTGGACCGCCATCGTCCACACCAGCGGGCGTGCGACGAAGCGATCTGCGCGACCCGACTTGATGTGCGACGCCAACCCGACGCCCGCGATGAACGCCAACAGCGGCCAGACATGGGCAAGCGCCAACGCCCACTCCCGCTTCGAGGTGTCGATGGCGCCGAAGATCACGTTGGCGGTCTGCACGTTGGCGAACACCCCGCCACGCGCTAGGTAGGTGTGTGCGTCGAGGAAACCGTTGGCCAGTGTCAACAGCAGCGCGAACCACAGGCTTCTCGCGCGCTCGGTGTCCGCCGCCATCCGGCCAAAGTAGCGCTAGCCTGCGCCCAATGCGCTGAGCATGCCCGCCGCCGACCGGGGCCAGGTGAACTGTTCGGCCCGCCGGCGTGCGCTGTCGCGGCGCAGCCCTTCGGGCCTGCTGATGATCGAGGTGACGGCGCTGGCGATGGCGTCGGGATCGTTGTCCGCGGTGGCACCGCTGTCGATGGTCAGGATTTCGGCGAGCGCCGATGTGCGGGACACCACGGCCGGTGTACCGGAAGCAAGCGCTTCCAGCGCCGCCAGCCCGAATGTTTCGTGCGGTCCAGGGGCGAGCGCGACGTCAGCGGTGGCCAGGATGGTCGCGACGGTGTTGCGGCAGCCGATGAAGCCGGTGAAGTCGACGGGCAGGCCGGCGGCCTGACGTTCGAGCCTGGCGCGCATCGGACCCTCACCGACCACGACGAGCCTGGCGTCGACTCCCGAATCACGCAGTGCAGCAACGGTATCGATGCTGCGGTGGGCATGCTTTTCCACCGAGAGCCGACCGCAGTGCACCAGCAGTGTCTGGTCGGGTTCCGCCCAGCGCTGCCGGAGATCCGCCGAATGTCTGCGGGGATGGAACTGGTCGAGGTCGACGCCGAGTGGCACGGTCATGATGTTGGTCGCGTGGATACGGTCGAACTCTTCGCGGGCGAACGCTGTCGTGCAGACGATCGCGTCGTAACTGGCGGCGGTGCGGCGGTTGGCGACGTTGGCGATCGACCGCGCGATGCGCGCCGGAAGTATTTGTCCGACAAGGCGATCCAGGCGTTCGTGGGAGATCATCACGGTGCCCACATCGTGTCGTCGGCCCCAGTCGCCGAGCGAACGCAGGGTCAGCCGGTCCGACACCTCCAACGCGTCCGGGGCCAGCCGTCTGAGCAGCGACGTGACCGGGCCGGGCAGTACCGCACGATAGCCGCCGGTGAACGGGATCAGCTTGGCGGGCAAGGAAATACGAACGACGCCCGTCGGCAGCTCGCGCCATTCGGAGTACCGTCCCGGAACGACAAGGAAGACTTCGTGGCCGGCGGCGCAGTACTCGGCGCCGAGCCGGTCGACCGCCGTGCGCAGGCCCCCCGAGCGCGGGCCGTAGAAATTGGCAACCTGCACTACCCGCATGTGATGAATCAGAACCGGCACGCGTGTTCGGTCAACAACGCGACATCAACCGGCAGGAAAACAGACTGTGAATTGCCGCGAGCAGAATGCGGAGAATTGCCGCGAGCAGAACGCGCACCCTCGCGTACCGGTGACGGTGCGCGAGTTGTACAGATTTTGCGGCGTGTCTGCGTACAGACGCGCACGCTCGCGGAGAAGGGAGAGAGAGGTCAACCCACGTATTGGGTCAGCCACTCCTGCACCTTGCGCCAGGCGTCGTCGGCTGCGGGGGCGCTGTAGCGATCACCCGTGTCGTTGAAGAACGCGTGGTTGGCGTTGGGTTCGGTGACGAGCTGGTGCACCATCCCGGCCTGCTCGAGTGCAGCCCTGACGACAGGTTCGGTGGCGTTCACCCGTTGGTCCTGCTCACCATAGAACGCAAGCACGGCAACGTCTTTCGAGCCGCGGAAGTCAGGTTTGTCAGGCGCGGGCCCGTAGAACGGGAACGCGGCGGCCAGTTGCGATGCACCAGACGCGAGTAGCTGCCAGACCAAGCCGCCGCCCATGCAGAACCCGACGACCGCCAGCTTCTTGCCGGGAACGCGACGCGCCAGTTCGCCGATGCCCGACTGCAGGTTGGCGATGAACTCCTGCGGCGGGATGGCGCCCAGCGCCGCAGTGGCCGCTGCCGGGTCCTTGAACTTCGCCGTTCCGCCCTGCCCGGAGAGCAGATCGATTGCCAGGCTCGAGTAGCCGATGCCTGCGAACCGGCCTGCCACCGACCGGACCCAGTCGGTGAGGCCCTTGTTCTCGTGGATGACCAGGATGCCGCCCTTGGCGTTCGGTGCCTCCGCCCATGCGGCCTGAAGTTGACCCTGTGGGCCGGCCCAGGTGATGGGCGTGGTCTGCAGTGCCTTCGCCGACCCCGGCGGCACCGACGGTGACGTTGCGGCGCCGCTCGACGTTACCGGCGCGTTCGACGTCGTCTTCTTGTTCTCGCCACACGCGGCTATCAATGCCGTGGCCGCAGCGGTGCTCACCCCCAGGAGCGCGAGCCGGCGCAATGCTTCGCGTCTGGATAACAAGCCGTCGACGTGATCGGTCGCAATTTCTTCGGCGATATAGCGCTGTAGCGGGGTCACATTGGCGAGTATGCACTTATGAACTGGACGCCGGATGCGGATGCGCTGGGCGGCCGCGTAGCGGTCGTCGCTGGCGCGACGCGCGGGGCAGGCCGCGGTATCGCAGCGGCACTCGGTGAAGCCGGCGCGACCGTGATCTGTACCGGGCGCAGCAGCGTGACCGGCAACGCGCAGTCCGACTACGACCGCCCGGAAACCATTGAACAGACAGCGGAACTGGTCACCTCGCTCGGCGGCGTCGGCATTCCGATCCAGGTCGACCACCTCGAGATCGCGCAGGTGCAGGCTCTGGCCGATCGAATTCGCCGCGAGCACGGCGCCATCGACATCCTTGTCAACGACATCTGGGGTGCCGAGGTGCTCAAGGGTCACCCGCCCACATGGAATCGGCCGATCTGGGAACACGACCTGGACGACGGCCTTCGAATACTGAAACTCGGCGTCGGTACCCACTTGATCACCGCGCACTGCCTACTCCCGCTACTCATCGCGCGTCCCGGCGGCCTGCACGTCGAAGTCACCGACGGAACAAAGGAATACAACGACAACACGTATCGGATCTCGGTCTTCTACGACCTGTCGAAGGTGGCTGTGAACAGGCTCGGCTACAGCCTCGGCCACGACCTCGCACGATTCGGCGCCACCGCCGTCGCTGTGACACCGGGCTGGTTGCGCTCGGAGATGATGCTCGACAACTGGGGTGTCACAGAAGAGAACTGGCACACCGCGCTCGATCCGAACCGGTCCGACGGCCCGACCGCTCCCCCGGGATTCGCGATCTCGGAGTCGCCCCGTTTCGTCGGACGCGGCGTCGCCGCAATGGCCGCCGACGCGAACCGGGCGCGTTGGAATCAGTGCTCGATCACGTCTGCCGAGCTGGCCCGCGAGTACGGCTTCACCGACATCGACGGCCAGCAGCCGGACGGTTGGGCGGAGGTATAACCCCAGCTCAGCATCGAAAGTAGACATTTTCTGAAATCTGTTCACGGATATCGTTGA
Organism: Mycobacterium sp. JS623; assembly: GCF_000328565.1. Taxonomy (NCBI): domain Bacteria; kingdom Bacillati; phylum Actinomycetota; class Actinomycetes; order Mycobacteriales; family Mycobacteriaceae; genus Mycobacterium; species Mycobacterium sp. JS623. The sequence goes on along the minus strand of NC_019966.1, from coordinate 3,288,247 downwards.
CACCCGTCGGCACGCGCTGTTCTATGACTTGGTGAGCTACGACACGATCATCCGAAACGGCCGCTGGTTCGATGGCACGGGCGCCCCATCGGCGGTGCGCAACATCGGTGTCCGCGACGGCCATATCGTGGCGATCTCACCCGATGATCTCGACGACAAGGACTGCCAACGGATCATCGATGCGACGGGCAAGTGGGTGCTACCCGGCATGATCGACATCCACACCCACTACGACGTCGAGGTGCTCAACGGGCCGTCGCTTTCGGAGTCGCTGCGCCACGGCGTGACGACCGTGATGCTGGGATCGTGTTCGTTGTCGACGATCTACGTCAACGGTGAGGACGCGGGCGACATCTTCGGCAGGGTCGAGGCGATTCCCCGCGAACACGTCATCGCCGCCGTCGACGAGCACAAGACCTGGACGAACGCCGAGGAGTACATCCAGGCCCTGGAGACGCGGCCGCTCGGCCCGAACCTGGCCGCGTTCATCGGCCATTCCGACATGCGGGCCGCCACCATGGGCCTGGATCGGGCGACGCGGAAAAGCGAGCGCCCGACCAGAGCCGAGCAGGCCCGGATGGAGCGGATGCTCGCCGAGGCGCTGCGGGCCGGCTTCGTCGGAATGTCTTCGCAACAGCTGCTTTTCGACAAAATCGACGGCGAGGTATGTCGGTCGCGCACGCTGCCGTCGACGTACGCCAAGCCACGCGAGTTGCGACGGTTGAAGTCACTGCTGCGGCGCGCAGGCCGAATCCTGCAGTCGGGCCCCGACATTGCGAACCCGTTCAACCTTGGCTCGCAACTGGCCCAGTCGCTCGGCTTCTTTCGCAATCCGCTCAAGACCAGCTTGCTTTCGGCGGCCGACGTCAAGTCGAACCCGTACGCCATCTGGGGTATGGGACCTGCGGCGAGGCTGATCAACCGCCTCGGCGGCAATTTCCGCTGGCAGCATCTGCCGGTACCGTTCGAGGTGTACGCCGACGGCATCGACTTGGTGGTCTTCGAGGAGTTCGGCGCAGGCGCGGCTGCGCTGCATCTGCGCGACGCGGTCGAGCGCAACGAACTACTGCGCGACGAGTCGTATCGCCGCGAGTTCCGCAAGCAATACGACAGCAAGTTCGGTGTGCGCGTATGGCACCGTGACTTCTTCGACGCCGAAATCGTCTGCTGCCCCGACACATCGGTGATCGGCAAGTCGTTCGGTGAGGTCGGCCAGCATCGCGGCGGCCTTCACCCCGTCGACGCCTTCCTCGACCTGGTCCTCGAGCACGGCACGGCATTGCGTTGGCGCACCACGATTTCCAACCACCGGCCCGAGGTACTGAAGAAACTCGCACGCGAGCCCGGTATTCAGATGGGCTTCTCCGACGCCGGCGCGCACCTCCGCAATATGGCGTTCTACAACATGGGCCTGCGGCTACTGCGTCACGTCGCCGACGCGCAGAAGGCGGGCAGGCCATTCATGACCATCGAGCAGGCCGTGCACCGGCTGACCGGTGAACTGGCCGACTGGTATCGCATCGATGCCGGCCATCTGCGCATCGGTGACCGCGCCGATGTCGTCGTCATCGACCCGGAGCGTTTGGATGCAACGCTGGACGAGTACGCGGAGGACACGGTCGAGCAGTATGGCGGGCTGTCCCGGATGGTGAACCGCAACGATGACACCGTCAGCGCTGTCTTGGTCGGCGGTCGTGCGGTCTTCTACGACGGCAACGCCACCGATCTCGTCGGCAAGCAGCGCACCGGACGCTTCCTGCGCGCCGCACACAAGGCTCCCGCAGTCGCTGCACAAGAGAAGGAGTTCGCAAGTGTCGGTTGAGGATACGGTTCGCGGCATGTGGAAGACGCTCTCGGCGCGGGACTGGGAATCGTTGAAGACGTATCTGTCCGACGACTGCATCTACCTCGACATGCCAGTGGGCCCGACGGCGGCGGCGCGTGGGCCAGAAGACATCGTCAAGCGACTCAAGATCGGCCTCGAGCCACTGGCGTCCTACGAGAACTTCGATGGCCTGATGCTCGACAACGGCACCGACGTCATGTACGAGCATCACGAGGAATGGCACTGGCCGACAGGCGAATCCGCGGTGCTGAAGTTCGTCAGCGTGCATCGCGTGCAGGGCGGCAAGATCACGCTGTGGAACGACTACTGGGACATGGGCGCGCTGACCAACTCTGCGCCGCCGACCTGGATGGAAGATTTCGCCAACGCCGACATGTCGTGGATATTCGACGCTACCGGTTTGGTCTGAGGAGCAGCGATGTTTGACCTGAAGATCACCGGCGGAACGGTCGTCGACGGAACGGGCGCTGAGCGGTTCAGCGCCGACGTCGCCATCAAGGGCGGCCGCATCGTCGAAGTGCGCCGGCGCAATGGTGACGACACTGTGCTTGAAGGTGACGCCGCCGAGACGCTCGATGCGACAGGTCGCGTTGTGGCACCGGGGTTCGTCGACATCCACACTCACTACGACGGCCAGGTCAGCTGGGATCCGCTCTTGGCGCCGTCGAGTCTGCACGGCGTCACCACCGTGGTCGGCGGCAACTGCGGCGTGGGCTTCGCACCCGTCACCCCCGGCCGCGAGCAGTGGTTGATCGAATTGATGGAAGGCGTCGAGGACATCCCCGGCAGTGCGCTGGCCGAAGGCATCACCTGGCAGTGGGAAAGCTTCCCCGAATACCTCGACGCCATCGAGAAGCGGCCCTTAGCCGTCGATTTCGGTACCCAGATCGCACACGGCGCAGTACGCGGCTATGCAATGGGCGACCGCGGCGCCCGCAACGAGGTGGCAACCGACGACGACATCGCGGCGATGGCCCGGATCGTGCAGGAGGCTATCGAGGCTGGGGCGCTTGGCTTTTCGACGTCGCGCACCGAGGGCCACCGTGCCATCGGCGGTGAAGCGGTGCCGGGTACCTACGCGGCCGAACAGGAGCTGTTCGGGCTCGGTCGGGCGATGGCCGCCGGTGGCCGCGCAGTGTTCGAGGTGGCGCCGCAGGGCGTGGCCGGTGAAAGTCCCGCCGAGGCGTCGATTCGCGAACTCGAGTGGATGACGAAGCTGGCGGGCGAGATCGAGCGGCCGGTGTCGTTCGCGATGATCCAGACGCCGGGCGCGCCGGATCTGTGGAAGGAGATGCTGGAGCGCGCGGGCAAGGCGGTCGAGAACGGCATCGAGGTCTACGCGCAGATCGCGGCCCGGCCGTTCGGGATGCTGTTCGGCTTCCCTGGCTACCACGCGTTCACGCACCGACCGACCTACCGCAAGCTCAAGGCGGAACTGGATCGCGAGCAATTGGCCCACCGGCTCGCGGACCCCGCTGTCCGCGCCGCGATTCTGGCCGAGTCGGATCTGCCGCCGGACCCGGCGGTGCTATTCGACGCGATGTACGGCCTGATTCAGCACAGCGCCGACAAGATCTATCCGTTGGGGTTCCCGCTCGACTACGAACCGACGCCTGATCAGACCGTCGCCGCCATCGCCGCGCGCCGCGGACAGGGTCCGTTGGCCACCATGTACGACCTGATGCTCGAGTCCGATGCTGGCGCGATGTTGATGCTGCCGTTCTACAACTACGCCGAGGGCAACCACGACGCCATCTACGAGATGTTGACACATCCCGCGGCGGTGTCGGGCCTCTCCGATGGCGGTGCGCACTGCGGGCTGATCTGTGATGCCTCCTACCCCACGTTCCTGCTGTCTCATTGGGCGCGCGACCGGCACCGTGGCCCGAAGCTCTCGCTCGAGTACGTCGTGCGTAAGCAAACGCTGGACACCGCAACCCTTTTCGGCCTGTCAGATCGCGGCGTGATCCAGGTTGGCAAGAAGGCGGATATCAACGTCATCGATATGGATGCGCTCAACCTCGAGCTGCCGAAGATGACCTACGACCTGCCCGCCGGCGGTCGCAGGTTGATCCAGAGCGCACGTGGCTACGACGCGACAGTGGTCAGTGGGGCCGTCACCCGCCGCCACGGCGTCGACACAGGAGCCAGGCCCGGGCGGTTGATCCGCGGCGTGCGGTAGTCAGGCCAGCCCGTAGACCCGGCGTCCGCCTCGCTCCACTCCCGGGAGCCGACGAAGCCGTCCAGCACGTGACGTCATACGCTCCAGGCCAGCCGGAACTTGTCGGCAAGGTCCGCCGGGCTGAGCTCGCCGTAGTTTTGTTGTTCGTAACGCCGCACCGCAAGCACCGCGTCCACCGAATCGTCGCCGAGAATGCCGCGGATCAAGGCGGATTGGTCGAGCGCATCCAGAGCCTCGGCTTGGCTCGAGGCCAACAACTTGATTCCGGCCCGCGTGCGCTGGTCGTCGGTGAGCTTGGCGGGGTCGACCGTTGTCTCGGGTGGCAACGGCAGTTCGCGCTCGATGCCGTCGAGGGCGAGGCCGAGGATCGTTGCGGTCGCGTAGTACGGATTGGCTGACGGGTCGATCACTTTTACTTCGACATTCGCGCCTTGTGGATTGCTGGGGCCGCCGATCAAGTAGCGCACCGCGGCTTCCCGGTTCTCGGTGCCCCAGCAGACGTATGCGCCCGACCAGAATCCAGGCTGCATCCGCAGCCCCGACACCACAGATCCGGACAGGATGCCTTGTGCCTCGGGCAGACCCGCGAGTAGGCCGGCCACCGCGGACTCGCCCTCTGTTGTCATCCCGCCGGCGCCATCGCCACCGGAGAACAACGGCGTCTCGCCGTGTTTCATCGAAAAGTGTTGATGGGCACCCGATCCGACGCTGCCCGCGAAGGGCACCGGTGACAGGCTGACGCGCAACCCGTACTGCCGCGCCACCCGCCCGATGATGATGCGCATCAGCACGAGTTGGTCGGCGGCCGCGACGGGCGACTGCGGTGACAGCGAGATCTCGAACTGATTCAGCCCGTACTCGGGATGGAACTGTTCGATCGGAACACCGGAAGCCGTGGCGGCATCGGTGACATCGCGTATGAAGCCCTCGAACTCCAGGACCCCCGCCAGGCCGTACTGCGCCCACATGTGAGCAGGGAGTCGGCTGCCGTCGGGTGCGACGAGAACGAACTCCAACTCATGCCCGACGAGCGTCTCGATGCCCGCATCCACAAGTCGCTGCTGCACCCGGCTCAGTGCTCCCCTACTGCAGTACGGGTCGGGTGAGCCGTCCTGATTGAAGAAAGCACCTGGAGCCCAAGCTAATCCGTCGCCGAGGATGCGCAGAGCGCCCAGGTCGATCCGGATGCGCTGATCCCCTACGACGCCTGTCTTCTCCCCGAAGACGGTGCCGACCTGATCGATCGCGAACACGTGCCACACAGGACTTGCACCGAGTCCCGGATCCGCGAATGTGCCCATCCTGCGCAGCGGAACCGTCTTGGCGTGCGTGAGCCCGGCCGGGTTGACGACCGTGCCGATCAGCGTGGCGACCCCGTCGGCCTCCAATTGGGCGATGGCCGCAGCGGCCAGCGGTTTGGCTGCCATGACAGCCATTCTGCAGCGGCTAGCCGCGAATCAGAGCGTGATCTTGCAGCTTTGGCCGATGTCGAGCGTGCGCAGCATTCGGCCCATGCCCAGCCACATCGCGCACGACAGCGCCAGGTCGGTCAGCAGTTCGTCGCTGAACTGCTCGCTGCAGCGGGCCCAGAAGTCCTCGTCGTCGCGCAGGCCCGTGTGGTCACTGGCGAAGCGCTCGGCGAACTCGGCGGCGACGCGCTCCTGAGCGCTGTAGCCAGGCCACGTCCGCCATTCGGCGGCGTGGTCGTAGAGGTCCTCGTCGACGCCTGCCGCGATCCCGTCGGAGTCGCGGGTGTTCTGGCAGACCACGCATTCGTTGTCGAGGGCGATGACCATCCGTGCCAACTCGCGGACCCGCATCGGCAGCCGGTTCTTGTTGTAGACCGCGTTGGTGAAGCCGGCCATGGCGATACCGATGTCGGGGGACTTCGCCACCCAGGCGGCCGCGTCGTCGTCAGCGAAGGGTCCAATTCGGCTCATGGCCGAATCGTACGCGTGCGGCGACAAAAGTGGAACGCGTTCTAGAAATCACCCTGAACCTGCTGTTCAGCTCGCTGTCGCGAGCTCTTTGCGTTCGTCGTCCCAGTCGCGCTGCACCAGGACGCGGTGCGCGATGCGTTCCAGCGCCGCCTCGACCTGGACGCGGTCCGGTCGCCCCTCGAAGGTTGGCGAGGACGCCAGCTTCTCGATGATCCGGTTGATCAAAGCCGACGACACCGCATCGACCTGCCTGGCCCCGGCTTGGGTCAGCCACAACAGATCACCTGTGCGCAGCGCGTAGCCCGTGTCGACCAGCCGATCGAACGTCGGCTCGAGGATTTCGCACGGCACCCGCAACCGCTCGGCGATCCCAGTCAGCCGCGCCGACCCGAAAACCTGATTGTGCCGATAGATCTGGATCAGCGCCCACAGTCGCGCGACGTCGAGTTCGCAGCCCTGCCGTTCACAGATGCTGCGCAGCCGGATCTCCGGTGAATTCCGCATCATCCGGCCAATGGCGGTCTCCAGTACCTTGTCCGGCGAGTCGGTGCTCGGCATGCCGAAGCCCTCGCCGAGATCGACGGCGTTGACGGCGTCCATCTCGCGCAGCGGAACCTCTTTGAGAAGCAGCGCGACGATGAATCCGACGAACGCAACCGGAGCAGCGCACAGAAACACCATGCCCAGCGAATCCGCATACGCGTCGACGATCGGCGCGGCGACATCGTGCGGCAATTGGTGCAACACCTGCGGTGACTGCGCGGCCGCAGGTGGTGCCCCGCTGGCGGCCAGCGCGGGACCGATGCGGTCCTGCAGGAAGTTGGTGAACAGCGATCCGAAAATCGCTGCGCCGAAAGAGCTTCCGATGGTCCGGAAGAACGTGACGCCGGACGTCGCCACCCCGAGATCGGCAAAGTTCGAGGTGTTCTGCACGATCAGGATGAGCACCTGCATACACATGCCGATCCCGGTGCCGAGGATGAACAGGTACAACGACTGCAACATTATTGGGGTCGTCGCATCCATCCGCGACAACAGCACGAATCCGAGAACCATCACCGCGGTCCCGACGACGGGGAAGATTTTGTAGCGGCCAGTGCGGCTCACCAGCACGCCGCTGCCCATCGAAGTCAGAAGCAGACCAGCGACCATCGGCAGCGTACGCAGCCCAGACACCGTTGCCGATACGCCGTCGACGAACTGCATGAAGGTCGGCAGGAAGGTCAACGCACCCAGCATCGCGAACCCGACGATGAACGACAGCACACAACACACGGTGAACACCGGGCTGCGGAACAACCGGATCGGCAGGATCGGTTCTGCCGCACGGCTTTCCACCCATACGAATACGGCCAGCGCCGCGGCGGAGGCGACGAACAGCCCGATGATGACGGGTGAACCCCAGGCGTATTCCGTGCCACCCCAGCTGGTGGCCAGCGTGAGTCCCGAGGCGCCAACACCCACGAACACGATGCCGGCGTAGTCGATCAACGGGCGGCCGGTCCGGCCGAGCGACGGTATCGCCGCGATCGCCACGAAGAACACCACCACGGCCACCGGCACGTTGATCCAGAACGCCCAGCGCCAGCTGAGATGGTCGGTGAAGAAGCCGCCGAGCAACGGCCCCACCACCGTCGTGACGCCGAACACAGCACCGAGCGCACCCTGATAGCGCCCGCGGTCCCGCAGCGGGATGACCTCACCTATCAGGGCGGTGGCGGTCACCATGATGGCGCCGCCGCCGATGCCCTGCAGCGCCCGCGACGCCACCAGCATGGTCATCGACCCCGCCAACCCACACAGCACCGAGCCGCCCAGGAAGAAGACGATCGCCGCAGCGAAGACGACCTTGCGGCCGAACAGGTCGCCGAGCTTGCCGACGACGGCAGTGACGATCGTCGACGCCAGCAGATAGCTGGTCACGACCCATGACTGGTGGCCCGCGCCGCCGAGGTCTGCGACCACCGTCGGCAGCGCGGTGGCGACAATCGTCTGGTCCAGCGCGGCCAACAGCATGCCGAGCAATACCGCAACAAAGATCAAGTTGCGGCGCTGCGGGCTGATCAGGGCGCCGCCGGATTCGGGATCCGCGGCGGCGGCCGTCGGTGCCGTTGTTGTCATACCTGCCTCTCCTCGGCGACCCATTCTCCAGCCCATATCGTTAGTCAAGCTAGAAAAGTTACGGTCGCGGTCCGCGAGTCAGGGTTGCCGCGCGGGGAGATGCGAAACGGGGTCTAGAGCGAGGTCGGTGGCCGCGACACGCACTGTGCGAGGTAGAGCTGCTCGCCGAGCTTGTCCATCAGCTGCAGCTGGGTCTCCAAGTAATCGATGTGTTCCTCTTCATCGGCGAGGATCCTCTCGAACAGGTTCGCGGAGGTGGCGTCTTCCTTCTCACGACACATCACGATGCCCGGCTTCAGCCGCGCCATTACTTCGTATTCGATGGCCAGGTCGGCTTCGAACTGCTCGCGCAGGGTTTGGCCGACCCGCAGCGAGAAAAGGCGCTGATAATTCGGCAGCCCGTCCAAGATGAGAATGCGGTCGGTGATTGCCTCCGCATGCTGCATTTCCTCGAACGACTCTTTCCGGGTGTGTTCTGCGATCTCAGTGAATCCCCAATTCGCCTGCATCTTGGAATGCAGAAAGTATTGGTTGATCGCCGTGAGTTCGCTCGTCAACTGCTCGTTGAGCAGTTTCAAAACGTCCGGATCGCCTTGCATGGTCGCTCCTAAGCAACGTGAGGGCTGGATCAAGCTGGGCTGTCTGTAGCGCCTCACCAATCTAGTGCCTGCATGGCGCACGAGCCCATCTTTGCCCTTGCGGCAGGCGTGTTTCCATGCCCCACCAGTCGTTCCGCCGCGGGGGTGTGCAGATCAGGAGGCCAGCCTGGACCCGCTACGCCAAGTAAGGTTAGACTGCGCTAACACTGCAGCCGCTTCGACCAGACAGGGAACCGATGGGTGAGTTTGATCTGCACTCATTCATTTCGGCCTGTGAACTTCGGGTCGAGGACGTCAACCGGATGTGGAAATGGCCCAATACACACCGCGAACCAATCGGTAGCCATCATGTGTTGCCCTACATTTGGGAACCCGGCGGGGTAATGGTGACAATGGGCACCACTCAATTCGTCGGCAATTCCGCGCACCTGGTCAGAATCGGCGAGCGGGTCTGATCGCGATGTTCGTCTGCCTATGCACTGGGACCACCAGCCACGTCGTCGACGAAGTGGTGGCCAACGGCGCGAAGACGTCCAAGCAGATCGCAGAGGCCTGCGGTGCGGGCGGCGACTGCGGACGGTGCAGGCGCACCCTGCGGGCGATCATCGAAGCCCATTACGCGGGGCGCGCCGCGCAAACCGTCAGCCACTAGCCGAGCAGCTGTCGGATTCGCTCGACACAGAACCCGGTCAACGCGAGATCGCCGGTCAGCAGTCCCTGGTTTCGCAGCCGGGTCTCCAACCGGGACACCGGGATACCGAGCTCGACCGCGGCGAGCACTTCGTTGTAGCGCAGGTTCCGCACCGTGCGCCCCGACAACTGCTCGTAGCGATCGATGGTTTCCTCGCGGCTCGGCGTCCCGTCCAGGCGGGGTACGCCCTGATACTCCGCGCAGGCCCAGTCGACGAACAGCAGCCACGCCAGATCGGCCTCGTGGTCACCGATGTAGGCGAGCTCCCAGTCGAGCACCGCGGTGACCTCATAGTCCGGTCCGTAAAGGACGTTGGACAGTCGGCTGTCGCCCCAGCACAACACCAGATGCTCGGGCTCATAGACGTTGTCGCGCAACCACTTCACCGCGTCGACCAGCTCCTTGGGCCTGCTCGCAGGCGACCCCCATGTGAGCAGCTCATCGCAGTACTCGACGACCTGCTCGAGCGGATGCTCGCCTCGCTGTGGCATCAGCAACTTTTCCAGCCGTAGGCTGCGCCAATCGAGCGCGTGCACGTCGGCGATCGCCTGCACGCAGCCCCACCACATCGTGGATCGCTGTTGGGGAGTCGCGTCGTAGTACAGGCCATGCGAGTGATACGACGGGTAGTCGGCGGCGGTGCCGATCGTCGGCAGCTGCTCCATCACGTAATACGGCGTGCCGAGGTCGGTGCCTTCGCGGTCCAGCCAGTACACGGTCGGCACGCTGATCGGGGTGTCGCGAAGCCGGTTCATCACCATGACCTGACGCGTCAGGTCGTAGTCCGGAAAGATACTGATCTCGGGCGGCCGCCGAAACACCAACTGTTTCAGCGTCGTTGGGTCGTCGTCATGCTCAAGGTCGAACAGGAACGTCTCGGTGGACAGGCCGCGCTCGGCGGCAAGCCAGTTGGCGATGCGCGCGTCCGCGGCGCCTGCGATCCGCTGGCGCGCAATCGGCTCGAGCAGCGCGGCAATCTCGTCCGCTGCGGGACGGGAGGTCATGTCAGCTCGTGCGTTTTTGGGTGAACTCGGCAAGCGCATCGGCGTTGGCGGCCGCGCCGAGCAATTCGGCGAATTGTGCTATCTCCCTGGCAGTGGCGGCGGCGATCTCTGCGCGTGTTGGTTCGACGATTGTCTGCTTGACCGCCATCAGGCTCGAAATCGGGCGGGAGGCAAGAACTTCGGCGTGGCGGCGGGCTTCGGGCAACAGCTCGTCCGGCTCGCACACCTTCCACGCCAGCCCCATCCGCTGCGCCTCGGCGGCGTCGACCCACTCCGAGGACATCAGCAGCCACGCGGCGTTTTGCCGGCCCATCAACTGCGGCAGCAGATATGACGACGCCGCCTCCGGCGCCACACCAAGACTGGTGAACGGTGTCTTCAGCCGGGCCGTCGAGGACATGAACACGAGATCCGCGTAGCCCAAGATCGTTGCGCCGATACCCACTCCGAGCCCGTTGACCGCGCAGATCAGCGGCTTGGGCAGCTCGGCGAGCGCATCGATCATCGTGGAGAAGTGGCTGCCCTGCTCATTGAATGTGGGATCGGTGATGCGTCGCTGCATCTCGTTGAGGTCGTTGCCCGCGGAGAACGCCCGTCCCGCGCCGGTCAACAATACGACTGCCACATCGGGATCGTTCGCGGCGTCACGCAGCGCCATCGCGGTCGCGTGGTAGAGCTCCTCGTTGAACGCGTTGAGGGTGTCTGGCCGATTCAGGGTGAGCGTGCGCACTCGGTTCTGGTCAGAGATCTGCAGGATCACGCCAGAAGCGTATGCGCTAACCGTTGCTGTACACCCGGGTGGGTGCGACCAACACCACCGTTGGCCGTTGTACGGCCATCACCCGGTCGTATTCGACGCCTGGATGGTGTTGTCGGCGCGCAGTGTCGAGAGCACCGCAGGCCGCTTTCGTCGGAGGCGAGTGCGATTGCTTCGTCGAGCGTCGTCATCAGATGTCCTTCCCCGCGAACGGCGTCCGGAGGACATACCGACTCGTCGGGACCGTGTCGATGTCGCGATTCGCGCCGAAGGCGGTGGTGCTTGCCACCATGCGCTCCATCCGATGGCGCAGATCGTCGTCGTCGGCGGCCCCGAAGAAGGCTTGGAGATCGGAGGTCGCCTCGATCGGAAAGAGTTCTTCGACGATCGCGTCGACGACCGGCGCACCTGGTGTCAGCGAACGCACCACCGTGTTCTGCGTGTAGCCGAAGGTCGACTGCGTCTCGATGGCCACCGGTGTGTGGTCGATGTGCCAGCGCTGCCGCCAGGTCGCCTCGTCGAGATCGGCCGGCCTGCGCAGCAGCGCAATGTTCGCCAGGCCGGGAGTGCGCTCTCCGAGCGCGGTGTCCGGCGGCGGCAGCGGCACCGATTCGGTCACCAGGTACGCGGCGACGCAGTCGCATTCCTTTTCCAGCCGGGTGATCGTCGAGGTCACCTGATCGCCGTACGACTGCTGCGTCCACAACGTCACGAATCCAACCACCGGCGGCGCCAGCGTCGTCAGTGTCATCAACGAGTCCCGCACGGGGGCGTCACGCACGTTGACCGCGAGCCCCGGCACACCCGAGTCGAGTAGTTCGGCGGCGACGTCCTCGTGCAGACGGCTGCACCACGCGTCGTCTGCGTCCGCACCCCGCAGGGTGATGATGACTTTCTCCACGAGTCGAATCTAGGCCTCGAGCCTTTCGCGGATGCTCGCGAGCCGGTGTTTGAGCTCCGCTTCGTCGATGATGCCGCGAGCCACCAACGAATGCGCCAGCGCAACGAGCTGGCTCTCCGGATACGGCAGATCCGCGTAGACGGATGCGGACAGCGTGTCCTCCTCGTCGCGCCGCTCTTTGAAGCTGGGGACGTTCTCGTCGCACGCGGCGTGGTCGAGCGCGTCGCACAGACCGTCGAGGCTGGTCTTCCACGGCGGCACGGGATTTTCGACGCCGTACTTGGCGGCCATCACCGGCCAGACCTGATTGCGCACGACGATTTCCTCGAGCGTTTCGATGCGCTCGTTCATCCTGCGGTCCCCGGGTGAACGGCTGGACGGGTGTCGGTGATGACGTTGGTGGTGACGCCCGCCTTCGGCAGCGCAACGCCGATCAGGCAGTCGCGAGTGATGATTTCGGTGAGTTGGTCTTCGGACCAGTCGTCGGTGCCCTCGGGGCGCATCGGCATCACCATGAACCGGTGCTTCTGGTTGGAATCCTGGACGTGGATGGAGATTTCGTCGGGTAGATAGAGCCCGAACTCCGCGAGCACCTGGCGGGGCCAGCGGACCATGCGCCGTCGATAGTTCGGCGTGCGATACCACTCGGGCGAGTTGCCGAGGATCGGTCGCGGATAGCACGAGCACAGCGCGCAGACGATCACGTTGTGCACCGTTGGCGTATCCGCGAGGATCTGGAAGGCGGTGAAATCGCTTGGGGTGCCGAACCCAGTCGGCTCCATCCAGTCGACGCCGACCTCCTTGCTGGCCGTCATCGGTTCGGCGAGCGCGAGCTTTTTGAACTCGGGGTCGAGCCACGCCCTTGCGACCAGACGTGCTGCGGGCGTCGGGCCGATCTGTTCGGCGAACTCGGTGAAGCGGCGGTGTTCCTCCGCGGTGAAAATGCCCTTCTCGATACACAATTCGCGCAGCGCGATCTCAAGCACTTCGAAGTCGGTGATCTCGTCGACCATCGGCTTCACGGTGCGATCGTGGTCGTGATCGTGACCCGTCATTCAAAATCCTTTCTGGGCAGCTTATTTGGCGGGTTCGAGCCAGTGTTCGGGAATCTCGGTCTGGACGACGTCATCGGTGGTGCCGGTGTAGCCGTACCAGAGGTCGGACATGTTGAACCGTACGACGTAGAACCATTCCGGCGTCGCCGGGCGGTCCCATGTCTCGTCCTCGGCGGCCGGGCTTTCGTAGGCTACTGCGGCGATTTCACCCTTCGCGCCACGCACGTACTCCGGGGTGCGCGTGTAGAAGATCACCGGAAGCTCGCGCACCACCACCGCGTCGCCGACCTTGAACTTGGGCGCGCCCGCCTGACCCGCGTATACCTGCGGGTCGCCCTTGCCGACCGCGCGCTTGTGGTGCTCGTTGCGTTTGACCTGAGAGCCGTCGCCCTCGGATTTCGGCTTGGCCTCGAGTGTCTTTCCGTCGAGGCCGCCGGCGTAGCGAGCCTTGACCTCGGCCATTCGTTCGCTCAACTCGGTCAGGCCGATGTGGTGCTTCTCGACGAGCACACGCGCGACGGCGAGCAGCCAGCGACCGTAGTACGGCAGCCCGAGATACTCGGCGCGACCGACGTCGACATTGCCGATGCGCCGCCGTTCCTCCGAAAGCCAAATCCCCCGCCACGCGAGCACCTCGCAGATCACGTAGGTCATGTGCTCCCAGAGCTCGTACTGCTTGTTCTCGTACTTCATCGGTGCATCCGGTTCACCGCCCACGTCATGGACGGGCTTCAGATATGCGGTGATGCGGTCGTGGTCCAACATGTCGGGCGTCGGCGCGTCGGGAAGCTCGGGATAGGCCGACTTGAGCCGGGCGACGAGTTCCAGTTGGGCTGCGCGCTCCGCGGCCGTACTCATGTGAGCTCCCTTCGCTTTTCGGACAGGCTGCGCAACGGCGCGCAAAAAATAACTGGGGGGTAATAACGCGAACTGCATGGGATCCGGGACTTCAGATGAAAATCAGCAACGCCGTTGGCGTTGTCGGCCATCGGCACCTCCGACTTGGTCAGCTGATCCGGTTAGCTGACCGTACCTCCGAGCATGGTTTTCGTAGGCCAAATTCGGCGCCAATGGTATGTGCTGTGCCGCAAAGCGTTTGCTCGACGCAATTGACACAGTGTTTGGGGCGTGTACTCCCCCGATCGACTACCGGCATGGGGTCAAAATAAACGGATGGCCACCGGCAGCGGTGTGATCACCCCGGCGGGCTGGGCGTGGACCCGGGTCCTGCGACAGACGACGCCGGATATCGGTGCGGTGTCGCGCAGCTTGCTCGGGGTGCTTGCGATCGTGGCGGTCGCGTTGGCGTCGGCCTCGCCGGCGGCAGCTGTTTGGGCCTCGGGAGCGGCGGCGATCGCCGGTGCCATCGCGATGCAGGACAGCCCAGCTGGGCGAGTGCCGCTGGTCATCGTCGTGTCGCTGGAACTCGGCGCCGCTGTGTTCCTCGGCGCGCTGACCGCGCCTTACAGCGCTCTGTTCATCGTCGTCGTCGCGATCTGGTGCTTCGCGGCGGCCATGCAATGGGCGCTGGGCGGTAAACCGGCGCTGGTCGCCGCCGCGAGCGCCGCCCTGTTGGTGATCTCACCTCCGGTTGCGCCGACGGCCGCCGGGGTGGTTTTTGCGACGTTGCTGACCGTGTCGGCCGGCTGCATTCAGGCGGCCCTTATCGCGGTGTGGCCGCCGCAGCGATCGCGCGTTCAGCGCGACGTGTTGACGCGCGTGTACCGGGGACTCGCCGCCGATGCCCGCGGCATCGCGGCTGACCGGGACGCCGCCGTCGCCATCACCGCCCCACTCACCTGGCTGCGCGAGGCATTCGTCGACAGCCAGGCGACCCAACGGCCGCTGGCGTACCAGGGCGGCTACCGGCTGCCCGAGCGGATCGCCGCGACGCTGGCTGCGCTACGTGGCGGCGATGAAACGGTTGCTCTGCTGCTCGCGCCCGGCGCAGATTTACTGGAAGCGATTGCAAACCATCATCACACCGCGCGGCGGGACGCCGAATACGCGCTGGCGCGCGTCGACGCCACGGCGGCTGCTGTCACCGGTCCGCATGTGGCTGTCGCGCAACGGTTTTCACAACAGATGCACGAAGCCCTCGCCTCTCGGTTCGGCGAATTCCGCCGTCCCGATCTCGCAGGCTCACTTTTGGCGGGCGTCGGCGCGGCGCGTCACCACCTGACGACGACGTCGCCGGTGTTGCGGCATGCCGTGCGGTTGTCGTCGGCTACGGCGCTGGGGGTGGCGGCGGATCGGTTCGGCGCAGTGGCGCACGGCCACTGGATCGCGTTGACGGTGTTGATGGTGCTGCGCCCCGAGACTGCACACACCTATACGCGCTGCGTCGGGCGGGCGGCGGGCATCGCCCTGGGAATTGTGATCGCGTCGGCGGTGACACTGGTGTGGCAGCCGACAGGGTCACCGGCTGCGGTCGTGGCGGTCGCATTTCTTGCGGTGACGTACTTCGTCATCCGCTTTGGCTACCTTGCGGTGAGCGCGGCCATCGCCGCGGCGGTGATGTTTTTCCTTGACATCAACCCGGCGGCGGCAGGCGCGGACGTGAAAGACCTGTTGTTCGCGGTGGTGATCGGCTGCGGTCTGGCCGTGGTGGCGCATGTGGTGCTGCCCGATCACGCGTTGATCCGGCTGCACCAGCGCGCGGGTGAACTGTTGAAATCCGAGATCGACTACGCAGCCGCGGTTGTGAAGGCGTTCGTGCACCAACTGGATCACCCCGCCGAGGCGCTGTCCGCGGCATGGCAGCGAGCGTTCCGGGCCCGCGCGGCGTTCGAGGCGGCATCCGGTGCGACGCGTGCAGATTCACGCGAACTGCGGCGATGGCTACGGTCATACCGCGCAGCGCTGAACGCAGTCACCAGTGCGTGCACCTCGCTTGAGACCAGTCTGTCCAATGAACCCGCGACGGCGTTGACGCCGGAATTCGTTGCAGCCGTTGACGATTACGTCGATGCACTACGCGGAGCACCTCCGAGTGCCGCCACGCCGTGGACGGTCGACATCGAAGAGCTGACCGCGGCGAATCAACAGGTTCGTGAGCAGGGAGCGGGGCTTGCCGCCGACAATGCGGCGGCGCGGGTACTGGTAGCCGAGGTCGCGACGATCACCAGAAGCCTGGCGGGGATCGCCGCTCACCGGCAGCCGGCGGCCAGCACCCGAATCAGTCGCGGGCCCACCGCGGCCGGATGAACACGCCCTCGGCTTCGACCGTGATGCCCTCGTCGTCGGCCAGGTGGCCGACGGCATAGGTCTTCACGCCGTCTGTCCGCAAAATCCGGGCTTCGGCGTGCAGCTCACCGAGCCGGGTGAGCCGTAGATAACGCAACGTTATGGTGCCGGTAAGGCGTGGCTGTAGCGCGCATTGTCGAGTCAGCTTGGAGTCACCGTGGCGCCGCTCCGACGAGGAGCTGACGGATCACCGGGCGGGCCCACGCAATCAGATCGTCGTGGCTGAGCTCCGCGACCGCGGGGTTGGCCAGCACATAGCGAGTGGTGGCCAACCCGACGACGAACGCACCCATCAACCCGGCGCGCTGGGCCGGATGATCGGGGGTCACCGCCGCGAGCTTCGGGGCGACCTGCGTCGCGAAGATCCGCCGCATCGTGTCCGCGGCCGTCGGGCTCGTCATCGCCGCGCGCAGCAGGGCGACGAACGTGGGGTCGTCCTCCCATACCGCAAAGAAGCTGGGCAGCAACGCGTCTGCCACATCATCGGGCTGCACCTTGGAAAGGTCCGGGAGATAAAGGGTGAACTCCGCCGCCTCGGTGAACAGGTCCTGCTTGCTACCGAAGTATCGGATCACCAACGCGGGGTCAATGCCGACATCGGCGGCCACCGCACGCAGCGTGGTCCGCTCGTAGCCGTCGGAGCCGAACCGCGAGCGCGCGGCAGCCAGGATGTCGGCGCGGGTCTGGGTGGCGTTGCGGGCGCGCGGCGATGCCATGGGATGAGAGTAAGTCACCAACCGTTGACATGGCTAGTACCGCGTCATAGTGTCTAAGTCATCGAGTGTTGACTTATCGGGGAAGGAATCCACCATGAACGTGCCCGTGCTGATCGTCGGTGCAGGTCCCACCGGCCTGACCGCCGCCGTCGAGCTGTCCAGGCTCGGCATCGACGTGCGCATCGTCGACCGCGCCACCGAACGCTGCCTCACGTCGCGCGCGCTCGGCATCCAGGCCCGCACCATAGAGCTGCTGCGCGTCCGCGGCGTCGGCGACGAGCTGGTGCGGCTCGGCAACCCCGCGCGAGCGACCACACTCCATTCGGGCGGCGGCAAGCTTGCGTCCATCGAATTGCACCGGATGCCAAGCGAATTCAATTACCTGCTGCTGCTGGCGCAGTCAGACACCGAACGATTGCTCACTGAGCAGCTGAACCGACAGGGCGTCAAGGTGGAACGCGGAGTCGAGTTGGCCGCACTGACCCGGCACCGCGACACTGTCTCCGCCGTGCTGCGCAGCGGCGACGGCACCGAGGAAACCGTCGACGCGTCCTATCTGATCGCCGCCGATGGGTCGCACAGCGTGATTCGCAAGACGCTCGGGCTGCCGTTCGTTGGCAGATCGCTCACGCACAACTACGTCCTCGGCGACCTACATCTAGCAGGCGACGTGCCGCAGGATCAGCTATCGATCTTCTTGGCCCACAACGGCTTTCTTGCCGTGTTTCCGATGGGCGACGGCCGGTTCCGGTTCATGGCCACCGATCCCGACGGCATCACTGGCGACACCGGCGACCCCACGCTTGACGACATCCAGCGACTCTACGACCGCACCGCGCATCTCCCGGCCGAGCTCTACAACCTGAACTGGAGTTCGCGGTTCCGGATCAACAGCCGCCACATGACGACGCTGCGTGAGGGCCGTGTGTTCTTCGGCGGCGACTCCGCACACGTGCACAGCCCCGCGGGCGGCCAGGGCATGAACGCCGGCGTTCAGGACATGATTAACCTGTCGTGGAAGCTCGCCATGGTCATCAACGGCCAGGCTCGCGACGAGCTGCTCGACACCTACCAGTCCGACCGGTTGCCGGTGATCCGCCAGCTGGTCCAGATGACCGAACGCGCCACCAGAGCGTTCAACTCCACCAATTCCCTTGTGCACGCGGCGATCACCCGGCTGGCTCCGATCGTGATGGCCCGCTCGCGGGTCCAGGAGAAGGCCGCGTCACGGCTCGGCCAGATCGCTGCAAGCTACCGGAAGTGTCCAATGAGCAAGGGCGGCGGGCGGATCGGCTCATTGCATGCAGGCGACCGGATGCCCGATCTGCGTTTCGACGATGACCGGCTCTACGATCTGCTGGATCTGTCCACACTCACCCTTGTCGTCACCGGCTCGACGGTGCCCGAGGCATATCTGCCCTGGCGCGACGCCATCGCGCTTCGCCAGGTCCCGATCGACGACATGCCGCCGGGTTGGCTGCTCATCCGCCCCGACGGCTACCTGGCCGCCGCCGGCGGACCCGCTGACGGCGCGGTGCTGTCGCGGTGGCTCGATCGGTGGCTCATTGCACCAACGCGCTGAGCGCTGACCGCGCCGCCGAATCGCGACGGCCGAGTTCCAGCTCCATCAACGCGCACTCCGCCGTCGCCGCGATCCACAACCGCGCGGATGCCCGGGGATGTTGCGCACCCAGCGCCTCGAAGTCGGCCGCAACGACGCCGACATTCATCCGATTGCGGCGCATGACTTCATCCGCGATCGGCAGATGACCACGCGCCTCCAACAGCAGCGCCTTGACGCCGCGGTCGCGCAGGCAACCGTCCAGATAGGTAGCGGCCACCGCGGCGAGCCGGTCCTTGCCGGGGGTCATGTCGGCGATGACGGACATCACCTCGTCGAACAGCGCATCGTGGAAGCGCCGATGCAACGCAACCAGATACGACACTCGATCCGGAAAATGATGGAAGAACGTGCCTTTCGACACGCCTGCGCTCGCGACGACGGCGTTCACCGACAGGCCCTCCAGTCCTAGCTCTTCGGCGAGCACCAGCCCTGTCTCGATCAGGTTCGCTCGCGTCTGCAGCGCGGCCGCCACTCTCTTGTTCGCCACTTCCACATGCGCTAGTGTAACTGACCGACCGACCGGTCAATGAAAGGTTTTCACCGATGCCGACCATGCACACCTCACTCGGGACTGTTTCCTACACCGACGAGGGCTGCGGCCCGCCGATCGTGCTGCTGCACGCCGCATTGCACGACCGCACCGACTTCGCGTCCGTCATTGAAGCGCTGGGCAACGGCCGCCGCGTGATTGCGCTCGACTGGCCCGGCCACGGCGAGTCTCCCCTGCCTGCAGCCCCGCTGGCCGCGGTCGAATTCGGTGATCTGCTCATCGAATTCGCCGACCGGCTGGACCTCACTGACACCGTGATCGTCGGCAACTCAGTAGGCGGCTATGCCGCGTGCAGACTCGCGCTGGAACGGCCCGAGCGCGTCGCCGGTGTAGTGCTGATCAACAACGGCGGCTTCACCCCGCACAGCCTCGCCACCCGCTTCTTATGCGGCGTGATGGGACGCCCAGCGGTGATCAAGGCCGTGTTCCCGTGGTTTGTCCGGGCGTACATGCGCGCGAAGAACCCGACAGACAAGGCGGTCGTCGACCGCGTCGTCGCCCGGGCCAAGACCGTCGACGGTGCGCGTACCGCGGCGGCGCTGTGGAAGAGCTTCACCGACCCCGGCCACGACCTCCGTGCGCGGGCGACTCAGATCAGCGCGCCGGTCCTGATCACCTGGGGCGCCAAGGACTTCACCGCGCCGCTGCGATGGGGCAAGGCGGTAGCGGCCGCGATTCCCGGGTCCCGGTTCGAGACAATGCCGACGGGTCACGTCGCCTTCTCGTCTGAGCCGCAGGCGTGGCTGGACATCGTCCTGCCGTTCGTCGACGCGGCGCTGATCAGTCGACGCTGAATCTGCCGCTGGCCGAGGCGAATCTGAGCCAGGTATGCCGGTTGTCCGCCCAGCAACAGCGGACCTTCGACGCGTTGCGGTTCGCCAGCCCGTCACGGTCTGTTCCGTCGCTGATCCACAACGCGGGTGTCCTGGCGTCCAGCGAGCCATCGGGCTTGCGCCGACATGAGCGGTCATGTCTGCCACCACGAAACCGGGTTTGCCGTTGCGTTGCAGCCGTGATGCCAGCGTCGACGCGTGAGCAAGATCGAACTGCACAGCTAACACAAACGACACACGCCTGACCCGCGATCGCCATCAATCTGGCGTTAATTGTCTGGATGGCTGATGACGCGCGTGGACCGTCCATCGGGCCCTCCGTCGACGAGATTCTTGCGTCACACGCCAGCGGCACCGGTTCGCCCATCAAGACAGCGGCCCGGGTTGCCGACGCGATCGCGAACCGTGGAAGCGACGGCACCTGGCTCTCGACGGTGCCCCGCGATGAGCTGTTGGCCGCCGCCGGGGAGATCGAAAAGCGCTCTGGCGCAAGGACTCTTCCGCTGTACGGCGTGCCGTTCGGCGTCAAGGACAGCATCGACGTCGAAGGCGTGCCGACCACCCTGTCATGCCCCGACTACGCATACGTGGCCTCGGTGACGGCCCCGGTGGTGCGCCGACTACTCGATGCGGGTGCGCTGTACGTCGGCAAGACCAATCTGGACCAGTTCGCCACCGGGCTGAACGGTACGCGGACACCGTATCCGATCCCGCGCAGCGTGTACGGCGGCGAGATGATCTCCGGCGGCTCGAGTTCGGGCTCGGCCTTGGCGGTAGCGCTCGGCCAGGTGCCGTTCGCCGTCGCTACCGACACCGCAGGCTCCGGGCGGGTGCCTGCCGCGCTCAATGGCGTCGTCGGGTTCAAACCCTCGCGCGGGCTGATCAGTACGGTCGGGCTCGTTCCCGCATGCAAGTCGTTGGACTGCATCAGCCTGATGGCCGGCTCGATCGACGATGTCGACCGCGTCTTCGATGTCGTAGCGGTGCGCGACGACAACGATGCCTGGTCGCGCGATCGCGGCCCCCGCTACGACGGCTCACCGATCCGGGTCGGCCTACCGCCCGCCGGCGAGCTCGAGTTCTTCGGCGACGAGCCGATGCGTCGCGCCCACATGGGATTCCGCGAACACCTGGCGCGCACCGCCGCCGTGGTCGACATTTCGCTCGAGCCTTTCCTGGCGGCCGGTTCACTGCTCTATCAGGGTCCGTGGGTGGCCGAGCGGCTCGTCGAGTTCGGTGATTTCCTTGCCGCCCAACCGGACTCGATCCATCCCGTCGTCAGGGAGATCCTGCTTAGCGGCCGCAAGTACACCGCGGTCGACGCGTTCGCGGCGTTGCAGCGGCTGGCCGAACTGAAGGCGGCGGTGGCGCGGCTTTGGCAACAGATGGATGTTTTGGTGGTGCCGACCATCGGTACCACGTTCACCGTCGAGCAGGTGCTCGGCGCGCCGATCGACTGTAACACGATGCTCGGCCACTACACGCACTTCGGAAACCTGCTCGACCTGTCGGGTGTCGCGCTCCCCCTCGGCGTCACCAGCGACGGGCGGCCCTACAGCGCAATGCTTCTCGGCGCCGCATGTACGGATGACACCGTGCTGCATCTTGCCGCGCAGATCCTCGACGAGCCGCGGCAGCTGTCGTCGACCGCAACGACCATGACCGAGGAGCGGGTATGAGTCCCATTGAAGTCCTGGCCGAACCCTCGCCCTTCCGGCTCGTTGCGGGCCAGACGGCGCTGATCGTGATCGACATGCAGCGAGACTTCCTGTTGCCCGGCGGGTTTGGCGAAAGCCTTGGCAACGACGTCAATCAACTGCTCAAGGTCGTGCCACCGCTGGCCGAGCTCATCGCCGCGGCACGCACAGCAGGAGTCTTGGTGATCCACACGCGCGAGGGCCACGAACCCGACCTGTCCGACTGCCCGCCCGCCAAGCTCAACCGCGGCGCCCCATCGAAACGCATTGGCGACGACGGGAAGTACGGACGCATCCTGATCCGTGGCGAATACGGACACGACATCATCGACGAGCTGGCGCCGATCGACGGCGAGGTGGTGATCGACAAACCCGGCAAGGGCGCGTTCCACGCCACCGACCTGCAGGACATCCTCTCCGACGCCGGCATCACCCAACTGCTCGTCACGGGCGTCACCACCGAGGTGTGCGTGCACACCACCACCCGTGAGGCCAACGACCGCGGCTACGAATGCCTGGTTGTATCCGATTGCGTCGGTTCGTATTTCCCCGAGTTCCAGCGTGTCGGCCTGGACATGATCAAGGCGCAAGGCGGCATCTTCGGATGGGTCGCCGACACTGCCGCCGTGATACCCGCGCTGCGGACGCTGACCAGCAGCGCCGCCTGAAAGGACTCTCAATGACAACCGACATCACGAAGCCGGCCGACCCGCCGGTCGAGCCCGCGCCGACGAGGCTGCCGTTCTGGACTCGCGGCGACACCAATGCGTTCTTCGGTCTCGGGTTCAACATTTTGGTCAACGTCCTGACGCTGACCGGCCTGATGATCGGCGTCGTGTCGGTTCCTGCGGGCGACGTCCTCGGCACCGTGCTGCCCGCACTCGGGGTGGCGTTGATCCTCGGCAACCTGTACTACACATTCCTGGCGCGCAGGCTGGCCCGGCGGGAGAACCGCGATGACGTGACCGCGCTGCCGTACGGGCCCAGCGTGCCGCACATGTTCATCGTGGTGTTCGTCGTGATGCTGCCGGTGTACCTCAAAACCAAGGACCCGATTCAGTCGTGGTCGGCCGGGCTGGCGTGGGCATTCATGATCGGCGTGATCGTGATGATCGGCGCGTTCGTCGGGCCCTACATCCGAGCGCTCACGCCGCGCGCGGCGATGCTCGGAACGCTGGCAGGCATTTCGATCACGTTCATCTCGATGCGACCCGCCGCGCAGATGTGGGAGGCGGCGTGGATCGGCCTGCCCGTCATGGCCATCATCCTGATCGGGTTCTTCACCAACGTGAAGTTGCCGTTCGGTATCCCGGTCGGGCTGGCCGCGCTGCTCGTCGGGACGGCGATCGGCTGGATCGGCGGTTTCATGTCCGCACCCGATGTGGGCAAGGCGATCTCCGACATCGCCATCGGTATTCCAGACCTGCGATTGGATCTGCTCTTCCACGGGCTGTCGAACTTGGCGCCGCTGCTGGGCACCGCAATCCCGTTGGGCGTCTACAACTTCACCGAGGCGATGAGCAACGTGGAGAGCGCCGCCGCCGCAGGGGACAACTTCAACCTGCGCAGCGTCCTGCTCGCCGATGGCGCGGGCGCGGTCATCGGCTCGGCATTCGGCTCGCCGTTTCCGCCGGCGGTCTATATCGGCCATCCTGGCTGGAAGGACGCGGGCGGTCGGGCCAACTATTCACTGGCCAGCGGCGTCATGATCGGAATCCTTTGCTTCCTCGGCCTTTTCGGGGTTCTCGACGCGCTGCTTCCGGTGCCCGCGATCGTGCCGATCCTGCTCTACATCGGTCTGCTGATCGGTGCGCAGGCATTCCAGGCGGTGCCACGGTTGCACGCCGTCGCGGTGGTCGCCGCGCTGCTGCCGAACCTTGCGCAATGGGCCAGCGGACTGATCGACAACGCACTCAACGCGGCGGGCACGTCGGCAGGCAAGGTCGGCGCCGACGCGCTGAACAAGGCCGGCGTGGTGTACGACGGGCTGCAGACACTCGGCGAGGGCGCGGTGCTCGTCGGCCTGATTCTTGGCACCATGGTCACGTTCATCCTCGAGAAGAAGTTCGTCTACGCGGCGATCGCGTCGTTCGTAGGCGCGGTGTTGTCGTTCATCGGCCTCATCCACGCACCCGAGGTGGCGTGGGCGGCCAATCCGCAGGTCGCGCTCGGCTACGTGTTCTTCGGAATCGTTTGCCTCGCATACTCATTCTTGCCGGGCGCCAAGGACCCGGTGGAGATCGACGAGGCCGACGTCGTGGCGGGCCACTAGTCCCCGCGAACAGACGCAAAATGCTCCGACACGCCGACGAATTCGGACTTTTGCGTCTGCTCGCCGTGAAAACTCTTAGTCTGCTGGGTGATGGACACCGCCACCGTAGTCGTGACGATCCTGCTCGCGACGCTTTTCACGTTCGCCGCGAGCATCAAGCTGCTCGGTGTCCCGCAATCGCTGGCCATCCGCGATCACCTCGGCGTCAAGCCGCTGCAGTGGCGGCTGATCGGCCTGTGCGAACTCGCAGGCGTCGCCGGGGCGCTCATTGGTCTGATGTGGGCGCCGATCGGAATCGCCGCCGCGATCGGCCTTGCGCTGCTGTCAGTCGGGGCCATCGCGTTTCATCTGCGGGCCTCCGACGGCGTCAAGGACACGTCGGCTGCCGTGATCGGGCTCGCACTAGCGGTGGCCACCGCCGTACTGCACACGCTCTGAAGTAGCGACCGTCACACCAGCTCATACAGGTGTCTTAGATTACCTAAACTTTCGTGGTCAACTGTCTACGAAATCGCTTACGCTGCTCGTATGGCCGCGCGAGCGCACAGCATCGATCCCCGCGCAGAACGGGTCCGCACCCGGCTGCGCGAGGCTGCGTTCGCGTTGGCGCATGAGCGGCCGGTCGACGAGCTGACCGTCGGCGACATCGTCGCCCGCGCGGAGGTCAGCCGACAGGGCTTCTATCAACACTTCACCGATCGCGACGACGCGATCGCGACCGCATTCACCGTGGCGTCCGCCGCGGCGACTGCTGACATCGGCGGCGACGCCCGCGCCCGCATCCTCCGGCTGTTCGACTTCGCTGCCGAGCACCGGTCCATGTACCGCAATATCGTGCCCAGCGCGGTGACGCAGCGGGTGGTGACGGCGTTCCGCGCCGAACTGCAGCCGGCGTGCGAGGAGATCGCGACGAACGGCATGCCGGTGGTCTCCCCGATCGCCGGCCTCACCCCGGAATCAGTCACCCGGTTTCTGGTCGGCGGGTTCATGGAGGTGCTGCGGGCGTGGATGGAAGAACCCGACTCGACCGACCTGAGCGGTCGCGCCAGCGCGGCGCTCGACACCGTCAACGCCCTACTCGGACTCACCACATCTTCGAAAGGTCCACACAATGGCTAAACACCAAGCCCCCGAACGGCACCCGCTGCGCGATCGCGCCGCAGTCCGCACCGTGGCTCTCGCGATGGTCGGGCTCACGCTCTTCGTGCTCGCCATGATCGCCAGTTACTCCGGTGCCTTCGCCAAACCGGCACTGCATCACATGTCCGTGGCCGTCGCAGGCCCACAGCAGCTCGTGGACGGCGTCCGCGGCCAGGACACGTTGAGCGTCACCGAAGTTGGTGACGCCGCGGCCGCGCGCCAGCAGGTCTACGAGCGCAAGGTCGACGCCGCGTACGTCGTCACCCCGCCCGGCGAGTTGAAGATCTACGTCGCGGGCGGCGGCGGCAAGAGCGTGGCCACCGCGGCGGAGACCGTCGGCCGCGCGATCGCCTCGAAGGCCGGGCTCCCTGCGTCAGTTGAAGATGTCGCCCCGGCCTCGACCGGCGATCCGTCCGGCACCGTCGAGTTCTACGCGATCATCTTCATCTCGATCGGCGCCTCGGTCGGCGCAACGGTGTTGGGTCGCCTGATGGGCACCGTTCGCACCGCGCTGACGCTGGCGCTGCGGACCGCGACGCTCGCCGGGTTCTCGACGCTACTGGCCGGCGCAGTGACGGTTTACGTCGACGTGATTCTTGGCGCGCTGACCGGCCACACCTGGCAAGTGTTCGGCGCGCTGTGGCTGTACGCGATGGCCGTCGGCGGAGCGATCACCGGTGTCGCGGCGGCGTTCGGCTCGGCCGCATCGATGGCCCTGACCGCGTTCTTGGTTGTGATCGGGAACGCGGCGGCCGCTGGTCCGGTGGGCCGGCCGCTGCTGTCGGGCTTCTATTCGACGTTCACCACGATCGTGCCGCAGGGCTCCGGTGTCTCTCTGTTGCGCAGCGTCTCCTACTTCGGCGGCAACGGCGCGCAGACCCCACTTGTGACGCTGGCGATCTGGGGTGCGGCGGGATGCGTGCTCGCAATCGCCGCGACCGCTTCGCGAGTGAATTATCGTGCGATCTATGAGCGTTTCGCTTCCCGCGATCGGGCCGTATTACGATCTCGGGTCCTATCACCGGCCGATTGAGACTCCGTCGCCGCAGGCCCAGATCTGGTTCGATCGCGGCATGGTCTGGGCCTACGCGTTCAACCACGAAGAGGCAGTCCGCTGCTTTGACCGCGCGCTGGAACTCGATCCCGATCTCGCGATCGCGCGCTGGGGCGTCGCCTACTCGATCGGGCCCAACTACAACAAGGCGTGGGAGGCGTTCGACCCCGTCGATTTGTCCGCGTCGCTGGCGCGAGCGCGGATGGAACTCGGCCTCGCCGCCAAAGGACGCGCATCTGCCGTCGAACACGGGCTGATCGAGGCGCTGCAGGCCCGCTTCCCCACCGACGACCCCGAAGACGCGGCCGCGCTACAGGACGGGCACGCTGCGTACGCCGACGCCATGGTCACGCTGTCCGAGGTGTACCCGGACGACGTCGACGTGCAGGCGCTGACCGCCGACGCGCTGGTCAACATCACCGCATGGGCGTTGTGGGACACCAGAACCGGCGAGCCTGCGCCCGGCTCGCGGGTAGTGGAAGCCAAGCGGATTCTCGATGACGAGCTGGCCACTCCGGCAGGTCGCGAGCACCCCGGTGTGCTGCACCTGTACCTGCACACCATGGAGATGTCGGGCACCCCGCAGGACGCGCTGCCCGCGGCCGATCTGCTGCGAGGACTGGTACCCGACGCGGGACACCTCGAGCACATGCCTAGCCACATCGACGTGCTGTGCGGCAACTACCGCGATTCCGTGGTGGCGAATCTGTCTGCGGTGCGAGCCGATCGACAGTTCGTCGAGCGTGCGGGGCCACTGAACTTCTACTCGCTCTACCGTGCGCACAATCTACATTTCATCGTCTACTCGGCGATGTTCGAGGGCAACTCGCGCGCCGCGTTCGAGGCGGCCGATGAACTCTCCGACCAGCTCACCCCGGAGCTGCTGGCCGTCGAGTCACCGCCGATGGCCGACTGGCTGGAAGCGTTCGTGCCGTTGAGGATTCACGTGCTGGTGCGGTTCGGTCGGTGGGACGAATTGATCGCGCAACCCCTTCCCGATGACGTTGAGTTGTACTGCGCGACCACCGCAACCATTCACTACGGCCGCGGCGTCGCGCACGCCGCGAAAGCCCAACTGCCGCAGGCGCGTGCCGAACGCGAAGCGTTCACCGAGGCGTACGCTCGCATCCCCGACACCCGCTATCTGTTCAACAACACTGCCCGCGACATCCTGGCGGTCGCTGCCGAGATGCTCGACGGCGAAATCGCCTACCGTGCAGGGCTATTCGACGAGGCTTTCGCGCATCTGCGCCGCGCCATCGAAGTCGACGACGCACTCCCGTATGACGAACCGTGGGGGTGGATGCAACCGACTCGGCACGCATATGGCGCGCTGCTGCTGGAGCAGGGTCGCGTCGAGGAGGCCGCGCAGGTATACGCCGCCGACCTCGGTCTGGACCCCACACTGGCACGGCCATGCCAGCATCCGGGCAACGTATGGAGCCTGCACGGTTATCACGAATGCCTGCAACGGCTGGGCCGCACCGATGAGGCGGCGATCATCGGCCAACAACTCGACCTGCTCAAGGCGCGCGCCGACGTGCCGATTCTGGCGTCGTGCGCGTGTCGGCTCGAGGTCTGTCACTAAGCCTCAACCGAAGCCCGATCACCGCCACCGCATCGCCATGAAGCGCCCACCCGACGTCATCGGTCAAACAGGATGTGCGCGTGGACCGTCGATGAGTGCCAGACTCATCGCGTGGAGACGGTTTGGCGCTATGTGAAAACCGCGCCGCTGACGTACACCTGGCTCGTCGTGCTGCTTGTCACGACGATCATTCAGCACTCCATCCCCGCGCGACACGTACACGCGTTGCTGCAGAAGGAGTCGACGAACCTCCACCACTTGGCTTCTGATCCCATCAGGGTCCTGATCCAGAGCCTGCTGTGGATCGACGGCAAATACTGGTGGCCGTACCTCATCGTGTTCACGCTGTTTCTCGCGCCCGCCGAGCGGTGGCTCGGACAACTGCGATGGCTGGCTGTCGGACTCGGGTGTCACCTCGGCGCCACCTATCTGGGCGAGGGTTATCTCTACTGGCGCATCCAGGAAGCGGCGTCCTCGCCGCGCCTGATCGACGCGCGCGACATCGGCGTGAGCTACTTCGTCGTCGGCATTGTCGGCGTGCTCACCTATCGCATTCCTCGGCCGTGGCGATGGCTCTACCTCGTCGGCGCATTCGCCGTGTTCGGTGTTGTGCTGGCCGTCAAACGCGACTTCACCAACGTCGGCCACTTCACGGCGCTGTTGATCGGGCTGGCGTGCTACCCGCTGACCCGGTCGCCTCGACGCGAGCCCGTGGCTGCGTAAACTCCGGCGTGTGGCGATCAGCGACGACGATCTCGAACACCTGCGCCGCTGCGTGGAACTTGCGCGGGTGGCTCTGGAAAGCGGTGACCAGCCGTTCGGCTCGATCCTGGTGGACGGCGACGGCACCACGCTGTTCGAGGATCACAACCGCGTCAAGGACGGCGACGAAACCCGCCACCCCGAATTCGCGATCGCGCAGTGGGCCGTCGCTAACCTGACTCCCGACCAACGCGCCCGCGCGACTGTGTACACGTCCGGTGAGCACTGTCCGATGTGTTCAGCCGCGCACGCGTGGGTCGGGTTGAGCCGCATCGTCTACGCCGCGTCGTCGGAGCAGTTGAGCCAGTGGCTGCTCGAATGGGGCGCACCGCCGTCGCCCGTGGCGGCGCTCCCGATCAATACCGTCGC
Organism: Mycobacterium sp. JS623; assembly: GCF_000328565.1. Lineage (NCBI taxonomy): Bacteria > Bacillati > Actinomycetota > Actinomycetes > Mycobacteriales > Mycobacteriaceae > Mycobacterium > Mycobacterium sp. JS623. Next base: position 3,259,300 of record NC_019966.1, on the reverse strand, counting down.
GCCCGGGGTGACCGCCGATGGGCCCGCATCAGGGTTGACCGAAACCATGAAGGCGCTCTACAAGGCGAAGTTCAAGCCGTGAGTGAGCCGGCTTGGGTCGAGCACGTGATCTGGTGGCAGGTCTACCCCCTCGGCTTCGTCGGCGCGTATCCCGCCGACTCGGCGCCCACCGCCGACGAACACCGGATGCGCCGAATCGTCGACTGGTTCGACCACGCCGTCGCACTCGGCGCGTCGGGCATCGCGCTCGGCCCTGTGTTCGCGTCTCGCACGCACGGCTACGACACGACCGACCACTACCGCATCGACTCACGACTGGGTGATGATTCCGACTTCGACCACCTGATCGCCGAAGCGCACCGACGCGGGTTGCGGGTATTACTCGACGGCGTGTTCAACCACGTCGCCACCGACTTCGCGCGCGCGGAGTGGTTTCGCAAGCGTGGCAACACCCTTGACACGTTCGAAGGCCACGGCGAGCTGATCGCACTGGACCATGACAACCCCGACGTCATCGATTACACCGTCGACGTGATGATCCATTGGCTGCGCCGCGGTGCCGACGGGTGGCGCCTGGATGCCGCCTATGCCGTCCCCGACCATTTCTGGGCGGCCGCCCTGCCTCGCGTGCGCGCAGAGTTTCCCGACGCGTGGTTCGTCGGCGAGGTCATCCACGGCGACTACGCCGCGCGCGTGCGGGATTCCGGCTTCGACTCCGTCACTCAGTACGAGCTGTGGAAGGCGGTCTGGAGCAGCCTCAACGACGGCAACTTCCACGAGCTCAACTGGGCGCTGGTGCGGCACAACGAGTTTCTCGACGACTTCGTGCCCATGACCTTCGTCGGCAACCACGACGTCACCCGGATCGCCAGCCAGCTGGCCAACACCCGACACCTCGAACACGCGCTGGTGCTCCTGTTGACCACCGGCGGGACACCGAGCGTTTATGCCGGCGACGAGTCGGCCTATCGCGGGGTCAAGGAGGAACGATTCGGCGGCGACGACGCTGTGCGGCCCGAATTCACCGCTCCCCTGATGGGTGTCGACGAACATGGCCACGACATCTACCGACTGCACCAATATTTGATCGGGCTGCGCCGACGTCACCCGTGGCTGCACACCGCGCGGACCACGAAGCTGCAGCTGACCAATCGGCAGTACGTCTACGAGACCCGTAACGGCGCCGACGTGCTGCTGGTGGCGCTCAACATCGACGACGCTCCATTGCCGATATCGCTGAGCGGGCTGGGCTTCGGACAGGGTCAGCTGGTGGCGGGCTCGGGCGCGCCGCCGCAGTCAATCGTCGCCGAGGCCGAGGTTGAGCCACACGGCTGGCTGATCATCGCTCCGTGTTGAGCAGCTCAACGGTGGCCGGATCCTCTTCGCCGTCGTAGAACTTGTCGAGCACCGCCAGAAATCCGGCCTGCGTTTCGGGGTCGTCGCTCGCACGGGCGAACAGGGTCATCGACGAACGCACCTTCAGGTTGTCGGGCCAGCCGAAGATCTCGTCGACGGAGCGGCCCTCGATCGCCGCGACCAACCCGGTGCACTCGCGTAGCCGGGCTCCGAGCACAGGGTGCGCCAGGTAAGCGCGCGCCTCGTCGACCGTGGAAATGCCGTAGTGCTGTGCGGTGGCGCTGCGACCAAGCCCCCGCAGCTGCGGAAACACGAACCAGATCCAATGGCTGCGCTTGGCCCCGCTGCGCAATTCGGTGAGCACGGTGTCGTACACGCGATCCTGTGCCTCGACGAAGCGTTGCAGATCGAACAGATCTGTCCCCTTCACAGCTGTCCTCCCTTTGGACCAGTGGTTTTCAAGCTAGTCTGCGTGATCGACGCCGTTCGACAGAGAAGGAAGCCGATGCTGCAATCGTCAGACGACAGCGCTGCGGTGACAGGCTCGTCGACGGTGGATCCAGCCGCGGCAGAGGCCCCTGACGAGCAAGGCTCCGGCTCACGGAGGTTCAATCGCCTACGTCGGCGCAGGCTGCTCTCGCGGTTCTCGATCCAGTCGAAACTCGTCCTGATGATGGTGCTGTGCACGATCATCTCGACGGCGGTGGTCGGGTTGATCGCCTTTCAGGCCGGCCGGAGCTCGCTGCGCACCCAGGTGTTCAACCGGTTGACCGAGGTGCGCGAGTCACAGTCACGGGCGCTCAACACAGAATTCAAAGACCTCAAAAATTCATTGGTCATCTATTCGCGAAGCGCAACAGCCGTCGACGCTGTCAATGCATTTAGCGCCGGCTTCGATCAATTGGCCACAACGCCGATCGATCCCGCGCAGCAACAGGCGATCGTCGACTACTACAACAAGAGTTTCGTCAAAGAAACCGAGCAGTACAGCGACGCCAAACTCGACGTCAGCGCGCTACTACCGGTGACAAACGCGCAGAAGTACCTTCAGGCCAACTACACGGCGCAGCGCAAGTCCGACGATGTCGCCATCGGGATCGACGACGCTCGCGACGGCAGCGCCTGGTCTGCCGCCAACGCGCGCTTTCAAGACTTCTTTCGCCAAATCGTCACGCGGTTCGAATTTCAGGATGCCCTGCTGCTGGATACTCGGGGGAACGTCGTCTATTCCGCGTACAAAGACGTCGATCTTGGCACCAACATCCTCACCGGCCCCTACAACGAATCGAAGCTGCGTGACGCCTATGACAAGGCACTGGCCTCCAACGCTCTGGACTATGTCGGGATAACCGACTTCGAGATCTACCAGCCCGCGGAGAACCAGCCCACCGCGTGGCTGGTGGCCCCTGTGGGTAGCGGTGGACGCACCGTCGGGGTGATGGCGCTGCAGTATCCGATTACCAAGATCAACCGATTGATCACCTTCGACAAGCAGTGGGCCGCTTCCGGAATGGGCAACACCGGCGAGACCTTCTTGGCCGGACCCGACGACCTCATGCGCTCAGATTCCCGCGTCTTTCTGCAGGACCCGGCCCAGTACAAGCGCGATGTGATCGCGGCCGGTACATCCGCCGATGTCGCAGACACGGCGATTCGGCTGGGCGGCACTACGTTGGTGCAGCCCATCGCGACCGACGCCACCCGGGAGGCACAGCGCGGCCTAACCGGAACCACTATTGCAACGGACTACCTCGGTCATGAAACGCTGCAGGCCTACGCCCCGGTGCAAATTGAGGACACCGGACTGCACTGGTCCATCGTCGCCAAGATCAACACCAGCGAGGCCTTTGCGCGCGAGTCCTCGTTCACGAGAACGATGGTGTTGTCCGTGACCGCAATCATCTTTGCCGTCTGCCTGGCGGCGATGTTCCTGGCCCAGGTTTTCCTGCGACCACTGCGGAGGCTGGAGGCCGGCGTGCAAAGGATCAGCGCCGGCGACTACGACGTGGCAATACCAGTGGAATCGCGAGATGAAATCGGCGATCTGACAGAGGCATTCAACGAGATGAGTCGCAACCTCGGAATCAAGGAGGAACTGCTCAATGAGCAGCGCCGGGAGAACGACCGGTTGCTCCTGTCGCTGATGCCCGAGCAAGTCGTTGAGCGTTATCGTCAGGGTGAGGAGCTCATCGCCCAGGATCACCACGATGTCAGCGTTGTCTTCGCCGACATCGTCGGCTTGGATCGGCTGCAGGCCGAGCTCAGCTCCGAAGACCTGTTGGCAACCACCAATGAGCTGACACGCCAAATCGACGCCGCTGCCGAAGATCTCGGCGTTGAACCGGTCCGCACCGTGCACAACGGCTATCTGGCCAGCTGCGGACTCAACGTAGCGCGGCTCGACAATGTCCGTCGCACAGTCGATTTCGCACTTGAGGCTCAGCGCATCATCGATCGGTTCAGCAGCGAAACCGGATATCGGTTGGGGTTGCGTGCCGGCATTGACACCGGCCCAGTCAGCAGCGGGCTAGTGGGACGATCCTCGATCGTCTACGACATGTGGGGAGCCGCGGTCAATCTCGCATACCAGGCTCAAAGCGGTTCGTCCGAGCTGGGAATCTACGTCACTCAGCGGGTGTACGAGACGATCGGTGACGCCAAGATCTTCACCTCCGCCGGTGCAATCACGATCGACGGGGTCCAGCAGCCCATCTGGCGGGTGTCGGAGCGTCCGACGTGAACGACATCCTGGCCTCTTCGTGGTTCTACTGGGCCATCGGGGTCGCGCTGGGATTACCGCTCGGCCTGATCCTTCTCACCGAGTGGCAGCACGCTCTCGCCCGCAAGAAGAGCTATCTGGTCAGACCCGTCAGCCTCTTGCGGAACTACCTTCTTCCACTTGGCGCCCTGCTTCTGCTGCTCGTCAAGGCGACCGAACTGCCCACGCGGGAAACGTCGGTCAAAATAATCGCGACGCTGTTCGGCTTCATGGTGCTGGTGCTGCTGCTTTCGGGAGTCAACGCGACCCTGTTTCAGGCGGCTCCTCAGGGCACGTGGCGCCAACGTGTGCCGGCGATCTTTGTCGACGTCGCCCGATTCCTTCTGATCTCCGTCGGCCTGGCCATCATCTTCTCGTATGTATGGGGTGCGCATGTTGGCGGACTGTTCACCGCATTGGGTGTTACCTCGATCGTCATCGGCCTGACGCTGCAGAACTCCGTTGGGCAGATTATCTCGGGCCTGCTCATGCTGTTCGAACAGCCCTTCCGGCTCGGGGACTGGATCGAGACGTCTACGGTGCGCGGTCGCGTCGTCGAAGTCAACTGGCGCGCAGTGCATATCGATACCGGCAGCGGATTGCAGATCACGCCGAACTCGGTGTTGGCGGTCGCGTCATTCGCGAATCTGAGCCGACCGCCCGGTACGCACAAGATCAAGATCACCACAACCTTCTCGATCGATGACCCCCCCGACCGCGTGTGTGCGATGTTGTCGCGGATAGCGAGTGAACTTCCACAACTAAGGACCGGCAGCAGTCCGACGACCGTTCCGCTGGGCGGCCTTCAATACAGCACGAGTATCCCGCTGCACTCACCGGCCGATGATGGACCTGCCAAGTCCAATTTCCTGCGGTGGATCTGGTACGCGGCACGCCGCGAGGGTCTTCACCTCGACGAGGCCGAGGATGAATTCGCTACGCCTGAAATCGTCGAACGCGCAATCCGCACGGCCGTTGCGCCGCTATTGCGGTTGACCCCGGCAGATCAACAGCTGCTGACACCGCATGCGATGGTCTTGCGGTATGGCTCTGACGAGGTGATCCAGCACGTCGGTGACGTGCCAGCCCAGATGACCTTCATTGTGGCGGGTCGTGTCCGGCTGACCGTTCCGGTCGACGATGGCTCGCTGGTACCCATCACGACGCTCCACGAGGGATCATTCCTGGGACAGACTGCGTTGACGCGGCAAGCGGTATTGGCCAATGCTCAGGCGCTGGACGAGGTGACCGTTGTGCAAATCGGTCGAGACCACATCGAAGAGGTGCTGCAGCGCAAGCCGGCGCTCTTGCATGAGTTCGGCCGGCTCATTGAGGAGAGACGCAACCATGTCAAGCGGACATTGGCCGCAGCCGGCGACTAGTGGGTTGGCACGATGAAGCGACGCGTGCCCCGGCCCAGCGAACTGGCGCCACTCATCGGCTTCCGCAAGCCGCAACTGAACACCACGGCGCGGCGACTGCAGTCGGCGCTGACCATCGAGGACTTGCGTCGAATCGCCAAGCGCCGCACCCCCAAAGCGGCGTTCGACTACACCGACGGCGCCGCCGAAGGTGAGCTGTCGCTGGCCCGCGCGCGACAGGCGTTCCGCGACATCGAGTTTCACCCGTCGATCCTGCGAAACGTGGAGAAGGTCGACACCGGACGCACAGTGCTCGGCGACCACGTCGCGTTGCCGTTCGGGATAGCACCGACGGGTTTCACCCGGCTGATGCAGACCGAGGGTGAGATCGCAGGCGCCCATGCCGCGGCCCGCGCCGGCATCCCGTTCTCCCTCTCGACGCTGGGCACCTGTTCCATCGAAGACGTGAAGGCGGCAAACCCGCACGGCCGCAATTGGTTTCAGCTGTACATGTGGAAAGACCGGGACCGGTCCATGGCACTGGTGGAACGCGCGGCCGCAGCAGGCTTCGACACGCTGCTGGTCACCGTCGACGTTCCGGTGGCCGGCGCACGGTTGCGCGACACCCGCAACGGCATGTCGATCCCTCCGACGCTGACGCTGCGCACGGTGCTGGATGCGGTGCCGCGCCCGCGCTGGTGGTTCGACCTGCTGACCACCGAGCCGTTGTCGTTCGCATCGCTGGACCGGTGGCCGGGGACCGTCGCGCAGTACCTGGACACCATGTTCGACCCGACGGTGACGTTCGAGGATCTCGCGTGGATCAAGACGCAGTGGCCGAACAAGTTGGTGGTCAAGGGAATCCAGACACTGGCCGATGCCCGTGCCGTCGTCGACCTCGGTGTCGACGGGGTGCTGCTGTCCAATCACGGCGGTCGCCAGCTCGACCGCGCCCCGGTGCCGTTCCACCTGCTGCCTGCCGTCGCACGCGAGCTCGGCGGCGATGCCGAGATTTTGCTGGACACCGGGATCATGTCCGGTGCCGACATCGTCGCCGCGATTGCGCTCGGCGCGCGGTTCACCCTCGTCGGACGCGCCTACCTGTACGGCTTGATGGCCGGCGGTGAGGCGGGCGTCGAGCGGGCAATCGAGATCCTGTCCGGGCAGGTCACACGCACGATGCGGCTGCTCGGCGTGACCTCGTTGGACGAGTTGACGCCGCACCACGTGACACAGCTGTACCGGCTCGGGCGCGGCGCACCGGGCATCGGCGGCTAGTCACAGCTGTAACTCTGTTCCCACAGGTCACACGCCATATCGCGGGTTCTCGAGTCCGGCCCGAGTCAGAATCGTTAGCCAACCGCGATGTCGCAACGCTGTGTCGAGGCGGGAGTTGGCTCGCTCGAGCGTGTTTCATTACGCACGAAAGCGACGGCAATTGCTTTTGTGGCACGTGATGAAAGGTGGGTTGGTTGCCGTTATGAAGTTAAGAGAGAAGTTTCGAGGTAAGTGGTTTCGCCGGCTGGCGGTGAGCGCCTTCGCGGCGTTAACGCTGCCCGGGCTGATCGGCTTCGTCGGGGGTTCGGCGACTGCTAATGCGTTCTCGCGACCGGGTCTGCCCGTTGAGTATTTGGAAGTGTTCTCGGCGGCGATGAACCGCAACATCAAGGTTCAGTTCCAGGGCGGTGGACCGCACGCGGTGTATCTACTCGATGGCCTGCGTGCGCAGGACGATTTCAACGGCTGGGACATCAACACCCCTGCGTTCGAGTGGTACTACGGCTCCGGCCTGTCACTGGTGATGCCGGTCGGCGGCCAGTCCAGCTTCTACAGCGACTGGTATCAGCCGTCGCGGGGCAACGGGCAGGACTACACGTATAAGTGGGAGACGTTCTTGACCCAAGAGCTGCCCGCGTACTTGGAAGCAAACAAGGGCGTGTCGCAGAACGGCAACGCGGTGGTCGGCATATCGATGGCCGGCAGCACCGCGCTAACGTACTCGATCTACTACCCGCAGAAGTTCATCTACGCCGCATCGCTGTCCGGCTTCCTGAACCCGTCCGAGGGCTGGTGGCCGATGCTGATCGGGCTGGCGATGAACGACGCTGGCGGCTACAACGCCGAGAGCATGTGGGGTCCGTCGTCGGATCCGGCATGGAAGCGCAACGACCCGATGGTCAACATGGCCCAGCTGGTAGCGAACAACACCCGGATCTGGATCTATTGCGGCACTGGTACGCCGTCGGATCTCGACTCCGGTACGTCGGGCGAGAACCTGATGGCCGCGCAGTTCCTCGAAGGGTTCACGCTGCGGACCAACGTCACCTTCCGTGACAACTACGTCGCGGCCGGCGGCAGCAACGGGGTGTTCAACTTCCCGTCACAGGGAACGCACACCTGGGCCTACTGGGGTCAGCAGGTCCAGCAGATGTTGCCTGATGTCCAGCGGGTGCTGGGGGCCCAAGCCTCCGCCTAACGACCACCCACAACCAGGGAGCCTGCCGTAACCCCCGAACGGCAGGCTCCCTGCTTTGTGCGCTGTTGACGTCGTGCTCGCCCAACGGCGGGCCAGGCGAACGGTCGCGCAGTTGACGCTGCGGTGAGGGTCTTGACTACTCGAACTTTCGCGCCCTACGCGCAGAGTGAACGCCGGGAACAAACCAGCGGACTCCAAGGTTGAGTCGGTCTGACTGAACTTTGGAGGATTCATGGCTGACGCCAAATCAGTGCCCGTGTTGTTCTTGAGCGACTCGATCGTGCTGCCCGGCATGGTCGTGCCCATCGAGCTCGACGACGCGGCACGTGCTGCTGTCGATGCCGCCCGGGCCAGCGAGTCCGGCGAGCTGCTGATCGCCCCGCGTCTCGAAGACCGGTACCCGTCCTACGGCGTGTTGGCCTCGATCGTGCAGGTCGGCCGTGTCGCCGGCGGCAGCGGCACCGCCGCGGTGGTCCGCGGAAACGGCCGCGCCCAGATCGGAGCGGGCGTCAACGGCCCGGGACCTGCGCTGTGGGTCGAGGTGACCGAGGTTTCCGAACCCGCCGCCACCGACGAGACGCGTGCACTGGCTGCCGAGTACAAGAAGCTGCTGCTGGCCTATCTGCAGCGGCGCGAGGCGTGGCAGATCGTCGACTTCGTCAACCAGCTGACCGACCCGTCAGCGCTGGCCGACACGGCTGGATATGCGTCGTACCTGACGCAGGTGCAGAAGCGCCAGCTGTTGGAGACGCCCGATGTGGCCGAGCGGTTGCGGGCGCTCATCGAGTGGAACAGCGACCACCTCGCCGAGGTGGAGGTCAACGACAAGATCGCCGAAGACGTCCGCGAGGGCATGGAGAAGACGCAAAAGGAGTTTTTGCTGCGTCAGCAGTTGGCGGCCATCCGTAAGGAACTGGGAGAAGCGGACGACGGCACAGGGTCTTCTGATGACTACCGCAGCCGCGTCGAGGCCGCGGACCTGCCCGAGAAGGTGCGCGAAGCCGCACTGCGCGAGGTCGGCAAGCTGGAGCGGTCCAGCGAGCAGAGCCCCGAGGGCGGTTGGATCCGCACCTGGCTGGACACCGTGCTGGACCTGCCGTGGAACACGCGTACCGAGGACTCCACCGACCTGAAGTCGGCGCGCGAGATTCTCGACGCCGACCACCACGGTCTCGAGGACGTCAAGGACCGCATCGTCGAGTACCTCGCCGTGCGGGCGCGTCGTGCGCAGCGTGGCATGGCGGTCGTCGGCGGCCGCGGCTCCGGCGCCGTGATGGTGCTGGCCGGCCCTCCGGGCGTCGGCAAGACGTCGCTTGGCGAGAGCGTCGCAAGGGCGTTGGGCCGCAAGTTCGTTCGCGTCGCCCTGGGCGGCGTGCGCGACGAGGCCGAGATCCGTGGCCACCGGCGGACCTACGTCGGCGCGCTGCCGGGCCGCATCGTGCGGGCGATCGGCGAGGCGGGTTCGATGAATCCCGTTGTGCTGCTTGACGAGATCGACAAGGTCGGCTCCGACTACCGCGGCGACCCGTCGGCGGCGCTGCTCGAGGTGTTGGACCCCGCACAGAACCACACGTTCCGCGACCACTACCTGGAGCTGGATCTGGATCTGTCCGATGTCGTGTTCCTGGCGACAGCCAACGTGATCGAGAACATCCCGTCGGCGCTGCTGGACCGGATGGAGCTGATCCAGATCGACGGCTACACCGCCGACGACAAGGTCGCGATTGCCCGCGACTTCCTGCTGCCCCGGCAGCGGGAGCGGGCGGCACTGACCGAGGACGAGGTGACGGTGACCGAGGACGCGCTGCGCAAGATCGCTGCCGACTACACCCGCGAGCCGGGTGTGCGGCAGTTCGAGCGGCTGCTGGCCAAGGCGCTGCGCAAGGCGACAACCAAATTAGCGGAAGTGGACGCTCGATCTGATGTCGCCGCCGGAGCGGCTCCGAAAGCGCTGAGAATCGATGAGCCGGATCTCGTTGACTACCTTGGCCGTCCGCGGTTCATGCCGGATTCGGAGGAGCGCACGGCGGTGCCCGGTGTCGCGACAGGCTTGGCCGTCACTGGCCTCGGCGGCGATGTGCTGTACATCGAGGCCGGCGCCACCGAGGGTGAACCGGGGCTGCAATTGACGGGTCAGCTGGGCGACGTGATGAAGGAGTCGGCGCACATCGCACTGTCCTACGTCCGTTCACACGCCGAGCAGTTGGGTGTCGACCCGAAGGCGCTGGACCGCCGGATCCACGTGCACGTGCCTGCGGGCGCGGTGCCGAAGGACGGGCCGTCGGCCGGTGTGACGATGGTGACCGCGCTGGTGTCGATGGCCACCGGACGGCAGGTGCGTTCGGATGTCGGCATGACCGGCGAGGTCACGCTGAACGGACGCGTGTTGCCGATCGGCGGGGTGAAGCAGAAGCTGCTGGCCGCTCAACGGGCAGGTCTGTCAACGGTTTTCATCCCGCAGCGCAACGAGGCCGACCTGGACGATGTCCCGGCCGATGTGCTCGAGTCGCTGGAGGTCAAGCCGATGACCGACGTCGCCGAGATCGTCGCGCAGGCGCTGGAGCCTGCGGCCGACGCTGCGACCGTGGCGGCCTGACCCCAAGATTGCACTCAGGGTCGCGATCGATGGGCAGGTCACGACCCTGAGTGCAATATTCGTTCGACACCGGGTCGTGGACCGTCAGCGCCGACGTGGAGTGAATGTCGGAGCCGAGCGCTAACGTCCCCCCATGGCCTATGACGAAGACTTGGCCCACCGGATCCGTGAGCTGATCGCCGCCGAACGCGGCGTCGAGGAGAAGCGGATGTTCGGCGGGCTGGCGTTCCTGATCAACGGCAACATGTCGGTTGCGGCCAGCGGGCGTGGCGGCCTGATGGTGCGGGTGCCCCCGGACGAAACCGAGAAGTTGGTGGCGCGCGACCACGTCGAACCCATGGTGATGGCGGGGCGTGAGGCTCGCGGCTGGATTCGGGTATCCAACGACGGTGTCAAGACCAAACGCCAGCTGCAGGGCTGGGTGAGCCGCGGTGTCGCCTACGCGAAGAGCCTCCCGCCGAAGTAACGAGATCCGCATCGGCACCTCGGGATGGTCCTACGACCACTGGGACGACGTGCTGTATCGGCCCGGGCTGCCGGTGGCCAAGCGGCTGGCGCGCTACGTCGAGGAGTACGACACCGTCGAACTCAACGCCAGCTTCTACCGCTGGCCCAAGGACGCCACCTTTTCCGGCTGGCGGGACCGGCTGCCGGAGGGCTTCACGATGTCGGTCAAGGCGCATCGCGGGCTGACCCATTACCGGCGCCTGGGCACACCCGAGCCGTGGGTGGAGCGGTTCGAGCGGTGCTGGACCGCTCTTGGCGATCGTCGGGAGGCACTGCTGGTGCAGTTGCACCCGGGAATGGAACGCGATGACGAACGGCTCGACCACTTCCTGACCGTGATGCCCGACTGGATTCCCGTCGCGATGGAGCTGCGGCATCCGTCGTGGGACGACCCCGCGGTGTATGCGCTGTTGGAACGACACGACGCGGCATATGTCGTGATGAGCGGCGCGGGCCTGCGATGTGTCCCCCGCGCGACGAGCTCGCTGGTCTACGTCCGGATGCACGGACCGCCGCAGGAGTCGATCTACGCCGGTTCGTATCCCGACGACGAGCTGCGGCAGTGGGCCGACCGGGTGTCCGAATGGCATTCAGAGGGCCGACGGGTGCTGGTCTACTTCAACAACGACCTCGGTGGCCACGCGATCCGCAATTCGCGCACGCTCAAGGAGCTGCTGGCGGCGCGTGTCGGCTGAAGACCGCGGCGAGTAGGCTCAGGCAACATGACAACGTCGTCCACATTCGCCATCGTCGGCGGCGGTCTCGCCGGCGCCAAAGCGGCAGAGGCATTGCGCGACAACGATTTCGACGGCCACGTCGTCTTGTTTGCCGCTGAAGAACACCTCCCCTATGAGCGTCCGCCGCTGTCCAAGGAATACCTGGCAGGCAAGAAACAACTCGCCGACTTCACGCCGGCTTCGTCGGCTTGGTATCGCGATCACCACATCGAATTGCAGCTCGGCACCGAGGTCGCGGCGATCGACCCTGGCGCACACACCATCTCCCTTCCCGATGGCAGCACGGTGCGCTACGACAAGCTTCTGCTCGCCACCGGCTCGCAACCGCGCAGGCCGTCGATCCCTGGCGCAGACGCCGACGGTGTGCACTACCTGCGCACCCTCGACGACGCCGACGCACTGAATTCCGCACTGGTCGAGGGGTCCTCGCTGGCCGTCGTCGGCGGCGGGTGGATCGGGCTTGAAGTCGCAGCCGGTGCCCGCGATCGCGGCGTCAACGTCACCGTCGTCGAGGTGGCGGAGCTTCCCCTGATGGCGGCCCTCGGTCGCGAAGTCGGCGAGGTGTTCGCCGACCTGCACCGCGAACACGGCGTCGACCTTCGCCTCGGTGCCTCCGTTGCCGAAATCACCACCGCCGACGGCAAGGCGACTGGGCTCAAGCTCGGCGACGGCTCCACCGTCAACGCCGACGCAGTCCTTGTCGCGGTCGGCGCCGCCCCCAACACCGCTCTCGCTGAAAAGGCGGGGCTGGCCATGGGCGACGGCGGCGTGCTCGTCGATTCCTCGCTGTGCACCAGTGACCCCGACATCTTCGCGGTCGGCGACATCGCCTCGGCTGAGCACCCGCTGTTCGGCATGCGCATTCGCACCGAGCACTGGGCCAACGCGCTCAAGCAACCCGCCGTCGCCGTCGCAGGCATGCTCGGCAAGCAGGCCTCCTACGACGAACTCCCCTACTTCTTCACCGATCAGTACGACCTCGGCATGGAGTACGTCGGCCACGCGCCGCACTATGACCGAGTCGCTTTCCGTGGTGACGTCGCCAAGCGCGAATTCACCGCGTTCTGGCTCGACGGCGACGACCGGGTGCTGGCCGGGATGAACGTGAACATCTGGGAAGGACTCGACGACATCAAATCGCAGATCCGGTCCCGTGAGCCATTGGGAGACGCTTGATCCGCCACACCATGGCCGCACTGTCCGCGGTCGCGATGCTCGCTGGCTGTTCCGGGCCGACCGTTGTCAACACCTCCGAGGCGCCGCCCGAGCGCGACGCCGCCCCGTCCGTCGCGCCCTCGCCACCGCCCAGCAACGCGCACCTCGTCAACGCGTTCGACTACGTCGGGCAGGCCGGCGAGATCACGGGCTACTACTTCACCACGCCAAGCGGCAAGTGGCGCTGCGCGATCCTGACGCGTACCAAGGCGGGCTGTCAGGCGGCGAGCAGCTGGCAGTCCGGGCTTGGCATCGCGGGCGAGCCGGATTCGACGAACGCTCTCGTTGTCGACGAACAGGGCGATCCACAGTTCGTCACGCTTGAGCAGCCAGAGTTCTCGATGGCGTCCGGATCGGCAAAGGCGTTGCCGTTCAACAGGATTCTTGCTGCCGCTGGATTCCGCTGCAACGTCCAGGAATCCGGCGTCTCATGCAGCAGTGATACGAGCGGAAAGGGATTCACCTTTTCCGCGGACGGGTTCGTACCCCAATACACCGATGTGCCCCAAGGAGCACCGTGAAAATCGAGGCGGGACAGACCGCGGTGGTCACCGGCGGAACAAGCGGCATCGGCTTTGCCATCGCTGAAGCGCTGGTGCAGCGTGGCGTGAACGTGATGATCGCCGACATCCGCGAGGACGCGATCCCCGTCGCGGTCGACGCGCTGGCCGGCCAGGCCGGACATGCGGCTGGCGTGCGGGCAGACGTCAGCGTCGACGCCGATCTGGACGCGCTCGCCGACGAGACCGTCGAACGGTTCGGCCGCGTGGATCTTGTCTGCAACAACGCCGGAGTCGTATGCGAACAGGCGCCGACGTGGGAGCAGCTGCCGGGGACCTGGCGCTGGCTCATCGACGTCAAGCTGATGGGCGTCGTCAACGGGATCCGCACGTTCGCCCCGCTGTTCATCGCGCAGGGCTCCGGGCATTTCCTCAACACCGCCTCGGCGGGCGGGCTGATGGCGCTGCCGATGCTCGCGCCCTACGCCGCGACCATGCATGCGGTGGTCGGGCTGACAGAGACGCTGAACACCGAATTACGCTCGGTGTCAAACCTTTTGGGCGCAACGGTGCTCTGCCCGGGACTCGTCGACACGCCGTTGGGCGCGAACTCGGCGCGGCTGGTCCCGCCGGATGCGGCCGCCACACCCGGCGACGGCAGCGGCATGCCTGACGGCGCCATCAACCCCGCGGTCGTTGCTCAGGCCGCGATCGAAGCCATCGAGGCCGACCGAGTGCACGCAATCGTCGGCCCGCACACCGATGTGGTGGTGCAACAGCGCGTCGACGGGTTGCTGGCTGATCTGGTCTAGAGCAGGCTCGCGGTGCCGTCCGCGTTGACCTGCACCTTGGCACCTGCAATGTCGTCGCGGATGGTGGCGTCGGCCTCCGCCGGATCGGGGATTACCGCGAGCGCCCGCGCGTCCTCGGGCGTGCGGACGGCCAGGAAGGCCTTCTCTGCGGTGCCGGTGCGGCTGAACGGGGTGGTCCACGCCTCGACCGTGCCGACGCCTGACCATTCGACGACTGCCTCCCGGATCGGTTCGCGGTCTACCTCGGATTGCACGTCCTCCCAACGGAACTCGTGACTCGGCGGCTCCGTGCCGTATACCCCGAAGCTGTGCTTGGTCAGGTAGCCGCCGTTGGCGGTGACGAGCCCGCGCTGGCCGGGGTTGGCGACAAGGCGCTCGGCCATGGTGGCGATCGAATGGGTGACGTAGTTGTTCCACGGCCCCCCTGCGAACGTCAGACCACCGGTGACCGTCAACGGCCTGCCCGGGTCGCCGAGCGGCAGCCCCAGCTCGTTGGCCGCCACCTGGACCGCCGACGGGAAACACGAGTACACGTCGATCAGGTCGAGGTCGTCGACCCCGACACCTGCCAACTGCATGGCCCGCTGCCCGGCGATCCTGATCGCGGGTGAGCTGTGGAACTCGGCCCGTTCACCGATGGCGTAGGTGTCGTGTGAATCGGTGCCCGCGTACGGGAAAACCCAACGCTCAGAAGGAATTTGCAGATACGTCGCCTTCTCCGCCGAGGTGAGCACCAGCACCGCGCCCTGGTCGACCATGTTGTTGGAGTTCATCAGCTTGGTGTAGGGCCAGCTGATCATCCGGTTGCGTGGGCTGGGCTGCCAGATCTGGTGCGGCGCCAGTGGCTCGCGGCTCCAGGCGTGCGGATTCTTCGCGGCCACCCCGCTGAACTGCGACCACAGCTCGCCGATGCGACGTACATGCTCATCGGCAGACTCCCCTGCCGCCATCCGCAGCGCCTGCTCGAACATCGGATAGACATAAGCGGGCCGGTCCAGCTTGATCCGGAGCTCCGCGGGGCCGGCCATCTGCATGTCCTCGTCGAGACGCTCGGCCATCGGAACGGACTCGTCCTGGCTGGTCCAGTCCGGCTTGGCGCCGCTGGCCCGCAGTCGTGTTCGGGTACGCCAGGTTTCGGCCCCCGCGATCAGTACCGTGTCAGTGCGGCCCGCCTGAATGTCCAGGCAGGCCTGGTTGACCAGTGTCTGCGGCACATTGCCGCCGACCCCGGTGTACCGGGTTGCAGCGTCCTTGGCGCGCAGCCGCTGGGCCAGCAGCAGTCCAGGGTCGCGGTAGCGCCAGGACAGCACGTTGACGACGCGGATCGAGTCGACGGCCTCGAGGACCCGCGGATCCGCAGCGGCCCGCGCGGCCGCCGCCATCAGGTCGACGGGTTCCACGCCTGGGTGGTCGTCGTGCTGATTGACCTGGCCGTAGCCGATGAGTACCGGCGTCCTCGGGTCGATGGGCATGGGTTTAGTTTGACGGGCCGACCTCAGTGATCGGTTCGTGGGGTCTGTGGGTGAACAGCACACCCTCGGCGATCAGTCGATCGGTCTGGTCGGCGTCCATGGCCAGTAGCTTCTGGCAGACCTCACGGGTGTGCTCGCCGGGCATTGGGGCGGGCCGCAGCTCGGCGGGTGGGATGTGGAGGTACGGCGCGGGTCCGGTCTCGGTCGGCATCGGTGCGTCAAACAGCGGATGGGCCATGTCGCTGAACACGTTTCGATGCGTCAGTTGAGGATCGGTCAGCACGTCGACGGCCCGGTACATCGGCGCCGCGAGCACCCCCGCGCGTTGCAGTGCATGCGCGACGTCCATCTTGTCGCGGGTGCGCGTCCACTCAGACGGTTCCGCACCGCCGGTGACCGCCGACAACGCCGCGCGGTCGGCGTCGTCGCGCAGCGAGATCACGCACCACTCGTCGTCGCCGTCGCACGGACAGACCAGATGCACCGAGGGATCGTCGACGATCGGCTGACCCGCGGCGCGCGCCTCCTCGGCCACGTAGGTGGTGGCGAGCTGGTTCACCGCCGCCTCGGCCTGCGAAATATGCACGTGTGCACCGGATTCGGTGCGGTCGCGGCCGATGAGCGCGGCCAGTGCTGCGACCGCGGTGAGGCGGGCGGACACGTGATCTGGGAAGATGGTGGTCGCGTCATAGAAGCTGCCGGGCGGGGCGTCGTTCGAGGTCCACAGCCAGGTCACTCCGGTGGTGGCCCGCACCAGCGGGCCGTAGCCCATCCGCTCGCTCCACGGGCCGCTGGCCCCGAACGCGCTGCTTTCGGCGAGCACGATGCGCGGGTTGAGTTCGCGTAGCCGCTGGTAGGAAAAACCAAGTGACGCAAGCGTTCCCGGCTTGAAGTTGGCGAACACCGCGTCGGCGCCCGCCACCAACTTCTCGAACAGCGCGCCACCTGACGGGTGTCGCAGATCCAGGCCTAGGCTGTACTCGTTGCGATGGGTCAACGCCCACGACCTGCTCATCACCATGCCGGGCGGGGTCTGACGCAGGCCGTCGGGATAGGCCGCGCTCTCGATCTTGATTACCTCGGCCCCAAGGTCGGCGAACAACCTGCCCAGCTCCCCGCCCGCCACGATCACGCCGAGGTCCAGGATCCGCATACCGTCGAACGGCCGGGCGCAGGCATCAGCCACCGGCTTATCGGGACGGGCTGTCGCCCAGACTTTTTCGTCTGCGCCGAGCGACGGTGCAGGATGCGTGTAGCCGGCGTGCTCACCGTCGACAACGAACGGTCCCACCGGAACCGACAGGCCCCGTTCCACCTCGGCCAGTGCCCCGATGGCCCGGAAATGCTCGGACGACAGCGCCTGCGCGGGCGTGAGCACAGCGGCGATGGGGACCCCGCGTCGTTGGCCCTCGGCCACCAGGTCACGCATCGTCTGGTCGGCGCACAGCGCCGCGATGGCCTCATTCAGTTCGCGCGATGCGGCGTAGCGCGCCGCGATCGTGTCGAACTTCGGATCGGCGAACTGTTCGGGCTCACCCAGCCAGCCACGCATACCGCGCCACTGGCGTGGTGACAGCAGGCAGATCCGCACGTATCCGTCCTGGCACGCAAAGATCGGGTACAGCTGCTGGTTTCGGGGCCTGCCGCGCCACAGTTCGGTGGATTTTTTCAGCCCGACGGCCGCCTGCCCCTCGGAGCCGAACGGCGGATCGAGTGACTGCACGACCGCCTCGTATCGGGAGAAGTCGATGTATTCGCCCGTGCCGCAGCGTAATCGGCGAAAGTAGGCCGCCAGCGTGGCCCACGCGGCCTGCGCCGCGGCGGTGGCAGACGCGATCCCGAGCGGCGGAAGCACCGGCGTGCCCGACGTTGGCCCGGTGCGCGACAGCGCTGTCGACATGGCGTACAGCACGGCGTCGGTGGCCCCCCACGATGCATGCGGGCCTGCCGTCCCGAAGTCCGTGACGGACAACGCCACCAGATGTTCGAACCGCTCGGCCAGCCCCGCGCACGAGGTGCCGTAGGCGGACAACGTGCCGTCGTCCACCACGATGTCGGCCGTGCTTGCCAGCTGGATCAGCCGGTCGCGGTCGGTGGCATTCTGCGGATCGAGCACCGTGCTGCGCTTGTTCGCGTTGTGCAACACGAACGGAAGGCTCATGCCGGCCACGCTGGGCAGCGCGTTGCGTGCTGGGCTGCCTTCTGGCGGTTCGATTTTCAACACGTCCGCGCCGAGGTCGGCGAACAACCGGCCCACTGCGTCGGAGTCGGCGCCGCCGGCATCGAGCACGCGAACGGCCTCGAGCAGTCCTTTCCTCATCGTGTCAGTAGCCGTCTGCAAGTGGGCGTCGGTGTCGGTCGCCACGTACTGAAGGTCGACGAACGCGTCGGGATAGCCGTTGTCGGCCAGCAGCGCCACCGCGTCGGCGACCTTGTCAACGGGCGTGCCATCGGCGACGTTGATCCGCACATAGGTGTGGATCGTCGACGGGTCACGGCCGGCAGCGCGGGCGGCGTCGTCGATCGATTGCCGCTGCCAGCGCAGCATGTCGAGGCTGACGTTCTCCGGTACGTTCACCCCTGCCATCCAGCCGTCGGCGCGCTTGCCGATGCGGACGAGCCCGGCTGGCGTGAATGCCCCGAGATAGATCGGCGGGTGTGGGCGCTGCACCGGCTTGAGGTTCACCCACGATTCCGGGATGGTCCACCGCTCGCCGTCGTGGCGAACGGGGTTGACGGTCCACAGCGTCTCGAGCATGTCCAGCAGTTCGTCGAGTTGCGCGCCGCGGCGGCGAAACGGTGCGCCGGCGGCCCGGTACTCCTCGGGCGCCCAGCCGATGCCGAACCCAGGCAGCAGGCGGCCGCCACTGACCACGTCGATGCTCGTCAATTGGCGGGCCAGCTGCACGGGCGGGTACCAGGGCGCGACGAGCACGCTGCTGCCCAGTCGCGCGGTCGTGGTGGCGGTCGCGGCTACCGTCAACGCGATGAACGGGTCCAGATTGGTGCGGAACTGCTCGGGAATGGTGTCCGTTCCGGCGTAGCCGACCGTCGGATCGACCGCTGCCAGCAGCCGGTCCCCCACCCACAGGCTGTCGGCGCCGAGTTGTTCGGCCGTCGACGCGAAGCGGGCGAGCTCACCGGCGGCCAGGCCGGCGGACGCTCCGAACTGCGGCACCGCGAATCCGAGCACGACCGTCAGGCTAGTGCTGACGACTGGGCGATTCGGGTACTGGGCCCCTACTTTTGTTCACCCTCCGAGACGATGATGAACCGAGTGACCGCCCAAGTCCTTTCCCCGACACTGTCCGACCGCGAACTCGAACTGATCAACGCCTACTGGCGCGCCGCCAATTACCTGTCGGTGGGCCAGATCTACCTGCTGGACAACCCGCTGCTGCGCGAGCCCCTGGCGGCCGAGCACATCAAGCCGCGACTGCTCGGGCACTGGGGCACCACGCCCGGGCTGAACCTCATCTACGCGCACCTCAACCGCGTCATCCGGCACCGCGACCTCAACGTCATCTACATCACCGGCCCCGGCCATGGCGGTCCGGGCCTGGTGGCCAACGCCTACCTGGAGGGCACCTACAGCGAGGTGTACTCCGGCATCGAGGAGGACGTCGACGGACTGCGAAAGTTGTTCCGCCAGTTCTCATTTCCTGGTGGGATACCTAGCCACGTCGCCGCAGAGACACCCGGGTCGATCCACGAGGGCGGCGAGCTGGGCTATGCGCTGGTGCATGCATATGGTGCCGCCTTCGACAACCCGGACCTGATCGTGGCGTGCGTGATCGGCGACGGCGAGGCCGAGACCGGCCCGCTGGCGACGAGCTGGCATTCGAACAAATTCCTCAACCCCGTCACCGATGGCGCCGTGCTGCCGATCCTGCATCTCAACGGCTACAAGATCGCCAACCCGACGGTGCTGGCGCGCATTCCGCAGGAAGAGTTGGAGTCGCTGTTCTACGGATACGGCTACCGGCCGATCACCGTCGCGGGTGACGATCCGACCAATGTGCATCAGCAGCTGGCCACCGCATTGGACGAGGCCTTCGATCAGATCGGCGCCATCCAGCAGGCGGCGCGGCTGGACGGCGAGACCGGCCGGCCACTGTGGCCGATGATCATCATGCGCACCCCGAAAGGCTGGACCGGGCCGAAAGAGGTGGACGGCAAGAAGGTCGAGGACACCTGGCGCTCACATCAGGTGCCGCTGTCCGACACCCACACCAACCCCAACCACATGGCGCAACTCGAGACGTGGCTGCGCAGCTATGCGCCCGAGGAACTGTTCGACGCCCAGGGTGTGCTGCGGCCGGAGTTGCGGGCACTGGCACCGACCGGGCAGCGCCGGATGAGTGCGAATCCACACGCCAACGGCGGGTTGCTGCTTCGCGATCTCGACCTGCCCGACTTCGCCGAGTACGCCGTCGCCGTCGACCAACCGGCGACGTCGACGGCCGAAGCCACCCGTGTGCTCGGCACGTTCCTGCGCGACGTGATCGTGCGCAACCCCGACCGGTTCCGGTTGATGGGGCCCGACGAAACGGCGTCGAACCGGCTCGCGGCGGTGTTCGAAGCGACCGACAAGGCATGGCTGGCCGAGACCGGGCCCGACGACGAGAACCTCGGGCCTGAGGGCCGTGTGATGGAGGTGCTCTCCGAGCATCTGTGCCAGGGCTGGCTCGAGGGCTATCTGCTGACCGGCAGGCACGGGTTGTTCAATTGCTACGAGGCGTTTGTGCACATCGTCGACTCGATGCTCAACCAGCACGCCAAGTGGTTGACCCGCAACCGGGAGCTGCCGTGGCGCCAGCCGATCGCGTCGCTGAATTACCTTCTGACATCCCATGTTTGGCGCCAAGACCACAACGGGGCGTCGCATCAGGATCCGGGCTTCATCGATCACGTCGCCAACAAGCGGCCCGAAGTGGTACGGGTGTACCTGCCGCCGGACGCCAACACGCTGCTGTCGGTCGCCGATCACTGCCTGCGCAGCCGCGACTACGTCAACGTCATCGTGGCCGGCAAGCAACCGGCCCTGACGTACCTGGACATGGACTCCGCGATCGCACACTGCACGCGGGGTCTCGGTATCTGGGAGTGGGCCAGCAGCGGCGGCGGGCAGCAGCGCAGCGACTCGGGAATGTACCGGGGCGAACCCGATGTGGTGCTGGCATGCGCTGGAGACATCCCGACCCTCGAGACGCTGGCCGCCGCTGACATTCTGCGGCGCGAACTGCCGGACGTGGCGGTGCGCGTGATCAACGTCGTCGACATCATGCGGTTACAACCGGATTCCGAGCACCCGCACGGGCTTTCGGATCACGAGTTCGACTCCTTGTTCACCGCTGACAAGCCGGTGATCTTCGCGTATCACGGCTACCCCTGGCTGATCCACCGGCTGACCTATCGCCGGGCCAATCATGCGCAGATGCACGTGCGCGGGTTCAAGGAGCGCGGCACCACGACGACGCCGTTCGACATGGTGATGCTGAATGACCTCGACCGGTTCCATCTGGTGCTGGACGTGATTGACCGGGTGCCCGGTCTCGCCAACCGCGCCGCGGTGCTCAGGCAGCGAATGCTCGATGCCCGACTGGCGGCCCGGCGCTACACCCGCGCGCACGGCGAGGACGACCCCGCCATCTCGGGGTGGACGTGGGACGCGGACTACCGTTCGCCCTCGTTATCTCAGGACACGCTCAGCGAGAACGGCGGAAATCACCGGTAAACTGGCCCGCAATGTCCGTACAGGCCCTACCCGATACGTCGGCTCAGTGGACGATGCCCCCGCACCCCGTCGTGGGCCAACTCGCCGCGCTACACCACATGCGTACGTATGTGGACATCGGTGTGGTCGTGGTGGTACTGGCGCTCACCAACGTGATCGCGCATTTCACGACGACGTGGGCCAGCATCGCGACGGTGCCGGTCGCCGCGGCGGGCCTGTTGGTCCTGGTGCGGTCGCGGGGGCTCGGTTGGGCTGAGCTGGGGTTGAGCCGTGAGCACTGGAAAGCGGGCGCGGGCTATGCCGCGGCCGCCGTCGCGGTGGTGTTGACGGTGATCGCGGTCGGGATGCTGATGCCGTGCACCCGGCCGATGTTCATGAACAACAACTACGCGACGGTGTCCGGCGCGCTGATTGCCTCGATGGTGATCATCCCGCTGCAGACCGTCATCCCCGAGGAACTCGCGTTCCGCGGAGTTCTGCACGGCGCACTCAACCGCGCCTGGGGCTTCCGCGGTGTCGCGGCGGCAGGTTCGCTGCTGTTTGGGCTGTGGCACATCGCCACGTCGCTAGGTCTGACGAGTAGCAACGTCGGCTTCACGCGGATCTTCGGCGGTGGCTTGTTCGGCACTGTCGCGGGTGTGGTGCTGGCGGTTGCGGCGACGGCGTTCGCCGGTTTTGTGTTCACCTGGCTGCGCAGGCGCAGCGGCAGCCTGATCGCGCCGATCGCATTGCACTGGTCGCTGAACGGGTTGGGCGCATTGGCGGCCGCTTTGGTGTGGCACCTGTCGACCTGACTAGCGCGCCTTGCTCCTTGCCCGAAACGCGCGGTTCTTGAGCTTGTTGCCGCATGTGGCCATGTCGCACCAGGTGCCGCCGTGGTTGCGTGACTTGTCGTAGAACGCCCACTGGCATTCATCGTTGGCGCAGGCTTTCAGCAGCGCCCAGGTGCCATCGCGCTGGGCGTCACGAATGATCAGCAGTAGGTCGACCAGGCGCTCGCGCAATGAGTCGCCGTCTGCGGTCAGGCGGACTTCGCCGTGCTCCCCGAGATCGGCGCGCGCGCTGCCGCCGTCGGCGATGGTCCTCAAGACAGCAAGCGCAGCTTTATTCGGTGGCGGGCCGCCTGCGTTGTGTACCAACATGGTTCGTAGCGCCTCGCGCACGGCGCGAAGGAGTTCTAGATCGGCCGGTGTCGGGTCAACCCGCGGGGGCAGCAGGCCGTTGTCGACCAACCACGGCCCTGCGTCGGCGGGGGCGACAAGCCGATCCGCTCCGTCCGGCAGTTCGACCGTGTTCACCAGCGACTGGACCAACTGCAACGGGTGCGGCGCCGGTTTCGATTCGTCGTCGCCGAGCCAGCGAGTGGGCCCAGGAGTCATGACGCGACCCTACTCCGACATGACCGCTAAATCAATTTGACTGGTCATGCATGACCGGTATAGCGTGTTCAACAGTCACGCGGTTGAAGCGCAGTTCCACAGGCAAGAGGTAGATGAAGATGTCGGACAACAGAATTTCGCCGGACCTCTTTTCCGTCGCTGGCGACGCGATGCTGCCGACCGCTGCAGCGCGGCCGTCCGTGATCGCGCGGGTGATCGCGCGGTTGCGGGCCGAGAGGTTCGACCATCAGCTCGCCGTCGGCGTTCCCGCCCCGGCAGGCAGCGCGCTCGCGGCGCACGAAGCGCGGCTGACGTCGACCAGCGAACGCGAAGCCATCGCGCGATCGCTGCGACAGGCCGTCCGCAACTCACACACCGGGGCCGTGTTCTCGTCTCGAATTCCGGTGCATCCCCGCAACATTGCGGCCGCGGAGGACCTGATCGACACGATCACGTTGCGGCTGCACTCCCCTCAGCCGGTGAGGGCCCGCGGGATGGCGCGGCTGCGGCGCGTGCTTTCCGACGGCAGCGGCCCCCTCTACTGGTACGGCAAGGGCGACCTTGGCGGCCGGCTCGGCGCGGCACTCGCGGCGCTTTAGACCAACAGCACCGCGGCGCCGGCGATGCGGCCCTCGCTCAGGTCCGTCAACGCTACATCCGCGCGGGCGAGCGGATACTCCGGACTGGTCACGTCGATGTGGTGCTGGCCGGCGAACGCCAGGAACTCGCGGGCGTCGTTGCGGGTGTTGGAGGTCACCGATCGCACCTGCCGTTCCTGGAATACGTGGCGCTCGTAGTTCAGTGCGGGGATGTCGCTGAGGTAGATGCCCGCGATGGCCAGCGTGCCGCCACGGTCCAGCGCCTCGAGCGCGGGCAGCACGAGATCGCCAACGGGCGCGAACAGGATCGCAGAATCCAGTGGCACCGGCGGCCGGTCGGTGGAGCCCTGCGCGGACGCCGCGCCCAGTGACAGCGCCAACTCGCGGGCCTGCTCGCCGCGGGTCATCACATGGACCTCAGCGCCCTGTGCGATGGCCACCTGGGCGGTGAGGTGGGCGCTGCCGCCGAAACCGTAGATACCAAGCCGGCCGCCGGCTGGCAGATCGGCTCGCATCAGTGAGCGGTAGCCGATGATGCCTGCGCACAGCAGCGGGGCCAATTCGGTGTCGGAATAGCCTGTGGGCAGACGATGTGCGAAAGCCGCAGGGGCAGTGGCGAATTCGGCGTAGCCGCCGTCGGCGTCCCAGCCGGTGTAGCGGGATTCGGGGCAGAGGTTCTCCTGGCCTCGGACGCAGAACTTGCAGTGCCCGCAGGTGTGCCGCAGCCACGCGATGCCGACGCGGTCACCGACTGTGAAGTCGTCAGTATCGGGGCCGACTTCGGCGACCTCGCCGACCACCTCGTGGCCGGGGATCACGCCCGGCCGATGCACCGGCAGGTCCCCCTCGGTCACGTGCAGATCGGTACGGCACACCCCGCAGGCATGCACGGCGACGAGAAGTTCACCCGGCCCGGGCCGCGGCACGTCGGCGGTGACGCGGTCCAGCGGACGAGTGGTCATCGGGCCCGGTTGTCGGACCCGCCACGCGCTCATGGTTGGGGCGGTCATGCCCCTATGGTGCGCGCCCGTTCGGTCCGCGGCTAAGTCTTAGCGGTGCGTCCCTTTACGAACCCGACGATCAGCAAGAGGATCACTGCACCAACGAGCGCGCCCAAGAAGGAATGGTTGATCGGTGGGGTGATCGTGAATTTGTGCGGCGCAAAGACAACGCTGCCTAGTGTGCCGCCGACATAGCCGCCGACGATCCCGAGGAGCGCCGTCAGGATCAGGCCCATGTCGTGCTTGCCGGGCACGATGAATCGAGCGATCGCGCCGACGATCAAACCGAGAATGAGCATCCAGAGGACATGCCAAATCACGTCTCAGCTCCCTCCATAACGTGGGTATGCGTAGTCACGGTGACGGTATACCGCGCACGGCAAACGAGTCGGGGCACGAACGTTAATTCTTTCCGCAGGTCACCGGCGATCGCGCCGGAGTCGGCGGCCCTGGCGACGAAAATCCGTAGGAATGGGCATTCCCAACTCGTCACGGCGGAATAACCTGGAGATAACGGGCCGGGGACTCGGTACCGGCGATGCCGGTACAGCGGAAATAAGGGGTGAAGAATGAAAGCACTTGTCGCACTGGCGGTAAGCGGCCTCATCGCGAGCGGCATCGTCCTGGCCGCGCCGGCGAACGCCGGTTGCCAGAGCGGATGGACGCCGTGGGGCGGCGGAGAGATTTGTGACGGACCGATCGCCGCTGACGGAACCTTCCAGCGTTGTCAGACTGTCGGCGTCTTGGGATTTGGCGGGAGCATGCCCTGCTTCATCGTTGACGCCAACAATCTGAACGGCCAGCCGCCATGGGTTGGCCCTTAAGGGCCAACCCAGTCAGCCGCTAGGACGGCGGCATCATCCCGGGTGCGCTGTTCGGGTCGACCGGGACCGGCACCCCAACGTTCGGGTTCTGCCCCGGTGCGTTGGTGCCGCCCGCGGGTGGTGGAGGCGCGTTGGGGTCCGGTGGCGGCGGAGCCGGAGGCGTGTACGGCCGGATCGACTGCGCCAGCGTGACGGCCTCGTTCTTCGGCACCGGGTTGTTGGCGGTGCCGAGCCAAACCACGAACCACCGCTCGGGTGCGCGCTGTCCGCGCGGTGTGCCGGGCGCAGTGGGCGCCCCGACCACGCCGGCCCAGATCTGGCCGACGGGCTTGTTCGTGTCGGTGAACTTCACCTCGTAGTACGACGCGACGCCATCCATGCCGCCCGCATTGAGCGGGACGGTCTGCTGATTGACGCGCGTACCGGGGAACGGCATGAAGAATTCACCCATGTCGGAGGCGAGCCGCTGGGCTGCCTTCGTGTTGTCGGTCTCGGCGCCCGCGAACAGCTTCAGATCCAGCCGGCCGAGCAGCACGCTGGTGTCGCTGGGCGGCTGAGCCGGCTGACCGTTCGGCCCGGGGGCTGCCTCCGGCGGCGGGATCTTGTTCAGCAGTGCCTGCCCGTAGGACAGCTGGGTGGCGTCGGCCACCTTCCAGCCCGCGGGCACCACGTAGCTGAAGCCGCCGGCCGAGTTGTTGACCCGGCCCGGCTCTGGCGGCGGAGCGGGTGCGGGCGCCGGCGCGTTCGGATCCGGCGGCGGCGCATTCGGATCGGCGGGCTGGGGCGGAGCCGCGTTGGGGTCCGCAGGCGGCGGGGGTGCCGGCGCCTCCGGGGGCGCGCCATCGAGGAACGTATTACCCGCGGGCGGTGGCGGCGGTGGCGGCGGCGTCGGATCGGCATTGGCCACCGACGGCAGCGACAGCACCACCACGGAGGCGCCGGTCAGCGCGGCGATCGCCAGTGTCTTCGGGAGGCCCTTGCGGTGTTCCGGCTCAAGCATGTGGAAGAAACTACCGTGTTACGGCCGTGACGCAAGTGCGTGTTGCTCAAAAAGTGCTCAGCTGAAAAATTGCTGTATGCCAAATAGTTACTGTTAGAGTGTATTTCACCCGATTGCTGGCACGGCGAAGCCCCCGCGCGTCGCGCGGGGTATGTGTCCTCAACTGCGCCCCCGGTTTTGTGGCCGATTCGCAACGTTTTGATCGCGCCGGCGAGCCGCGCCGTTACGGGCCCGGATGCACGGTGACCTCCTGAGCCTTCACCGAGAAGTAAACCCGATCGCCGGGCACCAGGTGCAACTCGGCCGCCGATTCGGCGGTGATGTCGGCAGCCAGTCCCGGTGCGCCGTCGGGTTGCTCGTCGGCGCGCACCCGGATCACGCTCCCGCGGCTGTCGAGTTCGGCGACCGTCACCTCAACGGTGTTGCGGGGGCTTCCGTGCGGCTTGTCGCGGTAAACCGCGACGGCGGCAGGGTTAAACAGCGCCACCGCCGATTCGCCTGCGACCATGTCC